>JBMOQP010000030.1:0-32421 GCA_049322715.1 Pseudomonadota bacterium
GCTCGGCCTCGGAATAGTTGCCCTGGTCAAAGGCGACCTTGGCCTTGTTGACGGCGAAATTCGCCAGGACCCGCTTCCGCTCGGGAGACTTTGGCTCCATTTTCTTGAGGACGTCCTGCATCTCTTCAAGGCGGTTGAAGCGAATCAGCACGTTGGCCAGGATCTCGTAGAACTCGTCGTCGTCGACCAACTCGGCAGCCTTGCGTGCGGCCATGACGGCCGTTGCCTCATCATTGAGGGCCATGGCGGTGTAGGCCATGGCGCCCATCGTGCCGAAGTCCTCGAGGCGCACGGCGTCGTCCCAGATTTCCTTCATCATGCGCAAGGCATCCTCCTGGCGCCCGGCGTTGGAGGCCTCCGCGATGGCGATCATGGCCTGGTCGTATTTCTTCAGGCTTTCGTCCCCGCGCGCCTGCTTCGCAGCAAGGCTTGCGTCATCGGCCAGGCCCGAGGGCGCCGCCCCCTCGGCCGGCTGGTTGGCGGCCGGGGCGGGCTGCGAAGGAGGGTGCTCGTGAGCCGCGGCCTCTTGCTGGGGCCTCGACGGCGCCGGGCTGCTCCCAGTCGCGGCGGGCTTGTCCTTGGCGGGCCTGGCCTGGGGGGCTTTCTTCACCACCTCCGGCGCGGCGGGCTGTTTGGTCTCCCCGCGCGGCTGGATCGACTCGATGGCGCTGGCGGACGGGGCGCTTCTCGCTGGTGCAGGGGGAGCGGGGCGCTGCCGTTCCACGCCAACGGCGGGGGGCTTCTGCATCTCCCGGAGGGGCTGGATCGACTCGATGCTTCCGGAGCGGTGAATCGGGGCCGTTTCCTCGATGTTGGAGGGCGCCGGAACAAGCTCGACTTCCGCCCCGGCTGGCAGGACATGAAGGAGGATCAGCGGCGATAGATAGACCGGATATTTCATGGCAACGCTTCGGAGCGGGTCAGGACGAGTTGGGCGAAGAGGGTCAGGGTGCTGCCGTAGTAGTCCTTCGCGTCGATCTGGGGCCGAGAGCCGCCTGCCTTGTCCAGGCAGCCGGACACGACGTGACGGACGGCGCGCTGGGCCAGGGTCAGGGGATAGGCGGCCCGGTCACCGTTCGCCAGATCCACCCAGGCGGGGGCATCGTCGTTCGGCCATGCCTGGAGGAAACCCTGCATCAGGATGGGGTCCTTCATTCCGGACCAGCAGAGATAGAGGGGCAGCCTCACCGCCTCGAAGCCCACGCGGCGCCTGGCGGGATCGGACGGCAGCCCGAGATGGCCATCGGCATGCAGGATCACCCAGTCCGGCGGCAGCTGGTGAGGGCCGTAGCGGGTCAGGGCCAGCAGGGACAGCCCGGACTTCGGCAGTGCTTGCCAGACCGGGTCGGGGTCGATCCGCGCAAGCGTCTTGAAGGCCGGGAAGACCCAGTAGGAAGGGTTGAGCGTGAGGTTTTCGGCCTCCTTGAAACCTTGCTGCGCGGGAAGGAGCACGGGGCCGAACGAGGTGGACGCGATGAGGGTGGCTCGCACACGTTCGGCAATGCCGCGCGCCTCGGTCACCCACTCGGGCCGTTTCCATCGCTCGCCGGCGCGCGCGAGGGCCCAGGCGATCAGCAGGTCCCCATCGGTGGCATTGTTCCAGTCCTGCACGGGCGGGTTGCTGTTCGGGTTCCATTGCCAGCCGAAGAGCCTGTCCTCGCGCTGCAGGTTCTTCTGCGTCCAGCCCCAGATGGACTCGAACGTGGCGCGGTCCTCCGCGGCGAGGGCCAGCAGCATGCCGTAGCCCTGGCCCTCGGAATGACTGATCTGGCGGTTGCCGGTATCGATCACCCGCCCGTCAGGGCTGATGAAGCTGGTCTTGTAGGCCCGCCAGTCGGCGTCGGGCAGCAGCGATGCCGCCTGGGCCGCACCCAAAACCGCCCAGAGAAATCCGCTCATCAGCATCAGTGTCCAAGGCTTCATGGTTGACCTCGACGAGGGGCGGCCGGATCAGGCCGCCTGATCCAGTCGGCGTGCGCGCTGGCGAAGCAGCCACCAGCTCAGCGTTGCCGCCAGCAGGATGACGGCCAGCGTGATCAGGATCGCCAGCCAGGGGTGGCTGGAGAACATCTGGCTGCCAGGGCTCATGGCGGACTTTTCACCGATGAACACCTTGTCCGCGGGGTAGGCCTTGGCTGCGGCCTCGCCGTCCATCGTCCACAACATGGCGGAGCCGTCCATGGCCCCCCAGGTGGAATGCTCCACCAGACGTTGCGTGCCCTCCTGGAGGTACTGGGCCTGGGCGGCGGTCAGTACCGTGACCGGGACGCCCGCCGAGGGCGAGACGTACTGGACCAGCGCTGCGCTGGCGCCGAGACCGTCGCTCAAGGCGAGTTCCGCGCTCGCGTGCTTCTCGAAGGACGTCAATTGGATGAGGGGGGTCTGGGGCTGGTCGACCCAGCGCTTGATGCCCTGGCCAACGTCGGTGGTCAGGTGCGACCCCACGTTGAATGCCTGCCAGCGCTGATTGGGCATGAAGGCGGTCATTTCCTTGCGGATCGCTTCCGGTAGCGCGCGCTCGGGACCGACCACGATCAATCCGTCCAGGTCTTCGAGCTTGTCTCCGCTCGACAGGAAGCGCAGGGAGGTTAGCGGCGCCTTGTTGACCTGCCGCAGCTTGGCGATCAGGCTGAGCGCGCTGCCGAGGGTGGCGGGCTCCATGTCCGCGGCCATCACGCCGACGCCCAGGCCGTCGGCGGCACGGGTGTAGGGCAGGCCGGTCCGTGCGAGTAGCCCGAGGTCGGGCATGCTCATGTAGTCGGCCACCGGCGGCAGCTCGAGGCGGGAATCCTCGAAGATGGAGACCAGCAGGTTTTCGGTGAAGATCGGCTCGCAGGTTCCGCCCAGGTCCTCGCCGATCATGGTGGGCACGAATTTCAGCTCGTTGCTGCCGGGCCGGAGGCTGATGGCGGGAATCTTGATCTTGTACTTGAAGAACTGCTCCCCGTGCGGGTCCTGCATGGGCAGGGCCTTGATGAACTGGCCATTGAGCATGATGTTGAGGCCGGACTTCTTGTCGAACCCGGCCCCATAGGCAAAGTTGAGCTCAAGGTCGATGAACGGCTTGGCGGGATCCAGCATCTCGCGACTGGCCCAGAACTCGAGCCGAGCCGGGGTGGGGTACATGCCCTTCAGCGTGGCCGTCTTGAAGCCGAGGTTGGCGAAATTCGTCCAGCCCTTCTCATCCTCCAGCGGCTTGGTGCGCTGATATCCCTGATCCATCTGAAGCCTGGAGACGGAGACGTCCGCACGGTCAGGCAGGGCGACGCCGGGCAGGTTCAGCATGGTGGCGGCCTGGCGCACCTGGGCGGGCGTGATGCCGCTGATCACCAGGATCGATCGGGTGGGGTCCTGGTCGCTCTGGAACAGCCCGATGTAGCCCTCCTTGATGTTGGCGAGGATGTCGGGACTGACAAAGGGGGCCAGCTGGTCGCGGGTTCCCAGCAGCACCCCGTCCCAGGCCTTGTCCGGCAATTGCACGCCGGGGAAGCGCGGCCTGGCTTCGCCCGCCCTTTCCGGTTGCGGGTTCAGTTCGTTGATGCGGACGGAAACCGGCAGGTAGTCGAAGGTCGCGGCGATCGACTGGCTGACCTGCGCGGCGGCCTGTCGCATGTCCTCGTCCTGTCCGAGGGTGCCGCGCGGCACCATCAGTTCCAGGGTGTAGCGCTCCAGCCAAAGCCGGCGGTCGAAGATGTCCGTCAGCCGGGCCAGGGACGGGGTGATCGGGCGGCGCGAGGTCTTCAGGCGCAGGACGGAGTGGGCCGCATCCACCTGTGAGTAAAGCTCCGGTGCCGATGGATCCTCGCACTCGTCGGTGTAGTGCTGGGCGGCGCGGAATCCGATTTCACGAAACCCGGGCCTGAATCCGTCCAGCGGCAGCGCGATGCGCGCGGCGTTGTCGGGCTGATGGGCCTTGACCGGCAATTGGGCGATGACGCGGTTGTCCAGCGTGACCGCGAGTTGCGAGCGGGGGATCATGGAGATCGAGTTGGTGTACACCATCTCCAGCTTCACGTCCTCGATCTTGAGGCGCTGGGGCACGGGGAGGCTGACGGCCTTGCGTGCCTCGGCGCCACGCAGTTCGATCGGCGCGCGGTTGCCGCCATTGAGCCAGCCGAGCGGGATGCTGTACTCGCCCTCATTGTGACTGAACTGCAGTGCCTCCGAAGGGCTGGCCAGGGCCGCGGGCAGCCCCAGCATGAAGAGGGCGATGGCCCGCCAGGGCCGATGGATGGGCAGTCTCATGAGGGGCTCCTCAGGTCCTTTTGCTTGGATGTGAACAGGGCTTGCAGGCGCTCGAGCAGGCGGCCGGAGAACAGCCGCGTGAGGAAGACGAAATTCCCGAATCCGTGCTCGAAGGCCGTCTTGATCAGGAACAGCAGGCCCTCCATCAGGCCGATACGGTGCTGCCGGCGGCGCTGATTGGTCTGGTGCAGGTCGCTGTCGCCGTAGACCAGGGCGGTGATCGCGCGTTTTTCCTCGAGTGTCTGCGGTTCGAACAGGAGGCCGAGCTCCCAGCGCTGGGCGCGTACGTACTGGTGCCTGACCAGGCGGGCGGGGATTTCGACCGTCTTCTTGTCCCAGGCCCGGATGTTCACCCTGAGCCTGACCTTCTGCTGCCTTGGAAGCCCCTGCCTCGACAGGATGCCGGCTCCGGCATGGCTGAGGTCGATCATCCGGACGGGGAGTTCTTCCGTGTTGAGCATGAGCGTCGCCGGGATGTCGCTCAGCTGGGCCGGGATGCGGTAGGCCGAGCGCTTTTGCGCCTTCTCCAGCATGACGCCGATGGCGGCCAGCGAATAGACCATGTTGACGACGGTGATGGTCATCGTCAGGACGATGACGCCGAGGTCCTCGGGGACGACATAGAGCCGGATCACGCCGGCAATGATGCAGACGATGTCGATCACCAGCATCACGTAGAAGGGCAGGGCCAGCTGCGAGATGAAGCTCTCTTCCAGCCTCTCTCCCTTCGGGGTCACGGCAAAGGACGGGGAGAGCGGATTGCGCAGGACGTTGATGATGGCCGGCAGCGCGTGCACCGACTGGATGGTCTCGTACAGTTCCGAGATCAGCGGCCAGCGGGTGCGACCATAGAGGATGTTGGTCAGGATCATCGCGGCCAGGACGTGGGGAATCGCGTAGGCCACCAGGTCCAGGGGGATGAAGGCGTCGACGATCTGGAGCGAGAACAGCAGGTAGAGCGAGGGCGCGATGAAGAAGATGAGGCGCGCGAAGGGGAAGAACCAGAAGAACACCGACGAGGTGTAGGCCAGGCGCTGGGCTATGCTCATCCTGGGCTGGCGCCAGGGATTCTTGAGCAGGAAGATCTGCACCATGCCCTGCGCCCAGCGCGTGCGCTGCACGATGAAGCTGGAGAACGTCTCCGGCTGCAGGCCGGCGACCATGGGCTTGCCGAAATACACGCTGTTCAGGCCGTGCTGGCCGTGCAGGGCCATGGCGGTCTCGGCGTCCTCGGTGATGGTCTCGCCGGCGATCCCGCCGATGCGGTCAAGGTGGCTGCGGCGCAGCACGGCCGCGGAGCCGCAGAAGAACGAGGCATTCCAGAAGTCCAGGCCGTGCTGGATCACGGTGTAGAACATCTCGTTCTCGCTGGGCATCTGCTCGTAGGTGCGCAGGTTGCGCTCCAGCGGGTCGGGGTTGATGAAGTAGTGCGGCGTCTGGACCAGGAACAGGTCGGGATCCTTGAGGAAGAAGCCGACGGTGTTTTCCAGGATGTCCACGGTGGGGATGTGGTCTGCGTCGAGGATCAGCACCAGTTCGCCGCGGCAGTGGTCCTTGAGCGCGGTGTTGAGATTTCCGGCCTTGGCATGCTCGTTCCGCTCCCGCGTCACGTAGATCGCGCCGACCCTTTCACACAGCGCCTGGAGGGTGTGGTGCCGCTCCCAGGATTGCGCGGCGATGTCGGGGCGGTTCCGGCGCTGGACGGTGCCGCCATCGTCGCAGAGGTAGACCTTGATGCGGTGGCGCGGATAGCGGACCTGCGTGGCGGCCAGCAGGGTCAGCTCCAGCAGCTCCGGATCCTCGTTGTAGGTCGGGATCAGGATGTCGACGGTCGGCAGCTGGTCGGGATCGTCTGGGAGCCTGGGCGGGGTGCGGCTGGTCGGGTAGGCATTGACGAAGGCCCCGATCAGGTAGATGGCCAGGCCGTAGAGTTCCGCACCGAGCAGCAGCACGGCGCCGATCGTGCTCATGGGATCGTGGTAGCTGATCGTGTAGTTGATGCGCCAGGAGATGTAGCGGAGGCTGATGTAGGCTGCCAGCAGGATGGCGATCAGGCGCAGCCATTTCATCTCGCGGGCCTGGTGGGTCTCGAGCCGGTCCACGCTCCACATGATGAGGAAAAGGATGCCGACGAATACCCCCGCCAGCAGCGCCTGGGAGTCACGCGGGAGCGGCTGGTACGCCAGCCAGAGCAGGGCGAAGATGGCGGCCAGCCACAACACCATGCCCTGGCGGGCGAGCAGGGTCTCGAGAATGCCTCGGAAGCGCTCCGTGCCCATTTAGATGGCGGGGCGGTCGAGTTCGCTGCGCAGCTCGAGGGCGAGCTTGTCCAGTTCGGCGCGCAGCTGATCCATGGTGGGCCTCGGCGCAAGCGCGCTGCTGTTCTGGCTGGCCTCGGGGGGGGCCACGTGTGTCTCCTTGCCGCTCGACGCGGGTTCGCCCTGCTGGGCGAGCATGATGGCCATTTTTCCCAGCAATTCGCGTATGGCGGCAAGCTCCGCGGCGTGGTCGGCGGACGGTGCCGTCGGGCTGGGGCCGGCGGCTTGCGGCGCCTCGATGGTCTGGGCGGAGGTCTGGTCGTCCTGCGGCTCGCCGGGCAGGGATGCCTCGCCAGCCGTTTCCGGGGGCGCGTCGGCCTGCTGCTCGGGGGGCTGCTGCGAGGCCGGGGCTTCCCGCGCGGTCAGCAGGTGCACCAGGGTTTCGAACTTGCTGTCCAGTGCCGACAGACGCTGTTCGAGCTCGGGCAGGGGCTCGGCCTTCTCTCCGGATGCATGCGCGGCGGGCGGCTCGTTCGCGGGCGGTGGGGTGGATGGCGCGGCCTGCTCCAGCTCAAGTTCCAGGAGTCGTTGCCGCACCAGTTCGTTCACGAGGTCGGGAAGATCGTTGAAGCTCTTGTGCAACTGGGCCTCGAGCTTGTTCGTTTTCCGGGTGAGCAGCACATTGTTGCCGGCGATGTAGACCAGGATCCCGAGCGCGATGCCCCATTGTGGGCCCAGGAGCAGCGTCGAGGCCAGCGCCGTGCCGAGGGAGCCGAAGGTCAGAGTGGTGCGCATAAGGTCTTGCCTTGGAGGGATTGGGATATGTCAGCGGCTTGCATGGGTCACCCGCGGGCCTTCCATCTCGACACAAAGGGGGCCATGCCCGGCGGCCGCCGTCTGGCATGCCTGGGCTGGCGGTGTCTGCGCGAGATCGACGTGACGCGCGGATGAGGCCACCCTGCTTGCCAGCAGGGCGCGATCGATATCCTGAAGCGGTTCCTGCAGCACCCGCTCGGTCATTTCCCAGATGATCCAGGAGGTGGGGGCCTCGTTTTGCGCTTCCTGCTCAAGAAACTCGGACATGGATTGCGCAAAGCCGCCCCCATCGCGGGCGAGGTTGCCCACTTCGCTTGCCAGCGCTGCGGCGAGGAAGTCGGCAAAGTGGGCGTTGCGGGAGAACGACGTGCCGACCAGGGCGACCCTCTGATTGGCGGTGTCGCCGAACAGGGCATCGGCGCCCACTTCCGTCGCTACCTGGGCGCTGGCGGCAAAATGCATGCTGGCGACCTGATCGGGGGCGGGGCGCCAGGCCTCGGGCAGCCCGTCCAGGCCAGCCAGGCGAACGAGGTCGCCCCAGCGTGGCCGGATTTCCGTCGGATGATGCTCGATCAGGGTGGGGGAAGCAGGCGCGAAGCCCAGGGCCTTGAGCTGGGCGGCCACGGCGCTTGCCGCAGCCTGGGACCCTGCAAGGTTCCAGTGGGTGTCGGTCCGGTCGAAGGCGGCGCCCTGGCTTTGCTTGACGGGGGCAAGGGCGGCCCTGAGGTCCACCACCGTCACGCCGGCGGCCGCAAGGCCGCGGACCCACTGGTCATAGCGGGCCTCGAGCGCGGCCGGGCGGGGCAGGTCGCAGAGGTGGTCGCGCTCGATCCGGGTCTTGTCGGGCACCAGCGCGATGACCAGCCTGCTGCCACGCGCCGCCAGAGCCTCGTGCAGCCTGAGCGCGATGTCCAGGCGCTCCCCGGCATTTTGCGCGGCATTCCGGTGCGGTTTCAGCTCGTCCATCAGGAACAGCCAGCCAGGGCAGCCTTGCTGGACGCGCGGGCCGGTGTCGTTGAAGGCCAGCCAGCCGATCTCACGCTGGCGTTGGCCCAGCCACTCGGCCAGAGGGGTGCTGCGCAGGTCCTCCGCCAGGGCGCGCATTGGCTTGCCGGCGGTGAAGTCGTCCCAGCCGTTCTCCCTGGTCTTTGCCAGGCCGCCGTCACTCAAGGCGACCAGGTTGCTGGCCCCGAAGCCGAGCAGCAGCGCGCCGAAGGCGCCGATGAAGGTCCAGGCCTGCCAGCGCTTGCGAATCAGGGCGTTGTGGAGTTCCTGGGACATTGGCTCAGAACTGGAAGTACAGGAAGGGGGAGGCGCTGCGGCTGGCCATCAGGGCGGTGGCGGTGAAGATGGCCAGTACCGGCCACAGCGCCAGCGTGTCACGGGCGAGGGGCGGCATCGGCAGGGCCATGCCCAGGCGTTCGCGCCAGAGCGGCCAGGTGGCGGCCACCGTGGCCAGCGCCAGGGTCAGGACATGCACGGGGCGCAGCACGGAGGCAACCTCGGCGCTCAGTGCGTAGCCATGCATGCCGAGCTGTCCCTGGTACATGGCCCAGGCGGTGGCGAGATCGGGGGCGCGGAACAGGACCCAGGCCGAGAACACGAACGCCATGGTCAGCGACCAGGCCGCGAGCGCGGGCAGTTTCGGGCCGCCGTGCCGTTCCCAGAAGCGCTGGATGACCATCGCCAGCCCGTGCAGCAGGCCCCAGAGCAGGAAGTTCAGGCTGTCGGCGCCGTGCCACAGGCCGGAGATCGCCATCACCAGCATCAGGTTGAGGTACACGCGCCAGGCGGCCACGCGGCTGCCGCCGAGAGGGATGTAGAGGTAGTCGCGCAGCCAGCTGCCGAGGGTCATGTGCCAGCGGCGCCAGAACTCCTGGATCGAGCGCGAGATGTAGGGTGCGTTGAAGTTTTCCGGGAAGCGGAAGCCGAGCATCTGGCCGATGCCGATGGCCATGGCGCTGTAGCCGGCGAAGTCGAAGAACAGCTGCATGCCGTAGGCGAAGGCCCCGAGCCAGGCATCGGCCATGGTCGGCTGGGGCACGGCGAAGCAGGCGTCGGCCAGCGGGGCCAGGGTGTCTGCGATGATGACCTTCATCGACAGCCCGATCATGAAGTAGCGCAGGCCGGCCGCGACGTGCTGGACGTCGAAGGGCCGGCCATGCAGCTCCTTCTCGACGTGCGAATAGCGCACGATCGGGCCGGCGATCAGCTGGGAGAACATTGCCTTGTAGGCGGCGAAGGCAATGAAGTCGCGCTCGACGTGGACGGTCCGCCGATAGACATCGACGATGTAGGAGATGGCCTGCAGGACGATGAACGAGATGCCGATCGGCAGGATCAGCCGTTCCCAGACGAAGCCATGCTCCTGCGCCGCAAAGAGCGGCTGGATGAGCGATTCGGCGATCAGGTTGGCGTACTTGTAGAACGCCAGCAGCCCGGCGAGGGCGGTGATCGACAGGGCCACCAGGGCCTTGCGCGCGCGCGCCTGTCGCGCCCGCCCCAGCGCAAGACCGGTCCCCCAGGCCACGATCGTGACGCTCACCAGGACCCACAGGAAGGAGGGGCTCCACCAGGCATAGAAGATCCAGCTGAAGATCAGCAGGGTGAGGTTGCGCCACGCCCCCGGGCTGAGGGCGTAGGCGAGAAGGAACAGCGGGAAGAAGAGCGTCAGGAACTCAAGCGAGGCGAAGACCATTCATGGCGCCTTCTTGGGGGGACAATGCCGGCGCCATGCTCATGGCATCCGGTCGAGGATGGGCATGATGCGTGTGCCTTCGCTCGTCGGTCGCGCGAGCAGCGTCCAGCGCTCTCCGGCCCGCAGGCTGCCCAGGTCGATCGGGGTGCCGGTGCGCTTGCCCTGGCAGTAAAGGTCGACGCCCAGGGCGACCGGGTTGATCTGGCGGCGTTTGATGGCTCGTGGCGCAACATCCTCGACAATGGCCACATCCTTGCCGGTGAGCTTGATCGTGGCCGAGGGGCAGTCCGCGGCGAGGTTCAACAGGCCGAGGGATACCTTGAAGGCGCTGAAGTCGGTGGGGCTTTCCCGGCCAAGCTCGACCTTCCAGCCCGCGGCGCCATCCGGTATGGCCGCGACCGTGACGAATTCGCTGGGCTGAACCGAGACTTCCACGGCCTCGCTTTTGCCGCCATGGCTGAGGGTTGCCCCGAGCGGGGCGCGGGCCTTCACTGCCTGCCAGCTGGTGCTGCTGCTCTCGGCGGTCAATTCGATGCGGGCGTCCTTGCCCGCGCGGACCTCCAGCGGGCCGCCGAGCGCATCGACGAAGCGGATGAACGCGGCGTCTTCCGCCGGTCCCGTCGGGTAGAGCTTGGGCTCGGCATGAACGGGAAACTGGGCCAGGAGGCCCAGTGCGAGTGATCCGGTCAGAAGCTTTTTCATGGGGCTTTCTTGGGCGGGTGACTGATGATGGCGTCGGCGATGGCCGATGCCCACTTCTTGTAGCCACCGCCCAGGTAGTGCTGGCCGTCCAGGGTCTTCCACTCGCCGGGTTGGGAGAACTTGGTCGAGTCGATATAGGTGCAGGGGGCGACGTTCTCGCTGAGGAACTGGTTGAGTTCCTCGACCCGTGGATAGGTCTTGCCGAAACGCCCGCCCTCGGTGCCCCAGCCCGGGCCGACCCAGTAGCAGGCCGTGCCGGTGTCGCTGATCGCCTTGGTCAGGGAGGAGACCTGCTGGTAGGCCCAGGATTTCGGGAATTCGGGGTTCTTGTACGAGCCGATGGTGTCGCCGATCACCACGACGACCGCGTCCGGCTTGTCCTGGGCGATCAGTTCCTTGATGGGTGTGGTGGTCGCGCCGTCGTTGATCCGCACGGCCTCCGCCTCCCCGCTGCGCTCGGCGCGGCCGCAGTCACCCGGCGAGACCTTGAGCCAGTCCGAGGCATGGGCACCGCATACGCCAATCGAGTGAACCTGCGCGCCTTGCTCCATCAGGCGGTCGTGCAGTGGGCCGATCAGGTAGGTGGGGGTGGCAAGATGGCTGTCCCCGATCACAAGCAAGCTCAAACCCATCAGCGCAGCGGCCGGCATCATTCATCTCCTTGTGTTCGTGTATGTCGGTTTGTACGGGGCGACTCGAGGCAGGCCCAGGAGCGCGCGGCGAGAGACCGTGTCGCGGCGCCAAGCCTAACGCAAAAACTTGATTTTACATTGGGTTTTTTGCTGGACAAGCCGCATGGGCCCGGGCCTCGCAGCCTGCGGGAGGCTCGGTGGCGGGGACAGCGCTTTTCATCCTTCTGTCGGCCAACCGGGCGGAACCTTTAGCAGGGCTGTGGACAGGCGGGTCATGATTTCGGAAGCCAGGCCCGGCGCATAGGCTTGCGCCGGGCGCTGGCCCCATACGGGGGCAGGCCAGGCCGGATCATGCCGGTAGCGCGCGATGTGATGGATGTGAAGCTGGGGAACCACGTTCCCCAGCGCGGCAATGTTCATCTTGTCGGGCCGGAACAGATCATTCATGACGCGGGTCACGAATGTGGATTCGCGCATGAGCTGCTGCTGGTCGGCCTCGTCCAGCTCGAAGATCTCGCGGATGCCCGGGCGCTGCGGCACCAGGATCAGCCAGGGGTAGTTCGCGTCGTTCATCAGCAGCACGCGGCAGAGCGGCAGGCGGGTGACTTCGACGGTGTCGGCGGCGAGGCGCGGGTGCAGTTCGAAGGTGCTCGTGCTCGTCATGGCGAGGACTCGGTGCTTTCTTGCGGGGGATCGAGGTGCAGCACGAGCGCGACGCGGCGGTTCTGCGCGCGTGACGCAGGGCTGTCGTTCGGGGCGACGGGGCGGGTGTCGGCATAGCCGATGGCGCGCATGCGCTCGGCCGGCACGCCGCGTGCGATGAAGTAGCGCAGCACGGCGGCGGCTCGCCCGGCGGACAACTCCCAGTTGGAGGGATAGCGGATATTGCGGATCGGGGTGTTGTCGGTATGGCCTTCGATCGATACGCCGTAGCGGTTGCCCTTGAGCAGCTCGGCGATGCGGTCGAGGACCAGCAGGCCCGCTTCGGCGAGGTTGGCGGTGCCGGCGGCGAACAGGATGCTGTCCGGGATCTGCAGGTTGATCTGCCCTTTTTGCACGCTGACCTGGACGTCATCGCCCAGCGACTTGAAGGCCGGATCCAGCTCCACGGTTGGTGCCGGTACGGGGGGGGATGGCTCGACCGGCGGGCTTGGCGTTTCGGCGGGCGGTGCCTCGACCGGCACGGCGGGCTGCCCCGTGCCCTCGGCGGGCTGCGTTTCGCGGCTGACGGCGTAGCGTTCCGGCTCGAAGCTCGCGAAGGCGACGATGAACACGAACATCACCAGCAGCAGCGACATCAGGTCGCCGAAGGTCATCAGCCAGCTGTGCTCGTCCTCGGCTTCGTCGCGCGCGCTCGTATCCCAGGCCTGCAGCCAGGGGCGGTGACGGATCGAATGCGCGGCGTGCCGGGCGCTGGCGCCTTCCCGGTCCGCGCTCGCATGGGCCTGGCTGGCAGCCTGGGTCCGCTCGGCGGCCGAGACGGCAGAAACCATCCCTGGTTTCTGCCCTGTGGGTGTCGCTTCGCGCCCCAACGCCGCTGATCCCTCATCGAAGTCCCTTCGGCCATCCATGGCCGAAGCCTCCATGGGGTTCGGCCGTCGAGAGCCCGACGGCGTTGTTATTGCGGCGGCCTGGCCCGACAGGGGTGCGGTGGGGTCAGCCACGGCGAGCCCGGGCGGGGAGGCCGGTCGGGCGGCCCTCGTCGCGCAGTTCGTCCTCGTATTGCGCGAGGAAGGAGTGCACGGCCTCGCGCAGGAAGGCCGGGCTGCGTTTCTCGTGCATCATCATCACGCCTTCGACCACCATGTTCATCAGCATCACGCGCTGCTCGGTGCGACGCTCGAGCTTGAGGGCCACGGGCTTGAACACGAGGTTGGCGAGGATGATGCCATACAAGGTGGTGATCATGGCGAGCGCCATGTTCTGGCCGATGTGTTCGAAGCCGGCGGCATCCATGCCGGAGAGCATGTTGATCAGGCCGAGCAGGGTGCCGAGCATGCCGAAGGCCGGGGCGAAGGCCGCCATGGTGCGGAAGATCTGCGCCTCCGCCCGTTCGCGCGCCCGCATGCGCGCGATGCGCCATTGCAGCAGGCTGGTGATGTCGTCGGTGCTGGAGCCATCCAGCACCAGCTGGATGCCGGTGCGCAGGAACGGGTTCTTGATCATGTTCAGGCGCTCGTCCGCCTTCTGCAGCTGGCCCTGGAACATCAGCTTGCTGACGTCGACCAATTCGTCCAGGTCCTGGCGCGCATAGAGCCGCTCGTTGCGCAGCACGATGCCGAATACCTTGAACACGTTGCGCAGCTCGCTGATCGGATAGCTGATCAGCGTGGCGGCGATGGTCCCGCCCAGCACCATGATGAGGCTGGGCAGGTTGATGAACATCCAGAAGTCCTCGGTGGTCAGGGCGATGGAGCCGCCGATCAGGGCGAGGCCGATGAGGATGCCGAGGATGGTGGAGACGTTCATGGGGAAGTCGGTGCCAGTTCGTGCACCATACTATAAAGCCCTTCCGGACAAACCCTCGCATGCACCTTTACGACAGCCATTGTCACATCGCCGACATGCGCCTTGTCCTCGCCCGGGGAACCGTGCTGGCACGGGCGCATGCGGCCGGCGTCCGGGCCTTTCTCGGCGTGGCCGCCCAGGCGCGCGACTGGCAGGTGTTGCTGCGCCTGGCGCATCGTTACTCCGGGGTCGGCGTGGCCTACGGTCTGCATCCCTGGTTCGAGCACCCACCCAGCGCTCTGGCCCGTCTGCCGGCATGGGTCGCGCGCGGCGGGGCGGTGGCGGTGGGGGAGTGTGGCCTGGACTTCGGCCCCGGCCGGTTCGCACGCGAGGCGCAGGAGGCCCTTCTGTTGCCGCAGTTGCGCCTGGCCCGCGAGCACGAGCTGCCCGTCATCCTGCATGCCCACAGGAGCGAGGACGTGCTGTCCATGCACATCGCCCGCCTGCCCGGCCTGCGCGGGGTGGTGCACGGTTTCCACGGCAGTCGTCAGCAGGCGGAGCGTTTCCTCTCACTCGGCTTCCACCTCGGCATCGGCGGGGCGATCACCCATCCGCGCGCCACCCGCCTGCGTGCCGTGGTGGCCGCCCTGCCGAAGGAGCGCCTGCTGCTGGAGAGCGACGCTCCCGACCAGCCGCCGCACGGTCGGAAGGCGCCCAACGAGCCCGCCTTCATCATCGACACCCTGGCGGTGCTGGCCGGCCTGCATGGCACCACGCCCGAGGCGATGGCGGCGATCACGTGGCAGAATGCCGCCTCCCTGTTTCGCTTCCCGGAGGCCGACCGTGACCGCTGACATGCACCAGAGAACCCGCATCCTGCTTGGCGACGAAGGCTTGGCGCGGCTTGCGGGCAAGCACGTGCTCATCGCCGGGGTCGGGGGAGTGGGCGGCGCGGTGGCCGAGGCGGTGGCGCGAGCCGGCATCGGCCGCATCACCCTGCTCGACCACGACGAGGTCAACCTGACCAATCTCAACCGCCAGCTGGTCGCCCTGCACTCGACCCTCGGCCGGCGCAAGGCGGAGGCGATGGCCGAGCGCCTGCGCGACATCCGCCCCGATCTTGGGGTGAACGCGCGCCTGGAATTCCTGCGCCAGGAGCAGGCCGAGGGGCTAATCCGCGAGGGTGGCTTCGATCTCGTGATCGACTGCATCGACAGCATTGCGTGCAAGGCGGCGCTGATCCACGCCTGCCAGCGCCACCACGTGCCGGTCTACTCCAGCCTCGGCGCGGGGGGGCGGCTGGACGTCAGCAAGGTGGGAGTGAGCAGCCTCAACCAGACCCATACCTGCCCGCTGGCGCGCGAGCTGCGCAAGGCCCTGCGCGAGCGCGGAGGGGCGCTCAACAGCCCGGTGGTCTATTCCTGGGAGACGCCGATCAAGGCCCTGCCGCACGAGCCGGTCGGCGGCGACGTTCCGGGTCGCGCCCGGGCAGTGAACGGCACCATCAGCTACATGCCGAACCTGTTTGGCATGATGCTGGCGGGTGCGGCGATTCAGCGGCTGCTGGAGGACGGTCAGTCCGCCTGAGGGCACGGCGCCGCGTCGGCGGGGTCGTGTGTGATGTGCACCACTCGCTGCGGGTACGGTATTTCCACCCCGGCCTGGTCGAAGGCGATTTTCAGCCGGCGGCGGTATTCGCGGCCGACCTCGACCTGCTTGCCGGGCAGGGTCTTCAGGCGCAGCTTGAAGGTCAGCGCCGAGTCGGCGAAGTTGTCCAGCCCGAACACCTCGACATCCTCGATCATCAGCGGGCCGAACTGCTCGTCGGCGCGCATTTTCATGCCCGTCTCGCGCATGATCGCCATTACCCGGTCCACATCCTCGCCGTAGCCGACGCCCACGTCGATCAAGTAGCCCGACCAGCCCGTGGTCTTGTTGGCGAGGCTGGAGATGGTGCCGTTGGGGAAGGTATGCACGGTCCCCTCGCCGTCGCGCAGCACGATGGTGCGCAGGCCGACCCGTTCGACCACGCCCGTGGTGCCGTTGACGATGGCGACGTCGCCCACTCGCACCTGGTCCTCGAGGATCATGAAGAAGCCGGTGATGACGTCGCGCACGAGGTTCTGCGCGCCGAAGCCGATCGCCAGGCCGACGATGCCGGCGGAGGCGAGGATGGGGGTGATGTCGAGGCCGATCTCGCGCAGGGCGAGCAGCAGCACGACCACGCCGATGACGACGGTGCTGGCCTGGCGCAGAAGGCGGATCAGGGTTTCGATGCGCTTGGCGCCCTCCGCGGCTTGGACCGGGTCCGCCGGCCTCAGGCGATCCCGCAGGGTCTTCTCCACCCGCCCGAGCACGAGGCGCAGCCCGCGCATGGCGATCCAGCCGAGCACGAGGATGAGGAGGAAGCGTCCGGCGTTGAGGCTCAGGCCCTGCCAGTCGACGTTTTCGATGAGGCCCTGGATGAAGTCCATGTGTCCTCCTTAAGTAAACGCTGAAAAAACCCATCCATGGATTTTCTCAACTCGCCTCACCGCGAAATAAATTCGCGGTGGCCTCCGCCGATCAACGGGTTACGTCGTTGGTCGCGTTGGGGCAGGGGGGGGTATCGCCCCGGCGATGGCCGGTCAGGGCTGGCCGTCCCTGCGGTAGACCAGGCGGCCGGCCACCCAGCTGTGGGTGACCTGGCCGTTGAAGTCCCAGCCGTGGAACGGGGTGTTGCGGCCGCGGCTGAGCATGGTGTCGGCATCCAGGGTCCAGGCGGCCTCGGGGTCGAACAGGCACAGGTCGGCGCGCAGGCCGGGGGCGATGCCGCCCGCCTTGAGGCCGAGCAGTTGCGCGGGGCCCGAGGTGACGCGCTGCAGGGCGTCGTGCAGGGGCAGCACCCCGTCCTCGACCAGGCGCAGGGTCAGCGGCAGCAGGGTCTCAAGGGTGGAGATGCCGGGCTCGGCCTCCGGGAAAGGGGCTGCCTTGGCATCGCCCTCGTGCGGTTGGTGGTCGGAATGGATGACCGAGATCACCCCGCTCGCCACGCCCTCGCGCAGCGCGTCGCGGTCGCGCAGGGTGCGCAGCGGCGGGATGACGTGGGTGTTGGGATCGAAGGCGTCGGTGTCCATCTCGGACAGGAACAGCTGGTGCGCGCTCACCCCGCCGCTCACCGGCAGGCCGTCGTCGATGGCGCGTTCCAGCAGGCGCACGGCGGAAGCGGAGGAGAGGTTGGCGAAGTGCACGCGCGCGCCAGTCTCCTCCACCAGGGTCAGCACCTGGGCCATGGCGGCGGTCTCCGCCGCGACCGGGATCCCGGGCAGGCCGAGGCGGCTCGCCACCGCGCCCTCGTGCGCGCAGCCCTTGTGCGCGAGCGACGGGTCCTGCGGCTGGACGATGACCAGGATGCCGAAGGTGGCCGCGTACTCCAGCGCGCGGCGCATGATGGCCAGGTTTTCCACCGGCTGGAGGAGGTTGGTCACAGCCACGCAGCCGGCCTCCTTGAGGTCGACCATCTCGGCCAGGCGCTTGCCGGCAAGGTTCTGGGTGAGTGCCCCGATGGACATGATGCGCGCGCCGCCGGCGAGCTGGGCGCGGCGCTTGATCAGGCGCACCACGGCCGGGGTGTCGATGACGGGATCGGTGTCCGGCGGCACGCACACGGTGGTGATGCCGGAGGCGGTGGCGGCGCGCGCCTCGCTCTCCACCGTGGCCTTGTGTTCCTGGCCGGGCTCGCGCAGGCGCGCCCAGCTGTCGATTGCGCCGGGAATCAGCCAGCGGCCGGCGGCGTCCAGCACGTTGTCGGTGGCGAAGCCGGCCGGCGCCAGGCCCACGCCGACAATGCCGGCCTTGTCGATGAACACGTCGGTGACCGAGTCCAGACCGCTGGCCGGGTCGATCACGCGCGCGCCGCGGATGATCCAGCTCTGGCAGTCGTAGCCGGGGCGGCAACCCTCGGGCGGACGCAGGTGGTCCATGTCCTGGCCCTGGGCGAAGTAGGCATTGTTGGTGGTTTTCGTCATGCTCATTCCTCCCGCGCTCCCATGCACAGGCTCATCACCGCCATGCGCACGGCGATGCCGTTGGAGACCTGCTGCAGGATGACCGACTGCGGCCCGTCGGCGACCTCGGAGTCGATCTCCACCCCGCGGTTGGCCGGACCCGGGTGCATGACGATGGCGTCAGGCTTGGCCCAGGCGAGCTTTTCCGGGGTGAGGCCGTAGAGGCGGAAGAATTCGTCCTCGGATGGCAGCAGGGCGCCCTCCATGCGCTCGCGCTGCAGGCGCAGCATGATGATCACGTCGACGTCGCGCAGGCCTTCGCGCATGTCGTGGAACACGCGCACGCCGAGCTTCTCCACCTGCGCGGGCAGCAGGGTGCGCGGGGCGATCACGCGCACCTCGCCGGTGTTGAGGGTGTTGAGCGCGTGGATCTGCGAGCGCGCCACGCGCGAGTGCAGGATGTCGCCGACGATCGCCACGCGCAGCGGAGTGAAGTCGCCCTTCAGCTTGCGGATGGTGAACACGTCCAGCAGGGCCTGGGTCGGGTGGGCGTGGCGGCCGTCGCCGGCGTTCAGCACCGACACGTGCGGGGCGACATGGCGGGCGATGAAGTGCGCCGCGCCGGACTTGTCATGCCGCACCACGAACATGTCGGCCTGCATGGCCTCGATGTTGCGCAGGGTATCGAGCAGGGACTCGCCCTTGGTCGCGGCGGAGGTGCTGATGTTCAGGTTCAGCACGTCGGCGGAGAGGCGCTTGGCCGCGAGCTCGAAGGTGGTGCGGGTGCGGGTGGAGGATTCGAAGAACAGGTTGACCACCGTGCGGCCTCGCAGTAGCGGCACCTTCTTCACCTCACGCCCGGTGACCGAGAGGAATGACTCGGCGGTGTCGAGGATGCGGGTGATCCAATCCGGGCCGAGGCCCTCGATGGTCAGGAGGTGCTTGAGCCGTCCCTCGCCATCGAACTGGATGGCCCAGGGGTCGGGGGCGAGCTTCGGGATCTTGGGGCGTACGAAGACGACGGCCACGACTTGTTACTCCTCGCTGGCTTTCTGTTCGATGGTGAGGCGCAGGGGCTCAGGGCCGTGCAGGACGAGCTGCTCGTGCGCCTCCAGCGCGAAGCGTTCGCCGACCACGTCGGCCTGGATCGGCAGCTCGCGCCCGGGGCGATCGCACAGTACGGCCAGCAGGACGCGCGCCGGGCGGCCGAAGTCGAACAACTCGTTCATCGCCGCACGGATGGTGCGGCCGGTCTGGAGCACATCGTCGACCAGGATCACGTCGCGCCCCTCCACGTCGAACGGCAGGTTGGAGGGGGACACCTGAGGGTGAAGGCCGATGTGGGTGAAGTCGTCGCGGTAGAAGGCGATGTTGAGCTTGCCGAGCGGTTCGGCCAGGCTGAGCTCGGCGTGCAGGCGTTCGGCCACCCACACCCCGCCGGTGTGGATGCCCACCATCAGCGGGTCGCGCAGCTGGCCCGCGTCGATGCGTTGGCGCAGGGCGTCCGCCATGTGCTGGATCAGGGCTTCGACGTCATGATTCTGCATGATCGCTACCTTTTGCGGAGATGTGTTCGCTGAACCAGGTTTCCAGGATGACCGCGGCGGCGCCGGCGTCGACCGCGGTGGCACGCTTGTCGAAGCCGAGGCGCTGGCCTCCTCCATCCATGGAGGAGGGCCGGCGGCCTCGCCTGTCGGCGATCCCCGATTCGCTCCGGGCGAATCGGTCGCTCGCCTCGAAGCTGGATAGGCGCTCATCGACGGTCTCGACCCGCAGGCCGAAGCGGCCGTGCAACTGGCGCGCGAAACGCTCGGCCTGCGGGGTGACAGGGTAGTCGCTGCCGTCGTCGCGGCGCGGCACGCCGACCACCACGCCCTCTGGGCGCCATTCGCGCAGCACGCGCTCGATGGCCGGCCAGTCCGGCTGGCCGCGGTTCTTGGTCGGTAGTACGACCAGCGGCCGGGCAGTGCCGGTCACCGCCTGGCCGACCGCAACGCCGATGCGTCGCTCGCCGAAGTCGAAGCCCAGCCAGAGAGCCGCGGCTGGACACATCCCTGTGTCTCGCCCTTCAGGGAACGCTGAACGCGAAGCTGGCGCAAGCCCGCGTTCCATCGTCGTTCCCGACGACGATTTTGTCGGGGCCGTCACGCGTGACCGGCCTGCGAGGTCAGCAGGTTGAGATCCACGCCGAGCTGGCTGGCGGCGGCCTGCCAACGCTGTTCCGCAGGGACGTCGAACAGGATGTGGGTGGAGGCCGGCGTGCTCAGCCAGGCGTTGTCGCGCATTTCCTGCTCGAGCTGGCCCGCGCCCCAGCCGGCGAAGCCGAGCGCGACCAAGCGCTTGGCGGGTCCTGCGCCGTGGCCGATGGCCTGCAGGATGTCGCGCGAGGTGGTCAGGCCGATGTCGTCCGGCAGGTTGAGAGTGCTGTCCCACGGCCCTTGCGGGCTGTGCAGGACGAAGCCGCGCTCGAGCGAGACCGGGCCGCCGAAGTGCACCGGCTGGTCCTTGATCTCGTCCGTCTCGGGCATGATGCCGAGGTGGTCGAGGATGTCGCCGAGGGTGATCTCGATCGGCCGGTTGATGACAATGCCCATCGCTCCATCGTCGTTGTGCTCGCAGATGTAGGTGACCGTCTGGGCAAAGTTCGGGTCACCCATCTGCGGCATGGCGATGAGGAAATGGTGCTTGAGTGAGGTCGTCTCGTCCATGCGCATAGTATCGGGCGATGGGTGGGCCAGGGGCAAGCTTGTCCTGAGCAACGCTGCCGGGCTCTCGAGAGCCGCTCTCGACAGCCGCACCCCGAAGGGGCTAGGCCATGGATGGCCGATGGGCTGGAGAGGAGGGACTTACCCCGATGGGCCATCGGGAGCCCGACGGATCGGTGAATCCAGGGATGGATTCAGCAGCAAAGTCGAAGGAGGGGTTCAGCGCGTGTCCAGCCCGCGCCCCGCGTCGAACACCCAGGTGCGGATGATGGTCAGCTGGTCGTACTTCATGCGCAGGTCGGAGGGAAAGGGGGCGAAGGGCGAGGCGAGACGGACGATGTCCTGCGCGGCCTGGTCGAGCACGGGCTCGCCCGAGGACTGGCGTACGCGCATGGTCTGCACCCGGCCTTGGTCGTCCAGGCCCACTTCGAGGATCAGCCGCCCGCTCAGCTTCTTCCGGCGGGCCTCGTCCGGGAAGTTGAGGTTGCCGACGCGCTCGACCTTCTCCACCCAGGCGCGCAGGTAGGCGGCTTCCGGGCCGTAGGTCGTGTTGGCGGTGAGCACCGTGCTGCGCGCGGCGATGTCGTCGCGCAGGCTCTGCTCGAGGATGTCGGTGCGCAGGCGGTTCATCTGCAGGCTGCGCTCGGCGAGGGTCTGTGCGGGGGCGGCCTGCGGCTGGGGGGGCGGAGGTCGCACGGTCTCCGCCTTACCACCGCTGCCGGGCTCTCGGGAGCCCGATGGATCGGTGGATCCAGGGATGGATTCAGCCGGGGCGGGGCCGTCGACCTTGCCCTGGGCAGGCTTCGGCCTGACTGGCGTGGCCCTGGGCGCTGGGGGCGGCACGGGAGCGGTCTCTTTCACCACGCTCGGGACTGGCTCGGGCGGGGGCGAGGTCTCGGGGGCGCGGGTCTCTTCGGCCCGCTGGTTGGCCTCGGCCACCATGTCGGGCCGCTCCGGCGGGCGTTCGTCGGGGTGCGGGGTCAGGTCGATCTGCAGTACCGGAAGGTGCGCTGGCAGGGGTTCCTGCAGCGGCACGTGCGCGTGCAGGAAAAGGACGATCACGAACAGGTGGAGCAGCACGGCCACCGCCATGGCCAGGCCGAGGGACAGGCGGCGGGGGGGGGGGGGGGACCAGGCGGGGGTGAAGCTCATGAATGCCATTAAACCCGAATTGCTCCCCGCCCATCCACTGCAGGTCGCCGGCCTGATCGTGCCAGGGCGTCCGTTCGGCTGGTCGCCTGATTTGCCTCAGGCCCGATGCTGCAGGATGTGCAGCGGACGGTCGTTGCGCGCGAGCCGGAGCGCGTCGGCCATGGTGGGCGTGGCGTGCAGGTCGCCGTGCTCGTCCACCAGCAGGACGCGATCCAGTCCCATGCGCTGGACCAGAGCGGGGGCATCGGCCAGTCCGGTGGCGAGCAGTCCGGTGGTCGCGGCGTTGGCGAGCAGGGCATCCGGAGCGATCACGGTCGCCCCGACCACGCCGCGCGGTGGTCGGCCTTCCATGGCCGCCCCCCTTCGGGCTCGCCCCGCGGCGATCCCCGATTCGCTCCCTGCGAATCGGAAGGGCCAGCCGCTGCGCGGGTCGATGATGTGGTTGTAGCTGACGCCCTTGTGGGTGAAGCGCTTGCGATAGCTGCCGGAGGTGAAGACGGCCAGGTCGCCGCTGATGTCCAGCCAGCCCAGCGGCCCTTCGGTGAACGGGTCTTGGATGGCGACCCGCCAGGGGCGGCGGTCGGGCTGTCCCATCACCAGCAGGTCGCCGCTGGCGTCGATCAGAGCGTCGGTCACGCCGAGCTCGGCGAGGCGATGGGCGGCAAGTTCGGCGGCCCAGCCCTCGGCCATGGCGTTGAAATCGAGCAGGACATGCGTGTTGCGGCAGCGTATCCGGTCGCCGTCGATCTCAAGATCGCTCATGCGCGGCGGCGGGGTCATCAGGCGGTCGATCTCGGCCTGGGGCGGGGGCTCGCGTTCCTGGTTGGGCTGGCCGGAGTGAAACCCCCACAGCTTGACGAGGGCTCCCACGGCGGGGGAGAAGGCGCCTCCGCTGGCGGCTTCCAGTTCACGTCCGCGCTCGATGATGCCGCGCAGGCGGGCGTCGAGCGGCGTCCAGTCGCCCGAGGCCAGGGCGGCATTCAGCCGGGTCAGGGGGGAGTCCTGCCATGGGTGCAGCACGGCGTATTCGCGTTTGAAGATCGCTTCGGCCTCGCTCAACGCTGCCGTGATGGCGACGGGCGCAGTGTCGGGCAGGCTGAGTTGGGTGAGCATGCCGTAAAGCAGGAAACCCTCGGTCTGGATGCGCGGCTGGCGCGCGCAGCCGGTCAGCGTGGCCAGCGTGGCCAGCGCGAGCAGGCCGAGGGCCCTGCGGCGGCTGAATCCATCCATGGATTCAGCCCTTCGGGTGTCGCTGTGCGACCCAGTGCTTCTCCCGGCAGCGTTGTTGCTGATCTGGTCGCGAGCCATGCGTGCGCGTCTCATGCGTCCCGGTGGCGAGCCAGGGCATCCAGCAGCTCGCCGGCGATGTCGAGCCCGTAGCAGGCGTCCAGCTCGCGGATGCAGGTGGGGCTGGTCACGTTGATCTCGGTGACGTATTCGCCGATCACGTCGAGGCCGACGAAGTGCAGGCCCATCGCGCGGAGGGTGGGGCCGATCCGGGCGCACAGCCAGCGGTCGCGCGCGGTCAGTTCTACGCCGACGCCGCGCCCCCCCGCGGCAAGGTTGGCGCGGAACTCACCGCTCGGCGGGATGCGTGCCAGGGCGTAGGGCACCGGCTCGCCGTCGATCAGCAGGATGCGCTTGTCGCCCTGGGTCACGGCGGGCAGGAACTTCTGCGCCATGATCCATTGCTGGCCACCTTGGGTCAGCAGCTCGACGGCGGTGCGCAGGTTCATGTCGCCGCGCGCGAGGCGGAACACCCCCTGGCCGCCCATCACGTCGAGCGGCTTGAGGACGATCTCGCCGTGTGTATCGAGGAAGGCGCGGATGTCCTCCTCGCGGCTGCTGACCAGTGTGGGCGGGATGCAGTCGGGAAAATGGGTGGCGAACAGCTTCTCGTTGACCGCCTGCAGGGCCGCAGGGCGGTTGGCGACCAGCGCGCCGTCGCGCTCCGCGAGGGCGAGGATCTGTGTGGCGTGCAGGTAGCGCGCATCGAACGGCGGGTCCTGGCGCATCAGCAGGATGTCCAGCTCGCCGAGGGGCATCGCGCGCGGCTCGCCGAGGGTGAACCAGTCGCTGGTGTTGTCGCGTACCTCGACTGGGCGAGCGTGACCGAAGGCGTGGCCGTCGCGCAAGGACAGGTCGCCCAGTTCGAGATACCAGCACTCCCAGCCGCGCCTCTGCGCGGCCAGCAGCATGGCGAAGCTGGAATCCTTGTGGGGCTTGATGGAGCCGATCGGGTCCATCACCACGCCGAGTTTGATGGCGGACGTCATCCCCGGGCTTCCTGAATGCCGCCGCCTGGAGCGGCGGTGGAGCGCGCCGCGCTCCCCGAAGGGCTGAATCCATGGAGGGATTCAGCCGCGCGGACCTCGGCCTGTTCGCGCGCCGCCGCCAGCAGGGCAAGGCGGGCGATCACGCCGTAGGCATAGAAGCGGTTGGGCGGGGCATCCGGGGCCTGCTGGCAGTCGGGGGTGGTGCAGGATTCGTCGAAGGCGAGCGGCATGAAGTGTGCGCCGGGGGCGTTCAGGTTCTCGTCGTCGCCCCGCTGGGTGTGCACGCGGTAGAAGCCCCCGACGACGAAGCGGTCGATCATGTACACCACCGGTTCGGCGACCGCGCCGGCGATGTTCTCGAAGGTGTAGACCCCCTCCTGCACGATCACGCGCGAGATGCCGAGTCCCTCCTTGCTCGCCGCCATGCGGGTGCGCTCCTTGCGGTTGAGGTTGCGCACCTCGTCCACCGACCGGGCCATCATCACGCCCATGCCGTAGGTGCCGGAGTCGGCCTTGATCACCACGAACGGCTCGCGATCGATGCCGTACTCGTCATATTTCGCCTTGATACGCCGGAGAAGGCCGTCCACGCGCTCGGCCAGGCAGTCCTCGCCCTCGCGCTTCATGAAGTCGATCTCGCCGCAATCGTCGAACAACGGGTTGATCAGCCAGGGGTCGATATCGGCCATGGAGGCGAACTCGCGCGCCACGGCGTCGTAGTGGCGGAAATGGGTGGATTTCTTGCGTCTCCACCAGCCGAGGCCGAGCGGCGGGATGAGCGTCTGCTCCAGGTCCTCCAGGATGGCCGGCACGCCGGCGGAGAGGTCGTTGTTGAGCACCACCGCGCAGGGCGAGAACCCACCCGCCTCGACGCGGCGGCCCTTGCGCTCCAGCGGCAGCAGGGTCAGCTTGCGGCCGGACGGCAGGTCGACGGTCATCGGTTCGGACTGCTCCTCGATCAGCGAACCTACGCGCACCTCGAAGCCGGCCTGCTCGGCCAGGTCACGCAGGGTGGCCACGTTCTCCAGATAGTAGAGGTTGCGGGTATGGCGCTCGGGCAACAGCAGCAGGCCACGCGCCTTGGGACAGAGGTGCTCCATCGCCGTTTGCAGGGCGTGGATGCATAGCGGGGCAAAGGCCGGGTTGAGGTTGTTGAAACCGGCCGGGAACAGGTTGGTGTCCACCGGGGCAAGCTTGAATCCCGCGTTGCGCAGGTCGACCGAGCAGTAGAACGGCGCGGGGGTGTCGAGGAAAGCCTGCCGCAGCCAGGTCTCGATCGCGGTCTGGCGGTCCAGCAGGTGGGACTCGATCTCCTGCAGCGGGCCCTGGTGGGCGGTGGTCAGGAACGGGACGGCATCAAGCAGCGGCATGGTGGTCTCTCTTTTCGGCTCGGCATAGTTTAGCAGTTGGCTGTCCGGCTCCGTTCGGCTGCCTGATGGGCGGGCGCAAGGACGTCGGGCTGCCGGGCAGGCTGGCTCGCCGCTCGGAGGGGCTGATGGAAGGGCTTGGATTTGGAAAGGTATTTCGGCTAAATTCGGCGGACACGAGTAAAACCGCTCGACCGTACCGATGAGGGCCTGCTTTGATGGATACGCCTGAAGCCCCGCAAGTCGCTGAGTTCAGTGGACTGAAGATCATGGTCGTGGATGACAGCAAGACCATCCGCCGCACGGCCGAGACCCTGCTGGCCAAGGCTGGGTGCATCATCGACACCGCCGTCGACGGTTTCGATGCCCTCGGCCGGATCCCGGTCTTCGAGCCGGATCTCATTTTCATCGACATCCTCATGCCGCGTCTCGACGGCTATCAGACCTGCGCGCTGATCAAGAACAACCGGCGCTTCCGGCGCACTCCCGTCATCCTCCTGTCGAGCAAGGACAGCATCTTCGACAAGGCGCGCGGCCGCATCGTCGGCGCGGACGACTACCTGACCAAGCCCTTCACCAGCGAGGAGCTGCTCGCCGCCCTGCGCCAGCACGCGCGGCGGGCGAAGGATGTCGAAAGCCTGACACTGGCCGGATGAGTGCCGAGCCCCTTCCCTTTCATGCCCTATTGATGCCCATTGCGGAGCCCTGTTCATGGCCCATGTCCTGATCGTCGACGATTCCCCCACCGAACGGCATGTCCTGCAGGGCATGCTCGAGCGCAACGGCTTCAAGGTCAGCCTGGCCACCAACGGCGAAGAGGGCGTGACCCAGGCCAAGGCCATCAGGCCCGACCTCATCCTGATGGACGTGGTCATGCCCGGCCTCAACGGCTTCCAGGCCACCCGGGAGCTGTCCCGCACGCCGGACACGGCCTCGATTCCGGTGATCATCGTGACCACCAAGGATCAGGAAACCGACCGTATCTGGGGCATGCGCCAAGGGGCCCGGGACTATCTCACCAAGCCGGTGGTGGAGTCCCAGCTCATGACGACGATCCGCTCCTTGCTCGAGGGCTGACCTTGAGCGCCGATGCCCCGGCCTTTGCCCGCCTGCGCGCGCTGGAAAGACTCGCTCTGGCCCGTGCCGCGGGTCTGCCACGGCGAGAGCCCCTGACCCGTAACTGGACCGCGCTGGCTTTCCGGCTCGGGGACGAGACTTTCGTCAGTCCGCTAGACCAGGTGGCCGAGATCCTGCCCATGCCCGCCGTCACCCGCTTGCCGCTGGCCCAGCCCTGGGTGCTGGGGGTGGCCAACCTGCGTGGTGAGCTGACGCCGATCATCGACATGATGGGGCTGCTCGGACGGGGGCGCGTATCCCCCGACCCGCGCGCCCGCGTGCTGGTGTCCAGGCGCGAGGCCTGGCCCCTCGGTCTGCTGGTCAGTGAGTCGCTGGGGCTGCGGCACTTCCAGGTTGAGGCACGGCGCCCGCTGGAACAGCCGCCGCCGGGGCTGGATGGCTATGTCCTTGAGGAAGTGGTCGAGCCCTGGCGCTCGTGGAAGATTCTCGACCTCCAGCGTCTGCTGCACGGCGAGGACGTGTTGCGTACCGCGCTCCAGTGAATCCCGGCGAGGCGCGGAACGAAGCTTTTTCGGCGTCCTGCCCGGCGGTCCGGGCAGATGCGGCAAATTCTGAAACGACAACTGATGCGTTGAATCATCAAAGAGGAAACACGCATGGCCCAGACGAAACGTGATGACGCGCGAACTCGTGGCATCGGACGCAACATTGTGCCGCTCATCGCCCTGGCGGTGTTGCTGCTGGTGGCCACGGTAGGCATCTTCACCTACGTGGCGTATGTCGATCACAACCGCCTGCAGTGGCGCCTGACGGCCAGCCAGATCGAACGTTTCAGTCCGGAGCTGGTGACCGACGCCTTGCGTGCCGTGACGGGCCAGGAAGATGCGGCGGCCCAGCTGCAGGTCAAGATCAACGTATTCGAATCCCTGCTGGGCAAGCTGGAGAAGGGCGATGCGGAGACCCGCATGCCTCCGGTGAAGGATGACCTGCGTGCGCAGCTCGAGGCCGTCCGTTTCAACTGGGGGCAGGTGCGTCCGACCCTGGAGAGCATCATCGCCGCGGGGCCGGCCTATGCGCAGGTCAAGGCGGCCGGCGAGGTGATCGTGCGCGAGGTGCCGGAGATCATCGCCCTGTCCGACGAGGTGGTGCAGCAGATGGTGCGCGCAGGCGTCGGGCCGGGGCAGACCTATCTGGCTCAGCGTCAGCAGTTCCTCGTGCTGCGCATGAAGACCGCGGCCAGCGAACTGCTGCGCGGCGAGGAGAATGCCTCGGTGGCACTGGAGAAATTCGGCCGCGACGCCGCGCTGTTCGAACGCGTGCTCGAGGCCATGCTTTCCGGCCGTGGTGATCCCGAGGTCCAGCGCGTCGAGGAGC
Organism: Pseudomonadota bacterium; assembly: GCA_049322715.1. Taxonomy (GTDB): domain Bacteria; phylum Pseudomonadota; class Gammaproteobacteria; order Halothiobacillales; family Halothiobacillaceae; genus Thiofaba. The sequence goes on from JBMOQP010000030.1 coordinate 27,737, forward strand.
CCAGCGCCCGCGAAAAATTGCGCCAGGTGGCGGTCAAGTATGGTGCCATGCGCGAGTCCGTGGATGCGGTGATGCAGAGCGGCCCCACGATCCTCGAGGCCAGCAAGTCCTTCCAGGACAGCGACGAACTCTCCACCGGGCTGATCGCCGCGGCTGGCGACCTGCAGCGCAAGGCCACCAGCGAGCACGATGCCCTGTTCATGGTGAACATCGCCGGCTACGTCACCGCGGCCGCCACGCTGATTGCGGTGATCCTGCTCGGCGTGGTTCTGGTGCGCGATGCACGACGCCGTGAGGAGGTCTCCCGCGAACAGAACGATCGCAACCAGCAGGCCATCCTGCGCCTGCTCGACGAGATGATGAACCTCGCGGAGGGCGACCTGACTCGTCATGCGACGGTGACCGAGGACATCACGGGGGCCATCGCAGACTCCGTGAACTACACCATCGACGCGCTGCGCGACCTGGTTGCGACCATCCAGCGGACTGCGGCCCAGGTGGGCAGTTCGGCGGGCGTGTCCCAGGCCACCTCCATGCGCCTGTCCGAGGCCAGCCAGGAGCAGGCCCTGCGCATCGAGCAGGCGAGCGAGGCGGTGAACGTCATCGCCGGCAAGGTGAGCGAGGTGGCCGAAGGTGCGGTGGATTCCGTGTCCGTTGCGCAGTCCTCGATGGATGTGGCGCACAAGGGGGGCGAGGCCGTGCGTCAGACCATCCACGGCATGGAGCGCATCCGCGAGCAGATCCAGGACACCTCCAAGCGCCTCAAGCGCCTGGGCGAATCCTCCCAGGAGATCGGCGACATCGTGGGGCTGATTACCGACATTGCCGACCAGACCAACATCCTCGCCCTGAATGCGGCGATCCAGGCCGCCATGGCGGGCGAGGCCGGCCGCGGCTTCGCCGTGGTCGCGGACGAAGTTCAGCGCCTCGCGGAGCGCGTCGGTAACGCGACCAAGCAGATCGAGACCCTGGTGAAGACGATTCAGTCCGACACCCAGGAGGCGATGCTGTCCATGGAGCAAACCACCACCAACGTGGTGGGCGGCGCCCAGGTGGCGGAAAACGCCGGCCGCTCGCTGGAGGAGATCGAGACCGTGTCGGCCACCCTGGCCCAGCGCATCCAGGCCATTGCCCAGGCCGCACGCGAGCAGCTGGACGAGGCAGCTCGTATTCGTGAAACGATGCACCTGATCTCCGAGCAGACCTCGAGCACCGCGCAAGATGCGCAAGAGGCGGCCCAGGAGATCGGCAAGCTCAACGAACTGGCAAGCGAGCTGCGCACCTCGGTTGCGGGCTTCAAGCTGCCTGAGTCGGCCTGAGTGGCGGCCTGCCTGTCCGTCCCTTCTGCCTACGCGACTCGCGTTTCCTGAATGGAGCCTTCCGGCATGCAAACTGACCTGCCGGCCGCCCCCCTCAGCCGGGGTGGCCCAACAGGGGGACTGACGGAGTCCATCCCCGGCATCCGTCCTTCGGATGACGCTGAACGCGCAGCTGGCGCAAGCCCGCGTCCCGACACTGCTGGTCCATCCTCTCCAGCCCATCGGCCATCCATGGCCGATGCCCCTTCGGGGTTCGGCGCTCGAGAGCCCGGCGGTGTCGTCATCGATCGGCTGGGCCTGACTTGGGTCCAGCCCGCGATGGACGAGGCCTGGGGGCAGGTGCGCTCAACCCTGGAGGCCTTCGTTCAGGATCCGGTGAATTCCGCGGTTCTGCGCCCTGCGCTTGAGCAGGTGCACCACTTGGCCGGACTGTTCGGCCTCATGGAGTTGCCTGCCGCGCGCCTGACCCTGCTCGAGGCCGGGCGACTGCTGGGGGCGCTGCAGCATCAGCAGGGTGAGCCGGAGGCCACAGCGGCGGAATCCATCCATGGATTCCGCCCTTCGGGTGTCGCTTCGCGACCCAACGCCGTTCCCGACGGCGTTGTTGTCGAGCCGCTGCTGGTGGCGGTGTCCCGCGTGGGCCTTTATGTCGACCTTTTGCGACGCGGGGAGGAGGTGCCGGCTCTCGCCCTCCTGCCGGCCTGCAATGGCCTGCGCCTGGCGCAGGGATTGCCTGTCTTCGGGCCGCGATCCTTCCTCGAGCGTATCGCGCTCATGCAGGCCGGGCCATTCCATGAGCACACCCGCCCCCTCGAGGCAGCGCGCGGTGTTGCCGCCGAGGCCCGCGCCCTGCTTGAGCGCGCCCTCCTGGCCTGGCTCAAAGCGCAGCCGCAGGCCCATCTGGCCGTGGCGAAGGCCTTCGCCACGGCAGCAGGCGGAGCCTCCACGCGGGAGGAGGGGGTGCTCTGGTGGAGTGCCGAGATTCTGGCCCGAACCTTGGGTGATCCCCGCTTGGCCCAGGCTGGTGGCCTGAAACCTTTGCTCGGACGCCTCAATCGGGAGCTGAAACAGCGCGCGGAGGCGGGGTTCGAGCCCTCGCCCCAGACCGCGCTCGGCGACAATGAGCTGGCGCATGAGGTCCTGTCCCTGCTGGTCCAGCATGTCAGCCAGCACCCGGCCTTCGAGCAGGCCGTCTCGCTCCTGGACTGGCCGTCCCAGATCCCCGGGGCACTCGAATCCGAGGCCGCCGAGAATGCCCTGCTGGTGGCCGAGCCGGAAGTCGTTGCCCAGGCCGCGGAACAGCTCAAGGCAGCGCTCGATCCCGTGCAGGACCGCTTCGATCTGGCCATGCGTTCGGGCGATGCCCAGGCGATCCTAGGCCTGGCCCCCGATCTCGACCAACTTGCCGCAACCATGCGCATGCTGGAGCTTGACGCGGCAGCCAGGGCCCTTGAGGCCGAGGCATCCCGCCTGCGTGATGCCCAGGCTCAGGGAGTGACCCTTGATGAGGGCGGGCTGGAGCAAGTCGCCGGCACGCTCATGCGTGCTGACGTGGAAATCGAGCGTCTGCGTCTCGGCCTGCCCGACGGCGAGGGCATCGGTGCGCCGATGCTGGTCGAGGCGACGGATATCGCGGCAGTGCAGGGGCTGGAGGACTTGCTGCTGGCCAAGGAACTTCTGCTCACCATGTGGAAGGATGGGGGCGGCGAGGAGCGGCGTGGCGAAGTCCGGCAATTGCTGGAGCGCGTGCGCGGAAGCTTCGAGATGCTGTCCCTGCTCTCCTGGTCCGGCCTGGTGGGCGGCATTCTCGACTATGCCGTCGCGCTGCCGCCCGGCACGGTCCCTCCCGACCGCGAGCAGGAGGCCGTGGCGGATGTCTTCGCCAGCCTCGAGTATGGGCTGGAGAACCTGCGCGACTATCGTCAGGTCCCCGAGCGTGTACTTGCCTTCGGCGAGCATGCCTTGGCCCGTCTGCGGGGCGGGGCTCAGGTCGTACAGGTGGGCCGTGCATTCGAGGAGATAGCCGAGCCGGTCATTCATGCCGACGCCGAGCTTCCTCGGGGCGAGCAGACGGCCGCCCAGGACATCGCCAAAGAGGAGGCACTCCAGCCGCCGCAACCTCCGGTCGAAGTGACCGGGCACACCCACGAGGGCGCTCCTCCCGTGGCCGAGCAGCCCCCGGAGGCGGGCTCCGCGGCCGCTGGAGCGCAACCGGCCATCGAGGTCCCGCGTCTGGTGCCAGAGGAGACCGACAGCGAGATCCTCGAGATTTTCATCGAGGAGGCGCGCGAGGTTCTCGAGACCATTCGCGCGCAGTTCCAGCAATGGAGAAACGAGCCGGGAAACCAGTCTGCCCTGGTGGAGCTGCGGCGTGCGTTTCACACCCTGAAGGGCAGTGGTCGCATCATCGGCGCGCAGTTGGTGGGCGAGTTCGGTTGGGCCTTCGAAAACCTGCTCAACCGCGTCCTCGAGGGCGTTCTTCCGGCCAGCGGTCCGTTGTTCCGGCTACTTGAGCAGGCGCCAATCCGGTTGGAGCAGCTGCTCGATGCCCTGGAGGGCAAGCCCGGCCTCGTCGTCGCGGAGGTCAAGGCCCTCAGTGAGGCCGCCGCGGCCTTCCTCAGCGAAGGTCCGGCGGCCCTGAATCGCCTGGCTGGCACGCCAAAGCCGGCCGTCGAGGCCGAGCCGCTGGAGGATGCCGCGCTATCATCTCCGCCTGCGGCCGTGGAAAGCGCTGTTCAGGCCCCGGCCGCGGCGGAATCCATCCATGGATTCCGCCCTTCGGGTGTCGCTTCGCGACCCAACGCAGTTCCCGACGGCGTTGTTCCGGTTCCTCGCATCGATCCCCAGTTGTACGAGATTTTCCGCAGCGAGGTGGAGGGCTACCTGCAGATCCTGCGCCAGGCGGCCGAGCGTGGCCGGCGCGAAGGTGGCCTGTATCCGGATGCGGAGTTGATTCGCGTCACTCACTCCCTGCTGGGCAGTGCGCGTACCGCTGGCGCCCCACGCATCGTGGCCCTGGCCGGCCATCTTGAACATGCAATGCGCCTTGCCTTTGAGACGCAGCAAGTCTTCGATGCGTCGCTTCTCAATCTGACCGACTCGGCAGTGGACAGCATCGCGCTACTGCTCGATGACATCGGCGGCTTTGAGGTCGAACTACCCGACCTGGATCGTCTCGTGCAGGAGCTGGGGGATGCGGTGGCCAGGCTGCAGTCTCCCCAGGAGTCTCGCGAGGCGGTCGAGGCGGTCGAGGCGGTCGAGGCGGTCGAGGCGGTCGAGGCGGTCGAGGCGGTCGAGGCGGTCGAGGCGGTCGAGGCGGTCGAGGCGGTCGAGGCGGTCGAGGCGGTCGAGGCGGTCGAGGCGGTC
>JBMOQP010000030.1:32521-74838 GCA_049322715.1 Pseudomonadota bacterium
CGGTCGAGGCGGTCGAGGCGGTCGAGGCGGTCGAGGCGGTCGAGGCGGTCGAGGCGGTCGAGGCGGTCGAGGCGGTCGAGGCGGTCGAGGCGGTCGAGGCGGTCGAGGCGGTCGAGGCGGTCGAGGCAGTCGAGGCAGTCGAGGCAGTCGAGGCAGTCGAGGCAGTCGAGGCGTCGACCCAAGCCGGCGTCGCCGTCGAACTCACCCAGGCCGAGGCGGAGGACTATGATATCCCCGCTGATCAGGATCAGATGCTGCTCTCCATTTTCCGCGAGGAGGCCGAGGAGATCCTGCAGCAACTCGACGAGGCCCTTGCCTCCTGGCAGCGCGATCCCGCCAGCAAGGCCCATCAGCAGGCGTTGCAGCGCCATCTGCACACCTTCAAGGGCGGCGCGCGCATGGCCGGCATGCTCCGCATGGGCGATCTGGCCCACAATCTCGAAAACGTTTTCATGGACCTGGAGGCAAACCGCTATCCGGTCAATCCCGCCCTGCTGACCTTTATGCAGCGCGTCTTCGACCACCTGCACGGCATGGTGGATCGCCTGCGTGGCGGCCAGCCGATCGCGCCAGCCACCGATCTGGTCACGGCACTGGAGGGCTTGCGAGAGCGTGGCGGCGTCCCGGAGAGTGTGGCGATCTCCGCGCCAGCGGGGATGGAAGTCCCGAAGGCGGTGTTCGAACCTGCGCCCGCCGCGATCGCGCCGCTGCCTGCCGTGGAGATCCCGGTCGCGGTCGAGCCGGTGGCATCGGCGGCGCGCGAGGCGGTGACTCCCGTCCCGGTCATGGGTGAGGTGCTGCGTGTCCGTGCCGATCTCCTCGACCGGATGGTGATCTCGGCAGGCGAGTCCGCGATCTACCAGGCGCGCCTTGCGCAGCACTTCGCCGGGTTCGGCCGTCAGCTGCACGAGCTTGAGCAGACCGTTACCCGTCTGCGGGCCCAGCTGCGCCGCATGGAGATCGAGAACGAGGCGCAGATGATTTGGCGCTTCCAGCAGGAGACCGGCAGGACCGCGGAGGAATTCGACCCCCTCGAATTCGACCGTTTCACCCTCCAGCAGGAGCTGAGCCGCGGCGTGATGGAGTCGCTCGGGGACATCGAGAGCGTGCAGGACACGCTGGAGGATGCCCTGCGCGACGCAGAGATGCTGCTTACCCAGCAGGGCCGCCTTGGCCAGACCTTGCAGGATGGTCTGATGGGCGCGCGCCTGGTGCGCTTCGAGGATGTGGTCCCGCGCCTCAAGCGCCTGGTGCGCCAGGTGGCGCGCGATCTTGGCAAACAGGCCGAACTCGAGGTCCACGGCGGGGAGGTCGAGCTTGACCGCGGCCTGCTCAATGCCCTGGTACCCGCGTTCGAGCACATGTTGCGAAATTCCCTCGCCCACGGCATCGAGCTGCCCGACGAGCGTGCCGCACGCGGCAAGAGCCCGGAGGGCCGCATCCATCTGCGCATCACCAGTCAGGGTGGCCTGATCCAGATTTCCCTGGAGGATGATGGCGCTGGCATCGATGTCGAGGCCGTGCGCAGCAAGGCGCGCGAGAACGGCATCCTCGATGCCCGCTCGGCCGAGGATGACCAGGCGGCGATCCAGTTGATCTTCCATTCCGGGCTCAGCACCGCGCGCGAGGTGTCCATGCTGGCGGGGCGCGGTGTGGGCATGGATGTCGTGGCCGAGGCGCTGCGCCAGGTGGGGGGCGACATCCAGGTCGACAGCCGGCGTGGCGCGGGCGTGAGCTTCAGGCTCCACGTGCCGCTGACCCAGTCGATCACCCAGGGGATCGCCGTCACTGTCGGCGAGCAGGTCTTTGCCCTGCCGTATAGTGGCATCGAGGCCATCCTGAGAGCCCCGGGGACGCGATTGAATACCCTGCTTGGCGAGGACGAACCGACCTGGGAGCATGCCGGGCAGCCGCTGCCACTGGTCGATCTCGGGACGCTGCTCGGCCTGCCCGGCGGGCGCGTGGGGGCGGGCGAGGGCATGTCTCCCCTTGTGGTGCTGCGCTTGGGTGAGCGTCGCATGGTCCTGCGCATCGATGCCCTGCAGGGCAGCCAGCAGCTGTTCATCAAGGCTCTCGGTCCCTTCCTCTCCAGGGTGCCCGCCCTGGCGGGGGCTACCCTGCTGGGCGACGGTCGCGTGGTGCTGGTACTCGACGTGGCCGAGCTTTTCCGCCTTGCCAGCCATGCGCGGACCAAGCCGGTCGAGGCCCAGGAAGCCAGGGCAAGACGCGCGCAGGTGCTGGTGGTGGACGACTCGATCACCATCCGCAAGGTCACTACGCGCATCCTCGAGCGCTACGGCATCGAGGTGGCGACCGCGAAGGACGGCGTCGACGCGCTGGCCTGGTTACATGACCACCTGCCGACCGTGGTGCTCAGCGATATCGAGATGCCACGCATGGACGGTTTCGAACTGCTCGCCTCGATCCGCAACGAGGCACGCCTGAGTGATCTTCCGGTGATCATGATCACATCGCGCACGGGCCAGAAGCACCGGGAGAAGGCAGAGGCCCTCGGGGTCAGCGCCTATCTTGGCAAGCCCTACACGGAAGCGGACCTGATGCATGCCCTGCGTGTCTGGCTGCCCGGGGAAATAGGCCTTATTGCTAGCGTGGCAGGAAGTGTGGCATGACGAACGACGTGCGGAACAACGGCATTCCGTCAGCGGCAGGTGACGCCCGGCGGGTTGAACCAGGGGATGGGCTCCGCAGCGGGGAGCGCATCCTTTGCGCGCGTCTCCCCCTGCAGGGCGCGAGCTTGCTGGTGCCCTATGCCTGCGTGGCTGAGATCGTCAATCTGTCGCTGCGCGGCAACGTCGGTGCCTTCCTCGGCGAGGTGGACTGGCGCGGCATCCGCATCCCGGTCCTCAGCCTCGAGCGGGTCTGTGGGCGGGAGGTCGAGGTGCCGCGCGGCCGAGTGCGCTTGGTAGTCCTCTACGGCCTGCGGGACAAGGAGAGCCTGCCCTACTATGCCATCGTGCTGGATGGTGCGCCGCGTACCGAGAGCGTTCAGCCCGACCTGCTCGAGGAGGGACAGGCCGGCGACTGCGGTCTGCTCGGCAGCGGGGTGACGATGGGAGGACAGACCCATCATATCCCCGACCTGGAGGCGATCGAGGTATGGCTTGAAGGGGCTCGTTCCGGCCCCCGATAGGAGAGGGCTTCGGGGGGGCGTTCGCGGCGCTTGGGCTTGGTGCGATGGGGCTTGAACAACGCCGTCGGGAACGGCGTTGGGTCGCCGCAAGGCGACACCCGGAGGGCGGAATCCTGGGATGGATTCCGCCGCTAGCCCCGGGTTAGACCGCCAACGTCTGCATCAGCCGGGGCGCCGTATCAGGCAAAGTCGCCCCAGAGGGTCTGGGCCGCGGCCAGCAGGGCAAGGCCCGCGGTCTCGGTGCGCAGGATGCGCGGTCCGAGCCGCACGGGGGTGAAGCCTGATTGGATCGCCAAGGCGATCTCCTCCTCGCTCAGTCCGCCTTCCGGGCCGATCAGCACGTCGAGCGCGGGGGGGCGGCCAAGGTCCGCTAGACTGGAGACCCCTTCGGGGGCCAGCACGATCCGGATGGCCCTCCCGGATGGCTCGGCCAGCACCGATTCCAGCTTCTTCAGCTCATCCAGCCGCGGCAGGCGGTTGCGTCCGCACTGCTCGCAGGCGGATTGCAGGATGCCGCTCCAGCGCCCCAGGCGCCGCTCGGCGCGCTCCTCGTCCAGTTTCACCACGCTGCGTCCGGTTGTCACCGGGCTGATGCGGGTGGCCCCGAGTTCGGTCGCCTTCTGCAGGGTGACATCCATGCGTTCCCCCTTGCTGATGCCCTGGATCAGCCGCACAGGGAGGGGCGATTCACGGTCGACGGCCTCGAAGGCGAGCAGGCTCAGCGCGCCGCCGCCGAGCAGTTCGGCGGCAAACTGGCCGCCCTGGCCGTTGAAGGCGATAACGGGATGGCCGGGCTTCAGGCGCAGCACGCGCTCCATGTGCTGGCGGGCCTCCCTGGGCAGGGGGACCTGCTGTCCGACGGCGAGAGGCAGGTCGACGAAGACGCGAGGGATCCTCATGGGGCGCTCATCCTCGGGTCGCGACGTCGATGCCCGCTCGGGTGACATCGGCGAGCATGGCGATGTCGTCCTCGCTGAGCACGTAGGGCGGCATCCAGTAGACGACATTGCCGAGCGGGCGCAGCAGGGCTTCGTGTCTCAGGCCGTGCTCGAACACGCGCAGGCCGCGCCGCTCCTGCCAGGGGAAGGGGGCGCGCGTGGCCCTGTCCCGTACCATCTCGATGGCGAGGATCATGCCGCTCTGGCGCACCTCGGCGACATGCGGGTGGTCGGCGAGGCCGGCCGCGGCCTCGCCCATGACACCGGCCAGGCGGCGGTTGGCGCCGATCACGTCCGACTGCTCGAACAGGTCGAGGGTGGCCAGCGCGGCGGCACAGGCCAGCGGGTTGCCGGTGTAGCTGTGCGAGTGCAGGAAGGCGGACAGCTTGTCGTAGTCGTCGTAGAACACGCGGTAGACCGCGTCCGTGGTGAGCACGGCGGCGAGCGGCAGGAAGCCGCCGGTCAGGCCCTTGGAGAGGACCATGAAGTCCGGGGTGATGCCGGCTTGTTCCGACGCAAAGAGCGTTCCGGTACGGCCGAAACCCACCGCGATCTCGTCCGCGATCAGGTGGACCTTGTAGCGGTCGCACAGCTCGCGCAGCAGCCTGAGGTAGAGCGGGTCGTGCATGCGCATGCCGCTCGCGCATTGCACCAGCGGCTCGATGATGACCGCGCTGATCTCCTCGTGATGTTCTGCGAGCAGGGTCTCCATGCCGGCGGCGGCGCGGCGTGCGACGTCGGCGCAGCTCTCTCCGGGAAGGCGGGCGGAGCAATCGGGAGATGGGGCCTTGAGTACCTCCATCAAGAGCGGCTGGTAGGTGGCCTTGAACAGGCTGACGTCCCCGACCGACAGGGCGCCGAGAGTCTCACCGTGGTAGCTGTGTTCCAGCGCGACGAACTTGGTCTTGCGTTCCGCACCCTGGTTGCGCCAGGCGTGGTAGCTCATCTTCAGCGCCACCTCGATGCCGGACGAGCCGTTGTCGGCGTAGAACACGCGCGACAGGCCGGTAGGGGTGATCTTCACCAGCCGTTCGGAGAGCTCGATCACGGGGGCGTGGGTGAAGCCCGCGAGCAGCACGTGCTCGAGGGTGTCGAGCTGCTGCTTGATGCGCGCGCCGATGAACGGGTTGGCGTGGCCGAACAGGTTGACCCACCAGGAACTGACTGCGTCGAGGTAGCGGCGGCCGTCGAAGTCGTACAGCCATACGCCCTCGCCGCGCGCGATGGGGATCACGGGCAGGCGCTCGTGGTCCTTCATCTGCGTGCAGGGGTGCCAGAGGACGTCGAGGTCGCGCCGGCTCCAGGCGGCATTGATGGAATCAGTCACCGCCGCCGTCCCCGCCGCCTGCGTCGGCACTGTCGTCCTCGTGGCGGCTGGGCGCGGTGTCGCTCCCGCCGGAGGATGGGCCGGCGTCACGCTCCAGAGGGCGGACCCGGAGGGAGGTGCCCTCCACGCCGATGACTTCGACCCGAGTGCCTGCCGGCATGTCGGGGCCGAGCACCTTCCACAGCGTGTCGTCCATGCGCACCCGGCCGACGCCGTTGACGATGGGGGCGTCCAGGGTGAGGATGCGGCCCACACTCTGGGCGCCGCGCACGTTGAGGGTGGGGCGATCGGTCTCGACCGGGTGGCGCTTGAGGTAGCGGCGGCCGAGACCGATCACGACGATGGAGAGGGTCGCGAACAGGATGAGCTGGACTTCCAGGCCCATGCCCGGCATGAGCCAGAGTAAGCCGCCGACTCCCATCGCCGCGATCCCCATCCACAGGAAGAAGGTGGACGGGGCCAGCATCTCGAGGATCATCAGGGCCAGCCCGAGGACCAGCCAGTGCCAGTAGTCCAGCTCAGGCATGGCCGGATCCATCCCCGGACCCGGCCCTTCGGGGGTCGCCTTGTGGCGACCCAACGCCGTTCCCTACGGCGTTGTTGGGCTTGTCCTTGAGGAAGGCCTCCTTGGCCAGTTCGCCGATGCCCTCGAGCGAACCGAGGATGCTGCTGGCCTCCACGGGCAGCATGATCACCTTCTGGTTCGGCGCGGTGGCCACGGCCTGGAAGGCCTCGATGTACTTGGTGGCGACGAAGTAGTTGATCGCCTGCAGGTTGCCACCCGCGATCGCCTCGCTCACCGTGCGGGTGGCAACGGCCTCGGCCTGGGCCAGGCGCTCGCGTGCCTCGGCCTCGCGGAAGGCAGCCTCCTTCTCGCCCTCGGCCTTGAGGATCTGGGCCTGCTTCTCGCCGTCCGCCTTGAGGATGTCGGCCTGGCGCTTGCCCTCGGCCTCGAGGATGGCAGCGCGCTTTTCCCGCTCGGCCTTCATCTGGCGCGCCATCGAGTCGACCAGGTCGCGCGGGGGGGTGATGTCCTTGATCTCGATACGGGTGATCTTGGTACCCCAGGGCGAGGTTGCCTCGTCGACCACCAGCAGCAGGCGGGCGTTGATCTCGTCACGCTTGGAGAGCAGCTCGTCAAGGTCCATCGAGCCCATGACGGTGCGGATGTTGGTCATGGTCAGGTTGAGGATGGCGTATTCGAGGTTGTGCACCTCGTAGGCGGCCTTCGGCGCGTCCAGCACCTGGAAGAACACCACGCCGTCCACCTGGACCATGGCGTTGTCCTGGGTGATGACCTCCTGCGATGGCACGTCAAGCACCTGCTCCATCATGTTCATCTTGCGCCCGATGCGGTCGACGAACGGGATGATCAGGTTGAGGCCGGGGGGCAGGGTGCGCATGTAGCGGCCGAAGCGCTCGACCGTATATTCCCGCCCCTGCGGCACGGTCTTCACCCCGGCGAAGATGAAGATCACGGCCAGGGCCAACAGCGTCAGTGCAAATCCGGTCATGGGGCTCTCCTTGGTTGGGATTTCCGTCGAGTCTGATAAAGGCGGTTTACAGCTCCATGTCGGGCCGCGCGTGGAACAGGCGCTGCCAGAGGGTGAGGCTGGGCTCGACCTGGTTCATGGTGTAGAAGTGCAGGCCGGGGGCGCCGCCCGCGAGCAGGTCCTCGCACATCTCGCCCACCACGTCCAGGCCGTAGGCGCGGATGCTCTCCGTGTCGTCGCCCATGGCCTCCAGGCGCTTGCGCAGCCAGCGCGGGATCTCCGCGCCGCAGGCGTCCGAGAAGCGCGCCAGCTGGGTGTAGTTGGTGATCGGCATGATGCCGGGGATGACCGGGATGTCGAGGCCCATGCGCTCGCAGTCGTCCATGAAGCGGAAGTAGGCGTCCGGGTTGTAGAAGTACTGGGTGATGGCGGCATCGGCCCCGGCGCGCACCTTGCGCGCGAAGTTCTCCAGGTCCGCCCTGGCCGAGGGGGCCTGCGGGTGGAACTCGGGATAGGCCGCCACCTCGATGTGGAACCAGTCGCCGGTCACCTCGCGGATGAATTCGACCAGTTCGTTGGCATAGCGCAGCTCGCCAGGATCGCGCATGCCGGAGGGCAGGTCGCCGCGCAGGGCGACGAGGCGGCGGATGCCCTGGGTCCGGTAGTCTTCGAGGATGGCGCGGATCTGCTCGCGCGTAGAGCCGATGCAGGACAGGTGCGGCGCGGCTTCGATGCCGGATTCGCGCTGGATCTCGCGCACGGTGTCGAAGGTGCGCTCCTGGGTCGAGCCGCCGGCGCCGAAGGTGACCGAGAAGTAGCTCGGCTGCATGGCCTTGAGGGCCTGCCAGGTGCTGCGCAGCCTGGCCGCGCCTTCCTCGCTCTTGGGGGGGAAGAACTCGCAGCTGAACGAGGGCAGGGTGGTACGCATGGCGGCCTCCTCAGTAGCGGTAGCTGTCCGGCTTGTACGGGCCCTCGACCTGCACGCCGAGGTAGTCGGCCTGGGCCGGGGTCATGCGGGTGATCACCCCGCCGAAGCCTTCCACCATGTAGCGGGCCACTTCCTCGTCCAGTGCCTTCGGCAGCACGTCGACCCGGATGCGGGCTGGTTTTTCGGAGGCAGGCAGGTCGGCGAAGCGGCCGGCGTAGAGGTGGATCTGGGCCAGCACCTGGTTCGCGAACGAGCCGTCCATGATGCGGCTCGGGTGGCCGGTAGCGTTGCCGAGGTTCACCAGGCGACCCTCGGACAGCAGGATCAGGTAGTCGTCGCTGGCAAGGTCCGGGGCCTGCCCGGCCGGGGTGTCGCGGTAGACCTTGTGCACCTGCGGCTTGACCTCGTCCCAGGCCCAGCTCTTGCGCATGAAGGCGGTGTCGATCTCATTGTCGAAGTGGCCGATGTTGCTCACCACCGCGCCCTTCTTGAGGGCCTTGAGCATCGGCGCGTCACAGACGTTGACGTTGCCGGTGGTGGTGACGATCAGGTCGATCTTGCCGAGCAGGGCATGGTCGACGCAGGCATCGGAGCCGTCGTTGATGCCGTTGAGGTAGGGGGAGACGACCTCGTAGCCGTCCATGCAGGCCTGCATGGCGCAGATCGGGTCGATCTCGCTGACCTTGACGATCATGCCTTCCTGGCGCAGGGAGGCCGCGGAGCCCTTGCCCACGTCGCCGTAGCCGATCACCAGCGCCTGCTTGCCGGACAGCAGGTGGTCGGTGGCGCGCTTGATCGCGTCGTTGAGCGAGTGGCGGCAGCCGTACTTGTTGTCGTTCTTGCTCTTGGTGACCGAGTCATTGACGTTGATCGCCGGGACCTTGAGCGTGCCCGCCTTGAGCATCTCCCACAGGCGGTGGACGCCGGTGGTGGTCTCCTCGGACACGCCGTGGATGCCCGCCAGAAGCCCGGGGTGCTTCTCGTGCATCAGGCCGGTCAGGTCGCCGCCGTCATCCAGCAGCATGTTCGGCACCCAGCCGTTGGGGCCGTGGATGGTCCGCTCGATGCACCACCAGTACTCATCCTCGGTCTCGCCCTTCCAGGCGAACACGGGGATGCCGGCGGCGGCGATGGCCGCTGCGGCGTGGTCCTGGGTGGAGAAGATGTTGCACGAGGACCAGCGCACCTCGGCGCCGAGCGCGACCAGGGTCTCGATCAGCACGGCGGTCTGGATGGTCATGTGCAGGGAGCCGGTGATGCGTGCGCCCTGCAATGGCTGCTGCGCCTGGTACTTGCGGCGGATCGCCATCAGGGCGGGCATCTCGGTCTCCGCGATGCGGATTTCCTTGCGCCCCCATTCGGCCAGGGACAGGTCGGCGACCTTGTAATCGGTGAAAGACATGCAACGTTCTCCTAAGTCTTAGGGGATGGGCGCCGTTGCATGGTTGTCACCCGTCCGCCGAGCCTGACAGGCCTGATGCCTGCTGCAGCGCCCCTCGGCGGACGGGTTATGTGGGTTACAGTCCGGCGGCCGCGCGCAGGGCATCCGCCTTGTCGGTCCGCTCCCAGGTGAATTCCGGCTCCTCGCGGCCGAAGTGTCCGTAGGCGGCGGTCTTCTGGTAGATCGGCTGGATCAGGTCGAGCATCTTGATGATGCCGTACGGGCGCAGGTCGAAGGTGTCGGCGACAATGTCGGCGATGCGGTCGTCATCGATGCGGCCGGTGCCGAAGGTGTCGACGGTGATCGAGGTCGGCTCGGCCACGCCAATGGCGTAGGAGACCTGGATCTCGCAGCGGTCGGCCAGGCCCGCGGCGACGATGTTCTTCGCCACGTAGCGGCCGGCGTAGGCTGCCGAGCGGTCGACCTTGGACGGGTCCTTGCCGGAGAAGGCGCCGCCGCCGTGACGGCCCATGCCGCCGTAGGTGTCGACGATGATCTTGCGCCCGGTCAGGCCGCAGTCGCCCACCGGGCCGCCGATGACGAACTGGCCAGTCGGGTTGATGTGGAACTTGGTGTCCTTGTGCAGCCACTCGGCGGGCAGGACGGGCTTGATGATGGTTTCCATCACCGCTTCCTGCAGGTCCTTGTAGGCGATGTCCGGGTTGTGCTGGGTGGACAGCACAACCGCATCGATGCCCACCGGCTTGCCGTCGCGGTAGCGGAAGCTGACCTGGCTCTTGGCGTCCGGGCGCAGCCAGGGCAGGGTGCCGTTCTTGCGCACCTTGGCCTGGCGCTTGACCAGGCGGTGAGCATAGGTGATCGGCGCCGGCATGAGCACGTCGGTCTCGTTGCAGGCAAAGCCGAACATCAGGCCCTGGTCGCCCGCGCCCTGCTCCTCGTTGACGATGCGGTCGACGCCCTGGGCGATGTCGGAGGACTGCTTGCCAATGGCGGACAGCACGCCGCAGGTACGGCCGTCGAAGCCGATCTCGGAACTGTCGTAGCCGATGTCGACGATGACCTTGCGCACCAGTTCGTCCAGGTCGACCCAGGCGGAGGTGGTCACCTCTCCGGCGAGCATGACGAAGCCGGTCTTCACCAGCGTTTCGCAGGCCACGCGGGCGTGCTTGTCCTGCGCCAGGATGGCGTCGAGGATGGCGTCGGAAATCTGGTCGGCGATCTTGTCCGGATGGCCCTCGGACACGGATTCCGAGGTGAACACATAATCACGTTTCATCTGGCGCTCCTGGCGGCACGAGAGTCAAACCGCAGGATGATACCGCAAGCGCGTTTGCCCTGCCTATGAGGCTGGTGGGGGAGGGACAGGGAGGAAAACCAGGTTATTTCAAAAGGGCTGTCCTGCCCTTTTGAAACTCGCTTGGTCCCTCCTCTCAAGCCCTTGCGGCGTCCATGCCGCAAGGTCCTTCGGACTGCGGCTTTCGAGAGCGTCGCGGTACATGCCAACATCGTTGCATGGAGCAACGATGGAACGCTTTGCGTTCCCCGAAGGGCTGGGCACAGGGGCGTGCCCGGCCGCGACGGGCTCCGAAGATCAAGCACTTATCGTGCCTGATCTTCGTGGATGCCGACCATCCATGGTCGGCCCCCTTCGGGTTCGCCTTACGGCGAATCCCGATCCGTTCCCGACGGATCGGTCAAGCCATCCATGGCTTGCACCTTCAGGCTGTTTCAAAGGGCTTTGAAACAGCCTGAAACGCCGGCCCAGGGCCGGCGCGAGGAGGTGGGGTCAGTAGCCGTAGGTGCCCCGCAGTAGTTCGGCATGGCCCGCGTAAGTGGCGTTGGAGGCGGCTTCGAAGCCGTTGGTGTTGAGCATCTCCAGCATGGCGCGGCCCTCGGGGGTCTTGTCGGCCTGCAGCAGGGCGTTGCGCAGGCGTTCGCGGACCTCCGGCGGCACGCTCGGGGCGGCGGCCACGGCCAGGTGCGGCAGCTGCTTGGAGGAGGTCACCACGTTCAGGTCGTCGTAGAGGATCGCAATGGGTGTGGGCACCAGGGCGGCCGCGACCTTGCCCTTGAGAACCATGTCGATGGCCTCCCGGGCGTTGTTGGCGTACTTGAAGTCGGGCAGGCGCATCGGGTTGGGGAACATCTGGAACAGCACCAGTGCGGACAGGTTGGGGGAGGCGATGGTGGCCACCGGCTTGCCGAGCAGTTCCTGAGGGTCGAGGATCGCGACATCGTTGCGGGTGACCAGCGACTGGCTGACGACCCCGGCAATCTTGGCGAGCACCGTGTAGTTTTGGCGCTGGACGAGGAAGTCGATCATCGGCGCGTTGTCGAAGACGAACTCGTACCCCGCGCCCTTGCGCGTCACGTCCCAGTAGCCCAGGTAGGTGCTGTTGGTGACCAGCTCGACCGGGGTGCCGACACTCTTGCCGAGGTAGTCCGTCATCTTGGTGTATTCGGCCTTCATCTCTGCCTGCGGCAGGAAAGGCGGGACGGCGAGGCGGAAACCGGCGGCCTGCAGGCTGCTGGAAAGGCCGAGAAACAAGGCAGCCGCGAGGGAGATTGTGCGGGCATCGGGCAGGAGGCGCATGTTGTCGGTATCCTTTGCGTCGACATGGTGCAACAAGGCTGTAAATGTCGGGAATTTTCCCTGCATGGTCCATGTGATTTCACTGATGCGTCCATCAGGCACGCAAATGCGCGAGGGAATCGCCGAATAACTCGGCGATTCCCGTTTGGGGCAGGAGGCCCCCAACGCGAGTAACGACGCAAGTCGTTGATTCGCGGAGGCCGTAACAGCGTCGTCGGGCTCTCGACGGATCGGTGAATCCAGGGATGGATTCCGCCGCGGACATGTGCCGCGACGCACCGAGCCGAAAAAATTCAGGGATGGATTTTTTCAGTGTTTACCGAAGTGAGACTTGATTCATGGTGCGAATGACTACTCCCCAGGCCGAGCTTGGCTGGCCCGCTCCTGATTTCGACCTGCCCGGCGTGGACGGGCGTCGCTGGACGCTGGCGGACTGCCGCGGCGAGCGTGGCACCCTCGTCATGTTTATCTGCAACCACTGCCCCTACGTGCGGGCCATCCTCGACCGAATCATCCGTGACGCGCGCGAGCTGGCGGGGCACGGGGTGCGGTGCGTGGCGATCAGCGCCAACGATCCTGCGGCCTATCCGGAGGATTCGTTCGAGAACATGGTGCGGCTGGCGGGCGGCAGGGGGTTCCCTTTTCCCTACCTGTTCGACGAGTCCCAGGACGTGGCCCGTGCCTATGGTGCCGTCTGCACCCCGGACTTCTTCGGCTTCGACGCGGGCCTGCGCTTGCGTTACCGCGGCCGTCTGGATGAAAGCCGCAAGGAGCCGCAGCCCGGCGCCCGGCGCGAACTGTTCGAGGCGATGGCGCAGATTGCCCGCAACGGCGAGGGCCCCGCCGAGCAGTGGCCGAGCATGGGGTGCTCGATCAAATGGCGTGGGGACGGCGATTGACATGCGGCGCAGGCTGCCCCGCCGGGGCGCCCGGGCGGTCAGGTTGCCCGATTCGGTGAACTGATGGAAAATGCCGGGCACATTTGTCCCTTCAGGGGCGCGCCTGCCCGCGACCCCGGGACCGCCTCGCCGGGGCAAGATTTCCTTTCTCAACATTCGTTTAGGAGACCCCGCATGCCGACTCGTCGCGAGCTTGCGAATGCCATCCGTGCCCTCAGCATGGATGCGGTGCAGAAGGCCAAGTCCGGTCACCCGGGTGCCCCGATGGGCATGGCCGACATCGCCGAAGTCCTGTGGAACGGCCACATGAAGTACAACCCGGGCAATGCCAAGTGGGTTGATCGTGACCGTTTCGTGCTGTCCAACGGCCACGGCTCCATGCTGATCTATTCCCTGCTGCACCTCACCGGTTTCGACCTCAGCATGGAAGACATCAAGAACTTCCGTCAGCTGCATTCCAAGACCGCGGGTCACCCCGAGTACGGCTATGCCGACGGCATCGAGACCACCACCGGTCCGCTGGGCCAGGGCATCACCAACGCGGTGGGCATGGCCATCGCCGAGCGCACCCTGGCGGCCCATTTCAATCGTCCGGGCCACACCATCGTCGATCACCATACCTATGTGTTCATGGGCGACGGCTGCCTGATGGAAGGCCTGTCCCATGAAGCCGCCGCCATGGCCGGCACCCTGGGGCTCGGCAAGCTGATCGCCTTCTGGGATGACAATGACATCTCCATCGACGGCCACATCAGCGACTGGATGGAGCGCGACGTCGCCGGACGCTTCGAGTCCTACAACTGGCACGTCATCCGCAACGTCGATGGCCATGACCCCGAGGCGGTCGATGCCGCCATCCGCGCCGCCAAGGCCGTGACCGACAAGCCGTCCCTGATCTGCACCCGCACCATCATCGGCTACGGTTCGCCGAACCTGTGCGGCAGCCACGACTGCCACGGCGCCCCGCTGGGCGAGGCCGAGATCGCCGCCGCGCGCGAATTCCTCAAGTGGCCGCACGCGCCGTTCGAGATTCCGGCCGAGATCTATGCCGGCTGGGATCACCGCGCGAAGGGTGCGAAGGACGAGGCGGAGTGGACCGCCCGCTTCGATGCCTACGCCGCCGAGTACCCGGAGCTGGCCGCCGAGTTCACCCGCCGCATGGCAGGCGAGCTGCCGGCCAACTTCGTCGCCGAGATGGACAAGTTCATCGCCAAGGTCCAGGCCGAGATGCCGAACATCGCATCCCGCAAGGCCTCGCAGAACGCCATCGAGGCCATGGGTCCGCTGCTGCCGGAAATGTTCGGCGGTTCCGCAGACCTGACCGGTTCCAACCTGACCAACTGGTCCGGTACCGTCAAGGTCAACCATGACAACGCCAACGGCAACTACATCTCCTGGGGCGTGCGCGAGTTCGGCATGGCCCACATGATCAACGGCATGGTCCTGCACGGCGGCTTCAAGGTCTACGGCGCGACCTTCCTGATGTTCATGGAGTTCATGCGCAACGCCCTGCGCATGTCCGCCCTGATGAAGATCCCGACCATCTACGTCTACACCCACGACTCCATCGGTCTGGGCGAGGACGGCCCGACCCACCAGCCGGTCGAGCAGATCGCCACCATGCGCATGATCCCGCGCTTCCACACCTGGCGTGCCTGCGACGCGATCGAATCCGCCGTGTCCTGGAAGATGGCCATGCTGCGCCAGGACGGTCCGACTGCGCTGATCTTCTCCCGCCAGAACCTCAAGCCGATGGCGCGCACCCCCGAGCAGGTCAAGCTGATCGAGAAGGGCGGCTACGTGCTGAAGGACTGCGCCGGTACCCCGGACCTGATCATCATCGGTACCGGCTCCGAAGTGGAACTGGCCATGAACGCCGCCGAGGCGCTGGAGGCCAAGGGCAAGAAGGTCCGCGTCGTCTCCATGCCGTCCACCTGCGTGTTCGACACCCAGGACAAGGCCTATCGTGACTCCGTGCTGATCCCGGGCGTCAAGCGCGTGGCCGTCGAAGCCGGCGTGACCGCCTTCTGGCGCAAGTACGTCGGTCTGGACGGCGGCGTCGTGGGCATCGACACCTTTGGCGAATCCGCGCCGGCGGGCGAGCTGTTCAAGCAGTTCGGCTTCACCGTCGAGAACGTGGTCAAGACCTGCGAGTCCGTGCTGGCCTGAGCCAGTCGTACCGAACGGGACGGCGGCCGAGCGTCGCCGGCCCGCGACAAAATTCCAATGATCCGTCACAGGAGCAAGTAAAAATGGCAATCCGCGTTGGTATCAACGGCTTCGGCCGCATCGGTCGCATGGTGTTCCGTGCCGCTGCCCAGGACTTCCCGGAAATCGAAATCGTCGCGATCAACGACCTGCTCGAGCCGGACTACCTGGCCTACATGCTCAAGCACGACTCCGTGCACGGCCGCTTCAAGGGCGACGTCTCCGTCGAAGGCAACTTCATGGTCGTCAACGGCAAGAAGATCCGCCTGACCGCCGAGCGTGATCCGGCCAACCTGAAGTGGGACGAAGTCGGCGTCGACGTTGTCGTCGAGTCCACCGGCTTCTTCCTGACCGAAGAGTCCTGCCAGGCCCACATCAAGGCCGGCGCCAAGAAGGTGGTCCAGTCCGCCCCGTCCAAGGACGCCACCCCGATGTTCGTCTACGGCGTGAACCACAAGACCTACGCCGGCCAGGCCATCATCTCCGCCGCTTCCTGCACCACCAACGGCCTGGCGCCGATGGCCAAGGTGCTGAACGACACCTTCGGCATCAAGCGTGGCCTGATGACCACCGTGCACGCCGCCACCGCCACCCAGAAGACCGTCGACGGCCCGTCCTCCAAGGACTGGCGCGGCGGTCGCGGCATCCTGGAGAACATCATCCCGTCCTCCACCGGCGCCGCCAAGGCCGTGGGCGTGGTGCTGCCGGAACTGAAGGGCAAGCTGACCGGCATGGCCTTCCGCGTTCCGACCTCCGACGTGTCCGTCGTTGACCTGACCGTCGAGCTGAGCAAGGAAGCCACCTACGCCGATATCTGCGCCGCCATGAAGGCCGCCTCCGAAGGCGAACTGAAGGGCGTGCTGGGCTACACTGAGGACGCGGTTGTCTCCACCGACTTCCGCGGCGTGAGCGCCCCGTCCGTGTTCGACGCCACCGCCGGCATCATGCTCGACCCGACCTTCGTCAAGCTGGTTGCCTGGTACGACAACGAGTACGGCTACACCTGCAACCTGATGCGCATGGTTCGCCATATCGCTCAGTAATCCGCAGGGATGAAGAGGGGGGCAGGCTCCCCCTTTTTTCCATCCCGGGAGCCATCGGTTAAGCCCCGTCGACTTAACCGATTGTTTCCACGTCTTTGCCCGTATTGAAGGAGAACGACATGTCCGTCATCAAGATGACCGATCTCGATCTGGCCGGTAAGCGCGTACTGATCCGCGCCGACCTCAACGTCCCCGTCAAGGACGGCAAGGTCACCTCGGATGTCCGCATCCGCGCAACCATGCCGACCATCGAGCACGCGCTGAAGGCCGGCGCCAAGGTCATGGTCATGTCGCACCTGGGCCGTCCGACCGAGGGCGAGTACAGCGAGGAGAATTCCACCAAGCCGGTCGCCGAGCACATGAGCAAGCTGCTGGGCAAGCCGGTGCGTCTGGTCAAGGACTACCTCGACGGCGTCGAAGTCGCCGCCGGCGAGGTCGTGCTGTTCGAGAACGTCCGCTTCAACGTGGGCGAGAAGAAGAACGCCGATGACCTGGCCAAGAAGTACGCCGCCCTGTGCGACGTGTTCGTGATGGACGCCTTCGGCACCGCCCACCGCGCCGAGGGCTCCACCCACGGCGTGGCCAAGTACGCCCCGATCGCCTGCGCCGGCCCGCTGCTCGCCGGCGAGCTCGAGGCCCTGGGCAAGGCCCTGCAGGCCCCGGCCCGCCCGCTGGCCGCCATCGTCGCCGGCTCCAAGGTCTCCACCAAGCTGACCATCCTCGACTCCATGTCCGAGAAGGTCGACAACCTGATCGTTGGCGGTGGCATCGCCAACACCTTCATGCTGGCGGCGGGCCTTCCGATCGGCAAGTCGCTGGCCGAGCCGGATCTGGTCGCCGAAGCCAAGAAGATCATGGACAAGATGGCTGCCCGAGGCGCCACCGTGCCGGTCCCGGTCGACGTGGTCTGCGCCAAGGAGTTCTCCCCGACTGCCGAGGCCACCGTCAAGGACGTGGCTGACGTGGCCGACGACGACATGATCCTCGATATCGGTCCCAAGACCGCCGCCATGCTGGCCGACAGTCTCAAGGCCGCCGGCACCATCGTCTGGAACGGCCCGGTCGGCGTGTTCGAGTTCGACCAGTTCGGCAACGGCACCAAGACCCTGGCCATGGCGATCGCCGAATCCAAGGCCTTCTCCATCGCCGGTGGCGGCGACACCCTGGCTGCGGTTGACAAGTACGGCATCGCGGACAAGGTCAGCTACATCTCCACCGGCGGCGGCGCCTTCCTCGAATTCCTCGAGGGCAAGGTCCTGCCGGCGGTCGCGATCCTGGAAGAGCGCGCCAAGGGTTGATCCCTTTCCCTGGCCAAGGATGGCCTTCACTCCCTGTCTGAGAGTTGTATACGCGTGAAGCGACGCACCAAGATTGTTGCCACCCTGGGGCCGTCCACCGACAGCCCTAAGGTCATTGAAGACCTCATCCGCAATGGCGTGGATGTGGTTCGCCTGAACTTCTCCCACGGCCAGCCCGAAGACCACATGAATCGCGCCCGCATGGTGCGCGAGAGCGCGGCCAAGCTGGGCCGTCATGTCGCCATCCTCGGCGACCTGCAGGGGCCGAAGATCCGCATCGACCGCTTCCAGGAAGGCAAGGTCTTCCTCGAGGACGGCGCTCCGTTCATCTTCGACGCTGCCCTCGGCAAGGAAGATGGCACCGTGGAGCGTGTCGGCTTGACCTACAAGCAGCTCGTGGACGACGTGCGTGAAGGCGACACCCTGCTGCTGGATGACGGCCGCCTGGTGTTCACCGTCGACCGTGTCACCGGCAGCGAGATCCACTGCACCACGGTGGTCGGCGGCGTGTTGTCCAACAACAAGGGCATCAACCGCCAGGGCGGCGGCCTGTCCGCCCCCGCCATCACCGCCAAGGATCGCGCCGACATCAAGACCGCCGCCGAGATCGGCGTCGACTACATCGCCGTGTCCTTCCCGCGCAGCGCGGCCGACCTGCACGAGGCGCGCAGCCTGCTGAAGGCGGCCGGTTCCGAGGCCAGCATCGTGGCCAAGGTCGAGCGCGCCGAGGCCGTGCAGTGCATCGACGAGATCATCGAGGCCTCCGATGCGATCATGATCGCGCGCGGCGACCTCGGCGTGGAGATCGGCGACGCCGAACTTCCGGCCGTGCAGAAGGCCTTCATCCGCAAGGCGCGCGAGGCCAAGCGTGCGGTCATCACCGCCACGCAGATGATGGAGACCATGATCACCAACCCGATCCCGACCCGGGCGGAGGTGTTCGACGTCGCCAACGCGGTGCTGGATGGCACCGACGCGGTGATGCTCTCCGGCGAGACCGCCTCGGGCAAATACCCCGCGAAGGTCGTGGCCACCATGGCGCACATCTGCGCCCGCGCCGAAAGCCAGATCCAGGCGAAGATGAGCGTTCCGCCGCTCGACACCCGCTTCGAACGCGTGGACGAGACCATCGCCATGTCGGCCATGTACGCCGCCAACCACATGGCCGTGCGCGCCCTGGTGTCCCTGACCGAGTCGGGCTCCACCGCCCTGTGGATGTCGCGCGTGAACTCCGCGATCCCGATCTACGCCTTTACCCGCCACGAGCCGACCGCCCGCCGCGCTGCGCTCTACCGCGGGGTGGTGCCGATCCACTTCCCCTACGAGACCACCGACCATGCCGAGGTCAACCGCATGGTGGTGGCCGAGCTGCGCCGCCGCGAGATGCTCGAGGACGGCGACCTGGTCATCATCACCAAGGGTGACCTGATGGGCGAGATGGGCGGGACCAACGCGATGAAGATCGTGCGCGTCGGCGAGGTCATCCGTCCCGGCACCGAATGAGCCCGAGGGGGAGGCGCCTAGTGTGCTTCCCCACAGGCTTGCGATACACTCGAGCGATTGCGCCGCTCGGCAACGATTTCACTCAACTTGAACCCCTAACAGGAGAACGCACATGGCACTGATCTCCCTGCGTCAGCTGCTGGACCATGCCGCCGAGAACGGCTACGGCATGCCGGCTTTCAACGTCAACAACATGGAGCAGATCCACGCGATCATGCAGGCCGCCGACAAGGTCGACAGCCCGGTGATCCTGCAAGGTTCCGCCGGTGCGCGCTCCTACGCGGGCGAGCCGTTCCTGCGCCACCTGGTGGCCGCCGCCGTTGAAATGTACCCGCACATCCCGGTCGTCATGCACCAGGACCACGGTTCCGACCTCGGCGTGTGCCTGCGCGCCATCCAGTCCGGCTTCAGCTCCGTGATGATGGACGGTTCCCTGATGGCCGACATGAAGACCCCGGCTTCCTACGAGTACAACGCCGGCATCACCGCCAAGGTTGCCGAAGTCGCCCACAGCGGTGGCGTGTCTGTCGAGGGCGAGCTGGGCTGCCTGGGTTCCCTCGAGACCGGCAAGATGGGCGAGGAAGACGGCCACGGCGCGGAAGGCGAGCTGGATCACTCCATGCTGCTGACTGATCCGGAGGAAGCCGCCCAGTTCGTCAAGGACACCGACGTGGACGCCCTGGCGATCGCCATCGGTACCTCCCACGGCGCGTACAAGTTCACCCAGAAGCCCACCGGCAAGGTCCTGCGCATCGACCGCGTCAAGGAAATCCACGCCCGCATCCCGGGCGTGCACCTGGTCATGCACGGTTCTTCCTCCGTACCGGAAGACTGGCTGGAAATCATCAACAACTACGGCGGCGACATGGGCCAGACCTATGGCGTGCCGGTTGACGAAATCGTCGAGGGCATCAAGCACGGCGTGCGCAAGGTGAACATCGACACCGACCTGCGCATGGCCTCCACCGGCGCCATCCGCAAGCACCTGCACGACAACCCGGCCAACTTCGACCCGCGCAAGTTCCTGAAGGAATCCACCAAGGCGATGGCCGGCATCTGCCAGGCCCGCTTCGAGGCCTTCGGCGCCGCCGGCATGGCGTCCAAGATCAAGCCGATCTCCCTGGACGACATGCGCAAGCGCTACGAGTCCGGCTCGCTCAAGCAGCAAGTCAAGTAATCGCCTGGCGATTGCACCCCTCAGAAAGCGGCCTCCGGGCCGCTTTTTTTGTGCCCGGGTTTCGGAAATCCGCTGCACGGAGATGGGGCAGCCATCCCGGCAAGGGACGGCCGTCGCCCCATCTCTGTGCGGCGGGACGGCACTCCCGGTCGGCGGGGATGGCTGACGATCCCCGCACGGCGGCCTTTGCAGGGCCGGCCGGGGGGAATGGTCCAAGAGTTGCAAATGGATTTGTAACGGGAGGACCGCAGATGGACAGCAACACGATGCAGAAACTGGCGCGCTTCAAGATCATGGCGCGCCGCCTGGGGGGCTTCAATGTGGACATCTTCCGCATGGCCCAGGAGCCGTCCCATGCGCGTGAGATGCTTCAGCGCGCGCAGGAGGTAGAGAGCGAGAACCTGATCCTGCTGGCGATGGAGCTCTACGAGGCGCTGGGCCTGCTGGAGGAGACGCAGCCCAAGGCCCCGGCGAAGGAGCCGCTGGCGGCCAGGGATGCGGGGGAGGGCAAGGATGGTGGCCGCTATGTCTTCGGGGCCCGCGGATAGGCGGGGCAGTTCCGGGCGGAGGGCGGGGTGGTCAGGTGCCGGTATTCCCGATGCAGCAGGATCAGCACCCAGCTCCACAGGACGCAGCCGCCGATCACCAGCCAGCCGAGGTCCACGACCCCTACGCCGTGCGCGCCCAGGGCCGTGGCGCCGATGATGATCAGCGACCCTAGCGCCTTGAACATCCGGTAGCCGAACATGTCGATCCAGGCCTTCGCCTGCGCCATCAGGCCGGGCTCGACCGGAATATAGAGCAGCTCCTTGGCCGCCCGATTGATCGAGTATGACAGTCCACGGTCGCTGATCTTCATCATCGCCGCGGGGATGAGGGAGGGATAGGCCATGAAGCCCGCGGTGGCGACGGCCATGGCGAGGGGCTGGACCAGGAGCCCGGCAAGTACGCCGACGCCGTGCAGGATCAGCGGGGTGAGGATGAGGTTCACCCCGATCGACACGCCGCTGAGGATGCTGAAGAACAGCGACAGGGCGGCGGTGCGGGTCTCGCGCTCGGGATAGGTGGCCTCGATGATCTGCAGGAACTGGTATTCGATCAGCGGTGAGAGGACCTGCGCGAGCAGCAGGGCCGCGGCGATGAGGAGGAGGTAGCGACGGTTGGCGATCAGGCGCCAGCCCCCGAGCTTCGCCGCCGCAGGCACGGGGAGTTCCTCTTTGCGCTCGAGCAGGCCGCGCCGCTCGATGGTGCGCGTGAGTGCAAGAATGAGAAGGACCAGGCCGGCGGCGACCAGCATCAGGTCCGGGGTCTGCAGGGGGGTGTGGCTGATGAGCAGGGCGGCCAGGCCGCCGCCGGCGACGCCTCCGAGCAGGCCGCCGGTGCCTACGAAGCCGAACCAGCGGCGCCCCTCGTCGGTGCGGTAGCTGCCGTCGGCCAGGCTCCAGAACTGCTCCACCAGCACCACGCCGAAGATGTCGACAAAGATGTAGAACGCCACCGCCATCGCGGCCGTGGGGGCCGTGGCGAGCAGGCGGAATCCCACCAGGGTGGCGACGAAGACCAGGCAGCTCGCCAGCACCACGTTCACGCGCCCGTAGCGGGCGAGCACCTTGCGGTAGAGGGCGACCGTCACCAGCAGGGCGGCCGCCGAACCCAGCCAGACGTAGGGCAGGGCATCCGCGCCCAACCCCTCGATCAGCAGCGATCGGCTCGCCGGCTTGAGCTGGTAGAGGGCTGTGATGATGAGGAAGAAGTCCAGCGCCAGGATCAGCGAGCGCAGCAATTCGCCCTTGAACGGGCGCGGGGTGGATGCGGCATCAAAGGCTTGGCTGGTCGTCATTTTGGTGTATCCTCCCGCCACCGTGTGTTCCCAAGGATGATCGATCTCCGCCGCCTCCCAAGGCCCACGGAGTGACAGGAGTCCCGCCCCGCCCGGGCAGAAATGCCGTGCGGATCCGCGTAAACCTGTATCGAAGCATCCCGACACATGCCTATCAAAGCCTTGTTCCTCGGTCTATTCCTGGGATTGTCCTCGACCGTTCTTGCCGCCCAGGCGGCCTATCCCGAACTCGAGCAATCCTACGATTCCCGCCTGCACGACAGGCTCGAGTCCAAGCTGCAGCAGCTCGGGCTGCTGCAGGCCGCGCTCGAGAAGCGGCTCTCGGTCGCGGTGGCCGACATCACCGATCTTGCCCACCCCCGCTTTGCCGCGATCAACCCCAACCACATGGCCTACGCGGCCAGCCTGCCCAAGATCGCGATCCTGCTCGGCGCCTTCGCCCGCGTCGAGGCCGGGGAGATGCAGCTCGACCAGCCGACCCGCGACAGCCTCACGCGCATGATCCGCGTGTCCTCCAACCGCGACGCCTCCGAGATGCTGGAGCGCGTCGGCACTCGCTACCTCGCGGACCTGCTGCAGTCGCCGAACTACCGCCTGTACGATCCCGCCCGCAACGGGGGGCTGTGGGCCGGCAAGCCCTATGGCAAGGAAGGCGCGACCTTGCGCGATCCGCTGCACAACCTCTCCCACGGAGCGACCGCGCTGCAGGTGGCCCGCTTCTACTACCTGCTGGAGACTGGCCAACTCGTCTCGGCGGGGCTGACTCGCGAGATGAAGTCCATCCTCGGCGATCCCGCCCTGCACCACAAGTTCGTCGGCGGCCTGCAGGCCGTCCATCCGGAGGCCCGCCTGTACCGCAAGTCCGGCACCTGGAAGAACTGGCATGCCGACAGTGCCATCGTCGAGCGCGACGGACGGCGCTACATCGCCGTGGCCCTGGCCGAGGACGCACAGGGCGAGTCATGGCTGCGCCGCGTGATCGTCGGGCTCGACGAGGCCGTGGCCGAGAGTGCCCCCCTCCGGATGGCGCAGCTCGAGTAACTGCTGCAGGCGGGTGCCCAGGGTCTGGTGGGCGACCGCCGAGTTCTTGCGCAGCACGTTCGAGGTCACCACCACCATGTAGTGCAGCCGTCGCCCCTCGGCCGGGTGCTCGACGATGGCGACCGAGTTCAGCAGGTTCTCCACGTTGCCCTGGTACTTGCGGCAGACGAAGCCCGGTTCCGGCCGGCAGCGGAAGAACGATCCAGACTTGAAGTACACGGCGGCATCCAGAAGCGCGGGCGAGGAGGCGTAGCGGATGCGCCGCTGGGTCATGTACAGCAGGCGCTTGATCTCGCGGCTGGTCCAGGTGTCCACGATCCGCCCTTCCTCCAGGCGCAGCAGCCAGGTCATCAGCTCGCGAGGGGTGGCCGTGCTGGTGGTGCCCGGCACTCGCGCCTTGCCGGTCGCGGTGAAGAACCCGCCCTGGCGCAGCCGCTCCGGATCCAGGCCGTTGCGCCTCATCCCCTCGCCGAGGGCCTTGAGCATCAGGGCCGAGAGCTCCGCCTTCGGCGTTTCGCGCAGGAAGGCCTCGAGGCGCCCCGGGGCCACCGGGTAGTCGCGGCCGAAGCGCTCGAGCAGGATCAGCTCCCGCACCACCATCGCCCCCGCGGCATTCGAGCTCGCCGAGAGCATCCAGTCGAGATAGGTCCACAGGCTGGCCGCGTCCCCCTGCTGGAGCGGGCGGTGGGTGAACTGGCGGCCGTCCCAGAGGGGGACGGTGTGGCTGTCGTGCATGATGAATCCGTCGGCCACCACGCGCGCCTCGCGCAGCACGCGCTCGCGTGCGGCGATATCGTCCGGGTAGAGATCGGCGAGACGCTGGAACAGGGCGGTGGCCACCATGAGCTTGCCCACGCTGCCCGGGTTGAAGGGTATGTCGGCGCGGTGCTCGGCGTAGACGGGGCGGGCAGGGTCGGACAGGTCCAGCACGGCGATGCCGTAGCGGTCGGCGTCCGGACCGAGTAGTTCCACGACCTCGCGGGTGAACTCGGGGTCGGGTTCCGGCAGGGCCGGCGCGCCTCCGGTCAGGCGCAGGTCCACCGCCGCCATGGGCAGGCGCGCCCCCTTCGGTTGCACCAGCCCGCGGGCTTTGCCCTCCAGCACCAGGCGGTAGCCTTCCAGCCGCGCGATGCCGGTATAGCCGTCGCCGTCCAGCGGATAGGCGGAGGCGAGCGCGGGGATGAGCAGCAGGGCGAGGGCGAGCGGGCGCATCATGGCTGTCCCCCGAGATTCACCATCCCTCCCCCGCGTTCGCCCAAGGGGCGGTCCAGGTCAAGCAGGAAGCGGTTGCGGCGCGCCTCGCGGCTTTGCTGGTAGGGGCGGATCTGGAACAGGGCGAGCCGTCCGTCGATGAAGCCGAACTCGATGTCCGCCGGCAGCGGGCGCCCGTCCGCGGCGTGCAGGGGGAAACGCTCCGGCAGCTGGTTGCCCAGCCGGCGCAGGGCCTCCAGTTCGGCGGCGTCGAGCACCCCGCCGCCGGATACCAGGTGGCGTTCGATCCCGCCGGTCGCGGGCAGCACGCGGCGGGTCGTGGCGCTCGCCTCGGCCAGAAGACGGGCCCTGCCCGTGGCCGCGTCCAGCAGCCACTCCTCGGCGCCCTCGCCCGACACGGCCCCGCCGACGCCCTCGCTGACGGCCACGCTGTACCGGCCCATGTCGCCGGTTTCGGGGTCCATGGTCAGCATCACTCCCGACTTCGCCACCGGCACGGCCCGTTGCAGCAGGACCGAGACATACACGTGCTCGGGATCCTCCATGCGCATCTGGCGCCAGGCGAAGGCGCGCTCGGCGAAGGGCGAGGCCCACACCCGCCGGATGGCCTGCAGGACGGCGTCGAAGCCGACCACGTTGGGGACGGTGAGGTTGAGGCCCGCGCCGGAGAAGCCCGGCAGGTCCTCGACGTTGGTGTCGCTACGCACGAACACCGAGACCCGGTCGGCGTCGCCGAACACGGCGGTCATGGACTCGCGCAGCGCGGCGCGCAACTCCGGGCCGGGATCGGCGGACTCGATCCAGCCGCGCAGGCGCTCGCGCAGGGCCGCGGCCTCCGCCTCGCGCCCGGGGGGCGGCAGGTCCGCGATGCGGCGGTACTCGTCGCGCATCCAGTCGAAGGCGCTGCGGCCGGTGCCGGGCATGGGCTGGTCGAGCAGGGCGCGGAAGGCGCCGAAGGGCAGGACCACGCCCTCGGCCACCGCTTCCGGATAGAGGGCGCGGAGCTCTCCGAGCTTGGCGGCCTTGGGGCCGGCCACCCGGCCCGCATCGTCGGCGCGCAGCCGCTCCAGGGGGATGGGGGCGCGCTGCCCGAGGTCCAGTCTGTCGAGATCGGCACGCAGCCGCTCGGGGGCGCGGGCCTCGCCGGCGAAGGCGGCGTCCCACTGCGGACCGTCCTCCGCCAGCAGCACACGGCCTCCCGGGCTCGATGCCAGCAGCACGCGCCGACCCTCGTGCCTGCGCAGCAGCGGGAGGAGAGTGGCGTCGACCACCACGTTCGGGATGCCGAGGTTGCCGGCCAGGATCTGCACGTGCGAGAGGGCGTTGCCTTCCTCGCGGGTCAGGATGCCGGCCACCGGCGGCAGCTCCTCGGTCGTCTCCGGCAGCAGGACGATGTCCTCCGGACGCGGATCGGCAGCCGCGAGGCGCAGCACGCCGCGCGCGAGCCCGGGATTGAGGCTGCGCAGACCCGCGCCGATGGCCTGGCCGAAGACGGCATGCTCGATGCCCGCCTGGGCGTTAGCCTCGCGCAGCAGGCCGTCGAGCAGGGCGGAATAGACGAGCAGCGGGCTGGAGCGCAGTCGATCCGGCATGAACTGGCTTGCCCTGGGCTCGATCGTGGCGAGATGCTCGACCACTTCGCCGAAGTGGAAGGCGAGTTCGCGCCCTGCCCAGTGCGGCACGCGGTCGAGGTAGCGCAGCTCGCGCCGGTATTCTCCGAGCGGTACGTTCGCGTCCCCGAGCCGGGCGATGGTGTGGATGATCTCCTGCCGCTCGCGCGCGGTGAGCAGCCCCGTGCCGTACAGCGCGTCGCCAATCTGCCCCAGCCAGGCGAGGCGCCGGGCGGGCGCGGCATGCGGCTGGCCGCGCAGCAGTTCGAGGCCGGCGGTGAAGGCCTCGTTCTCGACATCGATGCCGAGGTCCAGCACGGCCACCCGTTGGCGCGGCCCGAGCGAGGCGAGCCCCTCGCGCAGCTCCACCAGCAGGGCGGCCGAGGCGGCGAGACGCCCTTCGGCATCCATCGTCCGGGGCCAGCGTTCCGCCCACTGGCGCAGGCGCGCGGCGAGGGGCTGACGGCCCAGGCCGGCGGCGACCTGGCTCAGGGTGCCGGTCAGGTCGCGGGGGCCGAACAGGGTGTCGATGGCCTGGGCCAGGGCCTCGAACTCGGGCTCGGTCCGCTGCCCGGCGCGGGCATGGGTGCGCACCCGTTCCGCATCCCCCGCGTCCGGCTGGGAGTGAATCTTGTTGCGCAGCGGCTGGAACGCGGGGTCCAGTTCGGCGAGGCTGGTGGAGAGGTCGTGGATGCGGGGGAGGGTGTCCCGCTCGGCGGGTCTTGGCAGCAGCAGGGCGGCCTGGCGCAGGAGCAGCAGGTCCCGGTCCTGCGCGCCGTGGCGGGCCAGTTCGACGAGCATGGCGCGCGCCGCGGCCAGTTCGTCCTCGACCTGGAAGGCCCCCCGGTAGTGGCGCGCCTGGCGCAGGACCCAGCCGTCGTCCGCGGCCACCAGCCAGCGTTCGAGCAGGATGCCCTTGAGCCTCGGCCGGGACTCGGGGGCCGCCATCTCCACCGGGTCAAGCGCGGCGAGGACGGTGCCGACCGGGTAGCCGGCCGCCTGCAGGATGCGCGCCCGCTCGTTCAGCTCGCCGTGCTGGATGCCCCCGCCGTGTTTCGCGCAGGCATAGGGGCCGGGGGGCAGGACGGTGCCGTCCTTGCAGAACCAGCGGATGCGCTCGAACGGCCCCCGCGGCGATGCCTTCATCTCCCCGATCCAGCGCGCCATCTCGGCCGGATCGGGGCCGTCCTCCGCCCGAAGTGCGTGCGGGGCGAGGAGCAGGGCCAGCAGCATCGGGGCGAGCAGGCGGCGGACGGTGTGGGCGGGACGGGTGGTCTCCATGGGCGTCGCGTCATGCAGCCTGGGCGCATGACGTCAGGATGGGCTCAGGGAGAGTATGGACGATGCCGCGGCATCCTGCCGCGGCCGGGGCTCAGGCGCATCCCAGCGAGCGGAGGACGGGCTGCAGCGCTTCGGCCCCCGCGCCATGGGGCATGACCAGCAGCGGCGCGCCGGTCCACAGGCGCAGGTCGGCCAGGTTGTCCATGCCGCGCGGCCGCTCCGCCTCGATCTGGTTGAGGACGACCCCGGCGAGCCTCAGGCCCCGGTGGGTGACGGCGTGGATGCCGAGCAGGGCCTGGTTGATGGCGCCCAGACGATCGGGCACGACCAGCAGTACTGGCAGGCCGAGCGCGGCGGCGAGGTCGACGTTGAGGGCGTCCTCGGCCAGCGGGGCGAACAGCCCGCCGGCGCCCTCGACGACCAGCAAGTCCGCGTCCTCCGGCATGGCGCAGGCCGCGGCCAGTTCGTCGAGGAACAGCTTCCGCTTCATGCGCCGCGCGGCGCGCGGAGGGCTGAGCGGTTCGCGCAGGGGGTGCGGGCAGACGGTCTCGAGCGCCTCCCAGCCGCCGGCGGCCCGGCGCAGGGCCTCGGCATCCCGAGGCACGAGCCGGCCGTCGATCTCGGGGCAGCCGGACTCGGCCGGCTTGCGCACCGCGACTCGCCGGCCCCGGGCCGTCAGGCCCTCGGCCAGGCGTGCGGCGACGAAAGTCTTGCCCGCACCGGTGTCGGTCGCGGTGATGAACAGGCCGGGAATGCTCAACCGCTGAGGGCCTCGAACCGGCCGCTCTCGGGGTTCCATGCCTGCAGCACGCCGCGCGCCATGTCGAAGTGCCAGCCATGCAGCTTGAGCTTCCCCGCCTCGACCCGAGCCTTCACCATGGGGAAGGTCATCAGGTTGTCGAGCGAGCGCAGGATGGAATCCTTCTCGCACTCCAGGGCCAGGCGGTCCATGTCGGCGTCCGGGTAGTCTTTGCGCGCCTGCTCGTAGGCAGGCTTGGCCAGCGCGAGCCAGCGGCCGACGAGGCTCGGGCTGTCGATGCGGGCATCGGCGGGGCGCTCGCACAGGGCGCGGATGCCGCCGCACTGCGAGTGGCCGTTGATGATGATGTGCTCGACCTCGAGCACGTTCACCGCGTACTCGATCGCCGCGCTTACACCGTGCTGGCCGGTGTTGGTTTCGTACGGCGGGACGATGTTGGCGACGTTGCGGATGATGAACAGGTCGCCCGGCTCGGTGCCGAACACGATGGCCGGGTCGACGCGCGAATCGGAGCAGGCAAGGAACAGCACGCGCGGGTGCTGGCCTTCGCGCACCAGCGCCTGGAAGTACGGGTCCTTGCGCTCGAAGTGCTCGCGGTGGAAGTGGTTGAAGCCTTCCACCAGCTTGTCGATCGGGGCGTGGTTGTCACACATGGCAAGTCCTCAGGCGGTCAGTCGCTGCAGGGCCTCGCGGTACTTGGCCGCGGTGCGCTCGACGATCTCGGGGGGGAGTTCGGGGCCGGGCGGTGTCTTGTCCCAGTCCAGGGTTTCCAGCCAGTCGCGCACGAACTGCTTGTCGAAGCTGTCCGGGCTCGAGCCTGGGGCGTAGGTGTCGGCCGGCCAGAAGCGCGAGGAATCCGGGGTCAGCACCTCGTCGATCAGGTGCAGGGTGCCGTGCTCGTCCACGCCGAACTCGAACTTGGTGTCGGCGATGATGATGCCGCGTTGCAGCGCGTAATCGGCCGCCTCCTTGTAGATGCGCAGGGTCATGTCGCGCACCTGGGCGGCGAGTTCCGGGCCGACCAGCCTGACGGTCGCGTCGAAGTCGATGTTCTCGTCGTGCTCGCCCACCGCCGCCTTGCTGGACGGGGTGTAGATCGGCTCCGGCAGCTTGTCGGCCAGACGCAGCCCGGCGGGCAGGGGAATGCCGCACACCGCGCCCGTGGCCTGGTAATCCTTCCAGCCCGAGCCGATCAGGTAGCCGCGTGCGATGGCCTCGATCGGCAGCGCCTTGAGCTTCTTCACCAGCATGGCGCGCGGGGCCAGTTCGGCGCGCAGCCTGGCGTCCGGGATCACGTCCTCGAGGGTGAGATCGGTCGCCAGGTGGTTGGGGATCAGCTTCTCGAAGCGCTTGAACCAGAACAGTGCGGTCTGGGTCAGAACCTCGCCCTTGCCAGGGATGGCGGTGGGCAGGATCACGTCGAAGGCGGACAGGCGGTCGGTGGTGACGATCAGGAGATGCTTGTCGTCCACGCCGTAGATATCGCGCACCTTGCCGCGATGGATCAGGGGGAGGTTCGGAATGTGGGAGTCGAAGAGGGCGGAGGTCATGGCGGCTTCACGTGCACGGAATCGCCGACATTCTACCCGGATCAAGGGGTTGGGGCGATGCGCATGGCTCAATAACAACGCCGTCGGGCCGTGTAGCGACACCCGATCCGTCCCCTGCGGATCGGTGAATTCATGGATGGATTCCGCTCCCGGATCGGCGGGCCTCAGCGTGGGGCCGGGGATGTGCTCGCCTCGAGCCAGCCCAGCCAGTGCAGTGCATGCTCGCGGCTGTCCCCGCACATGTCCTCGCCGGGCTGCAGCGAGCCGCAGACCGCCGGGCGCTCCGGCCGCCCGAAAATCATGCAGCGGTCCTCGTCGTCGAGCTGAACGCACCTGACCCCGGCAGGCTTGCCGTCAGGCATTCCCGGTATCGGGCTGCTGATGGAGGGGGCGATGCAGCAGGCGGCGCAGTGGGGGCGGCAGATCATCCTGGAGGTCTCCGTGGGCGCATGTTCCGTCATCCCGTTCACAGGACGCGTAGCCCGAAGCCTTGCATGAGGCGCCGCGTCGCGAAATCCGGCTGGCCGGAGGTGAACACGGCGACGTCAAAGCCCGCCGGGTCCACGGCATCGTCAACGGGAGGCACCACGCGCCGCGCCTGGCGGGCGATGGCCTCCGCCGGGTCCAGCCAGTCGACCGGCCAGGGGGCCAGGCGGCGGAACACATTGGCAAGGAAGGGATAGTGGGTGCAGGCCAGCACCACGATATCGGTCCGGCGGCCCTCCGGTTCGACGAAGCATGGCGCGATCTCGGCCAGTACGGCCTCGTCCGCAATGGGCTCCCCGCGGATATAGGCTTCGGCCATGCGGGCCAGATGATCCGAGCCGACGAGGCGAACATGATGGCTCCCGGCATAGGTCTCGATCAGCTCGCGCGTGTAGGCCCGCCGGATGGTTCCGGGCGTGGCCAGCACGGACACCACGCCGGAGCGCGTGCGCTCCGCGGCAGGCTTGATGGCCGGCACGGTGCCGATGAAGCGCGTTCCGGGGAAGGCGGCCCGCAGATCGGCCCCCGCCAGCGTGAAGGCGGTGTTGCAGGCGATGATCACGGCTTCCGGATCATGGGTTTCGAGCAGCCGTGCGAACAGGCCGAGGATGCGCGCCCGCAGCGGCTCCTCCTCCCAGCCCCCGTACGGAAAGCCGGCGTCATCCGCCACGTAGATGAAGCCGCGCTCCGGCATCAGCACCCGCGCTTCGCGCAGCACGGTGAGCCCGCCGATGCCGGAATCGAATATCAGGATGGGTTTGGTCCCTCCTCTCGGTCCCTTCGGCCATCCATGGCCGAAGCCCCTGCGGGGTGCGGCCCTCGAGATCAGCTCATCGGCCATCGCGGTTTCTATCGGAGGCAGCAGTGTGGCAGTCGGCGCGACGAAGGCGGCGGTTCATGGGGTGAGGTCGGGGTAGGGCGCATTAGCGTAGCGTAATGCGCCGGATGGGGGGGAGGCAGGATCCTTCATTCGGCGGGTTACGCTGAACGCGTAGCTGGCGATAGAGCCCGCTAACCCGCCCGCGGGATCCATATCGAGGTGCCCATCGATGGTTCGATGCAGCACGCGGCGCAGTGGGGCGGAAGCTCATTTAGGCTTGCTTGGCCATGTGCTTTTTATCCACACGCTCCAAGCGCGACGTTCAGCGCAACAACGCATCCAGATGGTCCACCGCCTCCGCCCAGTCGGCGTCCTGGGCGATGGATTCGCGCAGGAACTGCCTTTGCGATTCGCTCCAGAAACGGGCTTCCGCCAGGGTGACATCGTGGGCGAGGGGGCGGTGGCGCGCGATGAAGGCCTCGATCGACTTCGTGTCGTTGGCAAGGCCGAGTTGGGCGAAGAGTTCGCTCAGGGGGTGGAAGCCGTGTTCCATGCGTCACCTCACTTCTGCTTGATGGCTAGGCTTACAGTGTAGTCCTTGCCCTGTTTCACTTTCTCGTAGTTGCCGAACATTTCCACCAGGGTGCGCTTGAAGAACTCGCGCAGGCCGGAGATGGTGACGAGCACAATGCGGCCGCCGGGCTTCAGGTGGGCGCGGGCGTCGTCCAGCATGATGTAGAGCATCTCCTTGCCGACCTTGGCGGGGACGTTGGAGACGATGACGTCGAACTTGCGATCCCTGGGAATGTTCGCGAGGCCGTTGCTGAGCATGACCTCGGCGTTGACGATGCGGTTGAGCTCGATGTTCTTGCGCGTGTAGTCCACCGCGACGAAGTCCTTGTCCACCAGCAGCGTTTTGCCCTGCGGGGCGAGGCGGGCGAGGGTGAGGCCGATGGGGCCGTAGCCGCAGCCGAGGTCGAGGATGTCGTCGGTGGGGTTGAGTTCGATATGACCGTCTTCGATCTGCTTGAGCAGCAGCCAGGTGCCGCTGTCGATCTCGCGCGGGGAGAACAGGCCCCAGGTGGTGGCGAAGCGCAGGTGCTGGCCGGCGAGGGTGGTCTCGATCTGGTTGTCCTTGCGCCACTGCTCGATGTGTTGGGCGATCAGCTTGGGGTCGGTGCTCATGAAGTCTTCTTTGCGCAGTCCGCGCAGAGGCCGTGGATTTCCAGGCGTGCGCGGGTGGGTTGGAATCCGGTGGGGGCGAGGGCGCGGGCGATGGACTCGTCCAGCTCGCTGCTGGCCAGCTCGTCGACCCGGCCGCAGCGGGTGCAGATCAGCAGGCGGGCCTCGTGCGGATCACTGGGGTGGGAGCAGCCGACGAAGGCATTGAGGCTGTCCACGCGGTGGATGAGGCCTTGTTCGAGCAGGAAGTCGAGCGCGCGATAGACGGTGGGTGGCTTGACCGTGTGGTCCTCGGTGGAGAGCCGGCTCAGGATGTCATAGGCCTTGACCGCCTCGTGGCTGGCCCAGATCAGCTCCAGCACGCGGCGGCGCAAGGGCGTCAGGCGGGCGCCGTGGCTCTGGCACAGGGTTTCCGCCTGGTCCAGGGCGTGCGCCAGGCAGTTGTCATGATGGGTGCAGTGCGACATGCGCCTAGCTTGGCGGATTGGCCGCTGATGGTAAAGGCGTGCGCTGGCGTGCCAGCCACTCGGCGGGGAGGGCCGTGGCGAGCAGCAGCAGGGTGACGACCGGGCCGTAGGGCTGGTCGAGTTGCAGGGCGAGGACGAAGGCGAGCAGGTGCGCCCCGAGGCCGATGCCGAGCGCGATCAGCAGCGCGCTTGACCAGCGCGTGGCGATCTGGAAGGCGGCGCGGGCGGGCAGGAAGGCCAGCGCGAAGGCGGCCATGACGCCGAGGCTCGCGGCGGCAAGGGCGAGGCTTGCGGCGACCAGCAGTTCGAACACGAGCCTGGACGGCAGGCTGGCGCGGCGTGCGGGGAACAGGCGCTCGCGCTGAAGCCCGCGGGTGAGGCGCGGCAGCAGGACGAGCGCGGCGAGCAGCGCGAGGCCAAGGCCCACGGCATGTTCCAGGCGGGTGAAGTAGAGCTGGCCGTCGACCAGCAGGCGCCCGAGGTTCTCGCCGGAAGGGAGGTTGGCGACCAGCAGCAGGCTCAGGCCCCAGGTGCCGAGCAGGAGCAGGATCAGCCCATCGGCCGAGCGCGCGAGCCAGGGCTTCACCGTTGCCGCGGCCAGCGCGCCGAGCAGCGCGCCCGGCAGGGCGGCGAGGCCGAGCAGGGGGGCGGCGACCAGGCCGAGGCCGCCGGCCTGGGCATAGCTGAGCGCCGCCAGCCCCTCCTCGCGCAGGCGTTCGAGCAGGCCGCACCAGGCCAGTAGCAGCGCGGCCAGCAGGCCGGTCAGGAAGGGCAGGTGGAAGACCGGGTCAATCATGCGAGACGGGGCAGTTCAATGATCCGATGGGTGTGCGCGGCCAGCCAGTCGCGGTCATGGCTGACGATGATGCAGGCGGCGGGCAGGCGCCGCAGGGCCTCGGTGAGCCAGTCCAGCCCCTCTCGGTCGAGGTGGTGGGTGGGCTCGTCGAGCAGGATGAGGTCCGCGCCGCCGCCGAGCGTGGCGCTGAGGGCGAGCTGCTGGAACTGGCCGCCGCTGAGCCGGTCGCAGCGCGTGTCCAGCAGGCCCTGCAGGCGCGCGGGCAGGGTGGTTTCGGCCAGCCCCGCGAGACGGGCGTAGTCGCGCACCGACAGCGGCCAGCCGAGGGGGCGCGGCGGATGCTGAGGCTGGTAGGCGATGCGGGTGCCGGGCGGCATGGCGTGCCCGATGTTCTCGGCCTTGCGGATGGCCGCGACATGCTCGAGCAGGGTGGTCTTGCCGCTGCCGTTCGCGCCCCACAGGCCGAGCCGCTCCCCGCGTTCGAGCGCGAGGCTGAGGGCGGGTAAGGGGCCTTCCCGGCGGGTCAGTCGGAGGATGGTTTCAGGGGCTTGGGGCAAGCGCATTCACCCAGCGGTCGATCAGGGCGAGGTAGCCGTCCAGGCGGGCATCCTCGGCGGGCTCCAGGGGCAGGACGGCGACCGTCCAGCCAAGAACCCCGGCCAGCATACGCGCGCCGTCCTCCGGCTGGTAGGGGGTGCGGATGACGATGCCGCGTTGGCCCTTGAGGCGGGTGCTCAGGTCTTGCAGGTGGGAGGCGCTGGGCGGCACGCCGGGAAAGGGTTCCAGCGTGCCGAGCAGGGGGATGCCGAAGCAATCGAGGAAGTAGATGGCATCCTCATGGTAGAGCACCACGCCGGACGCACCTTGCAGGCGGGTCCTGGCGGAACTGGCGGCGGACTCGAGCCGTGCGGCGCTCTGGGCGGCGCGGGCCCGGTAGTCCGACGCATGGGCCGCATCCAGACCGGCCAGCCAGTCGCCCAGGGCGCGGGCGAGGGTGGCCATGCGCAGCGGGTCCATGTGCACGTGTGGATTGCCTTCCTTGTGGACATGGCCGTAGAGCGGGTTGGCCTCGCGGGTCTCCTTTTTCAGCTCGACCTGGCGGGTGGCCACGAACGATCCGGGCTGGCCCGGCTGGATGGCGCGGTTGCCGGCCTGTTCGAGCACGGCCGGCAGCCAGCCCTCTTCCAGCCCGCCGACACTGACCAGCCCGTCCGCGCCGCGCGCGAGGCGCAGCAGGCTGGGCTTGGCGGTGAGGTCGTGCGGATCCCGGTCGGATGGGGCCATGACCGTCACCTTGACCTCGCCGCCGCCGATCTCGCGCGTCAGCGCGCCGAGGCTGGCGGTGGTGGCGAGGATGTCCATGGCCGCCTGCGCGGGCAGGGTGAACAGTGCGAAGCAAAGAATGAGCAGCCAGCGATTCATGGTTAATCCTCAAAAGCCGTGCGCGCCGTGCGCGCCGAGGCCGATCTGGTATTGCAGGAAGACCTGGTTGAAGGACTTGCGCACCGGATCGTCCCTGCCGTCGCCATTGATGTCCTCGCCCACGGGCACGGAGGCATGCGAGACCTGCAGGCGCAGGCGCTGGTTGTGGCTGATGTTCCAGGTGGCGACCGCGCTGATCCGGTCCATCGAATCGAACTCGCTGGCCTGGCGGGGGCAGGGGATGGACTGGTAGGGCGGGGCGCAGAAAGCCGGAGCGCCGCTGCGCACCGCCTTGTGCGTCATGCCGGCGATGTCGTAGCGCAGGCCGGCCTGCCAGCGCGGGGCGATGCCGTAGAGGGCCTGAATGTAGGCCCCGTCCACGGTCAGGTCTCGCGGCATGCCCAGGTTCCACGGCTTGGTCTCGTGGAAGGAGAGGGTCATGTCCTTGTTCTGGCGCCAGTACTCGGCCTGGACCTTGATGTCGCCCTGGCCGTCGGCCCCGGCGGCATCGAACTTGTAGACCACGTCCGCGCCCCACATGCTGGCCTCGCCCTCCAGCCCGTGGTCGGCATCGTTGATGCCGGGATGGAAGTGATGGAGCTCCTGGTGATGGCCGGAGTGGATCCAGGACAGCCCGCCGAGGATTTCGTGGTTGGCGGCGATCTCCCCGCCGCCCTTGGCGAAGGCCGTCCATACGTTCGGCCAGCGGGGCTTGTCTTCGAAGGGAATGTCCGCAACCCCGCCCGAGCTGGTTTCGAAGCCATACCGTGAGCCGACGTGCGCGGCGATACCCGGGTTGTCCCCGGAGAGGGCCTCCGCGCCGAGGCGCAGGTAGAACGGGGTCGGCGCCAGCCAGCTCAGTTGCACGCCGCCGCCGCCCAGGTTGCCGCCGAGCAGCATCTGGTAGGGCAGGGCCTGGTCGACGAAGTCCCAGGCGTGAGGGTGCTGATTGTTCAGGTAGCCGACATCGCTGAACAGCTTGCCGCCCTTCAATTGCAGTCCGCCGGGAAGGAACTGGGTGCGCAGCCAGGCCTCCTCGACCTCGCCCTCCTTGCCGTCGG
This sequence comes from Pseudomonadota bacterium, assembly GCA_049322715.1. Taxonomy (GTDB): domain Bacteria; phylum Pseudomonadota; class Gammaproteobacteria; order Halothiobacillales; family Halothiobacillaceae; genus Thiofaba. Next base: position 68,010 of record JBMOQP010000030.1, read on the forward strand.
TGACGAACAGGAAGCGGCCGTCGAACCAGCCGGGAAGCTGGGCGTTCAGCGCCAGTTCCGCACTGCGGAAGTTGAAGCCGCGGTCCAGCGTGCCGCCGTGGCTGTGGCCGCCGCCCTCCTCCTCGCCCTCGTGGTCGCCATGCACGTTATAGATGCCGAGCGACTCCTGGATCATGTGGGTGCCTTTGCCGTCGGCATCGTCGCCATACATCACCGCGTCGAAGATGGCGGAGGGCTGCACGGTGAATTCCGCCGCCTGGGCGGCGAGGGGGGCGAGGCAGGCCCCGACGAGCAGGGGCGAGAGGAGGGCCGGACGCATGAGAGGGTTTCCATTATGTTATAAAGTAACAAAATGATAACCGCTCTGTCCGGCAAGACAAGCGCCGACGGCGGACGTCAGCGCGCCATCGTACGTTGTTATGCATTCATAAGCAGAATCGTATATTCGATAAGAAACTTGTCCTGTTCACGACTGTCCCACGCCCTAGAATGGCACGACTAAAACGAACGACGATTCGGGAGGAGAGGGACATGTCAGAACACCATTCAGCCGACCAGCAGCGCCGCGCCTTCCTGCGCGCGGTGGCCAGCGCCGCCGCCCTGGGGACCCTTAGCCTCCCCACCCTGGCCCCCCTGCAGGCCTTCGCCCAGGAGATGGACATGGTGGTGAAGGGGCCGAAGGTGCCCGACATCGCGGCCAAGAAGCTGTCCGATCATGTCTACGTGGTGATCGCGCCGGATGGTTTCCCCAACCCGAAGAACCAGGGGATGATGAGCAACGTCACCTTCGTGGTGACCTCGAAGGGCGTGGTGATCCTCGACTCCGGCGCCTCGGTGCAGATCGGCGAGATGGTTCTGCGCCAGATCAAAAAGGTGACCGACAAGCCGGTCATCGCCGTCTTCAACTCGCACTACCACGGCGACCACTGGCTGGGTAACCACGCCTTCGTCGAGGCCTACAAGGACATCCCCGTCTACGCCCACCCGCTGACCACCTCGGCGATCAAGACCGGCCAGGGCGAGTACTGGATGCACCTGATGGAGCGTTCCACCGACAACGCCACCCTCGGCACCATCGTCACCCCCCCGAACAAGGAGGTGAAGCATGGCGACGAGATCAAGTTCGGTGACGTGACCATCCGCTGCCACCACTACGGCAAGGCGCACACCCCGTCGGACATCAGCTTCGAGGTCGTCGAGGACAAGATCGTCCACGTCGGCGACGTGGCCATGGACCGCCGCATCGCCTTCATGGAGGACGGCTCCTACCTCGGCACCTTCAAGACCTTCGATGAGCTGGAGAAGATCAAGCCCAAGCTCTGGCTGCCCGGCCACGGCCAGCCGGGCCCGGATGTGCTGAAGAACAACCGCGAACTGTTCGACGGCATCTACGGTGCCTGTGTCGAGGCGGTCAAGCAGGGCAAGCCGCTCGAGGAAGCCAAGGCCATGGTGCTGGCCGACCCGCGCGTGAAGAAGTGGGCCCCGCAGACCAAGGGCTTCAACGAGAACATCGGCAGCTACACCAGCCTGGCGTACGTGGAGGCCGAGCAGGCGAACTTCTGATTCCCGCCGGCCCCCCCGCAATGACGAAACCCCGCCTCGGCGGGGTTTTTTGTTGGATGCCGCAGGCTCAGGCGGCGAGCTTCATCGGCCGCACCACCGGGGGGCGGAGCGGGTTGTAGTCGGCCGGCAGCTCGCCCATGGCGATGAGCTTGGAGCGGCTGACGAGGAAGTCGACCAGGTGGTTGCGCAGGGCGTAGAAATGCGGGTCGTGGTGCATCTCCTGGCGCACGCGCGGCCTGGGCAGCGGGTTTTCCACGATCTCGGCGATCTTCGCGTACGGCCCGTTCGACATCAGCACGATCTTGTCGGCCAGCAGGATGGCCTCGTCCACGTCGTGGGTGATCATGAACACCGTCTGGTGGGTGGCCGCGCAGATCTTCACCAGCTCGTCCTGGATCACGCCGCGGGTCAGGGCGTCCAGCGCGCCGAACGGCTCGTCCATCAGCAGCATCTTCGGCTCGATGGCGAAGGCGCGGGCGATGCCGACGCGCTGCTTCATGCCGCCGGAGAGCTGGTTCGGCTTCTTGTCCACCGCATGCCCGAGCCCCACCAGCTCGATGTACTTCAGGCAGTGCTCGCGCACCTTGTCCTTCGGCCACTCGGGCCAGCGCGCCTTGACCGCGAAGGCGACGTTCTCGATCACGCTTAGCCAGGGCATCAGGGCGTGGCTCTGGAACACCACGCCGCGGTCCAGGCTCGGGCCCTTCACCTCACGCCCGTCCATGAACACGTTGCCTTCGGTGGCCTCGTCCAGGCCGGCGAGGACGTTGAGGATGGTCGACTTGCCGCAGCCGGAGTGGCCGATGATGCAGACGAACTCGCCCTTGTCGAAGCCGAAGTGGATGTTCTCGAACACGGTGACGTCGTCCCCGCCGCCACTGGGCGCCGGGAACACCTTCTTCAGGCCTTCGACCTTGAGGAATGGCTGGGTCATGGGAATCACTCCTGGTAGGTCACAAGTTTGGTCAGCACGCCGAACACCATGTCGAGCAGCATGCCCACCGCGCCGATCATGACGATGGCGAAGATCACGTTGGACAGGTTGAGGTTGTTCCACTCGTTCCACACGAAGTAGCCGATGCCTGTGCCGCCGACGAGCATCTCGGCGGCCACGATCACGAGCCAGGCGATGCCCATGGAGATGCGCATGCCGGTGAGGATGGTGGGGGCGGCGGCGGGCAGGATCACGCTGATGGCGGTCTTGAACGGGTTCACCTCCAGGGTGCGGGCCACGTTCAGCCAGTCCTTCTTCACCGAGGCCACGCCGTGCGCGGTGTTGATCATCATCGGCCAGATCGAGCAGATGAAGATCACGAAGATCGAGGACAGCGAGGCGTCCTTGATCGTGTACAGCGCGAGCGGCATCCAGGCCAGCGGCGAGATCGGCTTGAGCAGCTGGATGTACGGGTTGAGCGCCTTGTACATCAGCGGCGACATGCCGATCACGAAGCCGAGCGGGATGGCGACGATGGCGGCGAGCAGGAAGCCGGCCAGCACCCGGGACAGCGACCAGGCGAGCTGGATGCCGATGCCCTTGTCGTTCGGGCCGTTGTCGTAGAACGGGTTGGCGAGCTGGCTGGCGATGGTCTCCCCGACCGTGCCCGGGGAGGGCAGGCCGGAGGCCTGCGTCGCAGCCCCGCCCATCAGGGCCGCGTACTCCGGATCGGCGTAGGTGGCGGCGGCTCCTCCGGTCGCCGGGAGGGTTCCCACGTGCCAAGTGCCGAGAAAGGCGAGCAGCAGGACGAAGGAGACGAGCGTTGCGCGGAAGCTGAGCGAGCGTGCCATGTCAGCTCCTCCGGATGGCGAAGGAATCGACGTATTCCTTCGGCTTGGCCGGGTCGAACACCTTGCCCATGATGGTGTGCTGGGTGGAGTTCGTCTCCGGCGCGTCGAGACCCATCTCCTTGAGGCGCTTGCGCGCGTCGGTGGCCAGGAAGATCTGCTGGGCGATCTGCTGGTAGTCCACGTCCTGCTTGATGTAGCCCCAGCGCTTGAGCTGGGTGAGGATCCACACGCCCATCGACTCCCACGGGAACGGGTCGAAGTCCGCGCGGCCCGGCACGTTCTGCACATGGCCGAGGCCGTCGGCGAACTTGCCGGTCATCACCTGCTGCAGCACGGGGATCGGCTGGTTCAGGTAGTTGGCCGGGGCGATGGCCTCGATGATGGCCGGGCGGTTCTCCGGCTTGTGCGCGTAGACCGTCGCGTTGGCGATGGCGCGGAACAGCGCGGAGAAGGTGTTGGGCGCCTCCTTGACGAACTTCTCGGTCACGCCGAAGGCGCAGCAGGGGTGGCCCTCCCACAGGTCCTTCGACAGCACCTGGATGAAGCCCACGCCCTCGAACACCGCGCGCTGGTTGAACGGCTCGGGGCCGAGGAAGCCGTCGATGTTGCCGGCGCGCAGGTTGGCCACCATCTCCGGCGGCGCGATCACGGACAGCTGCACGTCCTTGTCCGGATCGATGCCGTGCTCCGCCAGGTAGTAGCGCAGCAGCAGGTTGTGCATGGAGTACTCGAACGGGATGCCGAACTTCATGCCCTTCCAGTTCTTCGGATCACGATTGTCCTTGTGCTTGACGTGCATCGTGATCGCCTGGCCATTGATGTTCTGGATGGTGGCGACGAAGGTCGGGTTGGGCTGCGCGCCCAGGCCCATGCTGGCGGCGATCGGCATCGGCGAGAGCATGTGCGAGGCGTCGTATTCGCCGTTCATCACCTTGTCGCGCACCAGCGCCCAGCCGGCGGTCTTGATCACGTCGACGTTCAGGCCCTCGCGCTCGTAGAAGCCCATCGGCTTGGCCATGATGATCGGCGTGGCGCAGGTGATGGGCACGAAGCCGACCTTCAGGTTCTTCTTCTCCAGCGGACCGCCCTCGGCGGCCAGGGCCTGCGCGGCGCCCATCGGGAACAGGCTGGAGAGCGCGGCCAGCGCGGTGCCGGCGCCGACGGCCTTGAGGAAGGCGCGACGGGTCTCGTCATGGGGGAACAGGGCGCGCACCACGGCGGATTCGATCACCCGGTTGAGGGCGGCTTCTTCCTCCCGGGGCTCGTTCAGGCGCGCCTGCTCGGCGTCGTGCTCGGCCTGGCTGTGATGCTTGCCGCAGGAGCAACCGCCCTTGAGGCGGATGTTGAAGTCGAACGGGTTCTTGAAGGCGGACATGGCAGTTCTCCCTGCGTGGAAAGGTGTTCGCAGGAAGGATCAATGCAGCAGCCATGCCAGTTCGGCGGGGGCGGTGCATTTGCATCGTCACGGGGCGCTAGAGGCGGGGTATGCCACCCATTGGGGCAGGCTGGGCACCGTGGGGGTGCGCGAGGGCGCCCCGGCAAGGTGCGCCGCGCCCGTTCGTGGGGTCCGAATGCGTTCGCCAATGGCGGACATTGGCGGACAGTCGCCGGGCCCGTCTCTTGCTTGGTCAGGGAAAGAGACCCGGAGATAGCCCATGAACACCGACCTTCAAACCGACCTTGAACACGAAGCCCAGATGGACCTCGCCGAGGACATCGAACTGCTCGTCATCCACGAGGCCGCGCGCAAGCTGGGGCACGCCACGGCCCCCGAGGAGGCCATCCACGCCATCCTGCGGCTGATGTCGCAGATGGTGGGCCTGAACCGCGGGCGGGTGGTGCTGCCGGACGGGGAGGGCAGGATGGGCATCCAGTATGCCTACGGCCTCACCGCGCTGGAGCGGCAGCGCGGCCAGTACTCGCTGGGGGAGGGCGTGACCGGGCGGGTCATGCGCACCGGGCAGGTGGCGGTGATCCAGGACATCGACGACGAGCCGGTCTACCTCACCCGCGCGGTGGACCGCTCCACCCTGCCGCAGGAGACCGTCGCCTTCCTGGCCGTGCCCATCCTGCACGACAACGTGCCGATGGGCGTGCTGGCCGCGCACCGCCTGCGCCGCCGCAAGCGTCCCTTCAGCCGCGACGTGACCCTGCTGCGCGTGCTGGCCACCTTCATCGCCCAGATCCTGCGCCTGAACGCGCTGATCGAGGAGAAGACCGCCCTGCTGGCGGACGAGAACCGCGCCCTCAAGCAGGCGCTCGACCAGCAGGCCGAGGGAACGCACGGCATCCTCGGCGAGAGCCCGGCGCTCAAGCAGGCCCTGCGCCAGGCGCTGCACGTCTCGCCCACCCAGGCCACCGTGCTGCTGACCGGCGAATCCGGCACCGGCAAGGAGCGCTTCGCGCGCATGGTGCATCTCACAAGCCAGCGCCGCGACGGCCCGTTCATGGCGATCAACTGCGCCGCCATCCCGGAAAACCTGCTCGAATCCGAGCTGTTCGGCCACGAGAAGGGCGCCTTCACCGGCGCGGTGGCGACCAAGAAGGGCGTGGTGGAACTCGCCAGCGGCGGCACCCTGTTCCTCGACGAGATCGGCGACCTGGCGCTGGACCTGCAATCCAAGCTGCTGCACGTGCTGGAGAAGCAACTCATCAAGCGCGTCGGCGGGGTCAAGGACATCCCGGTGGACGTGCGCATCATCGCCGCCACCCACAAGAACCTGCAGCGCGCCGTCAACGAAGGCCGCTTCCGCATCGACCTGTTCTACCGCCTGAACGTCTTCCCCATCCACCTGCCGCCGCTGCGCGACCGCGCGGGCGACGTGCGCCGCCTGGCCCGCCATTTCCTCCAGGAGGCCAGCCAGGAATTCGACCGCAACACCATGTTCGGCCCCGGCGTGCTGGAACGGCTGGAGGGCTACAACTGGCCGGGCAACATCCGCCAGCTGGAAAACGTCATCAAGCGCGCGGTGCTGGTGGCCCAGGGCGGCCAGATCACGGTGGAAGACATCGTCCTCATCCTCAGCCACGAGGCGCACATCGGCGAACACCTGGAAGCGGGCACCGCCCAGCGGATCGAACCCGCCGCCCTCCCCGCGCCGCTGACCGAAACGCCGCAACCCATGGCGCTGCCGTCCATGGCCATGACCATGCCCATGCGCGGCTATAGCTGGGTGCGCGAGGACGAAACCCAGGACCTGCTCGAAGCCCTGCGCCGCGCAGGCGGCAACAAGACCCGCGCCGCCATGTCACTGGGCATGACCCCGAGGCAGTTCAGGTATCGGATGGTGAAGTTGGGGTTGGGGGAGAGAGGGGAATAGGGAGGTACGGACGGGGGAAGTCGAGAAGGCGGATTTAACAGGCCGTTGAAAAACTCCGGCGCTTCCATGGCATGATCCCCCTGATCCATCCCTGATCCATCCCTGAGCGATGCGTGGCATCTCCGATCCCCAATCCGACCTGTTCAGCTACGTGAGCCTGG
>JBMOQP010000031.1:0-32844 GCA_049322715.1 Pseudomonadota bacterium
GGGGCATCCTCAAATCAGGCCGCCCCTTCGACCCTGCCATGGGCTTGCCAGGGGGTGGGTAAGACAGTATCTGAAAAATTCAGCGTTTCCTGTCCGGGGCAGGGATGCCCCGACGCGAACAAGGGCGCAAGCCCTTGATTCGCGGAGGCCACCGCGAATTCACTTCGCGGTGAGCCGAACTGAAAAAATCCAAGGATGGATTTTTTCAGCTTTTCCCTAAGATTGCGAGAACAGGACGCGCTTCACCGGCCCGAAGCTGCGGCGGTGTTCGGGACAGGGCCCATGCTCGGCCAACGCGGCAAGATGATCCGCCGTCGGGTACCCCTTGTGGCGGTCGAACCCGTACTGGGGGTGGCGCTCGTGCAGTTCGAGCAAGGAGCGGTCGCGCGCCACCTTGGCCAGGATGGAGGCCGCGCTGATGGCCGGCTCCAGCGCATCGCCCCCGACGATGGCTCTTGCGGGACAGGCGAAGGCCGGGGCGCGGTTGCCATCCACCAGCACTAGAGTGGGCGCATGGGCGAGGCCCGCCACCGCCCGCTGCATGGCGAGCAGGCTGGCATGCAGGATGTTGATGCGGTCGATCTCCTCCACGCTCGCGGAGGCGATGCACCAGGCCAGCGCCCGCTCCCGGATCGCATCGAACAGGATCTCCCGCCGCCGGGCGGTGAGCTTCTTCGAGTCGTTCAGCCCCTCGACCGGCCGTTCAGGATCCAGGATGACCGCTGCGGCATATACCGCCCCGGCCAGCGGCCCCCTGCCCGCCTCGTCCGCCCCGGCCACGAGTGCCACAGGAGCCGGCGTCGGGACATCGAACAGGGGATACGGTTCAGCAGGCATGGCAAAAGACCTATAATCGGGCGTTTCGTATTAACCGGACCCTACGGATGCCGGCCTTCCTTGGCCGGCTCCCTTCGGGTTCGCCTTGCGGCGAATCCCGATCCGCTGGTCCCTCCTCTCAGTCCTTTCCGGCATCCATGCCGGAAGCCCCTTCGGGGTATGGCCTTCGAGAGCCCAACGGATCGGTCAAGCCGGTTCAGGCAACAACCCCGCATCAATGCGGGGGCACGACAGGATAACGGATGAGCAAGCTTCAATGCGCGGTGATCGGCACCGGTTACCTCGGCAAGTTCCACGCGGACAAGTACGCGGCGCTTCCGGAGTGTGAACTGGCGGCCATCGTGGACGTCAATCCCGAGGCCGCCGCCGCCATCGCCGCCAAGCACGGCTGCCGGGGGCTGACGGACTACCGCGAGTTGCTCGGCAAGGTGGACGCGGTCAGCATCGCCGTGCCGACCAGCCTGCACTTCGAGGTGGCGCGCGACTTCCTCGCCGCAGGCAGCCACGTGCTGGTCGAGAAGCCCATCACCACCACGGTCGAGCAGGCCGACGAACTGATCCGCCTCGCGCGAGAGAAGAACCGCGTGCTCATGGTAGGCCACCTGGAACGCTTCAATCCCGCCATCCTCGCCCTCGAGGGCACGCTCGACCAGCCGAGCTTCATCGAGTCCACCCGCCTGGCACCCTTCAAACCGCGCGCAACGGACGTGAGCGTGGTGCTGGACCTGATGATCCACGACATCGACATCATCCTCGACATCGTCGACAGTCCGATCACCCACATCGAGGCCAGCGGCGCCTGCGTGCTCACGGGTGACACCGACATCGCCAACGCCCGCCTGACCTTCGGCAACGGCTGCGTCGCCAACGTCACCGCCAGCCGCATCAGCCTCAAGAGCGAACGCAAGATGCGCCTGTTCCAGAAGGACGCCTACCTGTCGGTCGACTTCCAGAACCGCGTGCTGGCCACGCATCGCCGCGGCGAGGGTGAGATGTTCCCCGGCGTGCCGGAGATCCTTTCCGAGGAGAGCCGTTTCGAGAGTGGCGACGCCCTGCTGGGGGAGATCCGCCACTTCGTCGACTGCGCCATCCACGGCCGCACGCCGCGCGTGCCCGGCGAGGCCGGCCGCCGCGCCCTGGCCGCCGCCGAGGAAATCAGCGCGTTGCTGCGCAATCCTGCCTCCTGACCCCCCCTTCCGCTTCTGCACGAGTACCCGCCATGACGATCCCGATGGTCGACCTTTCCGCCCAGTACCAGGCCCTCAAGGCGGAGATCGACGCCGGCCTGCAGGCCACCCTGGACGCCACCCAGTTCATTCTCGGCCCGAACGTGCGGGCCTTCGAGGACGAGGCGGCTGCCTACCTCGGCGTCAGGCACGCCATCGGCGTGGCCAACGGCACCGACGCCCTGCACCTCGCCCTGCTCGCCGCCGGGATCAAGCAAGGCGACGAGGTCATCACCTCGCCCTTCACCTTCATCGCCACCGCCGAGGCCATCCGCTATGTCGGCGCGCGTCCTGTGTTCGTCGACATCGACCCGCAGACCTTCAACATCGACCCGGCCCTCATCGAGGCGGCCATCACCCCCCGAACCCGCGCCATCCTCCCGGTCCACCTGTTCGGCCAGCCGGCGGACATGGCGGCCATCCGTGCTGTCGCCATCAGGCACCAGCTCAAGCTGATCGAGGACTGCGCCCAGTCGTTCGGCGCGGACGTCGCCGGCCGCATGACCGGATGCATGGGGGATGCGGGAGCGTTCAGCTTCTTCCCGAGCAAGAACCTCGGCTGCTTCGGTGACGGCGGCATGGTCACCACCAACTCGGACGAGATCGCCGAGCGGCTTCGCATGCTGCGCAATCACGGCAGCAAGGTGCGCTACTACCACGACATCATCGGCTTCAACAGCCGGCTGGACGAGATGCAGGCGGTCATCCTGCGCGCCAAGCTCAAGCACATCGACACCTACAACCGCGAGCGCCGCCGTGTCGCGCACGGCTACAACGCGGGCCTGGCCGGGCTGCCGGTGACCACCCCGCACGAGGACGGCATCGGCACCCACGTCTTCCACCAGTACACCCTGCTGGCCGACCGGCGAGAGGCCATCCAGCAGGCCCTGCAGGCGGAAGGCATCGCCTCCGCGATCTACTACCCGATCCCGCTGCACCAGCAGAACGTGTTCAAGGCGGACTACCCCGGCCTGAGCCTGCCGGTCGCGGAAGAGGTCGCCTCCCGCTGCCTCAGCCTGCCGATCTACCCGGAGCTGCCGGACGTCTCCATCGAACGCATCTGCGATGTCATCCGGCGCGCCCTTGGCTGACCTCACCGATTCGCCGGGCTCCCGACGGCCGATCTCGAGGGCCGTACCCCGCAGGGGCTTCGGCCATGGATGGCCGAAGGGACCGAGAGGAGGGACCAGCCCCGCAGGGGCTTCCGGCATGGATGCCGGAAGGGACTTCGGGACGGGATCAGCGAATCGGGAATCGCTGCAAAGCGATCCCGAAGGGCGTCGTCCATGGATGGACGGCGTCGGCTCCCTCACCGTCATGCTGTCCGCCGGGGAGGCCTCCGGCGACAAGCATGCCGCCGCCGTGTTCCGCGCCATGCAGGTGCGCCTCCCCGGCCTGCGAGGGATCGGCATGGGCGGCAGCGCCATGCGCGAGGCGGGCGTCGAGCTGACCGTCGACTCCTCCGGCCTCGGCGTGGTCGGGCTCGGCGAGGTGATCCGCCACTACGGCGCCATCAAGGGCGCGCTCAGGACCATGCAGCAGGCGGTGTGCGAGCAGCGGCCCGACCTGCTCATCTGCGTCGACTACAAGGAGTTCAACCTCAAGCTCGCCCGCCACGCCAAGGCCTGCGGCATCAAGGTGCTGTTCTACGTCAGCCCGCAGGTCTGGGCCTGGCGGCCCGGGCGGGTGAAGAAGTACGGCGCGGCCATCGACATGATGGCGGTGATCTTCCCGTTCGAGACGGCGTTCTACGAGGCGCACGGCATCCCCGTGAGCTACGTCGGCCACCCGCTCGCGGGGAGGGTGCGGGCCAGCGCCCCGCGAGCGGAGCTGATGGAAGAGTTCGGGCTGTCCGCGGAGCACCCGGTCGTTGGCCTCCTGCCCGGAAGCCGCAAGGCCGAGATCCAGCGCCTGCTGCCGGTCATGCTGGAGAGCGCCGCAAGGCTTGCCACCGAGCGGCCCGGGCTGCAGTTCATCCTGCCCCAGGCCGCCAGTATCGATGACGATCTGATCAAGCCGCTGCTCGAGGCAGCGAGAGTCGCGGTGAAAGTCGTGCCCGAGCGCAGCCATGACGTGCTGGCCTGCTGCGACGCCGCCATGGTGGCCTCGGGGACCGCCACACTGGAGGTCGCGCTGATGGGTGTGCCAATGGCCATCCTGTACAAGGTCTCGCCACTCACCTACACCCTGCTCCGGCCGCTGATCCGCATCCCCGACATCGGGCTCGCCAACATCGTCGCCGGACGCCGGATCGTGCCGGAGTTCGTGCAGGGCGATGCCGAGCCTGCGGCCGTAGCCGCGGAGATTGGACGCATGCTGGACGACGCGGACTACGCCGGACGCATGCGCAAGGATCTGGCCGAGGTGAAGGAGCGACTCGGTCCTGGCGGGGGGGTGGAACGCATGGCTGAACTCGCCTGCGAGATGCTCACCCGAGGCTGAAGGTCCCCGGAACGAAAAGGCCCCGCTTGCTCGGGGCCTTGTGCTTTCTGCAGGACGAGATGAAGCGTCAGCCCCCTGCCCCCGTCATGCCGGCCTGGATCCCCCCCTGGGCGAGGGCTGCGGGATCGAGCAGGCGGCGCAGCGTCTCCTCGTCCATGTCGGTCTCCTCCAGCGCCACCTCGAGCAGGGTGCGTCCCTCGGCATAGGCGCGCTTGGCGATGGCCGCGCCCTTCTCGTAGCCGATGATGGGGTTCAGGGCGGTCACGAGGATGGGATTGCGGGCGAGCGCCGCCTCGAGCTGGGCGGGATTGAGTTGCATGCCGGCGATGGCCTTGTCCGCCAGCGAGCGGCAGGCGTTGCTCAGCAGCCGGATGGAATCGAGCAGGCTGTCAGCGATCAGCGGCAGCATGACGTTGAGCTGGAAGTTGCCCGCCTGTCCACCGATCGCGATGGCCGCGTCGTGCCCCATCACCCGCGCGCTCGCCATCATCACCGCCTCGGGGATGACCGGGTTGACCTTGCCGGGCATGATCGAGCTGCCTGGCTGGAGGGCCGGAAGGCGGATCTCGGCGAGCCCCGCCAGCGGACCGGAGTTCATCCAGCGCAGGTCGTTGGCGATCTTCATCAGCGCCACCGCGAGGGCGCGCAGCTGCCCGCTCGCCTCAACCGCCGCGTCCTGGCTGGCGAGGCCCATGAACAGGTTGTCCATCGGCGCGAACGGCACACCGGTCAGGCGGAAGAGTTCAGCCGCCACGCGCTGGCCGAAATCTTCCGGCGCGTTGATGCCGGTGCCGACCGCCGTGCCGCCCTGCGGCAGGGCTCGCAGGCGAACCAGGCTGTCACGCAGGCGCGCCTCGCCTGCCGCCAGCTGCGCCGCCCAGCCGGAGAGCTCCTGGCCGAGGGTGATCGGCATCGCATCCATCAGGTGGGTGCGGCCGGTCTTGACCACGTCCTTCCACTCCTCGCCGCGGCGCTCGATGGTCCCGCGCAGGTGGGCGATGGCCGGCAGCAGGCACTCGCTGATCTCGAGGGCGGCCGAAACGTGGATCGCAGTGGGAATCACGTCGTTGGAGCTCTGCCCCATGTTGACGTGGTCGTTGGCATGCACCGGGTGCTCGGCGGTGGATGCCAGGCGCGCGATCACCTCGTTGGCGTTCATGTTGCTGGAAGTGCCGGAGCCGGTCTGGAAGACCTCGACCGGAAACTGCTCGTCGAACTGGCCTTCCGCCACCTGCAGGGCACAGCGGCCGATCGCCTCCGCGCGCGCCGGGTCAAGCAGGCCGAGCTCGGCATTGGCCTTCGCGCAGGCCGCCTTGATCAGGCCGAGGGCGCGCAGGAAGGCACGCGGCATGGGCCGCCCGCCGATGTGGAAGTTGTCCACCGCGCGCTGGGTCTGCGCGCCCCACAGGGCGTCGGCGGGGACGCGCAGCTCGCCCATGCTGTCTTTTTCGATGCGGAACTCGGTCATCAGGCTCATCTCAACGCACGATGCCGCGCTGGCTGGCGCGGATGAAATCCAGGAAGCGGCGAACCTCGGGGCAGGTCGCGGCCATCTCCTCGGCCTCATCCCAGTTTTCCTTGGTGGGCCGGTTGCGGATCAGCAGCTTGAACGCGCGATGCAGGTCGCGGATGGTTTCCTCGGAGAAGTTGCGCCGCTTGAGGCCGTTCTTGTTGATCCCGATCGCCCGCGCGCGGGCGCCATCGACCATGACGAACGGCGGGATGTCTTGCGTGATCTTGGTCGCCCCACCTGCGAAGCTGTGCGCGCCAATGCGGCAGAACTGGTGCACCACCGAAAAGCCGCTGAGGATGGCCCAGTCCTCGACCACCACGTGCCCGGCGAGCGAGGCCGCGTTGGCCATGATCACGTGACTGCCGATATGGCAGTCATGAGCGACGTGGGTGGTGGCCATGAACAGGTTGTCGCTGCCGACGACGGTGACCCCCTCGCCCTGGGTCGTGCCGCGGTGCATGGTGCAGCCTTCGCGGATGGTGTTGCGGTCGCCGATCTCGAGCCGGGTCGGCTCGCCAGCATACTTCAGGTCCTGCGGTGCTTCGCCGATGGAGGCGAACTGGAAGATTCGGTTGTCACGCCCGATGCGGGTCGGTCCATTGATGACCACGTGCGGACCGATCCAGGTGCCCTCCCCGATCTCGACCCCCGCTCCGATGACCGAGAACGGGCCGATGCTGACATTCTCGCCAATGCGCGCCTCGGAATGGACTACTGCGCGCGGGTCGATCATGCGGTGACATCCTTGGCGATGCACTTGATGGTGGCGCTGGCGGCCACCTCGTCGCCTACCCTCGCCTCGCACTCGAAGATGCCCAGGTTGCGGATCAGGCGCTTCTGGCGCACGTGCAGGGTGAGCTGGTCGCCCGGCTCGACGATGCGGCGGAAGGTCACGTCGTCCAGGCCGACCAGCATGTAGAGGCTGTCGTCGTTCGGCTTGTCGCCCTGGCTGGCGAAGGCGAGGATGCCGGTCGCCTGGGCCATGGCCTCGGTGATCAGCACGCCTGGCATGATCGGGCGCACCGGGAAGTGCCCCTGGAAGTAGGGTTCGTTGAACGTGACGTTCTTGATCGCCGTCAGGTATTCGTTCGGTGCCCAGTCGAGCACGCGGTCGACGAGCAGAAAGGGAAAGCGGTGCGGGAGGTGCTGCATGACCTCCTGGATGTTCAATACGCGACTCACGCGTCACTCCTCTGATGAATCCTTGCTGCGCAACCGCCGCTCGAGGGCCTCGATGCGGCGCGCCATGTCGTCAAGGTGTTTGAAGCGGGCGGCATTGCGGCGCCAGTTCCGGTTGGTGTCCAGCGGCGTGCCGGCGGAGTAGACGCCGGGCTGGTGGATGGAGCGGGTGACCATCGACATGCCTGTGACCTGCACCCCATCCGCCAATTCGAGATGGCCGGCGAGGCCCACCCCGCCCGCGAGCATGCAATGGCGGCCGACTCGGGAGCTGCCGGCAAGCCCCGCGCAGCCCGCGATGGCGGTGTGCTCGCCGATCACGACATTGTGGGCAATCTGCACCAGGTTGTCGATCTTCACCCCGTCGGCAATCACGGTGTCGCCTAGGGCGCCACGATCCACCGTGGTGTTGGCGCCGATATCAACGTCATCGCCGATGCGGACGCCGCCGAGCTGCGGCACGCGCTCCCAGTGGCTGCGCGCGTGGGCGAGGCCGAAGCCATCGGACCCGATCACCGCCCCGGGATGGATGATGCAGCGCGCCCCGATCATCACCCCGTCCAGCACCGTGACACGGGCGACCAGCTCGGTCCCGGCACCGATGTTGCTGCCCTCCCCCACGTGGCATTGCGGCCCGATCTGGGCGCCCGCCGCAATCCTCGCCCCCTTGGCGACGACCGCCTGGGGGCCGATCCAGGCCGTGGCATCGACCTCCGCCCCGGTTTCAACACAAGCGGAGGGGTGAATGCCCTGCCGGACGGGGCGGGGGTGGAGCAGGCGCGCGGCGCGGGCAAAGCTCAGCTGGGGAGTGTCGCTGACCAGGCGAGGGCCAGCATAGGCCTGCTCGAAGACCGGGGGCAGGATCACCACCCCGGCCTGCTTGGTCTCGAGGGGGACGAGATAGGCCTCGTCCTGGACGAAACCGATGGCAGCTGGATCGTCCTGCTCAAGCGCGGCAACTCGCAGGACGTCCTGTGCCGGATCGCCCAGAAGCCGGGCCCCGAGCCGTTCCGCCAGCTCCCCTAGCCTCACCGTGGAACCCCTCTCCCGATCTCGCCTGGAACCGGCTTATTTAGCAGTCTGCAGACGATCGAGCACCTTGCTGGTGATGTCCACGTTCGGGCCGGCATAGACCACGCCGTCACTGAGGATCAGGTCATATTCGTCGGCCTTGGCCATCTCGTTGATCACCTGGAAGACGGTGCGCTGAAGCTTGGCGAGCTCCTCGTTCTTGCGCAGGTTCAGGTCGTCGCGGAATTCCGCCTGCTGGCGCTGCAGCTCGCGCATGCGGCGGTTCAACTCGCGTTCCTGACGGGAACGCTCGGCCTCGCTCATGGCCGCGCCTTCGCGGCTCAGCTTCTGCTCCAGCGCCTGGGCGGCCTTCTGGTTTTCCACCAGTTCGCGCTCGCGGGCGGAGAACTCCTTCTCCAGCTGCTTGCGCGCAGCCTCGGCCTGAGGTGCCTTGTCGAGCAGCATGGCCGAATTGACAAAGCCGACTTTGAGTTCCTTGGCCCAGGCACTGCCAGATACGGCCAGGGCCAGGGCTGCGGCAATGAGGGCGGTCTGCTTGAACACGGTTGAACTCCGATCTTGGGTTGGTTGGGTTGGGTGGTTAGAAACCGGCGCCGATGGCGAACTGGAACATCTGGGTGCGATCACCCGGCTTTTCGTTCAGCGGCTGGGCAAGGCTCAGGGTCAGCGGGCCGATCGGGGAGAGCCAGATCAGCGACACGCCGGCGGACATGCGCAACTCGCCCGCCTCGAAGGCGTCATAGGACGAGAAGGCACTGCCAATGTCGTAGAACAGGCCCATGCGCACGTTCTTGGCGCTCTCCTCGCCGAGGAAGGGCAGCGGGAAGATTAGCTCCGCGCCGCCGGCCAGCTTGAAGGCGCCGCCGAGCGGATCACCCTGGCTGTCGAGGGGGCCGATGCTGTAGTCCTCGTAGCCGCGCACCGAGCGAATGCCGCCCACGTAGTAGTTGCGGAACGGCGGCAGGGTCGTCTCCCTCGTGATGCCGTCCTTGTCGACGTAGCTGTAAGCCTTGCCGTAGCTGTCGCCATAACCTGCCACGGCACCGAGCTTGAACACGTAGTTGGTGGTCAGGCTGAAGTAGTGGTCGTGGCTCAGATTGGCCTTGTAGTACTCGAGCCCGCTGCCCGGCACCGCCACCTCCAGGCTCGCCAGGCTGTAGCCGCCGCGGTTGGGGAAGACGGCACGGTCGCGCGTGTCGCGATACCAGCTCGGGGTCAGGGTGTAGAAGTTGTAATCCTCCTCCTTGACCCAGTCGGGCGATCGATCGGTGCGCTTGAGCCGGCTGTGGTCGAGCCCGACCGCCAGGCGCACGCCGGTGTACTCCGACAGCGGGATGCCGAACTTCACATCGCCGCCGTAGGAGTCCATCAGGTAGCGGCTGAGGCTGGCCTCCGCGGCGTCGGTCTCCTTGAAGTAGACGCTGAAGCCGCGGCTCACCCCGTCCACCGTCCAGTAGGGATTGAGGTAGGAGAGGCTGTAGATGTTGCGCACGCCGCTGCGCTCGAGGTTGAGCGAGACATTGTTGCCGGTGCCGAGGAAGTTGGCCTGCGACAGCCCCAGGCTCAGCAGGATGCCTTCGGACTGCGAATAACCCGCGCCGATGCTGAAGCTGCCGGAGAGGCGCTCGGTCACGCCCACGTTCAGGTCAACCTGGTCGGCCGCTCCGGGAACCGGCTTGGTCTCGATGGAGGCGGATTCGACATAGCTCAGGCGCTGCAGGCGCTCCTTGGAGCGCTCGACCTTCTCGCCGGAGAACCAGGCGCCCTCCATCTGGCGCATCTCGCGGCGGAACACTTCCTCGTCGGTGTTGTAGTTGCCGGCGATGTTGATACGGCGCACGTAGACGCGCTTGCCCGGATCGACGTACAGGGTCAGCTTGACCTTCCTGTTGGCCTCGTCCAGCTCGGGCACCGGGTTGACGTTGGCGAAGGCATAGCCTTCGTTGCCCAGGCGCTTGACCAGCGCGCCCGTGCTCTCGGTCAGGGCCTTGCGCGAAAAGCGTTCACCGGCCTTGACGGTAACCAGTCTGCGCATCTCGTCCTCGGGCAGGATCATGTTGCCGGCGAAGCCGACCTCGCTGACGCTGTACTGCTCGCCCTCGGTGATGCCGATGCTGATGTGGATGTCCTTGCGGTCCGGAGAGATGGAGACCTGGGTCGAGTCGACGTTGAACTTGAGATAGCCGCGGTCGAGGTAGAACGAGCGCAGCTTCTCCAGGTCCGCAGCCAGTTTCTGGCGCGAATACTGGTCGCGATCGGAGAAAAACTGGTACCAGGAGGTCGGCCCGAGATCGAACTGTTTGAGCAGCTCCTTCTCGCTGAAGTCCTTGTTGCCGACGATGTTGATGGTGCGGATGCTGGCCGGGGTGCCCTCGAGAATCTCCACCTCCAGCGCGACGCGGTTGCCATCGAGCTCGGTCTGCTTGGTGTCCACGCGCACGCCGTACAGGCCCATGCTGAAGTAGAGACGCTGCAGTTCCTGCTCCATCTGCTCGAGGGCCTGGCGGTTCAGCACCCGCCCCTTGGCGAGTCCGGCGGACTTGAGCGATTTCTCGAGGTCGGCCTTCTCGACCTTGTCGTTGCCGGTGATCGTCAGCTCGCCGATAGTCGGCAGCTCCTCCACCTGGACCACCAGCACGTCGCCGCGCCGTGCGACATCGACACGACGGAAGAAGCCGGTCTTGTACAGCTCCTGGATCACGCGGGTGCTGTCCACCTCGGCGAACGTGTCGCCGACGCGGTAGGGCAGATAGGTGAAGACGGTGCCCGAAGCGATGTTCTGAAGCCCCTGCACCTCGATGTCCCGCAGGGTGAACGTCGAGGCGGGGTCTGCTGCCTGGGCGGAGAGTGCGACACCAAGGGCCAGCGGCAGGATCGAGCGGGCGAACATCTTCATGAATTGTCAGGGTCCAAAAAGGGCGGTGTCGTTGCAGGCCTAGAAGAAAAGCCGTGTCAGGTCGTTGAAAAGGGCCAGTGCCATCAGCGCAAGCAGCAGACTCATGCCGACGCGCTGAGCGAGCATCTGCGCCTGGTCCGACAACGGCCGGCCGCGCAAAACCTCGATAAGATAAAACAACAGGTGCCCGCCATCCAGTACGGGAACGGGCAACAGGTTGAGAATCGCAAGGCTCAGGCTTACAAGGGCGAGGAAAGCGAGAAAGCTGGACAGGCCAAGCACCAGGCTGCGGCCGGCGATATCGGCGATGCCGAGCGGCCCGCTGATGGTCTCGAGTGTGGCCTCGCCGGTGAGCATCTTGCCCATCACCCGCAGGCTGAGCACGCCCATGTCCCACGTGCGCGAGAAACCCGCCTGGATCGCCTCCAGCAAGCCGAGGCGCTCAACCACCAGCAGGCGCCCCCGCACTTCATCGGGGATATCGACCCCGAAGGCGGCCCCGGCATAGCCGACCACTTCGCCGTTGTGCCGGCGCGTGCCGGGTATCACGCTGACGGTCTGAGGTCGGCCATCGCGCAGGATGTCGAGCTCCACTCGCTCGCCGGCATGCTGGCGGATGGCCTCCACCAGCTCGCTGGCGCGAGAGATCGGCACGCCCCCCGCCCCGGTCACCACGTCGTCGACCCTCAGGCCGGCCAGGGCCGCCGCGGCGCCCTCCTCCACCCGACGCACGATGATGCTCCCGCGCGGTTCCCAAGGACGCAGGCCAAGGCGCGCGAGCGGGTCATCGGTACCCATGAGCAGACCATACGGCGCGCCGGGCAGTTCGACCGTGCGTTCGAACCCCTGCTCGCGGACGCGCAGCTGGATGGGCTGGTCTCCCGTCGCCGCATCCAGCGCCGCGACGCGCAGGGCATCGAAGGTGCGCACCGGGCGCCCATTGACCGCCAGCACCTCCGCCTCACCCCGCAGCCCTGCCTGTGCTGCCGGGGTCGCGGCGGCGGGGACATCGAGGATCGGCGCAAGCCCGGTGACCCCGACCATGTACATGAGGGCATAGGCGACGACGGCGAAGACAAGGTTCGCGGCCGGCCCCGCGGCTACGATCGCGGCGCGCTTGCCGACGCCCTGCCGGTCGAAGGCCCGGTGCGCCTCGGCCGGGTCCACCGGACCCTCCCGCCCATCGAGCATCTTGACGTAGCCACCGAAGGGCAAGCTGCCAAGGACGTATTCGGTCTCCCCCCTGCGCCAGCTGCGCAGCGGGCGACCGAAGCCGATGGAGAAGCGCAGCACCTTGACGCCGAGTCGGCGCGCCACCCAGAAGTGGCCCCACTCGTGCACCGCGACCAGCAGGCCGACCGCGAGGATGAAGCCGAGGATGCTGGCCAGAAGGTGCATCAGAGACTCTCCCCGTGCGCCGCGATCCAGCGCGCGGCAAGCTCGCGCGCATCAAGGTCCGACCTGAATACGGCATCCAGGGTGTCGGCCGCGACGGAGGGGGCCTGCTCGAGGACCGCCTCGATCAGGGCCGGGATCTGCGTGAAGCGCAGGCGGCGTGCAAGGAAGCCCTCCACCGCCACCTCGTTGGCGGCGTTGAGCACGGCCGGCGCGACCCCGCCCTGATGCAGGGCATCGAAGGCCAGGCGCAGGCAAGGAAATCGCGAGAGGTCAGGCTGTTCGAACTGCAATGCCGCCACCCGGGTGAGGTCGAGCCGGCCAACGCCGGACTCGACCCGCTCCGGCCAACTCAGCGCATGGGCGATGGGCGTGCGCATGTCCGGCAGCCCCATCTGGGCAAGGACAGAACCGTCGCTGTAGGAGACCATCGAGTGGACAATGCTCTGCGGATGAACCAGCACGCGGATGCGCTCGGGCGGGACATCGAACAACCAGCGAGCCTCGATGACCTCAAGCCCCTTGTTCATCAGTGTGGCGGAATCCACGGAGATCTTGCGCCCCATCGACCAGTTGGGGTGGGCGCAGGCCTCCTCGGGCGTAACATAAGCGAGCCGCTCGGCCGGACGCTGGCGGAAGGGGCCGCCCGAGGCAGTCAGGATCAGCTCACTCACGCCGAGTTCGGCATGGCGCACGGCATCCGGCCGCGGCAGGCACTGGAACAGGGCGTTGTGTTCGGAATCCAGCGGCAGCAGGGTTGCGCCATGGCGCTCCACCTCCTCCATGAACAGGGCGCCGGACATGACCAGCGCCTCCTTGTTGGCGAGCAGCACGCGCTTGCCTCCGCGCACGGCCGCAAGGGCTGGCCGCAGGCCGGCGGCACCGACGATGGCCGCCACCACGATGGGACTCCCCGCGTCAGCCGCGATCTCCTCCATGCCCTGGCCGCCTTCGAACACATCGATGGCGAGCCCCTCGGCCTTCAGCATGGCGCGCAGGCGCTCCGCCGCCGCGGCCTCCCCCATGGCCACGCACCGCGGACGGAACTCCCGGCAGGCGGCCAGCATGCCATCCACGTCGCGGCAGGCGCCGAGCGACTCGACCCGCCAGCGCCCCGGATGGCGACGCAGCACGTCGAGCGTGCTCTGGCCGATGGAGCCGGTCGCCCCGAGGATGCAGACCCCCTGCCCGTGATCAGCCATGCAACACCCCCAGCTGCAGCAGGCCGAAGGCCATCAGCGGCGCGGCGGCCAGCAGGCTGTCGACCCGATCGAACATGCCGCCGTGGCCCGGCAGCAGCGCCCCGCTGTCCTTCACGCCAGCCTCGCGCTTGAGCTGGCTCTCATGCAGGTCGCCCATGACCGAAATCAGGGTGACGGCGAACAGGAGCAGCAGCCAGGGCAGCAGCGGCAGGGCGGCATAGGGCGCGGCGGCATGCGCCGCCCAGCCCGCCAGCAGGACGGCAACGAGCGCCCCGGCCACCCCCTCGACCGTCTTGCCGGGGCTGATCGCGGGGGCAAGCTTGTGGCGGCCGAAGCGGCGGCCGCTGAAGTAGGCGGCGCTGTCCGCCACCCACACCACCATGAAGGTGGCCAACACCCACAAGGCCCCGTCCGGCAGGTTGCGAAGGGCATCCAGCGCCAGCCAGGCCGGCCACAGGACCAGGGGCGCGAGGGCAAGCTTGTAGGCGCGTCCGTGCACGAAGGTGGGGGCACGCGCGCCGAGCACCAGGCGGACGCTGAGCAGCAGCCAAAGCAGCACGGCCGCGCCGAGCATCCAGCCGAGCGCGCCGTCGAGCATGAGCAGGGGGATGCCGCCGAGGGTGAGGAGCAAGGCAAACGCAAGACGGGCGCGCCCCGCAAGCTGGGCCAGTGCCGCCCACTCGTGGGCGGTGGTGAACACCACCAGCCCCACCAGCGCCGCAAACCCCGTGCGGGGCAGGAAGAGCAGCGCGGGGATGAGAATGCCCGCGAGCACCAGCGCGGTGAGGATGCGTTGCCTAAGCACGGACGGGCTCCTGGAGTTGCGCCGAGGTCTGGCCGAAACGGCGCTCGCGCCTGGCATACCAGGCGATGGCGCGGTCGATCTCGGCGGCGTTGAAGTCCGGCCACAGCACCGGGGTGAAGTACAGCTCGGCATAGGCGAGCTGCCAGAGGAGGAAATTGCTGACGCGCTGCTCGCCGCCGGTGCGGATCAGCAGGTCCGGCTCGGGCAGGTCGCTCAATGCGAGCCGCCCCGCGAGGGTGGCCTCGTCGACGGCCGCGAGGGGGAGCCGGCCGGCCGCCACATCCTCCGCCAGGGCGCGCGCGGCCTGGGCGATGTCCCAGCGTCCGCCGTAGTTGACGGCCACCACCAGGGTCATGCGCTCGTTGCCGGCAGTGAGCGCCTCCGCCTCGGCCATGCGTGCCTGCAGGGCAGGCTCGAAACGGCCGCGCTCGCCGACGAAACGCAGACGGACGCCCGCTTCGTGCAGACGGCGGACTTCGCGTCGCAGGGACTGGACGAACAACTTCATCAGGGCGCCGACCTCGGACGAGGGGCGGCGCCAGTTTTCGCTCGAGAAGGCGAACACGGTGAGCACCCGGACCCCGCGCTCGACGCAGGCGCGCACGGTGGCGCGCAAGGCGGTGGCGCCCCGGCGATGGCCGAGCACGCGCGGATAACCGCGCTGTTCGGCCCAGCGGCCGTTGCCATCCATGATGATGGCAACGTGGACCGGAACCTCGATCTGGGCTGGGAGGGACATGGGAAGGACGATGAGGAGGCGATCAGACCTCCATCAGTTCCTTCTCCTTGGCGGCAAGCACGGCATCGACATCAGCGACATACTTGTCGGTCAGCTTCTGCACCAGGTCCTGGCCGCGACGCTCGTCGTCCTCGCTGATCTCCTTGTCCTTCAGCAGCGTCTTGAGCATGCCGTTGGCATCGCGGCGGATGTTGCGAATGGCCACCTTGGCGTTCTCGCCCTCGTGGCGTACCACTTTCACCAGATCGCGGCGGCGCTCCTCGGTCAGCGGCGGCATCGGCACGCGGATGACCATGCCCGCGCTCATCGGGTTGAGCCCAAGATCGGAGGTCATGATAGCCTTCTCGATCTTGCCCACCATGTCCTTCTCCCAAGGGGAAACGGTCAGGCTGCGCGCGTCCTCGGCCACGATCTTGGCCACCTGGGACAGCGGCACGTCCTGGCCGTAGTACTCGACCTTCACGTGGTCGAGAATGGACGGATGAGCGCGCCCCGTGCGCAGCTTGCTCAACTCAGTCTTCAGCGCATCGAGGCTCTTGCCCATGCGCTGCTCGGCGTCTTTGCGAATGTCGTCGATCATGCTTGGTTCTCCCGAGTGACCAGGGTGCCGACCCGCTCGCCCGCCACCAGGCGCGTGAGCAGGCCGGGAACATTGATGTCCGCCACCATCAGCGGCAGGTTGTTGTCGCGGCAAAGCACCAGAGCCGTGGCGTCCATCACGCCCAGCTGGCGGTTGATCGCCTCGTCGTAGGTCAGGTGATCGTAGCGGCGCGCATCCGGGTTCTTGCGCGGGTCGCTGTCGTATACCCCGTCGACCTTGGTCGCCTTGACCAGCAGGTCCGCGCCGACCTCGATCGCGCGCAGGCTGCCCGCCGTGTCGGTGGTGAAGAAGGGGTTGCCGGTGCCGGCGGCGAAGATGACGATGCGGCCCTTTTCCAGATGGCGCACCGCGCGGCGGCGGATGTAGTCCTCGCACACCTGGTGCATGGACAGGCCGGACATGACGCGGCAGTGCCCGCCCAGGCGCTCGATGGCGTCCTGCATCGCCAGGGCGTTCATCACCGTGGCCAGCATGCCCATGTGGTCACCTGTCACGCGGTCCATGCCACCCTCGGCCAGCCCCGCGCCCCGGAAGATGTTGCCGCCGCCGATGACCAGCGCGACCTCGACACCCAGCGCATGCAGGGCGATGACGTCCTCGGCCAGGCGCTTGATGACGGCCGGGTCGATCCCGTAGTCGAATTCCCCCATCAGCGCCTCGCCACTCAGCTTGAGAAGAACACGACGGTAATGAAGGGGTTTCGCTTGCATCATGCACACCTGACGGAGTTAGGGAATATGGGGCCCCGGCAAAACCGGGGCCGGGGGCGGATCAGCCGCCCTTGACCTGGGCCATGACTTCGGCAGCAAAGTCGGTCTGCTGCTTCTCGATGCCCTCGCCCACCTCGAAGCGGACGAAGCTCTTCACCTCGGCACCGGCCTTCTTCAGCAGGGCGCCGACGGTCATGTCGGGATCCTTGACGAACGGCTGGCCGGTCATGGCCACCTCGGCGAGGTACTTCTTGATGCGACCCTCGACCATCTTGGCGATGATCTCGGCCGGCTTGCCGCTCTGGGCCGCCTGCTCGGAGAAGATCTCTCGCTCTTTCTCGACCAGTTCGGCCGGAACATCGGCTTCGGACACGCACACCGGACGGCTGGCGGCCACGTGCATGGCGACGTCCTTGGCCAGCTCGGCGTTGCCGCCGGCCATATCGACCAGTACGCCGATGCGCTCGCCGTGACGATAGGCACCGATCACGCCGGTGGTCTCGATGCGGGCAAAGCGACGCACCTGGATGTTCTCGCCGATCTTGGCGACCAGGGCGGAACGCACGGTGTTCATGTCCTCGCCGCTCGCCATCTTGCAGGCCAGCAGGGCCTCGACATCGGCCGGTGCGTTCTTGAGGGCGATGCTCGCCACTTCGTTGGCGAACTGAACGAAGTCGTCGCTCTTGGCGACGAAATCGGTCTCGCTGTTGATCTCGACCATGGCGGCGCTCTTGCCGTCATCGGCCACGCTGACCACCACCACACCGTCGGCAGCGGTACGACCGGCCTTCTTGTCGGCCTTGGCCATGCCCTGCTTGCGCATCCACTCGATGGCCGCCTCGATGTCGCCACCGACTTCGGTCAGCGCCTTCTTGCACTCCATCATCCCCGCGCCGGTACGGTCGCGCAGTTCTTTCACCATGGCCGCAGTAATCGTGCTCATGAACTTTTCCTCGATTCTGATAAAAACAACGGGCCACTAGGACCCGTTGCAGGATGGATGGCCGCGCCGATCCGGCGCGCACACTCAGGCAGCGGGTTCGCTCACCTCGACGAAATCATCGCCCGCGACTGTGACGGTTGCCTTGGCCTCGGCCACGGCGTCCGCGGCGGCGGTGACGTAGAGCTGGATGGCGCGGATGGCGTCATCATTGCCCGGGATCACGTAGTCCACACCCTCGGGGGAGCTGTTGGTATCCACCACGGCCACGACCGGAATACCCAGCTTGCGGGCTTCGCTGATGGCGATCTTCTCGTGATCGACATCGATCACGAACAGGACGTCCGGCAGGCGCTCCATGTTCTGGATGCCACCCAGGCTGCGCTCGAGCTTTTCCATCTCGCGCTGCAGGTCCAGGGCCTCGCGCTTGGTGACGCGCTCGAAGCTGCCATCCTGCGACATGGCCTGCAGGGACTTCAGGCGACGGACAGACTGCTTGACGGTGCGGAAGTTGGTCATCATGCCGCCGAGCCAGCGGTAGTTGACGAACGGCATGCCGCAGCGCGCGGCCTGCTCGCCGATGGTCTCGCGGGCGGAGCGCTTGGTACCCACGAACAGGATGCTGCCGCCGTTGCTGGCCACCTTGCCCAGGAAATTCAGTGCCTCATTGAACATGGGCACGGTCTTTTCCAGGTTGATGATGTGAATCTTGTTGCGGTCGCCGAAGATGTACGGCGCCATCTGCGGGTTCCAGTAGCGGGTCTGGTGGCCGAAGTGGACACCGGCCTCCAGCATTTGACGCATGCTGACTTGAGCCATTTCTTTAACTCCTCTTGGGGTTGGGCCTCCGCGCACCCCGTCGGCGACCTGCGGACCCGGAATGGAACATCGGGCTTGCAAGGCACCCCGCCGATCAGGTGACGATGCGCGTGTGGATTAGGGTTTGCCGTCGCGGCCATCCGCGCGGCGCGAGCATTTAACCACAAATCCGGATGCGGCGCCACGGCCACATCCTTCACGGAGGCAGCATGCTAAACTCGCCGACCAGTATCCACATGCAAATGCACAGACTGAACGAGCCCACGCCGATGACCCACGCACTCTCCCCCCTGACCGCCCTTTCGCCCTCCGATGGACGTTATGCCGACAAGGCCGAAGAGCTGCGCCCCATCTTCAGCGAATACGGGCTGATCCGTCATCGCGTGATGGTCGAGGTGCGCTGGCTGCAGGCGCTGGCCCGCCACCCCGGCATCACCGAGGTCCCGGCCCTGTCCGAGCACGCCAGCCACGTGCTGGACAACATCGTCGAGCACTTCTCCCTCGAGGATGCGCAGCGGGTCAAGAACATCGAGCGCACCACCAACCACGACGTGAAGGCGGTGGAGTACTTCCTCAAGGAGAAGGTGCAGAACAACGCGGAGCTCGAGGCCATCGCCGAGTTCTTCCACTTTGCCTGCACCTCCGAGGACATCAACAACCTCTCCTATGCCCTCATGCTGCGAGAGGGGCGCGGCCAGGCGCTGCTGCCGCGCATCGACGGCATCCTCAAGACCCTGCGCGACATGGCGCACGACCTGGCCGACGCCCCGCTGCTCTCCCGCACCCACGGCCAGCCAGCCTCCCCGTCCACCATGGGCAAGGAGTTCGCCAACGTCGCCTACCGCGTCAAGCGCCAGCGCGAGCAGCTGGCGCAGGTCGAGATCCTCGGCAAGATCAACGGCGCGGTCGGCAACTACAACGCCCACCTCGCCGCCTACCCGGACGTCGACTGGCCGGCACTGGCCCGCGATTTCGTCGAGAGCCTGGGCCTGACCTGGAACCCCTACACCATCCAGATCGAGCCGCACGACTACATCGCCGAGTACTCCGACGCGCTGGTGCGCCTGAACACCGTGCTGATCGACTTCGCCCGCGACGTGTGGGGCTACATCGCCCTCGGCCACTTCAAGCAGCGCACCGTGGCCGGCGAGGTGGGCTCCTCCACCATGCCGCACAAGGTCAATCCGATCGACTTCGAGAATGCCGAGGGCAACCTCGGCATTGCCAACGCGCTGCTCACCCACTTCGCGCAGAAGCTGCCGATCTCGCGCTGGCAGCGCGACCTGACCGATTCGACCGTGCTGCGCGCCCTCGGCCTCGCGCTGGCCCACTGCACCATCGCCTACCAGTCGCTGGCCAAGGGCCTCGGCAAGCTCGAGGCCAACCGCGACGGCATGCTGGCCGAGCTGGACGCCAACTGGGAGGTGCTGGGCGAGGCGGTGCAGACCGTCATGCGCCGCCACGGCATCGAGCAGCCGTATGAGAAACTCAAGGAGCTGACCCGCGGCAAGCGTGTCGACGGCGCCGCCATGCGCGACTTCATCGAGCGGCTGGATATCCCTCGCGAGGCGAAGGACCGCCTGCTGGCCATGAGCCCGGCCAGCTACGTCGGCAACGCCGAACAGCAGGCCCGCGCCATCTGACCATGGGCAACTGGGCCGAGCGACTCGCCGCCAAGCCCCTCCCGGCACTCCGGGACAGCCACGCTCGCCTCTCGCGTCTGGTCGGACGGGAGGACACCAGCAACTGGCAGATCGAGGACATCCTGCGGCGCGACCCGGCACTGGCCCTCGCCATCCTCGGCGAGACCAACCGCCAGGCGCGCCGCTTCGGCCGGGAGGATGTCGCGACCTTCGACAGCGCCATCGGCCTGCTCGGACAGGAACGGCTCAAGTCCGTGGTGCACTCCCTGCCCGAGATCTGCACCTCGCTGCTCGACCCCGTCCCCAAGGCCGGCTTCCTGGCCGCGCTCGCACGCACCCTCGAAGCTGCCCAACAGGCAGAGGACTGGGCCCTCGCCCGGCGCGAGCCGGTCGCGGAACAGCATTTCCATGCCGCCTTGCTGTCCGGCACGCCCGAGCTCGCGCTATGGCTCGAGGCGCCCGAGGTGGCGGCACAGGCCTACATGCTCGGCCAGACGCGGGGTATCCCGATCGACCAGGCCCTGAGCCTGGTGATCGAGGAGGACTGGCCGGCCGTCTGCGCCCGATTGGTGGAGCCCTGGGGACTGCCCGCCCTGCTTGGCGAGGTATGGAGCGCCTCGGACGAGGTATCGGCGCAGGCCCATGGGATCCGCCTGACCCGCGCGCTGGCGGAGCGCGTCGCCCATGGCTGGCACACGGAGGCAAGCCAGGCCCTGCGCCCCGCGATTGCGGACCATCTGGCGCTGGACGAGGCGATGGCGTGGGGCCGATGCCAGCGCACCGCCGTCCGTGGCGCCACCGCACTCCTCGCCGCAGGCATGCGCCCCAGCGCCTTCACCCTTGCCGCCGCGGATGGCAGCCCCTGGCCGTTCGATGCTCCGCTTGCCCCGCCGCCCCCGGCACGCCCCTCGCCGGCCCAGGCCCTGCGCGACGGTCTGTCCGGTCTGCAGGGCAGCAATGCACTCCTGCAACAGCTGCTCAAGCACCTGCGCGCCGAGCTCGGGCTCGGGCGCCTGGTGCTGATGATGCTGAATGCCGAGCACTGCCAACTCGAGGCGCGCTTCGCGGTCGGCATCCCGGCGCAGGATCCCTTGCGCGGCCTGAGCGTCCCGTTGAGCAGTGGCGACCTGTTCAGCGCGCTGCTCAACAAGCACCAGCCGCTCTGGCTGCATGCCGCCAATCGCACGGCCTTTCTACCCAGGCTGCCAGAGGAGGCGCGCGCGCCACTCGCCCTGACCGATACCTTCATCAGCCCCCTGCGCATCGACGACAAGCCGCTCGGCCTGCTGCTCGCCCAGCGCCCCATCGACGCCCCGGCCCTGACCGCCGAGGATTTCCGCCTGTTCAACGCCCTGCAGGCGATTGCCCACGAGGCCCTCAATCCGCCCGGCTAGCAGCCTGCTGTCGCGCGATCGCCCAGGCGACATGCTCCGCCACCAGCGGGGAGGCCGCTCCCAGCCCTTGGCGCAGGGCCTCGATGATGGCCGCATCCGGCGGCGCATTGCCCAGGGCAATGGCGAGGTTGCGCCGCCAGCGCTCGAACCCGATGCGCCGGATGGGCGAGCCCTCGCTACGGCGAAGGAATTCATCCTCGCTCCACCCCCATAGGTCGAGCAGATCCGGCGCCTCAAGCCCATGACGGGGGGCGAAATCGTTCTCGCCGGTCGGGCGCGCGAAGCGATTCCACGGACAGACCAGCTGGCAGTCGTCGCAGCCGTAGATGCGGTTGCCCAGCATGGAACGCAACTCGGGCGGAATCGCTCCGGCGTGTTCGATGGTCAGGTAGGAGATGCAAAGGCGGGCATCCACCACCCCTTCGGCCACGATGGCGCGTGTCGGACAGACATCGATGCAGGCCGTGCAGCGCCCGCAGTGGCCTTGGGCGGCGGGCGGGTCGGGCGGCAGGTCGAGGTCGGTGAACAGTTCACCGAGGAAGAACCACGATCCGGCACCGCGATTGAGAACCAGCGTGTGCTTGCCCTTCCAGCCGAGCCCCGCCTGCTCCGCGAGTCCGGTCTCGTACACCGGCGCGCTGTCGACGAACACCCGGTGGCCGAACGGACCGATAGCCGCCTCGATGCGCTCCGCGAGGCGCTGAAGCCGGGCACGCAGAACCTTGTGGTAGTCGCGCCCCAGCGCATAGCGGCTGACATAGCCGAGTCGACCATCCCGCAGCACGCGCGGGGCATCGGCGAGGGCGTCCGGCATGTAGTCCATGCGCACGCTGATGATGCTGCGCGTGCCTGGCTGCAGCTCCGCGGGGCGCAGGCGCTTGAGGCCATGGCGCGCCATGTAGTCCATCTCGCCGTGCATGCCGGCGTCCAGCCAACGCACGAAGCCGGCCTCATGCGAGGAAAGATCGGTGGAGGCGATGCCGACCTGCTGGAAGCCGAGTTCCCGGCCCCAGGCTCTGATGCGCGCGGCAAGATCGGCCGTATCCAGCGTCACGGGGCAGCTCAGAGGCGTTCCGCGGCCACCATGCCGAGGCGGGCGGCGAGCAGGCACAGGGCGACGCTCGCCACGATGTAGGCGCCTGCCTTGAGCCAGGCGCCCTTCTCGATCAGGTAAAGGGCATCGACGCTGAAGGCGGAGAAGGTGGTGAAGGCCCCGAGGAAGCCGGTGAGGACGACGGCGCGCCACTCCACCGGCCAGTTCAGGCGGCTGAGGAGGAACACCGCGAGGAACCCCATCAGGGCCGAGCCCACGATGTTGACGATCAGCGTTCCCCAGGGAAAGCCGCGACCGAGCTGCTGGGCAAGCCAGACCGTGAGGCCGTAGCGAGCCATCGCGCCGAGGGCGCCAGCCGCGCCGAGGGCCAGCCAGAACTTCACTCTCCCGCCCCGTCAGTCAGGGAGACGGTAGCGGGCGTGGCACTGGATGCAGTTCTGCATCACCCCGCCCAGCTGCTCGAGGCTCAGGCGCACATCACCCACCTCGAGCGCATCCATGGCGAGCTGGTCGAAAGCCATGTGGGTCGCCCCCCCCAGTTCGCGGAACGCCTCGGGCAGCGCCTTGCCCAGCCCCGGGGGGGCAGCCACCGGCGCGGCCCGGCCGGACAACCGCGCCATCTTTGCCACCGCCTCGAAATCCTGCCGAGCCAGCCCCTCCTGGATACCCTGAAGGCTCACCAGGAAGCCCCGCATCTCCATCCGCACGTGCTCGGCCTGCTCTGGGCTAAGCTTCAGCATCTCGCGCACCGGGGCCTCCGCTGCCTGGACAGCAGGAATCCCCATCAAGGCCAGGACGAGGCTGGCGACTCGGTTATTCACGGGGTTCTCCTTTTGTTGATCGCCGGGCCTGCATGTTGAGCGCCCGCAAATGGTCGAGCTTGTCCTTGAGCTTGATCTCGAGGCCGCGCTCCACCGGCTGATAGTACCGCCTTCCCAAAAGCTCGTCAGGCAGGTAGACCTCGCCGGCGGCGAAGGCCTCCGGTTCGTCGTGCGCGTAGCGGTAGCCCTTGCCGTAGTCGAGCTGCTTCATCAGCTTCGTGGGAGCATTGCGCAGGTGCATCGGCACCTCGAGGCTGCCCAGCTCGCGGGCGTCCTTCATCGCCGCCTTGTAAGCCATGTAGGCCGCATTGCTCTTGGGCGCCAGCGCGAGGTAGAGGGTTGCCTGAGCCAGGGCCAGCTCGCCCTCGGGCGTGCCCAGGCGCTGGTAGGTCTCCCATGCCTCCAGAGTCAGGCCGAGGGCGCGGGGGTCGGCATTGCCGATGTCCTCGGAGGCCACCCGCACCAGCCGGCGGGCGATGTATTCGGGATCGGCACCGCCGTCCAGCATGCGCGCCAGCCAGTAGAGCGCGGCATCTGGATCGGAACCGCGCAGGGACTTGTGCAGCACCGAGATCTGGTCGTAGAAGTAGTCCCCGCCGTGGTCGAAGCGGCGCGGAGCCTGCTCGGCCACCTGTTCCAGCACCGCGTCGTCGATCACGCCATGCTCGGCAAGGTCGGCCGCCATCTCCAGCATGTTGAGGGCGCGCCGCGCATCGCCGTCGGCGGCGTGGGCAAGCCTGAGCAGGGCCGCATCGTCGGCTTTGAGGCCGCGTTCGCCAAGACCGCGCTCGTGGTCATCGAGCGCACGACGCAGCAGGCTGGCCAGCGCTTCCGCGTCCAGCGGCTTGAGCACGTAGGTGCGCAGGCGGGAGAGCAGCGCGTTGTTGAGGGCGAAGGAAGGATTCTCCGTGGTCGCCCCCACCAGCGCGATCACGCCCGCCTCGACGTGCGGCAGGAAGGCGTCCTGCTGGGCCTTGTTGAAGCGGTGCACCTCGTCGACGAACAGCAGGGTCGGACGCCCTTCATCCGCCGCGAACACGCGCGCCTGCTCGACGGCCTCGCGCACCTCCTTGACCCCGGCCAGCACGGCGGACAGGGTGAGGAAGCGCGCGTTGACGCTGTCGGCGATCAGGCGGGCCAGGGTGGTCTTGCCGGTGCCGGGCGGCCCCCAGAACAGCATGGAATGGAGATGGCCGGCATCCAGGGCGCGGCGCAGGGGCCGGCCCGGATCAAGCAGATGGCGCTGGCCGACCATCTCGGCCAGGGTGCGCGGCCGCATGCGGTCCGCGAGCGGACGCCAGGGCGGGGCGTCCTGGCTGAACAGGTCCGCCATGCCCTTACTTCAACGCCCGCACCACGTCCACGCCGGCTGGTGGACTGAAGCGGAAGCGCTCGTCGGCAAGCTGCGGGTTAAGGCGCATGGATGAGAACTCGATCAGGGTGATCTGACCGAAGGCGTCGGTCAGTTGCATGCGTGCCAGCATGCGCTCGCGGAAGGCGAACTTGACCTCGCGGAAGTCCGCCGCCTCCCCGCGCGGCTTCAATTCAACCCAGTCCATCCCCTGGTCCCGGCCGAGCTCGGTGAGGGTGAATTCATCCTCCAGCGGGCGATTCTCCATCAGCAGCATGATCGGGGCCTGCCCCAGCGCCTGGCGCAGCGGCTTCTCGGTCGCCTGGTCGAGATCCTGGTCGTAGACCCACAGCGATGAGCCGTCCGCCACCAGCTCCTGGTGGTAGGGCTCGCTGTACACCCAGCGGAAGCGACCGGGACGCGCGAGTTCGAGGGTACCGCTGGCGCGTTGGGTCTCCCGACGATCGGCGTTGTACTGGATCTGGACGAACTGCCCCTGCAGGGTCTTCATCTCCTTGAGGAAACCGTCGAGGCTGTCGAGCCCCTCGCCCGCCTGGGCCAGAAGGGGAAGCGAGGCGAAGAGCAGAACGATCCAACGAAGCATGGGAGATTTCCGGTAGAAAATGCGGAGGATTGGACGCCAGGACAGGGAGGCAGTTCAACCGTCTCAGTCGCGCGGTAGCGCGGGGGCCAGCACCTCGCGCTGGCCGTTGGCCTGAAGGGGCCCGACCACGCCGGCACGCTCCATGTCCTCCATCAGCCGCGCCGAGCGGTTGTAACCGATCTTGAGGCGGCGCTGCACGTAGGAGATGGAGGCCTTGCGCGATTCGAGCACGATGGCGACCGCCTGGTCGTAGAGCGGATCGCTCTCACCGCCCTCGCCCTCCCCACCCGCCGCGGGCTTCTCACCCGGCAGGGTGACAGACTGCTCCTCCAGCACGCCCTCGATGTAGCGCGGCTCGCCCATCGCCTTGAGCGCCTCGACCACGGCGTGCACCTCCTGGTCGGAGACGAAGGCGCCGTGTACGCGCATGGGGAGGCCGGTGCCCGGCGGCAGGTAGAGCATGTCGCCGTGGCCCAGCAGGGCTTCGGCGCCCATCTGGTCGAGGATGGTGCGCGAGTCGATCTTGCTCGAGACCTGGAAGGCAATGCGGGTCGGGATGTTGGCCTTGATGAGGCCGGTAATCACGTCCACCGACGGGCGCTGGGTGGCGACGATCAGGTGGATGCCAGCCGCGCGCGCCTTCTGCGCGATGCGCGCGATCAGTTCCTCCACCTTCTTGCCGACCACCATGATCATGTCGGCGAACTCGTCGACCACGATCACGATGTACGGCAGGGGCTCGAGTTCGGGCGGAGGAATATCCGGGTCGAGCGCCTCGGCGTGGTTGTAGAGCGGGTCGCGGATCGGCTG
This sequence comes from Pseudomonadota bacterium, assembly GCA_049322715.1. GTDB lineage: Bacteria > Pseudomonadota > Gammaproteobacteria > Halothiobacillales > Halothiobacillaceae > Thiofaba. The sequence goes on from JBMOQP010000031.1 coordinate 26,014, forward strand.
GCCGGACTCGCGTGCCTCGCGCACCTTCTTGTTGAACCCGGCGAGGTTGCGCACGCCGAGCGCCGCCATCAGGCGGTAACGGCGCTCCATCTCGCCCACCGCCCAGCGCAAGGCGTTGGCCGCCTCCTTCATGTCGGTCACCACCGGCGCAAGCAGGTGGGGTATGCCCTCGTAGATGGAGAGTTCGAGCATCTTCGGGTCGATCAGGATCAGGCGCACCTCGTCCGCGGTGGCCTTGAACAGCATCGACAACAGCATGGCGTTCACGCCGACCGACTTGCCTGATCCGGTGGTGCCCGCCACCAGCAGGTGCGGCATGCGGGCAAGGTCGGCACAGATCGGTTCGCCGGCGATGTCCTTGCCGAGCGCCAGGGTTAGCGGCGATGCCGCGTCGCGGTAGGGCTTGGAATTGATGATCTCCGAGAACGCGATCACCTCGCGCTGGGCGTTCGGCACCTCGAGACCTACGGTCGACTTGCCCGGAATGACCTCGACCACCCGTACGCTGATCATCGCCAGGCTGCGGGCGAGGTCCTTGGCCAGGTTGCTGATCTGGCTGACCTTCACCCCGGCGGCGGGCTCCAGCTCGAAGCGGGTGATCACAGGGCCGGGCTGGGCCGCCACCACGCGCGCCTGCACGCCGAACTCCTGCAGGCGCTCCTCGATCAGGCGCGACATGGCCTGCAGGGTCTCGACACTGTATCCGCCGACGCGGGGGCGCGGCGGGTCGAGCAGACTGACGTCCGGCAGGGTCTCGCCCGTGGCGCCACGGGTGGGTGTCGGGCGGGCGCGGCGCGGCTGGGGACGCGGTGCCGGGAAGGCCTCAACCGGCGGGGTCCAGGCGGGCCGGACCTCTGGACTGGAGACCGCCTCGGCAGCAGCAGGAGACTCCTCCCACGGCAAGGGATCCGCGGGGGGAGCGGGGACATGCCGAGGATCGCCCACGGCAGGTGCAACCGGGGCCGGCGCCAGGGACTTGAAGTCAGCGGGAGCCACCCTCGGTTCCGCTCGCGCCAACCAGCGTTCCGGAATCGCCAGCACCCAGCCACCGATCAACTCGAACAGGGCCAGCCAGGAAAAGCCGCTGAACAGGGTGAAGCCGGAGAACAGCAGGGCGAGCAGGACCACCGTCCCCCCCGCAAGGCCGAGAAGACTGGCCACGCTCACCCCCACCATTCGGCCTAACACCCCACCGCCTCCCATCGAGACCTCGGCCTGGGGGCCGAGCAGGTGCAGGGAACACAGTGCGGCGGCCGCGAGCCAGGCCAGCACGAAACCGACCGCGCGGACCGCCAGCCACTTGCGCGAAAAAAGTCCGTCCTCGCGGCGACCGCGATAGACCAGCCAGCCCGCCACCAGCAGGCCGACGGGAACCGCATAGGCGCCGTATCCACCGAGATAGATCAGGAGGTCGGCAAGCCAGGCGCCCAGCCAGCCGCCGAGGTTTAGCGGCTCGCTCGCACTGGAGGCCTGCGACCAGCCGGGATCGCGCACGTCATAGGAGGTCAGCGCGAGCAGCAGGAAGATGGCTGCCGCGAGCATCAGGTAGAACAGCCCCTCCCGCAGACTGCGCCCGAGGTGCACGGTCAGCGTGGTGGATGAGCGCGATGGAGATGGATGGGCCTGTTTCAAACGGCGACGTGCCTTGTGGGCGAATGACTGCGGAAGATTGCCGGCATTATACATCACCCCCAAAGGGCACCTGAGCCGCCCGGGGACGGGGCATTCCCGTCCATGAACCGTCGGCGGGGGCATTCAAAGCGCGTGAAATACCTATATAATCCTGCACCTAATTCGGCCGGACCACCGGCCAGCGTCAACGGCTTTCCCTTAACCCCCTCCTATCGAGACCTGGTATCTCAAACATGAACAAGCTGAAACTTTCCGTCGCCCTGCTGGCCGCCCTGACCGTGGCCGCCTGTAGCTCCACTCCGGAGAAAGAAGCCGGCGCCGAAGGCGCCATGAACGGTGCTTCCACCGCCGGCATCGGCGCAGGCGGCTATGACGAGAGCGCCCTGTACGCCGGCAAGCCGGCCCAGGCCAGTTCCGTGGTCTATTTCGACTACGACAGCTTCGCCGTCGGCGAGAAATACCGCGTGATGCTGCGCGAGCACGCCGCCTTCCTGGCTGGCAACCCGAAGCGCCAGGTCACCGTCGAGGCCCACGCCGACGAGCGCGGCAGCGCCGAGTACAACATCGCCCTGAGCGAGAAGCGCGGCAACGCCGTGCGCGACATGCTGGTACTGCAGGGTGCCGCCGCCGAGCAGATCTCCGTGGTCGCCTATGGCGAGGAGAAGCCGGCCGCCGATGGCCACAACGAAGCCGCCTACAGCCAGAACCGCCGCGCCGAGCTGGTCTACGGCAGCCGCTGATCGAAACGCGAGGTGGGGCGCACGGCCCCGCCACGACAGGAAAAGGCCCACGCTTGCGTGGGCCTTTTTATTGACCGCAGGTCAACCTTTGCTGCGGGACTGCGCGCGGCGCAGACGGAAGAAGTCGCGCAGCATGCCCGCCGCGGGCTCGGCGAGCACGCCGCCATCGACGCCCAGGTGGTGGTTGTGGCTGGGATGATGGGCAAGGTCGATCGCCCCGCCGCAGGCCCCCGTCTTGGGATCGTGCGCCCCGAACACCACCCGTTCCACCCGCGCATGGATCATCGCCCCCACGCACATCGGACAGGGCTCGAGGGTGACATAGAGGGTGGTGCCGGGCAGGCGGTAGTTGCCCAGCCGTTCGGCGGCGTCGCGCAGGGCATTGATCTCGGCATGCGCCGTCGGATCATTGGCGCCGATGGGGCGGTTCCAGCCCTCCCCCACCAGCAGGCCGTCCTTGACCAGCACCGCGCCGACCGGGACCTCGCCCTCGGCCTCCGCACGCCGGGCCCGCTCCAGAGCCTGCTCCATCCAGTAGGTGTCGGACACGTCAGACCTGCAGCCGGATGGGGATCACTCCCATTCGATGGTGCCGGGCGGCTTGCCGGTGATGTCGTAGACCACGCGCGAGATGCCGCGCGTCTCATTCACGATGCGACGGCAAACATGGTCGAGGAACTCGTAGGGCAGGTGTGCCCAGCGGGCAGTCATGAAGTCGATGGTTTCCACCGCGCGCAGGGCGACGACATAGTCGTAGCGACGACCATCACCCATCACACCCACCGAGCGCACGGGCAGGAACACGGCGAAGGCCTGAGAGGTCTTGTCGTACAGGTCATGCTTGCGCAACTCCTCGATGAAGATGTCATCCGCCTGGCGCAGCAGGTCGGCATACTCCTTCTTCACCTCGCCGAGAATGCGCACGCCAAGCCCCGGCCCCGGGAACGGGTGGCGGTAAACCATCTCGTACGGCAGCCCCAGCTCCAGGCCCAGCTTGCGCACCTCGTCCTTGAACAGCTCGCGCAGCGGCTCGAGCAGCTTGAGGCGCATGTGCGCCGGGAGGCCGCCAACGTTGTGGTGCGACTTGATGACGTGCGCCTTGCCTGTCTTGCTGCCGGCGGACTCGATCACGTCCGGGTAGATGGTGCCCTGCGCCAGCCATTTGGCACTGGTCAGCTTGTTGGATTCCTCCTCGAAGATCTCGACAAACACGCGACCGATGATCTTGCGCTTGTCCTCCGGGTCCGAGACGCCGGCAAGCTCCCCGAGGAAGCGCTGCTCCGCGTCGACGCGGAGCACGCGGATGCCCATGTGCCTGGCGAAGGTGGCCATGACCTGGTCGCCCTCGTGCAGGCGCAGCAGGCCGTTGTCGACGAACACGCAAGTGAGCTGGTCGCCGATGGCCTTGTGCAGCAGGGCCGCGACCACGGAGGAGTCCACCCCACCGGAGAGACCGAGGATCACCTCATCGGAGCCGACCTGCTCGCGGATGTGGCGGATGCTGTCCTCGATGATGTTGGCCGAGGTCCACAGGGCCTCGCAGCCGCAGATCTCGAGCACGAACCGGCGCAGGATGCGGTCACCCTGGCGGGTGTGAGTGACCTCCGGGTGGAACTGCACGCCGTAGAAATGACGGGCCTCGTCCGCCATGCCGGCGATCGGTGCCCCCTCGGAACTGGCCATAAGCTTGAAGCCTTCCGGCATCTCGACCACGCGGTCGCCGTGGCTCATCCACACGTCGAGCAGCCCCCACCCCTCTTCGGTGGTGTGGTCCTCGATGTCCTTCAGCAGCGCCGTGTGGCCGCGGGCGCGCACCTGGGCATAGCCGAACTCCTGGTGGTGGTGGGTCTCCACCCGGCCGCCGAGTTGGGCCGCCATGGTCTGCATGCCGTAGCAGATGCCCAGCACCGGCACGCCGAGCTGGAACACGACCTCGGGGGCGCGCGGAGGGTTTTCCGCCGTCACCGACTCCGGCCCGCCGGAGAGGATGACGCCCTTCGGCGCGAAGGCGCGAATGGCGGCTTCATCCATGTCCCACGGATGGAGCTCGCAGTACACGCCGGCCTCGCGCACCCGGCGGGCGATGAGCTGGGTGTACTGCGAGCCGAAGTCGAGGATCAGGATGCGGTCGGAGTGGATGTCGTGCTGCATGGTCGACTCAATTCAAAAAAGCAAAATACCACCGATTCGTATGGAACGAATCGGGGCTCGTCGCATGACGAGCCCCTGAAAGGGTGAGCCCCATGGGCGGGACGAACCGGCGGATGCCGGGCGAGGTCGCGCGAAGGCCGGATCAGTCGATCCGGTAGTTCGGTGCTTCCTTGGTGATCTGCACGTCGTGCACGTGGCTCTCGCGCATGCCGGCCGAGGTCACGCGCACGAACGAGGGCTTCCGGCGCAACTCTTCGATGTCGGCACAGCCGACGTAGCCCATGCCGGAGCGCAGGCCACCCATCAGCTGGTGCACGATGGCGGACATCGGCCCCTTGTACGGCACGCGGCCCTCGATGCCCTCCGGCACCAGCTTGTCGGCCGCCTTGTCGCCCTGGAAGTAGCGATCGGAGGAGCCCTGCTGCATCGCGCCGATCGAACCCATGCCGCGGTAGGCCTTGTAGGAGCGCCCCTGGTAAAGCTCGACCTCGCCCGGCGCCTCCTCGGTGCCGGCGAACATGCCGCCGACCATCACGCAGTTGGCGCCGGCCACGATGGCCTTGACCAGGTCCCCGGAGAAGCGGATGCCACCATCGGCGATCATCGGCACACCGGTGCCTTCCAGGGCCTTGGCGACGTTGGAGATGGCGGTGATCTGCGGCACTCCCACGCCCGCCACGATGCGAGTGGTGCAGATGGAGCCCGGGCCGATGCCGACCTTGACCGCATCCGCGCCAGCCTTGACCAGATCCAGAGCGGCCTCGCCGGTGGCGATGTTCCCGCCGATCACCTGGACCTGTGGATAGGTCTGCTTGATCCAGCGCACGCGGTCAAGCACGCCCTGCGAATGACCGTGCGCGGTGTCGACCACGATCAGGTCCACGCCGGCCTCGACCAGCGCGGCGACACGCGCCTCGGTGTCGCCACCGGTGCCAACCGCCGCACCGACGCGCAGGCTGCCCAGCGCATCCTTACAGGCGTTGGGGAAGTCGGTCGATTTCTGGATGTCCTTGACGGTAATCATGCCGCGCAGGTGGAAGGCATCATTGACCACCAGGATCTTCTCGATACGGTGCTTGTGCAGCAGCGCAAGGACCTCGTCACGGCTGGCGCCCTCCTGCACGGTGACAAGCTGGTCACGGCCGGTCATCACGGTACTGACCGGGGCGTCGAGCTGGGTCTCGAAACGCAGGTCGCGATGGGTGACGATGCCGACCAGGTTCACGCCATCCACCACCGGGAAGCCGGAGATGTTGTGCAGGCGCGCCATGTTGTTCACTTCGCGGATGGTGGTCGCCGGGGTGACGGTGATCGGATCCTTGATCACGCCGCTCTCGTATTTCTTGACCTGGCGCACATGACGGGCCTGCTGCTCGGGCGTCATGTTCTTGTGGATGATGCCGATGCCGCCTTCCTGGGCCAGGGCGATGGCCAGACGGGCCTCGGTGACGGTGTCCATGGCCGCGGACACCAGCGGGATGTTCAGGGTGATGTTGCGCGTGATGCGCGTGGCGAGGGAGACGTCGCGCGGCAGGACGATGGAGTGTGCCGGGACGAGAAGAACGTCGTCGAAGGTCAGGCCTTCTTCGAGAATGCGCACCATAAGAGGGACTTTCCGCAATAAAAATTTTTGCAATTATAGGGTTTGCACCATTCCCGGTAAACTCGACCGCGTCAAGGACCAGGAGGATTCCCGGCCGAGGCCCTCCGGGCAGGCGCGAATTCCTCGGCGGTGCTGCCACCGCAACTGGGCGGATGCCGACCTTCCTTGGCCGGCCCCCTTCGGGCAAGCCCCGATTTGTTCCTGACGAATCGGTCATGACCGGGATGACGCCGAGTCATGAGAGGCTCATCCAGAACACGGCCTTAGACAGACTACAAGACCAAGGCCCCACGGCCACCACGAGGAAAAGATGACCATGAAGTTCAACGCCCTGCTCAAGACCCTCGCCGTCGCCGGCTCCTTCGCCCTCCTGACCGCCTGTGCAAACGGCCCGGCCGCTTCCGACAGCGCCGAGTACGAGAACGCGATGAAGGCGGCCAAGGCATCCCTGGCCGAGGCCAAGAAGGCCAACAACGTATGGGGCAAGACCGAGGATCACATGAAGGCCGCCGAGAAGGCCGCCTCCGAGGGCAAGTACGACGAAGCCACCAAGCTGGCCAAGCGCGTCAAGTTCGAGGCCGACCTCGCCGTCAAGCAGGCCAGCGAGCAGAAGAACGCCGGTCCGAGCAAGAACTGATCGCGGCCCGACTCCGCCTCACTCCAGCGCCGGGCCCGTCCCGGCGCTTGTCGTTTCAGGGCACGTGA
>JBMOQP010000031.1:32944-51335 GCA_049322715.1 Pseudomonadota bacterium
TAGACTGGCGGCATGTTCACGCCCCCCAGTCCCCTGACCGTCTCCTCCCTTGTCCGCGAGATCAAGGCCCTGCTCGAGGGCAACTTCCCGCTCGTACTGGTGGAGGGGGAGATTTCCAATCTCGCCCGCCCAGGCTCGGGACACATCTATTTCACCCTCAAGGATGCCGGCGCCCAGCTGCGCTGCGCGATGTTTCGCAACCGCGCGAGCCTGCTGCGCTTCCGCCCGCAAGATGGGGCGCACGTCCTTGTGCGTGCGCGCATCACGGTGTACGAGCCTCGCGGCGACCTGCAGCTGGTGGTCGAGCACATCGAGGAAGCTGGCCTTGGCGCCCTGCAGCGCGCCTTCGAACAGCTCAAGCAGTGCCTCGCCGCCGAGGGATTGTTCGAGGCCGCGCGCAAGCGCCCGCTGCCCCCCCTCCCCCACCGCATCGGCATCATAACCTCGCCCTCAGGCGCGGCCGTGCGCGACGTGCTGCATGTGCTCGAACGCCGCTTCCCGATGATCCCGCTGCGCGTCTACCCGACCAGCGTGCAAGGGGGCGGGGCGGCCGACGAGATCGTGGCGGCCCTGCGCCGGGCCAACGAGGATGGCGATTGCGATGTGCTGCTGCTGGTGCGCGGTGGCGGATCGCTGGAGGACCTGTGGTCCTTCAATGAGGAACGCGTGGCGCGGGCGATCGCCGCAAGCCAGTTGCCCGTCATCAGCGGCGTCGGCCACGAGACGGACTTCACCATCGCCGATTTCGTCGCCGATGCCCGCGCCCCCACCCCCAGCGCCGCGGCGAGCCTGGCAGTGCCCGATGCACGGGCCCTGGAAGATCAGATCGGGGGGGTTCAGCGGCGTCTGCTGCAGCGCATGCAGGATGGCCTCGACCGCCGCGCCCAGCGACTCGACTCGATCAGCCGTCACCTGTTCGCCCTCCACCCGCGCCAGCGGCTCGAACGCATGGGCGAACGCCTGAGTCATCTGGCAGGGCGCCTGCACCACGGCGGACGACAAGCCCTGCTCGCGCGCCAAGGCAAGCTCGGCGAGCTGGAGCTCCGCCTCATGCGCCGACACCCCGCCCAGCGACTCCAGATGACGGAGGCTCGCCTGGAGACCCTGCGCGTGGAGATGCTCCACCGCATGGCGCGGATCCTCTCCAATCACGAGGCGCATCTCCGCCGACTGGCCGGCCACCTGCATGTACTGAGCCCGCTCGCCACTCTGCACAGGGGCTATGCGATCGTCGAGGATGCCGAGGGAAAAACCGTGACGCGCGCGGCGGAACTGGCCGTGGGCGATTCGATCAAGGTGAGGATGCAGGACGGTCAGCTGGGCTGCGAGATCAGGACGGTCGAGACGTCAGTTGGCGGCTAGGGTCGGGGCACCAGTTTCGACCCGCCCCGCCCCGGCGAAGCGCTTGCTCCAATAGGCATCGCTCATTGACGCCAACTCGACATCCTTGCCCTTCGAAGGGGCATGCACGAACTGGCCGTTGCCGGCATAGATGCCGACATGGGAGATGCGCGAGGAGCGCAAACGGAAGAAGACGAGATCGCCGGGACGCAGTTCCGACTTGTCGATACGCCGGGCGTGCTGGAACATATCATGCGAGGAGCGCGGCAAGCGGATGCCCACGCTGTTGAACGAGAAATAAACCAGACCGCTACAGTCGAAGCCCTTGCCCGGAGCATCCCCGCCGGCCCGATAGCGGGTGCCGCGCTGCGCCAGGGCCACCTTGAGGGCCTCCCCAGCATCCACGCTGGCAGGCTCGGCGGCAGGGGCCGGATCGCGCAGCGCAGAGGCGTCGCGCTCGGTTACCACCGAGCAGCCCGCCAGGGTCGTGATCATCGCCAACGCAAGGAGCCAGCGCGGTGCGACGGTCTTGGTCACGCGTTTCCCGTCCAATTCCATGAAACTTACCGGATTATCTCCATTCAGCCGGCAAAGGCAAGCTTCCAGCACTGGTGGATGCGCGGATTGCGGGCGAAATCACGCGGGATGGACGACCGGCTCAGGTCCTCGATGACAAGATCGGCCAAGGCCTCGTGGTCGAGCTTGAAGCGCTGCAGGTTGTTGGAGAACACCAGCAGGCCACCACGGCGCAGCAGGGACATCGCCTTGCGAATGAGCTCCACGTGGTCGCGCTGCACGTCCAGGGTGCCCTGCATGCGCTTGGAGGTGGAGAAAGTCGGAGGATCGAGGAAGATCAGGTCGAAGCGCTCGCCCGCCCGGGCGGCCTCGTCCAGCCAGGCCAGGCAGTCGGCCTGGACCAGCCGATGACCGCCGCCCCCCAGTCCGTTCAGCTCGAGGTTGCGTCGCGCCCAGTCCAGGTAGGTGCGCGACATGTCGACCGAGGTGGTCGAGCGCGCCCCGCCGAGGCCCATGTGCAGGCTCGCCACCCCCGTGTAACAGAACAGGTTGAGGCAATCCTTGCCGACCGCCCATTCCCCCAGCCAGCCGCGGGTGATGCGGTGGTCGAGGAACAGACCGGTGTCGAGGTAATCGGTGAAGTTCACGAGCAGGCGGGCCTTGCCCTCCCTGACCTCGTGAAAGATGCCGAATTCGGCCTGCTTCTCGTACTGGCTCTCCCCCTTCTTGCGCTCTCGCACGCGGATGAAGACCTGCTCGGGCGCGACCGAAAGCACCTCGGGCAGGACGGACATCGCCTCGCGCAGGCGCCGGCGGGCGGCCTCCTGCGACACCGACGGGGGGGCCGCGTATTCCTGCACATTCACCCAGCGCTTGCCCTCGACATCGTGATAGAGGTCGATCGCCAGCGAGTACTCGGGCATGTCGGCGTCATAGACGCGGTAGCAGCTCACGCCCTCGCGCGCGGCCCAACGGCCCAGTTCCCTGAGGTTCTTGCGCAGGCGGTTGGCCACCATGCGCGCGCCATCGGACTCCGCCATGGGGGCGCAAGCGCGGATCAGGCGCGCGGCCGAGCCGTCGTCCTCGACGCGCGGGGCAAGTTTCTGGTCCTCCTGGACGTGGATGCGCAACAGGCGGCACTCGAGCGCCCCGTTGAACACATCGTGGGAGCGGTAGGCGCGCCAACCAAGATGCCAGGCCTCGGCATCCTTCGGCAGGATCAAGGCCGCCTCCCAGCCCAGCAGGTCTCGCGCCATGAGAGTGCCCAGAGCCGAGTACAGGGCAGGCATATTGCCCACGCTGTCCAGGCGTTCGCCATAGGGCGGATTGGTCAGCATCAGGCCCTTGGCTGGCAGGTCATCGGGCAACTGCACCGTCTCGACCGCGCCGTGAGCGACACGGACATGCTCCGACAGCCCGGCACGCTCGAGGTTGGCGCGCGCCACCGGCAGCATGCGCGCGTCGCGGTCGAAACCAAGGATGAGGGGAATGCGGCCGAGCCCCGCCAGGCGGCGCTCGCGCGCCTCGTCGAGCAGGGAGCGCCAGAGGGCCTCGTCGTGACGAGGCCAGTGCGTCAGCGCCCAGGCCCGGCGCAGCAGGCCCGGGGCCACGTCACCCGCCATCCAGGCGGCCTCGATCAGCAGGGTGCCTGAACCGCACATGGGGTCGAGGTAGGCCCCGCCTTCCGCCACGATCGCCGGCCAGCCGGCGCGCCAGAGCAGGCCGGCGGCAAGCGTCTCGCGCAGGGGCGCCTCGCCCGTCTGCTGGCGATAGCCGCGGTGGTGCAGGGCTTCGCCGCCGACCAGATCGAGAGCGATGCGCGCCCGCGCGCCCGAGAGGTGGACGTGCACAGTCTGGTCCGGCTGGCGGGGATCGACCAGCGGACGGCGGCCATGGCGGGTCTGGAAGGCATCCACGATGGCGTCCTTGACCTTCTGCGCGCCGAAGCCCGTATGACGGATGGACTGGTTCGAGCCATGGAAGCTGACCGCGAAGCTGCGCCCCGGATTGAGCCATGCAGGCCAGTCGAGCTCGCGCACGCCGACATAAAGGTGATCGACATCCTCAGCCCCGAGCTGGGCGATCTCCACCAACACCCGACTGGCCGAACGCAGCCACAGGCAGGCCCGGTAGCCGAGGGCAAGATCGCCGGAGAAGTGCACACCCGCCGGGTGCTCGCGCAGCTCGGTGGCGCCCAGCTGGCGCAGCTCCTCGGCCACGACGGAGACCAGGCCCTTGGCGGCGCTGGCAAAGAAGGTCAGGGAGACACTGGGGTTGTTCACGAAAAGGTCCGGGGCGGCAAATCGGGGCATGATACCTTGCCGCGGCGGAATCCATCCCTGGATTCCGCCCTTCGGGTGACGCTTCGCATCCCAACGCCGCTCCCTGCGGCGCTGTTCATGCGGGAGGTCAGATCACGTTGAACAGTGACAGCCCCTGCACCTTGGCAAGGGTACTCTGGGTGGCCTGCAGCAACAGGGTCTGCTTGTTCAGTTCGGTGATGGCGGAGGCGTAGTCGGTGTCGCGCAGGGCGGAAAGGGTCGAGTTATAGCCATACAACTCCCCCTCATTGTCGGCACGGGCGAGGGATACTGCATTCATGGCATTGCCGATCTGGGCGCGCATGGTGACCACCTTGTCCAGTCCTGCGGCAATGGGAGTCAGATCCGCCTCGTTGGGAACCGTCTCGGCACCGGAGGCCAGTGCGTCGAGCGCATCCAGGAAATTCTTCATTTCATCCGGATTCAGTGGGTCGGACATGACCTGGCCCACCTGGATGGTCCGTCCGTCCGCAACCTGCAGGTTGAGCCCCAGGTCGTCGCCGGCATAGGTCTGGGGATTGCTCGGGGGATAGGGCTTGGTGGTGACCTTGCTCCCCGCGAAGATGTACTCCCCCCGCTCATCCTGCGTGTTCAACAAGTCGCGCATCTGGTCTCGCAGCTGGCCGAATTCGTTCCGCAGGGCGTCGCGCGACACCGCATCGTGCGTGCCATTGTTGAACTGAATGGCGACCTCGCGAGCACGGTGGAGCACTTCGGTCATGCCCTGCAGGGCATTTTCCGTCTGGCCAAGGCGGGCATCCGCCACATCGGCGTTGCGCTGATACTGCTGAAGGCGACCGACGCTGCGCTCCAACTCGATCAGGGTCGCGCTCGCAAGGGGGTCGTCGGAGGGACGGATCTCACGCTTGCCGCTGCTGATCTCCTGCATGGCCTTGGCCATGGCCGTCTGCGCGGTGCTCATGCCGGTGAGCCCCTGATTGAAAAAGGTCGATGACGAGATACGGGAATCCATCGCTGCGCCTCCTTAGGCCGCTGCCTGCAGCAGCGACTGGAACAGGGTGTCCGCCACGGAAATGGACTTGGACAGGGCCATGTAGTGGTTCTGCAGGCGCACCAGGTTGGCGGCCTCCTCGTCGAGGTTGACGCCCACGACGGACTCGCGCCGGTCCTGGGTCTGCTTGACCACCAGTTGCTGCGCCTCGAAGCTGATGCGGGTTCCCCGCGCCTCGGCGCCAAACCCCGCCAGGATGGTGGCAAAGGCGTTGTTCAGCGAGGTGTCGCCATGCACCACGTCCTGCAGACTGCCGATACCCGCCAGGGACAGCATGTTGCCGTTGTCCCCCGGACCGGAACCGGGCGTGCCAGCGGCAATGCCGCGCGGATCGGCGACCCCGAGGGCGAAGTCGCGCATCACCCCGGCCATCGGCCGGATCACGACCTCGGTCGGCTCGTTCGATCCGGGCGCGGCCGGCAGGCTCGAGGCGTCGATCTCGATGCCCTCGCTGGTCGCGCCATCGGCCACCTGGAAGGGCTGGGGCAAGGCGCCGACGTTGGTCATGATGGGGGTATCCTGCCCCATCTTATACAGGTCCCACTGCCCGCCGATGTACTTGAGACGAAAATCGCTCGCGGTCAGGGCATCCACATCGGTGATGCTCATCGTCACGCCGGAGGAAGGGGGCTCGACCTTCGGCTGGCCGACAAAGCTGGGCGACAGGCCATCAACCTTGAAGAAACCGGCCGTGCCGGGGTTCCCGTCCAGGTCTTGCCCCTGGGCATGCTGGCTATTGAACGCCTGGGCAAAGCTGAGCACCACCCGTCCCAGTTCGGCACGCAGGGGGTCCAGCACCTCGGTCCTGACGCGCAGAGCGCCCCCCAGCTCGCCGCCGTAGATCTGGCCGGTGATGTCCTTGGTCCCGCCCTTGGACTCCACCAGCACCGTGGTTCCGGTGCCGGTGGGCGCGACGATCAGGCTGTTCTGGCGATCCTTCAGGACCAGCCATTCGCCGTTGGCGAGGGTGACGTTAACGTTCCCCTCGCCGTCGCTGAAGGTGCTGATGTCGACCTTCTCGGACAGATTGCGCAGCAGCAGGTCACGGCGATCGAGGAGGTCGTTGGGCTCGTGATCGGGGAACTTGTTGCGCATGTCCAGGATGCTGGCATTGAGCTTGGCCAGTTCGCCGGTGATCTCGTTGACCGCCCCCCCCGTGCGCGCCGCCTGGCGGGCGGCATCCTGGTCCAGCTCGCCGAGGCGGCGGTCCAGCGTGTTGGCCTGCTGGGCCAGGGTGCGCGCCGCCCCGAGGAAGGTAGTGCGCACGGCGACATCCGAGGGATGGTTCGCGAGGTCCTGTGCCGCGTTGAAGAAATCGGTCATCCACTTCGACAGGCCATTCGACCCATCCCCGAGGATGTCCTCCATCCGCCCGAGGAAACTGTCCCGCACCTGCAGGCGTCCCTGCTCGGTCAGGGCGGTCTGCAACGTGCCGTTCAGGAACTGGTCGAAAGCGCGCGTGACGTTCGTGAGGGCCGTGCCGCTGCCGATCGCTCCCTGCCCGGTCTGCTGGGGCACGCGTGTCGCGAGGGTCACGGTTTGCCGGCTGTAACCTTCCGTGTAGGCATTGGCGATGTTGTGGCTGAGCACGTCCAGCGCACGCTGGACCGAACTCAGGCCACTGACGGAGGTGCTGAGAAAATCAGCCATGGAAGGATCCTCACACGGGGCTTTGCCGTAGTATCGGCCAGATCGGCCAAAACTTTAACCGGAACGAGCCCTCGGCTTTGCTGGCATCAGCCCATCTCGTTCAGGGGGCTGTCGCGCAGGATGGACAGGATCTTGTCGGCATAGCGCGGATCGGTGGCATAGCCGGCCTTCTGCAGTTCCTGGACGAAGCGCTCGCTGTCCCCGGCATGCCTCAGGGCCTCGGTATAACGCGGATTGGACTGCAGGAAACTCACATAATCGTCGAAGGCCGCACGGATCGAACCGTAGGCACGAAACGCCTCGCTCTTGCGCACCATCGCGCCCCCCTCGTACTCGAGGGTGGAGGCCACCGTCCGCTCCCCACTCCAGCCGCCATGGGCCTTGATGCCGAACAGGTTCATGCTCGGCCGGCCCTCACCGTCGCTCGGCAGATGCCGGCCCCAGCCGGTCTCGAGCGCGGACTGGGCGACCAGCACCTGCGGGTCGACCCCAAGGCGCGCCGCGGCGGCGCGGGCATGGGGCATCAGATCCTGGACGAACTGGCCAGGCTCCTCCCAGCGAACACGCGCATCCCCACCTTGGCGGCCACCGTCTCCGGATGCCAGGTTGCGGGGCAAGGAGCGGAAGGCCAGGGCAACGCCGCTGGGAATGGCGTTGGGACGTGTAGCATCACCCGCAGGGCGGATGCCGACCATCCCTGGTCGGCCCCCTGCGGGATCGCCTTGCGGCGATTTCCGATCCGTTCCCGACAGATCGGTGAATCCAGGGACGGATTCCGCAACGGCAGGCAGGGGGCCCCCCTCCGCCCTTCTCGCTGTGATCTCGCGTGTTTCCTTCGCCGGACCGGCCTCCTCGGCGCTCGCCGGCGTTTCCGCCTGCGGGTTCTTGTCACGCAGCTTTTTGAGGTCCAGCGAAGGGAAGCCGTCCGGCTTTGGCGGCAGGATCTTGGTGGAGCGCCCGCCCTGCGGGGTGAGCTGCCGCAGGATGAAGTCACTCAGCCCGACCCCCCCGCTCTTGGCCATGCCGGAAGCCAGCTGCTGGTCCTGCATGTCGCGGAACATCTGCACCCCAGCCCCATCCATCAACGGGTCCCCGGGACTGGCTGCACGCATGGTCTTGATCATCTGCTGGATGAACAGGGCCTCGAACTGGCCGGCCACGATCCTGGCCTGCGCCTGCGGATCACGCGCCGCCTGTGCCTTGAGGCGCGTGAGACTGCCGAAGTCGTTGACCAGGGATGGATCATGAATCGTGCTCATCATTCACCCTCTTGCGATCAGATGACGATCAGTTCGGCCTTGAGCGCGCCCGCAGCCTTCAAGGCCTCGAGGATGGCCACGAGATCCCCCGGGGCGGCACCGACCTGGTTCACCGCCTGCACGATCTCGTTCAGGGTCACCCCGGGCGCGAACAGGAACATGGGCTTCTTCTCTTGCTGCACCGCGATCTCGGACTCCGGCGTGACAACCGTTTCGCCCCCGGCGAAGGCCCCCGGCTGGCTGACCTGCGCCCCCTCCCTGATCGCCACCGTCAGGCTGCCATGAGTGACTGCCGCCGGGCTGACGCGCACGTTGCTGCCGATCACGACGGTGCCGGTGCGCGAGTTGACGATCACCCGCGCCGCCGGCTCGCCCGGTGTCACCTCGAGGTTCTCGAGATACGACAGGAAATTCACCTGCTGGTCCGGACGCGCCGGGGCATTGACACGCACGGTGACCGCGTCGATGGCCTCGGCCACCCCGCCGCCCAGCTGGCGGTTGATCAGGTCGCTCACCCGCTTGGCGGTGGTGAAATCCGGGGTGTTCAGGGTCAGGTTGATGGTTCCGTTGGCGGCGATGTCGGTGGGCACGTCGCGCTCCACCGTCGCGCCGAGCGGAATGCGTCCGGCGCTCGGCACATTGACGCTGATGCGCGACCCATCCTTGGCCTGCGCCCCGAAGCCCCCCACGACGAGGTTGCCCTGGGCCATGGCGTAGATCTTGTTGTCCGCGCCGCGCAGGGGGGTCATGATCAGCGAGCCTCCACGCAGGCTCTTGGCGTTGCCCATCGAGGCCACGGTCACGTCGATCTTCTGCCCGGGGCGGGCGAACGGGGGCAGCTCGGCGGTCACGGTCACGGCGGCGACGTTCTTGAGCTGCATGTTGCCGGGCGGCATCGTCACGCCATAACGCTCGAGCATGTTCCTGATGCTCTGCAGGGTGAACGGGGCCTGTGAACTCGAGTCCCCCGTACCGTCCAGGCCCACCACGATGCCGTAGCCCATGAGCTGGTTGCCGCGCATCCCTTCGATGGACGCCAGATCCTTGATCCGCTCGGCCTGGGCCGTCGTGCAGGCCAGCATGGCCGCCAGCAGCCATGCGGAACGCGTGATCAAACCCTTGATGTGCTGATGCATGGTGCGATCTCCCTCGACTCAGAGCGGGAAGAAGGGGCTGTTGAAGAAGCGCCCGAGCCAGCCCTGGGTGTTGGCATCGTTGATCGCCCCCTCGCCGCCGTACTGGATGCGCGCATTCGCCACCCGGGTGGAGAGCACCGTGTTGTCCCGCGCCACGTCCGCCGGGCGTACGACACCGGATACACGCACGAACTCCAGGCCCTGGTTGATGCCGATGAACTTCTCGCCCTGGATGACCAGGTTGCCGTTCGGCAGCACCCGCGCCACGGTGACGGTGATGTCACCCTCCAGCTTGTTCTTCTGCGTGGCCGTGCCATCGCCGCCGAAACTGCGCGTGGCGGAGAGCGTCGCGTCCATGTTGGCGACCGTGTTTGCGGGCAGGCCGAAAAGACTGGAAACTGCCATATCAGCGTTGTCGGCCTTGGTCGACGTGGCCTTGGCAGACTTCGATGCGTCGGTCTTCTCCTGCAGCTTGACGGTCAGCACATCGCCCACTTGGAAGGCCTTCTGGTCGCCAAACAGGCCGCCGTGCATCTCGGGATTGAAGATGGCGCCGTTGCGCTTCGGCTCCAGCATCCGGGGCTCGGGCTCGAGCACGGCGGCGAAGGTCGGATCGCTGACCATCGGCGGCTGACTGGCGCATCCGGAAAACACCGCCACGCCGCCGGCCAACAGCGCGGAACGAACCAGCTTGGTCATGATCATCAGGCCCCTACGCGCGAGTTGAGGAAGCTCAGCATGCCGTCCGTGGTCGAAATGGCCTTGGAATTCATCTCGTAGGCCCGCTG
Organism: Pseudomonadota bacterium; assembly: GCA_049322715.1. Taxonomy (GTDB): domain Bacteria; phylum Pseudomonadota; class Gammaproteobacteria; order Halothiobacillales; family Halothiobacillaceae; genus Thiofaba. The sequence continues at coordinate 42,968 of JBMOQP010000031.1, forward strand.
CGTTTCGATCATGCTGACGAGTTCCTCGACAACGTTCACGTTGGAGCTTTCCAGGAACCCCTGCTGCAGCATGCCGATGCCGTTCAGGCCCGGCGTACCGATTTGGGGCGCGCCGCTGGAAGCGGTTTCCTGGAAGAGGTTGCTGCCCACCGGCTGCAGTCCGGCCGGGTTGATAAAGTCCGCCAGGGTGATCTGCCCCACCTGTGTCGGGATGGGCTGCCCCTGGAGCTGGACGGATACCGTCCCGTCGTTGCCGATGGTGATGCTCTGGGCGTTTTCCGGGATCGCGATCGCGGGTTCCAGCAGGAAACCGCTCGCGGTGACGAGCTGGCCCTGGTCGTTCAGCTGCAGGCTGCCGTCGCGGGTGTAGTTGATGGTGCCGTCCGGCATCAGGACCTGCAGGAATCCCCGCCCCTGGATCGCCATGTCCAGCGAGTTTTCGGTCTGTTGCAGGTTGCCCTGCAGGTGGAGCTTCTCGGTTGCCGCCACACGCACGCCTGTCCCGATGTTGAGGCCCGAAGGCAACAGGTTGTCCTGGGTGTTGTTGGCGCCGACCTGACGGTAGTTCTGGTAAATCAGATCCTCGAACACCGCCCGGTCGCGCTTGAAGCCGGTGGTATTGACGTTCGCCAGGTTGTTGGAGATGACCGACATGCGCGTGTTCTGCGCGTCCAGGCCGGTCTTGGCGATCCACAGTGCGGGAGCGGTCATGATTCAGTCTCCTCGATTAGCCCAGCGCCAACAGGCGGTTGGTGGCCTCGCCATTCGCGTCGGCCTGTTGCATGAGTTTGGATTGGGTCTCGAACATGCGTGCGTACTGGATCATGCGCACCATCGAGTCCACGGCATTCACGTTGCTGCCCTCGAGCGCCCCCGAGATCACACGCACGTTGGCATCGGCCACCACCTCGGTGCCAGGCTTGACCCCCATCAGGCCATCGAGGCGCTTCTCCATCGCGTCCCTGGGCGGGTTGACCAGGCGGATGCGGTCCACCAGCAACGGCGCGGTGGCGGGATCCCCCGGAGACAGGACGGTGATGCCGCCATCGGCGCCGATCTCGACCTTGGCGGCGGGAGGGATGGCGATCGGCCCGCCATTGCCGAGCACGGGGTGCCCGTCCCCCGTCGTCAATAATCCGGCGCCATCGACACGCAGATCCCCGGCGCGGGTGTAGGCTTCCTGGCCATCCGCTGCCTGGACGGCCATCCAGCCCTCGCCCTGGATGGCCACGTCGAGCTCGCGGCCGGTGGTCATGATCGAACCCGCGTTCAGGTTCGTGCCCGCCCGCGAGTCCTCGCTGTACACGCGCGAGGCCATGACCGGCCCATAGACCGGGAGGGACTTGAACTCGTCCAGGTCGGACTTGAAGCCGACCGTGTTGGCATTGGCCAGGTTGTGGCTGTTGGTCGCCTGGGCCAGCAAGGCGTTCTTGGCCCCGTTCATGGCGATATAGAGCATGCGATCCAAGACGCACCTCCTCGAAGGGTTTGCACGCCAATGAATCAAGCACGGTTCGTGCCAAGACCTGGGAAAGACATGAAAAAAGGGGCCGAAGCCCCTTTATCACCGATCCGCCGTGCGATCAGCGGATATTGATGATGGTGTCGCTGAGTGCCTTGTTGGCCTCGATGGCCTTGGCGTTCGCCTGGAAGTTGCGCTGGGCGGTGATCAGATTGACCAGCTCGGCGGTCAGGTCGACGTTGGACGCCTCGAGGGCGCCGGACTGGATGAGACCGAAACGCCCCGTTCCCGCCTCCCCCACCAGCGGGGTGCCCGAGTCGATGGTCTCGACCCAGGAGTTGTTGCCGACCTGCTTGAGGCCCTGCGGATTGCGGAAATCCGCCATCAGCACCTTGCCCAGCGCCTCGGAGTCGCCGTTGGAATAATTCGCCCGCACCAGGCCGTCCTCGCCGATGGTCAGGCCGGACAAGCGCCCCGTGGTCGCGCCATCCTGGGAGAGCTTGTTCACGACGAAGCCGAGATTGGCGAACTGGGTCGGCTTGTTGTTGACCAGGTCGAGGGTGAGGACCAGCGGATCGGCCCCGTTCGGCAGGGGAGTGGCGACCGCCGGATATTCCAGGGACGTGATCGTCGCCGGATTCGTCGCGCTCAAGGTGCCATCGGTGTTGAAGGTCATCGCGGCATATTGATAACCCGCGCCGGTCGTTCCGGCGGGGGCGGCCAGATCGAGCTTCTGGCCGTCGACGAACTGGAAGACTGCCCAGCTGTTGGACGCCGTGTCATCCTTCACGAAGTAGGAGGTAAGGATGTGCGAATCGCCCAGCGAGTCGTAGATCGTCACCGAGGTCGCGTTGGTGTAGGTCGTGGGCTCGGTCGGATCGAAGTTGTTCACGTTCAGGGAGACTGCGTCCGCCGGAACGTTGACGCCCAGCTCCACTTCGGTGGTCGGCCGCGGCACGCCGGAGGAGGCGGGCACGAGCAGAGGCTGGGCGGTGCTCAGGGCAGTCGAGGACACGGTGCCATCGGACTTGTTGACCGGCAGGGTCATCAGGTACTGGCCCGAATTGTTGACCACGTAGCCGTCCTTGTTGATACCGAACCCGCCCGAGCGGGTGTACTGGAATTCCATGTTGGTGAGGTTGGGCGCAACGGCAAAGAAACCACTCCCCGTGATCGCCAGATCCAGGCCGCTGTCGGTGAACTGCATGTTGCCCTGCACGAATTGCTGCGAGACGACCTGCGTGGTCACCCCCTGCCCCGTCGCCGTCTTGCTGTTGCCAAAGGCACTCACCGCGTAGATGTCGCCGAATTCGGTGCGGGACTTCTTGAAGCCGGTGGAGTTGGCGTTGGCGATGTTGTTGCTGGTGACCCCAAGATCCTTGGAGGCAGAGTTCAGACCGCTGAGCGAGGTGTTGAAGGACATGGAAGCGCCTCCTTAGGCCATGATTCGGGTGACTTCGGCAAGGCTGATGCTGCCTTGCTCCGTGTGGAGCTGGATGGACCCATCCACCAGCGACACACTGGTGACACGGGATGCGGACTGGACAGGCAAACTGGTGAGCTGGTCATCGACCTTGGCCTCCGCCACGACACGGTAGCGGCCCGAGGGCGCGTAGCTTCCATCCGGCAGACGACCATCCCAGCTGAAATCGGCCAGTCCGCTCGTTGACACCGGCAAGAGCAGGGAGTGCAGGGTTGCCCCGGATTCCGCCTCGATGCGAATGCCCACCTGGTTCACGCCGTCCGGAACCTCGACCGCCCCGCGGAGGACACCGGGCCCGGGAGCTCCCGCGGCATCCACACTTGCGACCAGGTCCGCCTTCTCGCTCCTGACCAGGACCTGCTTGCCCACCATGGAGCTTGCATCCAGCACTCGACTGGTCTGCAGGGAAGCGGCCAGAGTCTCGAAGGATGACTGCAAGGACTGAATGCCGGACACAGTGGAGAACTGGGCCATCTGCCCAAGGAACTCGCCATTTTCCATGGGCGCGAAGGGATCCTGGTTCATCAGCTGAGTGGTCATCAGCTTCAGGAAGTCATTCTGGGCGAGATCGCCCTTGCCGGACTGGCTGTCCTTCGAGGGCAAGCCAAGCCCGAGACTGGTGTACGGATCATTGGAAATCGCGCTCATCAACGCCCTCCTCAGGATTTGCCAAGGTTCAAGGTGCGCAACATCAATTCCTTGGACGTATTTAACACCTGAACGTTCGTTTGATAAGAGCGCGAGGCCGACATCATGTTGACGGTTTCCTCCACCACATCGACGTTTGAGCCGTAGACATAGCCCTGGGCATCGGCCAGGGGATGGCCCGGCTCATAGCGCATGCTGGCCGGCGCCCGGCTCTCCACGATGCCCGCCGTGTTGACGCCCGCACTGAGGGCGTCCTGGAAATGCGTGCGAAAGACCGGATGGCGCGCCTTGTAGGCCTCGGCCGCGCTGCCCGCGACGGTATCGGCATTGGCCAGGTTGCTGGCGGTGGCGTTGAGGCGCGTGGTCTGCGCGCTCATGGCCGATCCCGAAATATCAAAGATCTTGAACAGGGACATGGTCATTCACCCTTCAGCGCGCCCATGAGACCGGAAATTCGACCGTTGAGAAAGGTCAAGGTTGCCTGGTACTGCACCGCATTTTCGGAGAAGCGCGCCTGCTCCTGCTGGGCATCGACCGTATTGCCGTCCAGCGAAGGGTGGGTGGGCACACGATAGGCCTGCTGCACCCCCGCAAGGGGGTCCTCCCCCGCGGGAAGATGTCCCGCACGGGTTCTCTGCAGGCCAAGCGCGGCGCCCTGGACATCGCTCAGGGCTGCACGGAAATCGATATCGCGCGCCTTGTAATTCGGCGTGTCTGCATTGGCAAGGTTGGATGCCAGGACGTTTGCCCGCTGCGCTCGCAGCACCAGGGCCTCGTCATGGCTGGAAAAGATACGGTCGTGGATGGTGCTCATCGCAACCTCCTGACATGGAATCACGCCCGAACCACAAGCATCTATCATGCCAGCCCGGAGGGGCATACGGAGCCGTCAGGGCCTCCCGGCAGGGGCGGGCTGCTTGCGGTAGATGCCACCACCGCGGGCCTGGCGAGCAAGCTGGTGCTTGAGCAAGAGGGGCTCGGGGATGGTCTCGGAGGCGCCCAGCACAAGATGCCCCCCCGGATGAAGGGCCTGCAGAAGGCGATCGAGGATATCCGTCTTGCGATCACCCGTAAAATAAATCAGTACATTGCGACAGAAAATGACATGGAACTTCCCGACATGTGGGAAGCTCGCAAGAAGGTTCAGGGGACGGAACGTGATGCGCGCCGCGACCTCAGGCCTGACCCTCCATCCGCCGGCCGACTCGGTAAAGAACCGGCGCAGCCGCACCTCATCCATACCGCGCCGCAGGGCCAGGGTGTCGTACACCCCCTGCCGGGCGGCCTCCAGCGCAGCCGTGGAGATGTCGGTGGCCAATATTTTGACATCGATATGCGCGCGGGGATTCATCGCCGCGAACTCCTCGGCCAGGATGCTCAGCGAATAGGGTTCCTGCCCCGTGGCACAGGCGGCGGACCACACCGTCAAGGGGCCGTCATTCGACTGGGCATGCTCCTTCAGGAGATGGTCGCGGAAGAAGTCGAACGGGAAGCGATCACGAAACCAGAGCGTTTCGTGGGTGGTCATCGACTCGATGATGCGCGGCCGCAGGCTAGCGCCACGCGGCCCCTGCAGGGCCGCGACGAGCTCCCCGAAGCCGGCCAGCCCTTCGCTGCGCATGAGGGGCGCCAGGCGAACCTCGAGCAGATAGCGCTTGTTGTCCGCGATGACGATCCCGCTTTCGCGCTCGATGAGGCGTTGCAGGAAGGCGAAGGCCTGCTCGTCGGCGGAGGACAGCATCAGGCGTGGGCCTGAACATCGCGCAAGCGGTCGAGCACCGCCTGCGCGAGGTCATCGGGATGGAACTTGGGAATGAAGCGGTTCGCCCCGACCTGCTTCACCATGGACTGGTTGAAGTTTCCGCTGAGCGAGGTGTGCAGCACGACGTAGAGATTCTGCAGGCGCTCGTCGCGGCGGATCTCGGAAGTCAGGGTATAACCATCCATCATCGGCATTTCGATGTCAGAGATCACCATGAGCAGGTGGTCCAGCTGGTCGCTCCCCGTGGAGGCCCACTTCTTGAGGAGATTGAGGGCCTCGGCGCCATTCTTGACCAGGACCGAGGGCAGTCCCATTTCGTCCAGGGTGTGCTTGACCTGGCTGCGCGCCACGAAGGAATCATCCGCGACCAGCACCTTCATGTTGCCATGCGGCCCTGTCTGCACGACCTCGTGCATCAGGTCCTCGGAGATATGCGTCGAAATGCCGACCACGGTGCTGAAGATCTGCTCGACGTCGATGATCTCCACCAGTTGCCCATCCACGCGCGTCACCGCCGTCACGTAGTTGGTGGCGCTGGTACCGACGGGAGGCGGCATGATCTCCTGCCAGCTCAGGTTGACGATCCGGTCGACCGAGCGCACCAAGAAGCCCTGCACGGCGCGGTTGTATTCGGTGATGATGACGAAGGCGTTCTCGATCTCATCCGGCGCCACCCCGGGCATGCCGATGGCCTCCGCAAGATCGATGATGGTAAGGGTATGACCACGAACGTCGGCAATGCCCTTGATGGCCGGATTGGCCTTGGGCACGGCGGTCAACGGCGGACAGCGCAGCACCTCCCGCACCTTGAAGACGTTGATACCAAAGCGCTGCTTGCCGTCCAGGCCGAAGATCAGCAGTTCAAGACGGTTATGTCCCGCAAGCTTGGTCCGGGAATCGACCGTTGCCAAAACATCTTTCATGCACAGGTTCCATGAATTGGGTCAGGGGTCATGTCGGCACACATTGTTGCAACTTGAGCACATCCTATCTTGGCCCGCAATGTGCAAGGTCTTTGGCATGAATATCCGCAGCCTTACCCCATCGAGTCTCGGCATGCTGGCAGCACTGCTGACCTGGCAGGGGTTGTTCGTACCCTCGATCGCCTATGCTGCCCATTCGCTCGACGACATCAACGCAACCGTCCGCCAATTTATCGACGAATCCCTGCCGCCCCGCCCAGGCATGCGCCGGGAGGTCCAGATCAACCCCCTGGATCCAAGGCTGCGCCTTGCCGAATGCGACAAGCCACTGCAGGCCTTTACCCCCGGCAGCCAGCGCGGCAGCGGGTCGCTCACCGTGGGAGTGCGCTGCGAGGGCAGCAGCCCGTGGAAGATCTATGTCTCGGCCCGAATCAAGGTCTTCCGCCCGGTGGTCATCGCGAACCGCCCCCTGCCAAAGGGAAGCCCGATCAACCTCGCCGATGTCGAACTCCAGGAACGGGACGTCACGCGCCTGACGGATGGATTCTTCACCGATCCTCACGCCCTGGCCGGCATGCTCGCCAAGAGGCCGCTGGGCAGCGGAGAGATCCTGAGCGCGTCCAATCTACAGGCTCCAACCCTGGTCAACAAGGGCGACAAGGTGCGCATCGTCGCCCGCCCCGGGGCCTTCGAAGTGATCATGATGGGCGAGGCCATGCGCGACGGGGGGCAGGGGGATCGCATCCCGGTGCGGAACCTCAGCTCCGGACGCGTCGTCGAAGCCATCATCAGCGGTGCCGGCGAAGTGGAGATCGTGTTTTGAGGCATCGCCGCCGACAATGTTGCCTCTGCCCCTAAAGTTTCCTCGACCGCTTCCGATATACTGCTTACCAACGGGGCACGACGCCCGGGGAGAACCCACATGACCAGTATCGACAACCTGACAGGCCGCCCCCGTCCGCTGGAGACATCCGTCAGCGAGCGAAGTCGCGCAGGCTCGGCCGCGGGCAACAGCAAGCCGACTGGCGAAGCGGCCGCGGACAGCATCACCCTGACCGAAACGGGCAGCCAGATCGCGGCGGCGAGCCGCGAGATGGCCGCCACGCCCGCCTTCGACAGCGCCAAGGTGGAGCGCATCAAGGAGTTGATTGCCGAAGGGCGCTACTCCATCGACCCCCAGCGCATCGCGGACCGCTTCATAGAGCTCGAGTCATCCCTCGGCAAGGCGTGATGACGGAATCCGCATCGCCTTCGCCATGCACCTTCCTGCGCTCGGCGCTGGAGGGACTGCATGCCGGGCTTGAAAAACTTGCCGAGCTTCAGGAAAGGCTCGACGATTCGCTCCCCCGCAACACCCTGCCCCCTGAGTTGCTGCAGAATTACAGCCACCAGCTTGACCGCCTGCTCGAGGCCGAGACGCTCAGGACCAAGGCCCTGGCCTTGCTCGGGTTTGGTCCCAACCAGATGAACGATGCGCTGGGCTCTTGCCCGTCCTCCGATCTCGCGCCGCTGTGGGAATCCATCCGGGAAAGACTGCCCCTGATTGCCCTCAACAACCGCAAGCACGCCCAGGTCCTTCACAAGGCTTCAGCCAGCATCCATGCGGGCCTTGGCCTGCTTGGCGTCCTGCCGGCGCACTCCCTCCTCTACGGCCCGAGTGGCCAGCGGGAAGCCCCACCCACCGGCCGGACCCTCGGCTCCGCCTGACCCTCCGGGGACTACTTGCCCCCGGCCAGGATCCAGCCGGTCAGGGAGGCGAAGGTCATCAGGAAGCCGACCGGAACGATGCCGATAAAGTAGACCGCCAGGCTGCTGTCGGCATCGATGAACATGGCCGTGAAGCCGACCCCTACCCCGACGAGGGTAAGGATGATGCCGAGCACGAGCATGATCTTGAATGCGCGGTTCATGGTTCGTTCCTGTGTGAAATTCCGCCAGCCTGCCATCGAAGGCCGAAATGGGGAAGACCGGAAACAAAAAGGCCCGAATGCAAGCATTCGGGCCTTTCCGTGTTTGGTGGAGCTAGACGGGATCGAACCGTCGACCTCTTGCATGCCATGCAAGCGCTCTCCCAGCTGAGCTATAGCCCC
>JBMOQP010000031.1:51435-72088 GCA_049322715.1 Pseudomonadota bacterium
TTGGTGGAGCTAGACGGGATCGAACCGTCGACCTCTTGCATGCCATGCAAGCGCTCTCCCAGCTGAGCTATAGCCCCACAGCGTTGGGATGGGTGCGCATCTTACGCACCATCCCCCGCATCGTCAAGCCGATTTTGACGCCTCGATGAAGGAAATGGCCTTCTGCAGGCGGACGAGGCTGCGCTCGCGTCCGGCCAGGGCGAGCGTGGTGTCGATCGACGGCGAGGCGGTGGAGCCGGTCAGAGCCACCCGCATCGGCTGGGCGAGCATGGGAAACTTGATGCCCTGGGCCTTGACGATGTCCTTGATCAGGGCCTCGAGCACGGGCACGCGCCAGTCCTCCACGCCTTCCAGTGCTTCGACCACTGCGCGCAGGACGGGATCGGCCGCCGCGGTCAGGTGCTTGGCCGCGGCCTCCTCGTCATAGCTGATCTCGTCGCGGAAGTAGCAGGCCGCCTGCTGGGCCATCTCGACCAGGGTGCGGGCGCGCTCGCGCAGGGCGACAACGACATCCTCAAGCGCAGGGCCCGCGCTCGGATCGACGCCAAGGTTGCCCAGGTGCCAGCCCAGGTAGCGGGCCACGTGCGACGGATCGCTGGTCTTGAGGTAGTGCTGGTTGAGCCACAGCAGCTTGTCCGGGTTGATGGCCGAGGCGGACTGGTTCACGTCCGCCACATCGAACAGGCGCATCATTTCCTCGCGGCTGAAGATCTCCTGGTCGCCGTTGGACCAGCCCAGGCGCACCAGATAGTTCAGCAGCGCCTCGGGCAGGTAACCCTCCTCGTGGTACTGCATCACACTCACCGCGCCGTGGCGCTTGGACAGCTTGGCGCCATCCGGCCCCAGGATCATCGGCAGGTGGCCGTACACCGGCGGCTCGGCGCCCATGGCGCGGAAGATGTTGATCTGGCGCGGGGTGTTGTTCAGGTGGTCATCGCCACGGATGACGTGGGTGATGCCCATGTCGTAGTCGTCCACCACCACGGTCAGGTTGTAGGTCGGCGTGCCGTCCGAGCGGGCGATGATCAGATCGTCCAGTTCCTCGTTACGGATCACCACGCGGCCACGCACCATGTCCTCGATCACCACTTCACCATCGAGCGGGTTCCTGAAGCGCACCACAGGCTGCACACCTGCTGGGGGCTCGGGCAACACCTTACCAGGCTCTGGGCGCCAGCGGCCGTCGTAGCGCGGCTTCTCGCCGCGCTCCATCTGCGCCTCGCGCAGCGCGTCCAGCTCCTCGCGCGGCATGTAGCAGTAATAGGCATGCCCGCTGGCGAGCAGCTGCTGGATGACTTCCTTGTAGCGATCGAAACGCTTGGTCTGGTAGAACGGCCCCTCGTCGTATTCTAGGTTGAGCCAGGTCATGCCCTCGAGGATCGCGTTGACCGACTCCGGGGTGGAGCGCTCGAGGTCGGTATCCTCGATGCGCAGGATGAAGTCGCCACCGTGGCGCCGTGCGTACAGGTAGGAAAACAGCGCGGTACGCGCGCCGCCGATGTGCAGGTAACCGGTGGGACTGGGGGCGAATCGGGTGCGGATCTTCTTCATGACAGGCTCGGCATCATTGAGTGCCGCGCAGTTTAGCAAAGCCTGCAGCAACCGGATTGGCGAGCCGCGGTTTGCATCGCAGGGAGGCCGGCGACTTACGGGGGCTCGACAAGAGCCAACACCACATCCATCACGTTCGTCCCCGTCGGCCCGGTCCGGATCAGGGCATCGGCGGCGGCCAGCGCGGCGCCGCTGTCCGCGCGGCACAGGGCCTCTTGTGGGTCGAACCCCTGCGCGCGCATCAGGGCCACCGTACCGCCGTCCACACAGGCGCCCGCATCCTTGGTGGGACCGTCGCTGCCATCCGTGCCCGCCGCCAGCAGGGTGATGCCAAACCGCCCCGCAAGCAGAAGCGCGGCACTCAGGGCCAGGTGCTGGTTGCGCCCGCCTCGCCCCGGATGCTCCGGCAGGGCCACGGTGGTCTCACCGCCCCAGAGATGGAGCCCCGGCGGCCCGTCGATTGATTGACGAGCCAGCCGCGCCCCCGCCTCCGCAGCGTCGCCGCACAAAGGCTCACCATGACGATGAATGGGCAGTCCAAGACATGAGGCAGCGCGCACCGCCCCATCCAGCGCCGTCGCATTGCCGGCGAGGATGCGCGCCTCGACCGACGCCCAGCGCGGATCGTCCACGTCAGGCTGTGGCGGCGCGGCATCGAGCGGAGCACGCATCCAGTCCGGCAGATTGTCGGGCAATGGCGCATCCACACAAGGCGACAGCGGCCCGGAACCAATGCTGGCGGGATCGTCCCCCGGCACATCGGAGATCATCAGCACCACCGCACGACGCCCGCCCAGGCGCTCCAGCAAGCGCCCGCCCTTGATGCAGGACAAGCGCTTGCGCACCGCGTTCATGGCATGGATATCCAGCCCGCTGCCCAGCAGCCAGGCATTCACCCGCCGCCAGTCGGCAAGCGTCACACCTTCGGGCAACACCTCGACCAGACTGGACGCCCCGCCGGAGAGCAGGAACAGCACGGGCCGATCCGCAGTCGCAGCGGCAATGAAGTCCATCAGACGACGCCCGGCATGCAGGCTGCGCGCATCGGGCAGAGGATGCCCGGCTTCGATGATCCCGACGCCAGTACGATTCCGCAGTGTGGGCGAAACATGACCGTCCTTGGTGATCAGAAGCGCGGGCGTGGCGGGCCGCGCATCAAGCGCCCCCTCCAGCATGGAAGAAGCCGCCTTGCCGATGGCAACGATGCCCCCAAACGGCTCAATGCGTTGACGTAACGCATCAGCGACCACGGATCGCCCGTCCACGGACTGCAGCGCAGCCTCCAACACGGTGCGCAGGACTTGGCGGGCATTCATCGACATGGAAAGCCTGCATGTGAGGCTTGTGGAACGCATGAGCGAAGCGTCATTCGCCGGATGAAAGAGTGAGTGATGCCGAAGTCTCCGTGCGGCGGGTTAATTCGAGCGCCGTACCCAACGGGCTTCCGACATGGATGCCGGAAGGGTGCGAGAACAGGATGAGCTGCGCCACCCCCCCCCCCGTGGGCTGGCCGCTTCCCGGAGTATCAGGCGCGAACATCACCATCGACGTAGAACCAGCGTCCCTGCTCCCGCACGAACCGGCTGCATTCCTGCAACCGTTGGACCCGACCGCCCCCGACACGCCAGTTGGCGACGAAGCACACCAACCCGCGATCATCATTGGCACCACCCTCCCCCACCTTGTCGATCCGCAGCCCCAGCCACTTCATCGACTCTTCGGGGTCGAAATCAAGCGACTCAGGCCGCGTGGTTTCGTGCCAGGTCGCCAGAAGATAGGGCTCGTTGGCCCGGGTGAATGCGGTATAGCGCGAGCGCATCAACTGCTCGGCGGTCTCGGGCAGGATCCCATGGTCGATAAAACGTCCGCAGCACGCCGAATAGGTATGACCGGAACCGCAAGGACACGACTGTTCACTCATGGTCGTTCAGCATCTTGCCAGCGAGGTCAGGTACCGTGCCCGTTCGCATTCCAAGCTTGAGAAAGGATGTTCAAACGCACAGCGCCCCCGCTGAAAACCCAAAACCGCCATTTGTAGCTTGCAGGACGCGTTAGCGGAGCGTAACCCGCCCGCGGGCTGCTCATTAGCGGATCAAGACTTATTTCCCCAACCCCCTCGCCAAATCCCGAATCAGGTCATCCGCGTCCTCCAGTCCAACAGCCAGGCGAATCAGCCCTTCCTTGATGCCAGCCGCCGCGCGTTGTTCGTCGGTCAGCCGACCATGGGTGGTGCTGGCCGGGTGGGTGATGGTGCTTTTGGCGTCGCCCAGGTTGGCGGTGATGGAGAACAGACGGGTGTTGTCGATCACCTTCCACGCTGCTTCGCGGCCGCCATCGACCTCGAAGCCGACGATGCCGCCGTAGCCTTTCATCTGGCGCTTGGCGAGCTCGTGCTGCGGATGGCTGGCAAGGCCGGGGTAGTAGACCCTGGACACGCGCGGGTGGGCGGCCAGCCATTCGGCCAGCATCAAAGCGTTGGCGCTGTGGGCCTTCATGCGCAGGTTGAGGGTTTCCAGTCCCTTGAGGAAGATCCAGGCGTTGAACGGTGCCATGGTCGGCCCGGCGGTGCGCAGGACGCCGACGATTTCATCGGTGATGCTCTTCGGCCCGCAGACCGCGCCGCCTATCGCCCTGCCCTGTCCGTCGAGGAATTTGGTGGCGGAGTGGATGACCACGTCCGCGCCCAGTTCCAGCGGGCGTTGCAGGGCCGGGGTGCAGAAGCAGTTGTCCACTGCCAGCAGCGCGCCCGCCTCATGGGCGATGTCCGCAAGTAGCGGGATGTCGACGATCTCGGTCAGCGGGTTGGACGGGGTTTCGAGGAACAGCAGGCGGGTGTTGGGCTTGAGCGCCGCGCGCCAGCCGTCCAGATCGGTCAGGTCGACATGGGTGATGTCGATGCCGAACTTGCCGAAGTATTTGTTCCACAGCACGGTGGTGGTGCCGAACACCTGCTTGGAGACGATGACGTGATCGCCCGCCTTGAGCAGGGCAAGGCCAAGGCTGAGGATGGCGGCCATGCCGGACGAGGTGGCGGCGCAGTCTTCCGCGCCTTCCAGCGCGGCGAGGCGCTCTTCGAAGATGCGGGTGGTGGGGTTGGTGAAGCGGGCGTAGATGTTGCCCGGCTTGCTGCCGGAAAAACGCGCCGCCGCTTCCGCCGCGTTGGCGAAGACGAAGCTGGAGGTGGGGAAGATCGGCTCGCCGTGTTCATTTTCCGGCGTGCGATGGTGGCCGGTGCGGATGGCGAGGGTGTCAAAGCCGAGTGTTTGTTCGTCGTTCGGGTGCATGACTGCCTCTTGGTTTTTTTGGCAGTGTAGCAGCCCGGTCAGTGGGTGATGTAGACCAACGTGCCCTCGCCCAGGCGGGCGAACAGGTCGACCACGTCCGCGTTGTACATGCGCACGCAACCGTGCGAGGCGGGGCGGCCGATGAGCCCTTCCTCGGGCGTGCCATGGATGTAGATGTAGCGGCGATAGGAGTCGACCCTACCGCCCTGATTGATGCCTGGCTCCAGGCCCTCAAGCCACATGATGCGGGTGGTGACGTCGTCCTCGGGCACGTCAATCGGATCCTTGATGATGTCCGCGATGCGACCGGTCGGCCGGCGCGACTTGAACACCATCCCCAGCGGCTCGCCCTCGCCGATCATCGTGCGGATGCGATGCAGCCCGAGGGGAGTCTGGTTGCTCCCCTCTTGGGAACCGGGGCCGAAGGCGGAGGTGGACACCGGGTAGGTCTTGAGCAGGCGGCCATCCTGCAGGAGGTACAGGCGCTGGGCGGCGATGCTGACCACGACGTAGGGCTGCCCGGCCCGCTCCCACTTGGCCTCGACGGCCCGGACCGCGTTGGAGGCCTTGAGCCCATGCGGCGACAGGGCGTCACCGGCCAGCGCGTTCATGCCAAACCCGCCCAGCAACAGCGCCACAAGCCATGCACGCATCCTCGTCAATCCGCGTTGTGCAGCCCGACCGCCACGATATCGCGCGAGCGCCCTTCCTGCTTGGGCTCCTTGGCGGCATCGGCACGGGCGGAGGCGATCGAGGCGAGATACTCCTCGCTGACATCCCCCGTGACGTACTCGCCGGTGAAGCAGGAGCAGTCGAAGCGGGTGAGCGAGGGGTTGCCCTGACGCACGGCATCGATCAGGTCGTCGAGATCCTGATAGATCAGGCGGTCGGCGCCGATCGCCTGCCCAACCTCATCCTCGCTGCGGCCGTGGGCGATCAGCTCCTCGGGGGCCGGCATGTCGATGCCGTAGACATAGGCATAGCGCACCGGGGGGGCGGCGGAGGCCATGTAGACCTTGCGCGCGCCGGCCTCGCGCGCCATGCGGATGATCTCGGCCGAGGTGGTGCCGCGCACGATGGAGTCGTCCACCAGCAGCACGTTCTTGCCCTCGAACTCGAGGTCGATGGCGTTGAGTTTCTGGCGCACGGACTTCTTGCGCTGCGCCTGGCCAGGCATGATGAAGGTGCGGCCGATGTAGCGGTTCTTGATGAAACCCTCGCGATAGGGCACGCCCAGCGCGACCGCCATCTCGAGGGCCGCGGTGCGGCTGGTGTCCGGGATCGGGATGATCACGTCGATGTCGTGGTCCGGCCACTCGCGCTTGACCTTTTCGGCCAGCTTCTCGCCCATGCGCATGCGGGCCTTGTAGACCGACACCCCGTCGATGATGGAGTCCGGCCGGGCCAGATAGACGTGCTCGAAGATGCAGGGGGCGTAGGTCGGGTTGTCGGCGCACTGGCGGGTGTGGATGCTTCCGTCCTCACCGACGAAGATGGCTTCGCCGGGTTCGAGGTCGCGCACCAACTTGAAGCCGAGCGCCTCTACCGCCACGCTCTCGGAGGCGATGATCACCTCCTCCCCGTCCTCGGTCGCTCGCACACCAAAGCACACCGGGCGGATGCCGAACGGGTCGCGGAAGGCGAAGACCCCCATGCCCGCCACCAGCCCGATCACCGCATAACCGCCCTTGATGCGGCGGTGGACGCGACTGATGGCATCGAACACGTCGTCGAAGGTCGGCTGTAGCTTGCCGCAGCGCTGCATCTCGTGCGCGAACACGTTGAGCAGAACCTCGGAATCCGAGGTGGTGTTGATGTGGCGCAGGTCCTGCGCGTACACCACCTTGCGCAGCTCCTCGGCATTGGTCAGGTTGCCGTTGTGCCCCAGCGCGATGCCGTAGGGAGCATTGACGTAGAACGGCTGCGCCTCGGCGGCGGACGAGTTGCCGGCCGTCGGATAGCGGACATGGCCGATGCCGTAGTTCCCTGCCAGCTGGCGCATGTGGCGGGTATGGAACACGTCCTTGACCAGGCCGTTGTCCTTGCGCTGGTGCAGGCGCCCCTGCTCGCAGGTGATGATGCCCGCGGCGTCCTGACCACGATGCTGGAGGATGGTCAGGCCATCATAGATGGTCTGGTTGACCGGGCTGCGCCCGACAATGCCGATGATTCCACACATGGGCTATCTCAAAGCTTGAAGTTTTGCGCCAGATCGTTCGGAAGCAGATCGCGCATCCATTTCGCGACCGGACTCAGGTTCTGGATGACCTGAGATCCCTTCCACCAAGGATCCTGCGGCATCGGCGTCAGGCTGCCGAGCAGGATCAGGACACACACCAGGAACACCCCGCGCACCAGGCCGAAGACGACCCCGATGCTGCGATCCGAACCCGAGAGGCCGGTCTTCCTCACCAGCAATCCGATCACGGCATTGATGATGCCGCCGACGATCAGGGTAAGGATGAAGAGGATGACGAAAGCGACGGCGAGACGCATCGAGGGGATATCGATGCTCGCCGGCAAAAAGGGCGCCAGGTGCGCGGCGTAGAGGATGCCGATGACGAATGCCGCAACCCAGGTCAGCAGAGAGACCATCTCCTTCATGAAGCCGCGCAAGACACTGATCAGCGCGGAAAAGGCGATGACACCGAGCAGGACGAGGTCGACGGTCGTCAGGTGCATGGACACACGCAATGGTTAAAGCGGCATTCTAACCGCAGAGGTGGCGTTCACCAATGCACAGGGAGCGGATTGGGGAACGCCGGAAAAAGGAAGGGGCGCCATGGTGGCGCCCCTTGCATCACGGTCACGCGCGGCCATCAGGCCTCGGCAATCACGTTCACCTTGACGGAGGTGTTGACGTCGGTGTGCAGGTGCAGCTCGATGTCGTACTCGCCAACGGCGCGCAGCGGGCCGGTCGGCATGCGGACCTCACGCTTCTCGACGGCATGGCCGGCGGCAGTCAGTGCGTCGGCGATCTCGGCGGTGCCGATGGAGCCGAACAGCTTGCCTTCGGTACCGGCCTTGCCGGCGATGGTCACGGACACACCCTCGAGCTGGACTGCACGTGCCTGGGCTGCGGCCAGCGCCTCGGCGGCGGCCTTCTCCAGTTCCGCGCGGCGGGCTTCGAACTCGGCCACGTTGGACTTGGTGGCGGCCTTGGCCTTGCCATAGGGGATCAGGAAGTTGCGCGCGTAACCGTTGCGCACCTTCACCACATCACCCAGGTTGCCCAGGTTCTCTACTTTGCTCAGCAGAATGACTTCCATTGCTCGCGCTCCCCTCAGTGACGGTCAGTGTAGGGCAGCAGCGCCAGGAAGCGCGCGCGCTTGATGGCCTCGGCCAGCTGGCGCTGGTAGCGCACCTTGGTGCCGGTCACGCGGCTCGGAACGATCTTGCCGGTCTCGGTCAGGAAACCCTTGAGGGTGGCGAGATCCTTGTAGTCGATGTGCTCAACGCCCTCGGCGGTGAACTTGCAGAACTTGCGACGACGGAAATAACGGGACATGACTTTACCTCGTCAGCGAATCAGGCGGACTCAGCGGCGTCGGCCGCCGCGGAGCCACGGCGGGGCTCTTCTTCCTTGACCATCGGGGACGGCTCGGTCACCGGACCGTCCATCTTGATCACGAGGTCACGGATCACCGCGTCGTTGAAGCGGAAGGACTCGTTCAGCTCAGCCATGGCCTGCTGGCCGCACTCGATGTTCATGAGCACGTAGTGGGCCTTGTGAATCTTCTGGATCGGGTAGGCCAGCTGGCGACGGCCCCAGTCCTCGAGACGATGGATCTTGCCGCCGTCGGCTTCGATGATGGAGCGATAACGCTCGATCATGGCCGGCACCTGCTCGCTCTGGTCCGGATGAACCAGGAAAACGACTTCATAGTGTCGCATGGATACTCCCTACGGATTGAACAGCCTGCCGCGCATCACGGTCAGGCAGGGTAAACCGCGCCAAACCGGGAGGCCAGGCGCGGGAAAAGCGGGATTATAGGGGAAAAGTCCGCCCCGGCAAAACCCGTCAGCCGGCGGCGAGGCGCTGGCGGCGGATCTCGTACAGGCTGACGCCGGCGGCCACCGAAACGTTCAGGCTTTCGACCGAGCCCAGCATGGGCAGGTTGACCAGTTCATCGCAGGCTTCGCGCGTGAGGCGGCGCAGACCCGAGCCCTCAGCTCCCATCACCACGGCCAGGGGCTGGGTGGCAAGGCGGGTCTCGTACAGGCTGTGATCGGCCTCGCCAGCGAGGCCGATCACCCAGATGTTGCGCTGCTTGAGTCCGTCGAGGGTACGCGCAAGGTTGGTCACCTGCACGAAGGGTACGCTCTCGGCAGCACCGGAGGCGACCTTGCGCACCGTCGGGGTCAACCCGACCGCGCGGTCCTTGGGCGCGATGACGGCCTGCGCCCCCGCCCCGTCGGCCACCCGCAGGCAGGCGCCGAGGTTGTGCGGGTCGGTCACGCCATCGAGCACCAGCAGCAGGGCGGGCTCATCCAGGCCATCCAGCATGGCGTAGAGATCGTTCTCATCATAGGTCGGCGCAGCCCGGTACTGGACCGCGACACCCTGGTGGCGGTCGACGCGTGTCAGCCGGTCGAGTTCGCGCGGCTCGACCCGGGTGATGGAAAGCCCAGCTTCTTCGGCCAGCCGCTCCACCTCCTGCAGACGCAGGTCGCGCCGGCCCTGCGCAAACAGCAAGCGGACGATGTTGGCCGGATCGTGGCGCAGCGCGGCCTCGACCGCGTGGATGCCAAACAGCCAGCTTTCGCCGCCACTGCCGAAGGATTCATCACGCTCCCGGCGCGGTCCGGCATGGCGTCCTTTCCTGTCCTCGCCCCCTTTCTCGATCGGCTTTCGGCTCATTCCGCCTTCTTCCGGCGCGGCGGGCGGCGGCGGCGCTTCTTCGGCTTGCGTTCAGCCTCGGCTCCACCCTCATCGACCAGCACATTGCCGTTCACATCGCCAGGCTCGTGCTCATCGAACCCCTCATCGACCACTGCCTCGACGGATGTCGCAGAAGGTTCTTCCGCGCCTCCCTTGCCCGGCTTCTTGCGACGGCGGCGCTTCTTCCTGGCCGGAGTTTCCTCCCCCTCTTCGGCAGCAGCCGCAGCTGGCTTGGCCTCACCACGCGGCAGGACGAAGTCGATCTTGCGCTCGTCCAGGTCGACCCGCGCCACCTGCACGGTGACCGCATCACCCAGGCGATAGACCTGGCCGGTGCGTTCGCCGACCAGCCGGTGACCGACCGGGTCGAAGTGGTAGTAGTCCTTGTCGAGCGCCGTGATATGCAGCAGCCCCTCGACGAATACGCCCTTGAGCTCGACGAACAGGCCGAACGAGGTGACAGCGGTGATCACGCCATCGAAGACCTCGCCCACGCGGTCCTGCATGAACTCGCACTTGAGCCAGTCGGTCGCATCGCGGGTGGCCTCGTCGGCTCGGCGCTCGTTGTTCGAGCAGTGCTCGCCGATGAGGCCCAGCTCGTCGTGCGCATAGGGGAAATGCTCGGCGGAGCCGGTGCGCAGGACGTGGCGGATGGCGCGGTGCACCAACAGGTCCGGGTAGCGGCGGATGGGCGAGGTGAAGTGCGCGTAATTGGCGTGCGCGAGGCCAAAGTGGCCGATGTTGTCCGGCGAGTACACCGCCTGCTTCATGGTCCGCAGCACCACGGTCTGGATCAGATGCTGGTCCTCCCGCCCCTTGGCGGCCTCGAGGACGGCATTGAAGTCCTTGGCCTCCGGCTTGTCGCCGCCCCCCATGGAGAGACCGAGCTCGCCGAGGAAGGTACGCAGGTCGGCGATCTTCTCCGCCGCCGGACGATCGTGGATGCGGTACAGGCCATCGATCTTGCGTCGCTCGAGGAAACGCGCGGCCGCGACGTTGGCGGCGATCATGCACTCCTCGATCAGGCGGTGGGCGTCATTACGCTCGTAGGGCACGATCGCCTCGATCTTGCGGCCCTCGCCGAACACGATCTTGGTTTCAGTGGTGTCGAAGTCCATCGCGCCGCGGCGGGTGCGAGCCTCCATCAGCACGCCGTACAGACCATGCAGGGATTCGAGGTGGGGCACGATCGGAGCGTATTCCTTTCGCAGGGCCTCGTCTTTGTCGAGCAGGATCTTCGCCACCTTGGTGTAGGTCATGCGCGCGTGCGAGCGCATCACCCCCTCGTAGAAGCGCGAGCGGATGATGTCGCCCTCGCGGTTGATCAGCATCTCGCACACCATGCACAGGCGGTCGACATGCGGATTGATCGAGCACAGGCCGTTGGAGAGGATCTCCGGCAACATGGGGATGACCCGGCCCGGGAAATACACCGAGGTGCTGCGGAAGAAGGCCTCGCGGTCCAGCGGACTGCCCACGGTGACGTAGTGGGAGACATCGGCGATGGCGACGATCAGGCGCCAGCCCTTGGCGGTCGGCTCACAGTAAACGGCGTCGTCGAAGTCGCGCGCGTCCTCGCCGTCGATGGTGACCAGCGGCACGTCGCGCAGGTCAACGCGCCCCAGCTTGTCGGCCTCGGCGACCTCCTCGCTCAGGCCCGCGATCTGTTCCTGCAGATCCTCCGGCCACAGGTAGCGCAAGCCATGGGTGTGAATGGCGACGTCGATCTCCATGCCCGGCGCCATGTGATCGCCCAGCACCTCGACCACCCGCCCGACCGGCTTGTTGCGGAAGGTCGGCTGTTCGACCAGCTGCACGCGCACGATCTGGCCGTCCTGCGCCTCACCGAGCGCGTCCTGCGGGATCAGTACGTCCTGGGTAATGCGCTTGTTGTCCGGGATGACGAAGGCCACGCCGGACTCGAGAACCAGGCGGCCGACCACCTCGGCATTGGCGCGCTCGAGCACCTCGACCAGCGCCCCCTCGCGGCGGCCGCGCTGGTCGATGCCGGTGATCTGCACCACCGCACGGTCGCCGTGCAGCAGGGCGCGCATCTGGCGCGCGGAGAGGAACACGTCATCCCCGCCCTCGTCCGGCACCAGGAAGCCGAAGCCGTCCTTGTGGCCGATCACGCGGCCGCGCACCAGCTCGGACTTGTCCAACGGCACGTAGCCACCCTTGCGGTTGCGGATCAGCTGTCCGTCGCGCTCCATGGCCCGAAGGCGACGGCGCAGGGCCTCGATGCGATCATCATCGTCGTAGCCGAGGTTCAACAGCAGGCGCTCGAAGGTCGTGGGGCTGCCATGCGCCTTGATCATCTCGAGCAGGAGCTCGCGGCTGGCGATCGGGTTTTCGTACTTTTCCGCTTCGCGCTCGGCGTGCGGATCAAGCTTAGAGGTCATGCGGGCGTAGGCTCGATGGAATGGCTGATGGATCACAATCCGCAAGCATACCGCATGCGTCGCGATCGTGTGGGGATGATGGCGCTGCCGGAGAGGTTCGGCAAGGTATCGCGCCGGGAGGATTCGAGCGGCGGAATCCATCCCTGGATTCCGCCCTCCGGGTGTCGCCTTACGGCAACCCAGCGTCGTTCCCTACGGCGCTGTTGCGGAATCCATCCCTGGATTCCGCCCTCCGGGTGTCGCCTTACGGCAACCCAGCGCCGCTGGCCCCTCCCCTCGGACCCTTGCGGCATCCATGCCGCAAGCCCCTTCGGGGGGCGGCCCTCGGGAGCCCTGCGGCGCTTTTGACGCCGCCCGGGTCGGAGGCACGGCTGGAAGGTAGGGAACGGAAACATGATGCCGCTCCCCCTCTCCCCATCAGGCTGCGAAAGGATGGCGGAGGATGATGGTCTCCTCACGATCCGGACCGGTGGAGATGATGTCCACCGGCACGCCGCACACTTCCTCGATGCGGCGAATATAGGCACGCGCGGCAGCCGGCAGATCCTCGACACGCTTGATGCCGACGGTGGACTCCCTCCAGCCCGGCATGTCTTCGTACATGGGCTCGATGCTGGCGAAGCCATCCGCGCCGACCGGCGGGGCCTTCATGACCTGGCCGTCCACCTTGTAGCCGACGCAGAGGCGCAGGGTATCGAGCCCATCCAGCACGTCCAGCTTGGTCAGGCACAGGCCGCTGATGCTGTTGATCTGCACTGCGCGGCGCAGGGCGACGGCATCGAACCAGCCGCAGCGGCGCTGGCGGCCAGTGGTGGCGCCGAACTCGTGGCCCTTGGTGCCGAGGTGCTTGCCGATCGGATCGCCGACGTCCTGGGCGGCGTCGTACTCGAGCTCGGTCGGGAAAGGGCCGGCGCCGACACGGGTGGTGTAGGCCTTGGTGATGCCGAGCACGTAATCCAGTTCGAGCGGGCCGACGCCGGTACCGGTGGAGGCGCCGCCGGCAGTGGTGTTGGACGAGGTCACGAACGGATAGGTGCCGTGGTCGATGTCCAGCAGCGTGCCCTGCGCCCCCTCGAACAGGATGTTCCTGCCGGACTTGCGCAACTCGTGCAAATACTCCGTCACGTCGATGATCATCGGCGCGAGGGTTTCGGCATACGCCATGCAGTCATCCAGCACGCGCTGGAAGTCGACCGTGTCGGCATGGAAGTAGTTCTTCAGCACGAAGTTGTGGTAGTCCAGCACCGAGCCGAGCTTCTCGGCGAAGCGCTCGCGGTGCAGCAGGTCGATCAGGCGCAGGGCACGGCGCGCCACCTTGTCCTCGTAGGCCGGGCCGATGCCGCGACCGGTGGTGCCGATCGCGCCTCGGCCGGCAGCGCGCTCGCGCGCCTGGTCGATGGCGACATGGTAGGGCAGGATCAACGGGCAGGCCGCCGACAGCTTGAGGCGATCGCGTACCGGCACGCCACGCGCCTCGAGCTGGGTCATCTCCTTGAGCAGGGCGTCCGGCGCGAGCACCACGCCGTTGCCGATCACGCATTCCACGCCCTCGCGCAGGATCCCCGAGGGGATCAGGTGCAGGACGGTCTTCTCGCCATTCACCCACAGCGTGTGACCGGCGTTGTGACCGCCCTGGAAACGCACCACGGCGGCGACCTGATCGGTCAGCAGGTCAACGACCTTGCCCTTGCCCTCGTCGCCCCACTGGGAGCCCAGAACCACAATACTTTTGGCCATGAAGGTCAAATCTCATGTAAAAACCGGAAAAATCCCATCCCTGTCATTTTTCGGCACATCGGGGCCCGGCACATGCCCGGCCCCGATGACCGCAGTCCAAGGGACTGAGCCCTGGATGCGGCGGGCGTCCATGCCCTGCACGGCAAACGCGGGATCAGCCGGCGCTTGCCTCACGCACCTGCCAGGCCCCCTCGTGCCGCTCGAGCACACGCCTGCAACCCAAGGCGCACGGGTTCGAATCCTGCCCCGGGAGGGCCTGGATGACGCGCTGTCCGGCGGCACGCAGCTCGCGCACCTTGCGCTCGAGCTCGGCATCATCCACCCCCGCCGGCGCGAGCACCGCATCGGCCGATTCGCCGACCGAGTCCGCCACGGCAACCAGGGCGCGCACGTCGGCAGAGAACCCGGTCGCGGGGCGGGCACGACCGAAGGCCTCGCCGATGCCGTCGTAGCGCCCACCGCGCGCGATCGCCTGCCCCTGCCCCGGCACGAAGGCCGCGAACACGATGCCGGTGTGATAGTGATAACCACGCAGTTCGGCCAGGTCGAAATGCAGCCGCACGCCCCCGCCCTGCCCCTGCAACGCACGGGCCACCTCGGCGAGGTCATCCAGTGCCTGGTGCACCTCATCGCCAGCAGCGGACAGGCGGCGGCGCGCGCCCTCAAGGGTTCCCAGCCCCTCGCCGTGCAGGTCCGGCAGGGCGCGCAGCATGGCCGCGAGCTCGCCCGGAAGAAGGCGCCCACCGATGAAGGCCTCGATCTCGGGCACGGCCTTGCGCTGCAGGAGATCGAAGAAGCTCGCCTCGTCCTCCGCATCGAAGCCGGCCTGGCGCGCGAGGGAGCGGTAGATGCCGACATGCCCGAGGTCCAGCCAGACATCGCGCACCCCGGCAACCTCGAGGGTCTCGAGCATCAGGCGCAGGATCTCGATGTCGCTCGCGGTGCCGGCATGGCCGAACAGCTCGGCGCCCACCTGCATCGGCGCGCGCGTGCCGGCGAAACCGCCTGGCAGCGCGTGCAGCACGGTGCCCAGGTAGCACAGGCGGGTCGGCCCTTCCTGGCGCAGGCTGTGCGCGTCGATGCGCGCCATCTGCGGCGTCATGTCGGCACGCACGCCCATCAGGCGACCGGTCAGCTGGTCGATCAGCTTGAAGGTCGACAGGTCGAGGTCGTCGCCCGGATGGATCAGCAGCGATTCGACGTACTCGACCATGGGCGGGATGACGAGCTCGTATCCCCAGGCTCGGAAGCGGTCGAGCAGGCGGCGACGCAGGGCCTCGGTGGCCCACGCCGCCTGCGGAAGAAGTTCGTCGATGCCAGCCGGAAGCAGCCAGCGATTTTCTTGTGTCATTCCGAATTCACCCACGCACGATGCCGAGCAGCACGAGACCAAGCATGATGATGCCCATGGCCACCAGACGCAGCGTGCGATCCGGCAGGGCCGCGAGCTGTTCGACCGACTGGCGGTAGACCCTCGGGCTGATGAGGGGAAGCAGCCCCTCGAGCACGAGCACCAGGGCCAGGGCGGCCCACAAATCGTCGGACATGGTCGGGATTACCGCTTGTCCGAACCCGCCGGGCTGCCGAAGTAGCGGAAGAACTCGCTGTCCGGTTGCAGCACCAAGACGTCGTCCTTGCCGGTGAAGGACTTTCCGTAAGCCTCAAGGCTGCGGTGGAACTCGAAGAACTCCCGGTCCTTGCCGTACGCCTCGGCGTACAGGCGAGCCGCCTCGGCATCACCCTCGCCGCGGATGGCTTGCGATTCGGCGTAGGCGTTGGCGATGATCTCCTCGCGCTGACGCTCGGCATCCGCGGTGATCTTCTTCGCCTGCTCCTCGCCGCGCGAACGGAAGGCCTTGGCGACGGTGGCGCGTTCCTTCTCCATGCGCCGGTAGACGGACTCGCTGACCTCGGACGGCAGGTCGATGCGCTTGATGCGCACGTCCATCACCTCAATGCCGAGCTTGGCGGCCTCCACGTTCGCCGCGGTGCGAACGGCGTCCATCATCTCGCCGCGCGCGCCGGTGACGGCATCCTGGATGGTGCGGGCAGAGAGCTGGCTCTTCATGCCGTCCTTCACGATCTGCGACAGGCGCGCCACCGCGGCCCGCTCGTCGCCGCGGGTGGAGCGGTGGTACAGGCCCACGTCGGCAATCCGCCACTTGATGAAGGCGTCGACGATGACGTTCTTCTTCTCGCTGGTCAGGTAGCGCTCGGGCGGCGCATCCATGCTCAGCAGACGGCCGTCGTAGCGACGGATGCTGTGGATGAACGGCAGCTTGAAATGCAGGCCCGGTGCGAAATCGGTCTTGACGATCTCGCCGAGGCGGAACAGGGCCACGCGGTCATATTCGCGCACGGTGAAGGTCGACATGGCCAGCAAACCAGCGCCGATCGCCAGGGCAGGCAGGAAAAGGTTACGCGCGGACATTACGGGGTCTCCCTCGAGCGCAGGTCAGTGCGGGCGCGCGAATCCATGCGCGGCAGGGTCTGGGGGGTAGTCGCCTGAACCGGCGCGGACGGCTGGGCCGCGGCGGGGGCCTCGGCAGCCTTGCCCCCCTGCATCATGCGATCGAGCGGCAGATAGAGGACGTTGTTGCCCCCCTGCACGTCCATGACCACCTTGCTGCTCTTGCCCAGCACGTTCTCGACGGTTTCGAGGTACAGGCGCTTGCGGGTCACCTCCGGCGCCTTGCGGTACTCGACCAGCAGGTCACTGAAGCGCTTGGCCTCACCCTCGGCGGCCTTGCTCACGCGGGTGCGGTAGGCGCGCGCCTCCTCGATCATCTGCGTGGCCTGGCCGCGGGCCTGCGGGATGATGCCGTTGGCATAGGCCTCCGCCTCGTTGATGAAGCGCTGCTCGTCTTCGCGCGCCTTGATGGCATCGGCGAAGGCGGGCTGCACCGGCTCGGGCGGCTGGGCATCCTGCAGGTTGACCGACTTGATGTCGAGACCGGTGCCGTAGCTGTCGAGGGTCGCCTGCACGACGGCCTTCACCTGAGTGGCGACTTCGGCTCGCCCCTCGGTGAGGACAAAGTCCATGCTGTTCTTGCCGATCACCTCACGCACCGCGCTCTGGCTCGCCTCCTGCAGGGTGGCGTCCGGGTCGCGGGTATTGAACAGGTACTGGGCCGGATCCTTGACGTTGTACTGCACCGCAACCTCGACATCGACGATGTTCTCGTCGGAGGTCAGCATCTGCATCTTGATCTGCTTGCTGCGGAACTGGTCCACATCCACCGTCTCGACGGTCTGGATCGGATACGGGAGATGCCAGTGCGGACCGGGCAGGCTGGTGCCGACATACTTGCCGAACTGCATCACGACGCCACGCTGGCCGTCATTGACGATGTAGATGCCCGAGGCCAGCCACACGGCCAGACCGATGCCGGCGAGCAGACCGATGCCGCCGGCACCCGGTCCCTTGGCGGGGCCCTTGCCGCCCAGCTTGCCGCCGAGGTCCTTCAGCCACTGGTCGAGATTCGGGCCTTCGCCGCCGCCACGACGGGGCGATTTCCACGGATCCTGGGGGCCACCGCCAGGCTCATTCCACGCCATAAGCTGTCCTCTTAAAGGGCATTTGATTTCAAGATCGGGGATTTTATGGGGAGGTTGCCGGCAAGGGCAAGGAAACTCACCGATCCAGCGCCAGCTTGAGGCCCGGTTCGTGGGCCAGCAACTGGTTCCAGCGCACGGCGGGAAGGCGCAGGCCGAGGTGCCAACACCCCCCCTCGTCCATCTGCTCGGAAGTGATCGCCCCCTCGGCATACAGGCGGGCGCGCAGGCGAGCCTCCGCAGGCGTAAGAAACACGTCGAGGCGCACGATCTCCGCAGCCAGGCAGGCCTCGATCGCCTCGAACAGCAGGTCGATGCCGAGCCCCTTGGCCGCCGAGATCCAAACCCTGCGCGGACGCCCCTCCTCGTCGTACTCGATGCGTGGCTCGCGCCCCATCAGGTCGATCTTGTTATAGACCTCAAGCACGGACACCTCGTCGGCGCCGATCTGCTCCAGCACGTCCTCGACCTCGGCGATGCGCTCGTCCCGCCCCTCGCCCTGCGCGTCGATCACGTGCAGCAGCAGAGCCGCCTCGCGCGTCTCCTCCAGGGTGGAGCGGAAAGCCGCCACCAGCTCGTGCGGCAGGTCAGCGATGAAACCGACCGTGTCCGCAAGCACCATCGCCCCGCCCTGCGGCAGGTCGACCCGGCGCAGGGTGGCATCGAGTGTGGCGAACAGCTGGTCGGCGGCGTACACGCCCGCCTCGGTCAGGCGGTTGAACAGGGTGGACTTGCCGGCATTGGTGTAGCCAACCAGGGCGACCGTGGGCACCTCGGCGCGTTGGCGTCCCTTGCGGCCTTCCTGGCGCTGTGAGCGCACCTTCTCCAGGCGGCGCTTGAGCTGGTTGATACGCACCGCGACCAGGCGGCGGTCGGTCTCCAGTTGGGTTTCGCCCGGGCCGCGCAGGCCGATGCCTCCCTTCTGGCGCTCGAGGTGGGTCCAGCCGCGCACCAGGCGGGTGGAAAGGTGCTGCAACTGGGCCAGCTCGACCTGCAGCTTGCCCTCGTGCGAGCGCGCGCGCTGGGCGAAGATGTCGAGGATCAGGCCGGCACGATCGAGCACCCGGCAGCCAAGCAGCTTCTCGAGGTTGCGTTCCTGGCTCGGGGAGAGATCGTGGTTGACGATGACGAGGCTCGCCCCGCGCGCCTCGACCTCCTGCTTGAGCTCCTCCGCCTTGCCGCTGCCGATCAGGGTGCGCGCATCGAACTGGGTGCGGGTGACGACCAGAACGGTCTCGACCACGGCCCCGGCCGAGCGGGCGAGTTCGACGAACTCGTCCAGCGCCTCGGGGGACTCATCCGTGCGCGAACGCACGTGCAGCAGGACGGCCTTCTCGCCCTCCCCGGTGGTCTTCACCCCGGGGCGTTCGAACAATTCCATCCGCTACTCAGTCGCCTGCGTTGAAATCGATGTCGCCTACGTGGCCATCCGGCCCCTCGGACGTCATGTCCATCTGCACCGGGCGGGCCGGCACGATGGTGGAGATGGCGTGCTTGTACACCATCTGACTGACGGTATTGCGCAGCAGCACCACGTAGGCGTCGAAGGACTCGACCTGCCCCTGCAGCTTGATGCCGTTGACCAGGTAGATGGACACCGGCACGCGTTCGCGGCGCAGGGCGTTCAGAAAGGGTTCTTGAAGGGTTTGGCCTTTGGCCATGGAGTCATTCCTCGAATATTGCTTTCAGATGTTAGCACGCGGCAAAGCCGCCTCCGGCGAGCCACGGCTCCAGCGCATCAACCAGCCGGTCGAACGAGACGTTCATGTCCAGCGCATGCAGGTCGCACTCGCTGCGCAGCCAAGTCATCTGCCGTTTGGCCAGCCCACGGGTTGCGGTCACGCCCAGCTCAATCATCCGTTCATACGTATGGGCGCCATCAAGATATTCCCAGATCTGTCTATAGCCCACGGAGCGCATGGACGGCAGGCCGAGGTGCAGATCGCCGCGCGCGCGCAGCTCCTCGACCTCGCCGATGAAACCGGCCTCGAGCATCTGGGTGAAACGTTCGGCAATGCGTTCGCGCAGGAGTTCACGCGGCGGAATCAAGGCGAGCTTCAGTACCCGGCCGAGCGCAGGCAGAGCCTGCTCTCGGCCGCGTGCCTGCCACTCGGACAGCGGCACCCCGGTCAGGCGCCACACCTCCAGCGCCCGCCCGAGCCGCTGAGGATCGTTCGGGTGGATGCGCGCGGCGGCCTGCGGATCGACCCTGGCGAGCTCCTCGTGCAAGGCCGCCCAGCCGCGCACCGTAGCCTCGGCCTGGATCGCCTCGCGCAGCGCGGGATCGGCGGCTGGCAGGTCGGCCAACCCGTCCTGCAGGGCGCGGTAGTAAAGCATGGTGCCACCGACCAGAAGCGGGATGCGGCCGCGCGCATGAATCTCGCGCATCGCCTCCAGCGCGTCCGCGCGGAAACGGGCGGCGGAATAGGCATCGGTCGGATCGATGATGTCGATCAGCCGGTGCGGGAACTCACGCAGGGTCTCCGCATCCGGCTTGGCCGTGCCGATGTCCATGCCGCGATAGACCAGCGCCGAGTCGACACTGATCAGCTCGACCGGCAAACGCCGCGCCAGCTCCAGCGCCAGCCCGGTCTTGCCGGAAGCGGTGGGGCCCATGAGCCAGATGGATTGCATACAGAGAGGAACGAGAAGATCAGTCAGGACGGTGCATTAGACAGGGATTGGCGGGAAGGTGCCAGCATTCGGCGCCATTCCACCCTTCCCCCCTATCAAGGGGACGAGCCTGTTTAATCACTGCCCGCGCATGAACAGCCTGTCCAGATCCGCCATGGTCAGCCGCGTCCACGTCGGGCGGCCGTGGTTGCACTGGTCGGCGCGGGGGGTGGCTTCCATATCGCGCAGCAGGGCGTTCATCTCGGTCACGGTGAGCCTGCGGCCGGCGCGGACGGAGCCGTGACAGGCCATGCGGGAGAGGACGGCGTGGAGGGCCTGTTCGATCCTGCGGGAATCGCCGTGGCGGGCGATCTCGTCGAGGGTGTCGATGGCGAGCCTGGCGATGTCGGACTGGGCCAACAGGGTGGGCATCTCGCGCACGACGAGGGTGGTGGGGCCGATGGGGTCGAGCACGAGGCCGAGCCTGCGCAGGGCTTCGGCGCCCTCCTCCGCCGCGTCCATCAGGCGCGCGTCAACCTCCAAGGGCAGCGGGACAAGCAGCGGCTGTCGACGGATGCCGTCTTCCTCCAGGGCGCGCTTGAAGCGCTCGTAGGTGATGCGCTCGGCAG
>JBMOQP010000032.1:0-63484 GCA_049322715.1 Pseudomonadota bacterium
CTATACAATCATCATCTGCCACAGAAGGCCTTGGGGCATGTCACCCCCATCCAGGCTATGAAACAATGGCAGCAATCACGCCCTGAGCTGTTCAACAGACGCGTAACCAATCAGCCGGGACACGACAATTAGCAACTTATTCAAAGTGGGCGCTAATTTCAATCCAACGGATCAGTCAGGCACCAAAGTCTTCTCCTGCACCTGTGTCCACAGCGAGGCGAATGCCCACGTAGATAGACCCTGTTGACCATGACTTGCCCTCGCCTCCAGGGAGGACAACGATCATCGCCCATAAAAACAAGCATCCATAAATGTGACCTCCATCCATGCTGACCTCGACGCCAATGCACAAAACAAGACCCCAAGGTGTCACTTTTTGCATGGCTTGTTTTGTCGCCAACCAATTGATTTATATGGATGCCAGCAAAACACCACTTGGAGTCAAGGCAACAATTAGATTATTTGACGCCACCCTCCGGAGGCAGAGGTCTGGGGTTCGAATCCCTACGGGCGCGCCACTTCTTCCGAACATCCCCTCGCCCGGCACCATCAGGCCAGCGGGTGATGCTCAGCGCGGACGAGCCTCCTCGCGCGCCTGCTTGTTCTCACGATGCGATTTGTCCTGCGCCCCGTGCCTTGCCGGAGCGTCCTTTCGTGGCGCCTGCCCCAGGCCCGCCCCGGGTTCACGCCCGCGCCACAGGGGCTTCGCCGCGACCTCGCGGGGCGTGGTGGCCTCATGGCGATGCTCGCGGCGCTCCTGGAAGCGCGACACGCCCTCGCCATCCCCCCACAGGCGCTTCACATCGCCCCCACCACGCGGGAGGGGCTCATGGCGATGCTCGTGACGCCCCTCGATGCGCCGTTGCTCGGCATGCCGATGATGCGGGGCGGGCGGCCTGACCACCACCGTTCTCGGCTCATCGACCACCACGACCCGCAGCCGCGGCTCGTAGTAGGTCTCGCGATGCACGTAGACCGTCCGGGGATACGGCTGTGGGTCGTAGTAACCGTCGCCGTAGTACGTCTCGTGCACATAGCCCGGGCCCGCGCATCCGGTCAGCGCCATGACGGGCAACGCCACCCACATCAATCTCTTCATCGCTCGACCGCTCCCCGGGCTGAGCCCGCTGTCTTTCACCAAGAGGCCGCCGGCGCACCTGCAAGGCCACCCATGCCCCGGCCGAACCTTTGAGCGCCGGGGGCCCTGGCAGGTTCCCGGCCCGCGATGCGGCGGCGCCACACGGCGCGGGGCGGACTTACTCCTCGCCCTGGCTGCGCAGGTAGTCGTCGTAGCTTCCGCTGTAGTTGACGATGCCGTTCGGGGTCAGCTCGATGATGCGGGTGGCGAGCGAGGAGACGAACTCGCGGTCGTGGCTGACGAAGATCAGCGTGCCCGGGTAGTTCTCCAGCGCGGTGTTGAGCGACTCGATCGACTCCATGTCGAGGTGGTTGGTCGGCTCGTCCATCACCAGCACGTTCGGGCGCTGCAGCATCAGCTTGCCGAACAGCAGGCGGCCCTGCTCGCCGCCGGAGACGACCTTGACCGACTTCTTGATATCGTCCTGCGAAAACAGCAGGCGACCGAGGGTGCCGCGCACCATCTGCTCGTCGTCCTGCGGGCGGCGCCACTGGGTCATCCAGTCGAACAGGGTCATGTCCTTGGCGAAGTCCTCGGCATGGTCCTGGGCGAAGTAGCCGAGGTTGACGTTCTCCGACCACTTCACCGTACCGCTGTCGGGGACGAGGTCGCCGACCAGGGTGCGCAGCAGGGTGGTCTTGCCGATGCCGTTCGGGCCGATGACGGCGATGCGCTCGCCCACCTCGACCATCAGGTCCAGGCCCTTGAACAGCGGCCCGTCGCCGTAACCCTTGCTGACTCCTTCGACCTCCAGCGCCAGGCGGTAGAGCTCCTTGTCCTGCTCGAAGCGGATGAACGGGTTCTGGCGGCTGGAGGGCTTGACCTCCTCCAGCTTGATCTTGTCGATCTGGCGTGCGCGCGAGGTGGCCTGGCGAGCCTTGGACGCGTTGGCGGAGAAGCGGCTGACGAAATTCTGCAACTCGGCGATCTGAGCCTTCTTCTTGGCGTTGTCCGCCAGCAGGCGCTCGCGCGCGGCGGTGGCGGCGGTCATGTACTCGTCATAGTTGCCGGGGTAGACGCGCAGTTCGCCGTAGTCCAGGTCCGCCATGTGGGTGCAGACGCTGTTCAGGAAGTGGCGGTCGTGGGAGATGATGATCATCGTGCTGTTGCGCGCGTTGAGCACCTTCTCCAGCCAGCGGATGGTGTTGATGTCCAGGTTGTTGGTCGGCTCGTCCAGCAGCAGGATGTCCGGGTCGGAGAACAGCGCCTGGGCGAGCAACACGCGCAGCTTCCAGCCGGGCGCCACCGCGCTCATCGGGCCGTAGTGCTGCTCGATGGGGATGTCGAGGCCGAGCAGCAGCTCGCCCGCGCGCGACTCGGCGGTGTAGCCGTCCATCTCGGCGAAGGCCACCTCCAGCTCGGCGACCTTCATGCCGTCCTCCTCGCTCATCTCGGGCAGGGAGTAGATGCGGTCGCGCTCCCTCTTCACCTCCCACAGCTCGGCATGGCCCATGATGACGGTGTCGATGACGCTGTGGTCCTCGAACGCGAACTGGTCCTGGCGCAGCTTGCCGATGCGCTCGTTGGGATCGAGCATGACGCTGCCTGCGGTGGGCTCGAGGTCACCGCCGAGGATCTTCATGAAGGTGGACTTGCCGCAACCGTTGGCCCCGATAAGGCCGTAGCGGTTGCCGTCGCCGAACTTGACGGAGATGTCCTCGAACAGCGGCTTGGGGCCGAACTGCATGGTGATGTTGGCGGTAGAGAGCACGTGGGGATTCCGGAAAAGATGAAGCGCCCCCGCCCCGGGACAGGGCCCCGGGGAACGGAGGTGCAGGGGATGGCGACTACTTTACCGGAGATTGGGGCCGAATGCGGCCCTTTCAAGAAGATTTTCCTGCATTTTCAATCGCCGAGGCTCACTCGGGGCGCCGGTAGCCGCCGAGCGGGGCGTGCCCCTCCTTGGCGAACACGATCTGCCACAGCTGAGTGTCGCGGGCACGGAAGGCACCGGCGCAGGCCAGCAGGTAGTACCGCCACATGCGGCGGAAACGCTCGCCGTAGCGCTCGGCGAAGCGCGGCCAGGCCACCTCGAAGTTGCGGTGCCAGGCCATGAGGGTACGGTCGTAATCGGCGCCGAAGTTGTGCAGATCCTCGACGATGAACAGGCCCTCGGCCGCGCCCGCGACCTGCGCCAACGCGGGCAGTTCGCCGTTGGGAAAGACGTAGCGCTCGACCCAGGGGTCGGTGGGTGTGCCGCTCCTTGGCTTGCCGATGGTGTGCAGGAGGAACAGGCCGTCCTCCCGCAGGCAGCGGTGGGCGATTTCGAGATAGGTCCGGTAGTTCTTGTGCCCGACATGCTCGAACATGCCGAGGCTCGCGATGTGGTCGAACGGCTCGTCGAGTTCACGATAGTCCTGCAGGCGCAGTTCGACCGGCAGGCCCCGGCACAGTTCGCGCCCAAGCTCGAGCTGCTCGCGCGAGATGGTCACGCCGACCACCTCGACACCGTGGCGCTCGGCCGCGAAGCGCGCGAAGCCGCCCCAGCCGCAGCCAATGTCGAGCACGCGCTGGCCGGGCCGCAGAGCAAGCTTGCGGCACACCAGGTCGAGCTTGGCCTCCTGCGCCTCGTCCAGGGTGCGGGCCTGGCGCCAGTAGCCGCAGGTGTAGGTCATGCGCGCATCGAGCATGGCCTGGTAGAAGTCGTTGCCGAGGTCGTAATGGACCTCGCCCACCCGCCTGGCTCGGCGCGGGGTCTGCAGGTTGAGCAGGCGCGCGCGCAGGGCATGCCCGAGAAGGCGCCAGGGGCGCACCTCCCGGTCCAGCCCCGCACGCAGCAGGCGGGCGAAAAACTCATCGAGCGCGTCGGCCTCCCACGCGCCGTCCATGTAGGACTCGCCGAGGCCGAGGCTGCCCCGGGCGAGGATTCGCTCGGGCACGCCCGGGGCGAGCAGGCGCATGTCCCAAGGGCGGCCGCCGCCGAGGCGGATGTCGGCGCGCGCGAGCAGTTCCGCCAGCAGGCGGGCTGACGGCCCGTCGTCCCTGATGGACTCGTCCATGGAAGCGGTCTCTGGGGTCATGGGCCACCTCATGCCGCGGCGGAGGACCCGCCGCGCGATGAAAGAGCCCTGATGAAAGTAGGCGACGCCCCGCCCCCTCGCAACCCGCCCACGGCAATGGCCCTGCAAATCACACGGGTCAACACCGCCGCGCGTCGGCTATCTTGATCTGATCCGCCACTCCCCACCCGACCCGAACCATGTGCGCCACCCCGGCGCGGGGATCCCTCGAGTCCCTGCGCTTCGACAACAGCTTCGTCCGCCAGCTGCCGGGCGACGCCGACCCGCGCAACGCACCGCGCCAGGTGTTCGGCGCCTGTTACACCCGCGTCATACCGACCGCCGTGGCTGCGCCGCGCCTGCTGGCCTGTTCGCCGGAAGTGGCCCGCCTGATCGGACTCGACCCGGCCGAATGCCAGCGGCCGGAGTTCGCCGAGGTGTTCGGCGGCAACGCCCTGCTGCCCGGCATGGAGCCCTATGCCGCCTGCTACGGCGGTCACCAGTTCGGCCAGTGGGCCGGCCAGCTGGGCGACGGCCGCGCGCTGGTGCTTGGCGAAGTCATCAACCCCGAGGGCGAGCGGCTCGTCCTGCAACTCAAGGGGGCTGGGATCACCCCCTATGCGCGCACGGCGGACGGGCGCGCGGTGCTGCGCTCATCCCTGCGCGAATTCCTGTGCAGCGAGGCCATGCACCACCTCGGCATCCCCACCACCCGCGCCCTGAGCCTGGTCGCTACCGGCGAGCCAGTGTTGCGCGACATGCTCTACACCGGCGATGTCCGCCCCGAGCCGGGCGCGGTGGTGTGCCGTGTGGCACCCTCCTTCACCCGCTTCGGCCACTTCGAGATCCATGCCGCGCGTCGGGACAGCGCCCTGCTGCGCCAACTTGCCGACTACACCCTGCGCACCGACTTCCCCGGCCTGGGCGAGCCGGGGCGCGAGGGCTATGTCGCCCTGTTCCGGGAGGTCTGCCGGCGTACCGCCCGCATGCTCGTGCACTGGATGCGGGTCGGTTTCGTGCACGGGGTGATGAACACCGACAATATGTCCATCCTCGGCCTGACCATCGACTATGGCCCCTACGGCTGGCTGGAGGACTACGACCCGGACTGGACGCCGAACACCACCGACGCGCAGGGGCGCCGCTACGCCTTCGGCCGCCAGCCGAAGGTCGCCGCCTGGAACCTCGCCCGCCTCGGCGAGGCCCTGCTGCCGCTGGTCGGGGAGGTCCGGCCGCTGCAGGAGGCTCTCGAATCCTACATCGACACCTATGCGCGGGAATGGCGGGCGATGATGGCGGCCAAGCTCGGCCTGCAGGCGTATCGAGGGGAGGAGGACGAGGCCCTGGTCGAGGACCTGCTCGGGAAGCTGCAGCAGGCCCAGTGCGACTGGACGATCTTCTTCCGAGCCCTGACCGAGCTGCCCGCCCCGGACGCAACGCTGGACGAGGACGCCCTGCTAGCGCCCTTCGAGAACGCCTCCTACCTGCCGGAGGGACTGGAGGGCGGGATGCGCTCGGGCGCGCTGGACTGGCTGCGGCGCTACCAGACCCGCCGCCGTGAGGACGGCCGCCCCGCCGAGGAGCGCGCGGCCGCCATGCGCGCGGTCAACCCGAAGTACGTGCCGCGCAACTACCTGGCCCAGCAGGCCATCGAGCGCGCCGAGGCGGGCGAGCTCTCCATGCTGCACACCCTGCAGGAGGTGCTGCGCCGCCCGTACGACGAGCAACCGGAGCACGAGGCGCTGGCCGCCCTGCGCCCGGAGTGGGCGCGCTACAAGCCCGGCTGCTCGATGCTGTCGTGCAGTTCATGAGCCTGCCCGAGCCGTTCGCGACGGGGCGTCGCTCCTCCAGCGCCAGGACCTGCGCCGCAGCAACACCAGCACCTCACTGTGCGCGGTATGAGGAAAAATATCGAACAACTGCGCGCGAACCGGCTCGAACGACGTCAAACGGGCGAGATCATCGGCAAGGCTTGCCGGGTTGCAGCTGGAGTAGACCAGCCAGCGCGCAGCGGAGGCATCGAGGAAGGCGCACAGCTCCGCGCCGATGCCGCGCCGCGGCGGGTTGACCAGCACCAGCGCTGGCACCACCGACTGTCCGAGGGCGAAGTCGGCCGCATCCAGGACTCGGAACACGGTGTTGGCCAGGCCCAGTTCGGCGGCGCTCAGACGTGCGCTTTCGATGGCATCAAAGCTCACCTCGATGCCCGTCACCGTGCCGCGCACAAACGGGGCGCAATGCAGGGCGAAGCCGCCCACCCCGCAGAACAGGTCCCACATCCCTTCCGGGGCGATCTCCGCCACCCAGTCGCGCGCGGTGGCGTAGAGCGCGGCGGCCACCGCGCTGTTGGTCTGGAAGAAGCTGCGCGGGCGCAGGTGCAGCGGCAGGCCGTTCAGCCACATGGTGAGGGTCTGTTGCTCCGTCAGCACGATCTCCTCCTCACCCTCGAGGATCGCCTTGTGTTCGGGCTGCAGATTGACCGACACGACCTTCAGGCCGGGGAGGCATGCCTGCAGCTCGGGTAGATGCTGACGAAGGGCGGGGATCATGGCACGCGAGCGGAGAACGAGGCGCAGCATCATCCCGCCCGTCTGCACGCAGATCGTAAGCAGGACATACTTCAGCTCCCCCCTGCGTGCAGGCACGTCGTAGGGCTCGATCCCTGCCGCGCGGATGAGGCCCATGATCGGGCCGAAGGCCGCCTGCATGGCGGGCGGATAGAGCGGGCAGTCGCGCAGGTCCACCCCCCGGCCCGCGGGGTTGAGGATGCCTAGCACCGGCGCCTGCGCCGTGCCCGAGACGACCATCTTGGCCTTGTTGCGGAAGCCCGACGTGGTGCTCGCCACGGGAGGCAGCCAGGCCAGGCCGGGCCAGACGGCAAGGGCCGCCCGGCAGGCCTGCTGCTTGCGCTGGAGCTGTTCGGCATAGGGCAATTCGATCAGGCCGCAGGAGCGGCAGCGGCCAGCCGCGTAATGGTGACAGGTGATCATGGCCGCATAAGGTTAACCCATTGGGGGATGGGCGATGGGTTCTTAAAAAGGGCCTGTTCCCCCTTGGGGTCGCCATGGACGGGGTTGTGGAGGCCGGGTGAAAGGGCCATGAATGGCCCTTTCAGTCCCGCCGCGACAGGATGTCGCGCCGGGACGGCCCGGTCGGAGCGGCCCCGGCCATGGCTTGCCCGAAGGGCCCCCCCGCGGGGGGGCCCTTTCTTTGGTGCCTTTCTTTGGTGCCTTTCTTTGGTGCCTTTCTTTGGTGCCTTTCTTTGGTGCCTTTCTTTGGTGCCTTTCTTTGGTGCCTTTCTTTGGGCAAGCAAAGAAAGGCACTCGCCCGCGTGCGCAAGCGCACATTCGAAGATGCAAGCTTCAAAGCGGGCGAAATCAATCTTCAACGGTTGTTCAGGGGTGCCTTGGGACAGGCTTGCGGGCTGTTTCGCCCGCCTCAAGGCCAGCGCTTCGAACCGCCCGAATCACACGCGGGCGACCCCATTTCTTTGCTCGTGCAAAGAAATGGGGGGAAAGAAACACGCCCCCACGACCGCGCCCCCTTCGGGGGTTCCCGCGTCTGGCCTGCCCGTCAGGGGGCCGGTTCCACGGGACATCCTGTCCCGGGGAACCTCAAACCGCCATCCATGGCGGTTTGACCCCCTGACGGGCAGGCCAGCCACGGCGCGGCCAAGGGGGAATTCCCCTCGCCCGGCGCAGTCGTGTCCGGAAAACCTTCGTTTCCCGAACATCCCCACCTATTCCACCCACCCCTCCAGCCGCGCCATCCGGTAGGCCTCGATCTCGCCATTGACCCCGAGCTTGCGCAGCGCGTTCTGCTTGTGCTGGCTGACCGTCTTTTCCGACAGCATCAGGTTCTGGGCGATGGTCTTGTTGTCGTGGCCGGCAAAGACCTGCATCAGCACCTCGCGCTCCCGCTCGGTCAGGCTGGCGAAACGCTGCGTCGCCCCCTCCGGCTCGGCCTGCAGCGCCGCCGCGAGGCGCGGGCAGATGAAGCGCCGGCCAGCCGCGACCTCCGCCACCGCGCGCAGCAGGTCACGGCCGGCAGCCTCCTTCGAGACATAGCCGTCGATCAACTCGTCGCGGAACAGGTCGCGGACGAAAGCAGGGGTGGTGATGGAGGACAGGCCGATGATCCTCGGCCCCTGCTCAAGGGCGCGCAGGCGGCGCATGGTCTCCAGCCCGCCCATGCCGGGCATGTGGATGTCTATCATCACGACATGCAGCTCCTCGCGCTCGACCAGCGCGAGCAGGGCCTCGCCCGAGTCCACGTCGGCCACCACGCTGAGCGCGCGCTGGCCGTCGAGGTGCATGCGCAGGGCCTGTCGCACCAGAGTCTGATCATCCGCCAGGGCAACCCTGATCATCGCTTCTCCTCCTCATCTACCTGTTGCCAAAGCGCGTCCCACAGGGCGCCGTCGGCGGGTGTCCGGCCGGCGGCCCGCCAGGTCTCGTCCAGCCGCCGGGCGGCATCAGCCAGGCCGGTCAACCCCACCAGTCCCGCAGTACCGGCCAAGGTGTGCAGCAGTTCGTGCAGCGCCCGCCCGTCTTCCGCCAGGCGCGCGGCGCGCAGGCGCAGGGCGAAGGAAGGCCACTCATCCCGCCAGAAACGCGTCCGCAGGCCATCCAGTTCCAGCGAAGGGGACGGCGCCGGCAGGGGCTGCCCCAGGGCCGTGGCCAATGCACTGAACAGCCGGGTCTCTCCCACCGGCTTGTGCAGCACGGCCACCGCCCCCTCGCGGTGCAGGCGCTCCGCGGTCTCGCCCACGGTGTCGGCGGTCAGCATGAGCACGGGGAGCTCGGGCTGGCGTGCTCGCAGCTCGCGCAGCACCACCTCGCCATCCATGCCCGGCATGTGCAGGTCGAGCAGGACAGCATCCACGCCCTTGCGCCGGGCCAGGGCCTCGTCCCCACTCGCGGCCTGCACCACGCGCGCGCCGGCCTGCTCGAGCATCTGGCCAAGTACTTCGCGGTTGAGCGGGTGATCGTCGACCACGAGGATCGTCCTGCCCTCGAAGGCAGCGCCGCCCACCTCGTCGGCTGCCGGACGGGAGCCGGCATGGAACAGGAGATCGCCCAGGCTCTCGACCGCGCGCTCGAGGTCGCGCTGGGAGGCAGGGCAACGGATCACCGTGGCCCCCAAATGCTCGAGGCGCCGCTCCCAGTCCGGTTCGTCGCGCGCGGTGCAGACCAGCACGTGCCGTGCCCGCTGCCGTCCCTCGAGCGCCATGCCGAGCAGGGCCGCCCTGCCATCCTCGCCACGCTCCACCGGGTCGCGCAGGGCGAGCACGTCCAGGCCGCACGGCAGGCGATCGAGCAACCCGCGCCAGCCCTTTGACGCAAGCCCCCCCTCTTCCAGCTGGACGCTCCAGCCCAGGCGGCTGAAGCGGGTGTAGGCCGCTTGACGGAAGCTCGTACGATCGTCCACCACGGCCACGCGCACCGGGAGGCCTCCGCGCTCCGGCCCAGGCACGGCGCAGCGTACCGGCCAGGTGAAGCTCAGCATGGCGCCACCCAGCGCCCCCTCGTCGATGCGCAGCTCGCCGCCCGCGCGCTCCACCAGCCCGCGGCAGATGGCGAGCCCAAGGCCCGTGCCCTCGTGCGCCCGCTCGGTACCCGCGTCCAGCTGCTCGAAGGCCTCCAGCAGGCGCTGCCGGTCCGCCTCGGGGATGCCGGGGCCGCTGTCCTCCACCTCGAAACGCAGCACGCATCCCTCGCCCCGCTCGTCCGGTGGCTGCTCCAGCATCAGGCGCATGACGATCCCACCCTGCGGGCTGAACTTGATCGCGTTGGAGAGCAGATTGATGAGCACCTGGCGCAGACGCAGCGGGTCGCTCTCGACCCGCTCGGGCACGTCGAGGAAGCTCACCACGTCGATGTACAGACCCTTGGCACGCGCGCGCTCGGCCAGTTCGATCGCCACTTCGTCCAGCAGGCGCATGGCCGAGAACGGCACCGAACGCAGTTCCAGCTTGCCGGACTCGATGCGGGAGAAGTCGAGGATGTCGCCGATCAGCTCGCCGAGGTGGCGGGCCGACTGCTCCATCGCCTCCAGGTACTGCTGGCTACGCAGGGTCATAGGCTGGTCGGCATGCTCGCGCCGCAGCAGGTGCATGAAGCCAACCAAGGCGCTAAGCGGAGTACGGATCTCGTGGCTCATGTGGGCGAGGAAGAGGGTACGCACGGCCTTGGCCTGCTCGGCCCGCTCACGCGCGAGGTCGTGGCGCAAGGCTTCCGCGCGCAGGCGGTCCTGGGTCTCCAGCGCGTCGGCCAGCAGGTTGACCCCGCGCTGCAGCTGGCGCAGCTCGTTGTCGGCATCCTCGGCCACCCGCACGCCACCGATGCCGTGGCCGATGCGATGCATCGCTCGCAGGGACTCGCGCAGCGGGCGCAGGATGCGCGTGGCCAGGCGCCAGGCCACCCAGCCAACCACCAGGGCCAGCAGCACGGCAAGGGCCATCGCCTGCCAGAAGCCCTGCCGCTTGGTCGCGCTCACCGGCCGCTGGTCGAACCAGACCCAGGCCTCGCCGATGCGCAGGTGGTCATCCTCGCCCTGCTGCGGGATGCACAGTGGCACGAACACCGCGCGCAGGGCGTCGGCGGGCGCGGTCTTCGGGCCGTGGCCGCGCTTGACCAGAGGGTCACCCATCGGGTCGGCCAGGCGCAGGCCATAGATGTTGGACTCACCCACCATCTCGCGAGCGAGGTCGTCGAGAGCCTCCATGTCGCCGGCCAGCAGGCTCTGTGTCGCCCGCGCGGCCAGCCCCCGGGAAAGATCGTGCACCCGAGCCTCGAATTGCTCGTCCAGCAGGACATTACGGTTGTGGGCGTGGAAGAGGGTGAGGCCGATGAACAGCACCGCCAGCGGCAGGATGGCGAGCAGCATCAATTGCGTGGTGACCGAGTGGCCGCGCATCATTCCCCCTCCTCCAGCCGCAGGCCGAGGCGGCTGAGCATGAGCGGATTGTGCAGGACGCGGGCCCGGTCCAGCGCCTGCACCGGCGGCAGGGGGGCGGGACCAAGCAGCTCGGGCAATAGACGCACGGTCAGCGCGATCGCCGCCGCCTCCTCCTGTACGGCGGCGGCCACCACGCCTCGCCGCACGTCCTGCAGACCGAGCCCGCCGACCATCGGCACCCCCTCGCGCGCCGTCATCAGCAGCCAGTGCTTGAGCAGGCCCTCGTGATAGAGCGCGGGATC
Source organism: Pseudomonadota bacterium (assembly GCA_049322715.1). Lineage (GTDB taxonomy): Bacteria > Pseudomonadota > Gammaproteobacteria > Halothiobacillales > Halothiobacillaceae > Thiofaba. The sequence goes on from JBMOQP010000032.1 coordinate 11,340, forward strand.
GGGCAGGGCGAGCACGGCCTGGACCTCGCCCAGTACCTCGCGCAGCGGGCGCAGGGGCTGGGCGTCGGGCAGGGATGGGAGCAGGACGGGCTGGAAGCCGCGTGCGCTCAGGATCTGCGCTGCGGCGCGGGCCAGCCCCTCCGCGGCCGGCGAATAGGGCACCGCCACCTGGCGGGGGCGAGGTCGCAGGGCATCCAGCAGGGCGACCTGGCGCGCGGGCGGCAGGTCCGAGGCCACGCCGGACAGGCGCCCCGGCGCTCCCGCGCGCAGGGCATCGAGGCTGAGGGCGGGCAGTCCCAGGGCCCATACCCTCGCCTGCGGGCACCCGCGCAGCGCAGCGCGGGCAGCGGCCTCGCCCACCGCCAGCACCAAGCGCGCGCCGGGGCACTGCACCCCGGCCCCGTCGCCCAGGCGTTGCTGCGCAAGGCTGGTCCCCGAAGGCAAGGCGGGACGCAGCGATTCGGCGAGCGCCTCGCCCTCCTCCGCGCCCAGCAGCCAGACATCCTCCGCCCTCGCGGGGCTGGCCAGCAGCATTGGCATGGCCAACAGCAGGAGGAGGATGAACCGACGCATGGCCTCAGGTGGCGCTGAGCGCCAGCCGCAGCCAGACGGCCCGGCCCCAGCCACGTTCCATGTCGAAGTCATGCACCCGTCCATTGAGGTTTTCACCGATCAGGTCGATCCGCATGCGCTGGACGCCGAACCGGCGCACATAACCGATCCTGGCGGCCACGCCGGTCGAGGCGTCGAGCGCATCGCGGGTGACGAAGCCCCATTGCATGGGACTTGTATAGTGTAGCCGCAGGCTGGCGTCCCAGGCCGCACCGAGGCGCTGGGTGAGCAGCAGACCGACGGTATGACGGGGCACCGTGGCGGCATAATCCGGCCAGCCAGCGGCAAGGAGGGAGCCCTCCTCGGCGTCGGTCAGGGCGCAGTTCAGGTGCAGGCTCAGGCCATGCGACAGGCGCGTGTCGAGCATGGCCTCCAGGCCACGCACAGAGACCTCACCACTGTTGCGCATGTCTAGCACCAGCGGCAGCCAGTCCCCTCCGATGGGGTAGAGCAGCGTGGTCATCCCGCCCTCGAGCCGCATCAGGGCGCGGATGGGATCCTCGAGGCGCAGATGGAAGGCGCGCAGGTCCAGTTGCATCCCCCGCCGGGGCGCCCACAGATAGCCGAGGCTCCATTCGGTCGCGCGCTCGGCCTTCAGGCCGCCGGAGGCGAGGGTCAGCCAGACCGGATCCCCGTCCATACGCCAGGCAGCCGTGCGGCCCTGGTCCTCGAACAGCAGCGGCTGGCGGGTGCCCGTGCTCCAGGCCGCGCGCAGGGTGTGTCCCGGCGCGGGGTGATGGATCAGTGCCAGGCGCGGGGTGATGACCAGGTCGCTGATCGCGGTTTCCTCCGCCATGGCCCCGCCGTTGAGCAGCCAGCCCTGGCTCAAGCGCCACTCGGCATGGCCGAACAGGCGTGCGCTGTCCAGCCTGCGGGTGGCCGGGGAGCCGAAGAACCGCTCGCCCTCCGCCTCCTCGCGCCGCACCCCCATGCCCCACACCCCGCGCAGCACCCCCAGCGGGACGGGGTGGTGTTCCAGCTCCGCCTCGTAGCGGCTGGCCTGGTAACCGCGCGTCAGGCTCAGGGGCTCGATCTGGGCCGCTAGCTCCTCCATCGAGCGGGGAAGGGCCTCGCCCGCCTCATGCACGAAGTGATAGCGCACCGCATCCGGCTCGCCGTAGCGCTGGGCGTTGCGCGCCAGGCGCAGCACCCACTCGCTGCCCGCAGCGGGGTGATGGTGAAAGGTGAGGAACTGGTGGTCGTTGTCATCGCGGAACGCGTCGTTGATGGTGCCACTGACATCCTGCCCCAGCGCCGCACCGATGCCGTTGCGCGCACGGGAAAGGCCGAGTTGCCACTGCATGTCCGTGACGGGCGACAGCTCGATCTCGCCCTTCAGGCGCATTCCGTCCATGCGACGACCGCCGCGGTCATCGGCGGCACTGCCGTCCAGACCGTCGTCCTGCTGGTGGACGACGCTGAGCATCCAGGCGCCGGCAGAGCCGCTGCCCGCCAGACGGGCATGGGCATCGCGCACGCCGTTCGATCCGACCGCCCCGCCCACTCCCCAGCGCGAGGCCTCGCGCGGCGCGACAGTGGCGATCTTGATGGTGGCGAGCAGGGCATGACTGCCGTAGGCCGCGGTGTTGGGTCCGCGCACTACCTCGATGCGCTCGATGTCCTCGACCGCGAGCGGCAGGTCCTGCCACAGCACCGCGCCGGTCGAGGGGGCGTAGATGGAGATGCCGTCGACCAGCACCTGCACGCGGCGAGAGAAGTCGTCGGACAGACCAAGGTAGGTCGCGGGCTGGATCGCCGGGTTGCGGCTCCCCACCACCATGCCCGGCACCAGGCGCAGGATGTCGGCGATGCGACGCACGCCCGCCTCGCGCAACATCTCGCGGTCGATCACCGTCACGGCGGACGGCGATTCATCCAGCCGCTGCGGCAGGCGACTCGGCGCGATGGCGAGTTCGGGCTCGACCGCTGCCGCAAGCACGGCGCCGGCCGGCGCGAGCAACGCGGGCAGGGTCAGGAAGTGGAGAAAGCGGCGCATCGGCAGGCCAATTTTTGCTGCTATGCTGCGTCAAGACGCCCCCCCGGTAAAGGCTCGCCCCCATGCAGGAACCCCTCATCCCCGTCGGCATCAGCAGCTGCCTGCTCGGCGAAGAGGTCCGCTTCGACGGCGGCCACAAGCGCGACAACTATATCATCGGGACGCTCGGTCAGTTCTTCCGTTTCGTGCCCTTCTGCCCGGAGGTCGAAATCGGCCTCGGTACCCCGCGCCAGACCCTGCGGCTGGTGAGGATCGATGGCGAGGTACGGGTACGCGGCAACAAGACCTTTGATCTGGACGTCACCGACGCCCTGCGCGCCAGCGGCACCGAGCGGGCGGCGGCGCACCCGGAGCTGTGCGGCTACATCCTCAAGAGCAAGTCGCCGAGCTGCGGCATGGAGCGGGTGACGTTGTACGACGGCTGGTCGAACAGCCATCCGCCCGAGAAGAAGGGCGTCGGCCAGTTCGCGGAGACCTTCATGGCCGCGCGCCCGGAGATCCCTTGCGAGGAGGAGGGACGGCTCGGCGACCCGCACCTGCGCGACAACTTCATCACCCGAGTCTTCACCCTGCACCGCTGGCGCCGCATGGTGCACGAGGGCCTGAGCGCACCCGCCCTGCTCGACTTCCACACCCGCCACAAGCTCCTGCTGCTGGCTCACCACCCGCAGACCTACACCGACCTCGGCCGCCTGCTGGCGGATCTGTGCCAGACCAGCCTCGAAACCCTGGGTCGCGACTATCTGCTCACCCTCATGCGCGGCCTCAGGCACCTCGCCAGCCGCGGCAAGAACGCCAACGTGCTGCAGCACCTGGCCGGCTACCTGCGCGACGAGCTGGATGGCGGCGATCGCGAGGAACTGGCCCGCGTCATCGACGACTACCGCGAGGGCCGCGTGCCCCTGGTCGTACCGATCACCCTGCTGCGTCACCACTTCCGCCGCCACCCGCACCCCTACGTGGCCGGGCAGGTCTACATCGAACCACACCCGCCGGAGCTGATGCTGCGCAACGGGGTGTGACATCTCACCCCTGTGCGGGTGTGATCGTCTTGCGCATGTAGTGCGTCAGCAGGATCAGCGAGAAGAACAGCGCGCTGATCACGCCCAGCACCAGCAGCACCCACACCTCGTGCGGCGCCGTCTCGAGCAGGATCAGCTTGCGCAACAGCACGACGAAACCGACTTCGAGGAAGGTCAGCGCGTAGTGGAAGCTGTCGTTGATGAACAGCGAGCGCACGATCGCCAGCACGATCAGGGTGAACAAGGCATCGTTGAGCAGAGCCAGCAGCTGGTGGAAGTCGGGTGCGCCGAGCTGCGGCAGGTAGGCCACGAGCTTTCCGCCGAGCCCCAGCAGGCAGATCGCCAGGTAGACGATCATGAACACGATGAACGCAAAGCGCAGGCCGGTGACCACCCGGCGCAACAGATCCTCGGAACGCTCAAGCACGAACGGCAGCCTCTGAAGAGGGGGATGGATCATCCTAGCAGGCGCGGGTCTTCCTGGACGCCCCCTGAGGCAAAATTTCCCGCAGCCTCAGCGAGGCGATGCTGATCGTGGCAGGACGCCTCCCACACAGGCCACTACAGACCGCCGGGTATAGAATGCCCGCATGAGCCGCTCCCTCCTCAAGTCCACCGCCGTAATCAGCGCGATGACCCTCATCTCGCGCATCCTCGGCTTCGTGCGCGACATCGTGTTCGCCAGGCTGTTCGGCGCCTCCGCGGCCACCGACGCCTTCTTCGTGGTGTTCAAGATCCCCAACTTCCTGCGCCGCCTGTTCGCCGAGGGCGCCTTCCAGCAGGCCTTCGTGCCGGTGCTGGCGGAGTACCGCGAGAAACGCACGCCGGAGGAGATGCACGACTACATTGCCCACGTCGCCGGCACCCTCGGCGCGGTGTTGCTGCTGGTGACGACCCTTGGCGTCGCCGCCGCCCCCGTCCTGCTGCTGCTGTTCGCCCCCGGTTTCACGGGAAACCCCGAGCAGATGGCGCTGGCGGAGACCATGCTGCGCATCACCTTCCCCTACCTGTTCTTCATCTCGCTGACCGCCTTCGCCAGCAGCCTGCTCAACAGCTTCGGCAAGTTCGCCATCCCCGCGCTGACGCCGGTGTGGCTCAACATCGTGCTGATCGGCGCGGCCTTCCTGGGCGCGCATTACTCGGACGAGCCACTGATCGTGCTGTCCTGGGGCGTGTTCGTCGCGGGCGCGGTGCAGCTCGGCTTCCAGCTTCCCTGGCTGTGGCGCATGGGCCTGCTGCCCAGGCCGAAAGTCTCGCGCCGCCACGAGGGCGTGAACAAGACCATGAAGCTGATGCTGCCGGCGATCTTCGGCTCGTCGGTCACGCAACTGAACCTTTTGATCGACACCATCCTCGCCTCCTTCCTGATCGCGGGCTCGGTGTCCTGGCTGTACTACTCCGACCGGCTGGTCGAATTCCCGCTCGGCATGTTCGGCGTGGCGCTCGCCACCGTGATCCTGCCCAAACTCGCGCGCGAGCACTCCTCCAACTCGGGCGCCGATTTCAACCAGACCCTCGACTGGGGCCTGCGCCTGACCGTGCTGCTCGCCCTGCCCGCCACCGCCGGGCTGGTGCTGCTGGCCGGCCCCCTGCTCGCCACCCTGTTCCAGTACGGCGAGTTCAGCGCCCACGACACCGCCATGGCGCAGCTCTCCCTAGTCGCCTACAGCCTCGGCCTGCCCGGCTTCCTGCTGATCAAGGTGCTGGCACCGGGCTTCTATGCGCGGCAGGACACCACCACCCCGGTGAAGATCGGCATTCGTGCCGTGCTCGCCAACCTCGCCTTCAAGGCCGCCGTGGTGGTGCCGATGATCCTGCTCGCCCTCCCCGGCCCCCACGCCGCGCTGGCCGCCGCCACAGCCTTCGCAGCCTGGCTCAACGCCTGGTGGCTGTACCGCGACCTGCGCACGAGCGGCGTCTACCTCCCCGGCCGCCAGTGGCGGCGGCTGGCCCTGCAGGCGGGCGGGGCCAGCCTCGGCATGGGCGCCTTCCTGTTCCTGCTCGCCCCGGAGCTTGCCGACTGGTCCGCCATGCACGGCAGCCAGCGCGCCCTGTGGCTCGCCGGCCTCGTGCTCGGCGCGGTCGCGATCTACTTCGCCCTGCTCGCCGCCCTTGGCCTGCGCCCGCGCGACCTGAAACGGGAGGAGGCGGCATGGAGCTGATCCGGGGTTTATCCTCCCTCTCCCCTCAGAGGGCAGGGCGCCCGGGCAGCGCCGTGACCATAGGAAATTTCGACGGCCTCCACCTCGGCCACCAGGCCCTGCTGCAACGCCTGGACGCCGTGGCCAGGCCGGAGAGGCTCCGCCGCGTGGTCCTCACCTTCGAGCCCCTGCCGCGCGAGGTCTTTTCTCCGACGCCCGTGCCACGGCTGATGAGCCTGCGCGAGAAGGCCGCCTGGCTCGCCGCCTCCGGCCTCGTCGACGAGTTGCGCATCCTGCGCTTCAACCAGACCCTCGCCGCCCTGCCCGCCGAGGACTTCGTGCGCGAGATCCTGATCGGGCGCCTTCACGCCCGCCACGTGCTGATCGGTGACGACTTCCGCTTCGGTCACAGGCGCGGCGGCGACTTCGCCCTGCTGCAGCGGATGGGCGCGGAGCACGGCTTCTCGGTCGAGGCCACCCCGCAGGTCAGCCTTGCAGATGAGCGAGTTTCCAGCACCCGCGTCCGCGCCGCCCTCGCCGAGAGCCGGCTGATTGATGCCGCACGCCTGCTCGGCCGGCCCTACAGCCTGTGCGCCCGCGTCACCCACGGCGACAAGCGCGGCCGCCTGCTCGGCTTCCCCACCCTCAACCTGCCACTGGGCCGCAAGCACTTCGCCCTGCACGGGGTCTACGCCGTCGAGATCCTCGGCCTCGCCGACCGTCCCCTGCCCGGCGTCGCCAACGCCGGCATCCGCCCGACCGTCGGCGGCGTCATCCCGCGCGTCGAGGCCCATGTCTTCGACTGGTCCGGCGATGCCTACGGCAAGCGGGTTGAGGTGCGCTTCCGCGCCTTCATCCGCGAGGAGCGGCGCTTCCCGGGCCTGGACGAACTGGTCGAGCAGATCGCCAGGGATGCCGCAGCGGCACGGGCCCTCCTTACTGGCGAGATCGGCATAGCGGGGCATGGGCACTCGCGTTGACAGATAACCGCCCTTCCTTACAGCACGCGGATTCACATAATCAGATCAATTCCGCCTTGATACCATGGTTTTATCGTCTATGAAAAAAGACGAGCACCATCCAAAAGGAAGGAGTAGTGCATGAAATTGCTCAGGTTAGTCGGAATGATAATAGCTACCGGCTTGGTCGCTGCCGGAGACTCTGTGGAAGCGTCGCCTCCTGCAAATCCTGCTCGAATAGTTGATATAGGGGAATTGCAGCCGAGCGCAGGCTATGTCACCTGGTCTAGCAGTCCATGATCCACATATGGAACTTACTGGTACAGCGCCCCCATCTATCTGGCAGCAAATATAGATACTTGGCGTAACCAACGAGTTAGATTCGTTTTCTCGGTCATGCAGGATGGATGGGGGGATCAGACGCAGGGGCAGGTCCTAAGCTTCCGGGTCGACTCTTGTCCCATTCCACCATTAACCCCGGTTACGGACCCAGAGGCGCTACGATTTGAAGCAGCTAACGGCAGTATATTTGACAATGACCCTAATAGATTTCATCTTGGATCCGAGCTGGCTTGCATGGAGACTGCCGTCAGCAACGCAGGAGGATCATACACCCGCATATCTGCTTACCGCCCAGCGGTATATCAGCAGCATTTACAAGAGTTGTGGGATGCTTGGCAGCTTTTAGAGAGCCGGCGCGAGCCTGGATGCGAGGTTATAAAACAAGAAATTGAAGCCGAATGGAGGCGCCACTCCCTGGATCATCGGCCAGCATCGCAATCCAAACACACAGTTGGGCTCGCCTTTGATCTGCAAATTAACGGCATGTCCCCAGCACAAATTGACATTGCAGCGCAGAGCTGTGGACTTTATCGGTTTAGCCCCAAGAGTGACCCTAATCACTTTAGCCGCCGCTAACCCACCCGGAGAGCGCCAATGAAAATCGCACCCCTCACCTCATGCACAATGAAAGCCGTCACCCTTGCCCTGCTTACATCAGGAGCGCTCAGCCCAAACGTGTGGGCCGCAAATTACCAACAAAACCAGGCAAAGGTTTTTGTCCAACAAAAAAACCAGAACAGCGACGTTCTTTATCAATATCTTGTTGAAAATGGATCAAAAACACCCATAACCTCTGTAACCGTCGGATTCGACCACTACCACCGCGCACCCGATCTTAACATAGAGCCACTTCACATTATCTCACCAGAAGGTTGGGTTGGATCGATCGTCCTTACAGAGGAAACAAACAACTTCGAAGTAAGATGGCAATCTCGGGGGGCATTACACGACATCTCAGCAGGCGGATCTAAAACCGGCTTCGGAGTCGTTCTTCCCCGAGATGATACGCCTTATCGAAGCGGCCACTTCACAGTGATATTCGGAAATTCCATGGTGACTTCCGATCAAATCATGGACGACACACCATCCACATCCATGGACATAAACGCTCCTGAGATAGCAGTTGCTCTCACGCCTAGCTGGATCTGGCCACCCAATAACAAGCTGGTCAATGTTACGGCCATGGTGACAGTTCACGACGACCAAGACCCAAGCCCAATGGTTCGATTAGAGTCAATAGAGTGCATAGATTGTCAGGATCTTCAGGCTGACGTCACCGACGCCCTCTTTGGCACTGATGATCGTTCGTTTGCTGTCCGGGCCGCCCGAATCGGAAAGCGCAAGGAAGGCCGCGTGTATCGGGTCATCTATTCCGCTACTGATGCCGCTGGCAACCGAGCAACAGCCGAAGCGGCAATTCAAGTTCCTCATGACCAGAGACCGCCTGAACGAGACGAGCAGTAGCGTTCTTGCAATCAGCGTTGGGTTACGGCCTCGCACAGCCCAACGCCCCACAATGACTGCATAAAGCCACCTACATCTGGCGAGATCGGCGCGAATAAGGAATAATTAAGATTAATTTTCCTTATTCTTCCGCGCCTTCCCATGTCCAAAGACACCGCCAGCGAATCCGTCTACAAGGCCACCCTCAACCTGCCGGAAACCGGGTTTCCGATGCGTGGCAACCTGCCGCAGCGCGAGCCGGAAACGCTCGCCCGCTGGCAGGAGAAAAACCTGTACGCACGCATCCGCGAGGCTAGCGCCGGGCGGCCGAAGTTCGTGCTGCACGACGGCCCGCCCTATGCCAACGGCGACATCCACATCGGCCACGCGGTCAACAAGGTGCTCAAGGACATCATCGTCAAGAGCAAGACCCTGGCGGGCTTCGACGCGCCCTACGTTCCGGGCTGGGACTGCCACGGCCTGCCGATCGAATTGCAGGTGGAGAAGAAGCTGGGCAAGGCGGGCGACAAGGTCTCCGCGCGTGAATTCCGCGATGCCTGCCGCGCCTACGCCGCCGAGCAGGTGGAGCGCCAGAAGGCGGACTTCGTACGCCTGGGCGTGCTGGGCGACTGGAACCGCCCCTACCTGACCATGGACTACCGGTTCGAGGCCGACATCCTGCGCGCTCTTGGCAAGATCATCGCCAACGGCCACCTGGTGCAGGGCAGCAAGCCGGTGCACTGGTGCGTGGACTGCGGCTCCGCGCTAGCCGAGGCCGAGGTGGAGTACCAGGACAAGACCTCGGATGCCATCGACGTGCGCTTCCAGGCGGTCGATCAAGCGGCCTTTGAAGGCGCGTTGAGCGCGGAAGGCAGCGGCCCGGTCGAGGTCATCATCTGGACCACCACCCCCTGGACCCTGCCCGCCAACCAGGGCGTGGCGCTCAACGGCGAGCTGGACTACGTGCTGGTGCAGGCCGAGGGCGCGCGTCTGCTGCTGGCCGAGGCGCTGGTCGAGGCCACCCTCAAGCGCTACGGGCTGGAAGGCGCGGCCATCGTCGGTCGCGGCAAGGGCGCCCAGCTTGAAGGCCTCAAGCTGCAGCACCCCTTCCTTGAGCGCCAGGTGCCGGTCATCCTCGGCGATCACGTCACCGTGGATGCCGGTACGGGTGCCGTCCACACCGCTCCCGGCCACGGCCAGGAGGACTTTATCGCGGGCAATCGCTACGGTCTGCCGGTGGACAACCCGGTGGACGATGCCGGCCGCTTCAAGCCGGGCACGCCGTTTGTCGAAGGCCTGCACGTGACCCGCGCCAACCCGGTCATCATCGACCTGCTGCGCGAGCGCGGCCGCCTGCAGCACGCCACCAAGCTGAACCACAGCTTCCCGCACTGCTGGCGTCACAAGACCCCGCTGATCTTCCGTGCTACCCCGCAGTGGTTCATCGGCATGGACGTGAACGGCCTGCGCGCCGACGCGCTGACCGCGATCAAGGCCACCCGCTGGGTGCCGGAGTGGGGCGAGAACCGCATCACCGCGATGGTCGAAGGCCGCCCGGACTGGTGCATCTCGCGCCAGCGCACCTGGGGCGTCCCCATCGCCCTGTTCGTGCACAAGGACACCCATGAGCTGCATCCCCGTACCAGCGAGCTGATCGAGCAGGTTGCGCAGCGCATGGAGCAGGAGGGCGTGGATGCCTGGTTCAGTCTGGAGCCGTCCGAACTGCTGGGCGCGGAAGCCGAACAGTACCGCAAGGTCACCGACACGCTGGACGTGTGGTTCGACTCCGGCGTCAGCCACTACGGCGTGCTGGCCCAGCGCGAGGAGCTGCGTGATCCGGCCGACCTGTACCTCGAAGGCTCAGACCAGCATCGCGGCTGGTTCCAGTCCTCGCTCATGACCGCCATCGGCATGCATGCCCGCCCGCCGTACGGGCAAGTGCTGACCCACGGCTTCACCGTGGACGCACAGGGCCGCAAGATGTCCAAGTCACTCGGCAACGTCATCGCCCCGCAGAAGGTGATGAACGCCATGGGCGCGGATGTGCTGCGTCTGTGGGTAGCCTCCGCAGACTACCGCGGCGAGATGACCGTCTCCGACGAGATCCTCAAGCGCGCCGGGGACGCCTACCGCCGCATCCGCAACACCGCACGGTATTTGCTATCCAACCTGAACGACTTCCAGCCCGGCGATGCGCTGCCCATCAAGGAGATGCTGCCGCTGGACCAGTGGGCGGTCGATCAGGCCGCGCGCCTGCAGGACGAGATCCTTGCGTCCTATGACAGCTACAACTTCCACCAGGTGGTGCACGCGGTGCACAACTTCTGCTCGGTGACCCTGGGCGGCTTCTACCTGGACGTAACCAAGGACCGCCAGTACACCTGCCAGGCGAACTCCCGTGCGCGCCGCTCCAGCCAGACCGCGCAGTGGCACATCGTCGAGGCCCTAACCCGCTGGGTCGCGCCCATCCTCAGCTTCACCGCCGAGGAGCTGTGGGGCTTCCTGCCCGGCGAGCGGACGGACTCCGTGTTCCTCGCCACCCACTACACCGGCCTGGCACGCATGGCGGATGACGCCGAACTCGGCCCGCAGGCCTGGGATCGCACCCTCGCCGTGCGTGACGAGGTGCTGGCCGTGCTCGAGGGCCTGCGCAAGGATGGCACCATCGGCGCCAACCTGGATGCCGAGGTGGACGTCTACGCCGACGATGCCACCCTGGATATCCTCAAGCGCCTGGAGGACGAGCTGCGCTTTGTGCTCATCACCTCCTACGCCCGCATCCACCCGCTCGCCACCCGCCCCGCGGACAGCGCCGTGGTGGACATCGAGGGCGGCCAGATCGCCGTCGCCGCGAAGGCCTCCCTGCACGGCAAGTGCGTGCGCTGCTGGCACCACCGCGAGGACGTCGGCAGCCACGCCGCGCACCCCGAGCTGTGCGGCCGCTGTGTGGAGAACGTCGAGGGCGCGGGCGAGACCCGCCGCTTCGCATGACCCCGATCCTTCGCAACGGCCTAGGCTTGGCCCTGGCCGTCATCATCCTCGACCAGGTCACCAAGCTGTGGGCGAGCTTTGCTCTGGGCTACGCCAACCCGGTGCCGGTCTTCCCCGGGTTCAACCTGACCCTGATGCACAACCCCGGCGCGGCGTTCAGCTTCCTCGGCGATGCGGGGGGCTGGCAGCGCTGGTTCTTCCTCGCCCTCGCCGTCGGGGTCAGCTCCTGGCTCGTCGTGTGGATGCGCGGCCTGCAGGCCCACGAACGCTGGACGGGCTTCGCCCTCGCCCTGATCATCGGCGGCGCGCTGGGCAATGCCATCGACCGCGTGTATCTAGGCCATGTCGTCGACTTCATCGACCTCTACTGGAAGAACTATCACTGGCCGGCCTTCAACATCGCCGACTCCGCCATCACCGTGGGCGCTGGCCTGCTGGTCGTACTGATGCTGTTCGAGAAGAAGAAGGACGAAACCCATGGCTAAGATCCTCCCCGGCTGCCGCGTGAAGCTGGCCTTCCGCCTGAGCCTTCCGGACGGCACCGAGATCGACGCCGCCCCCGAGGACGCGCCGCTGGAGTTGCTGGTCGGCGACGGCAGCATCAGCCCCGGACTCGAGTTCGCCTTCCAGGGCATGCAGGCCGGCGAGAAGGGGCGCTTCGAGATCGCCCCCGGCACGGCCTTCCCCATGCCCGACCCGGACAAGGTCTTCGTCCTGCCACCGGAGGACCTCGGCGCCGGTTTCATGCCCGAGCAGGGCCAGTTCATCGAGTTCGAGCTGCCGAGCGGCGAGACCACGGCGGGCCGGGTGCTGGGCCTGACCGAAGAGGGCTTGAAGGTGGACTTCAACCACCCCCTCGCCGGTTTTCCCCTGATCTTCGAGGTTCATGTCCTCGACGTTCAGTGCTAAGTTCGCGCCATGACCAGCCATCCCCTCATCCAGCTCGCCAACCCGCGCGGCTTCTGCGCCGGGGTCGATCGCGCCATCGAGATCGTCGAGCGCGCGCTGGAGCAGTTCGGCGCGCCGATCTACGTACGCCACGAGATCGTCCACAATCGCTACATCGTGGAAGGGCTGAAGGCCAAGGGGGCGATCTTCATCGAGGAGCTGGCCGAGGTGCCGGACGGCGCCACGTTGATCTTCAGCGCGCACGGTGTCTCCAGGGCCATCCAGGATGAGGCGACCGCACGCGGCCTGCAGGTGTTCGACGCCACCTGCCCGCTGGTGACCAAGGTGCACATCGAGGTGGCCCGCCTGGCCCGTCAGGGACGCGACGTGGTACTGATCGGCCACGCCGGCCACCCCGAGGTCGAGGGCACCATGGGTCACTACGACAGCTCGTTCGGCGGCCAGATCCACCTGGTCGAGTCGATCGAGGATGTGGCGCACATGGAGGTGCGCGACCCTGCCAACCTTGCCTACTCGACCCAGACCACCCTCTCGCTGGACGAGACCCGCACCATCGTCGACGCCCTGCGCGCGCGCTTCCCCGCGATCCAGGGTCCCCGCAAGGACGACATCTGCTACGCCACCCAGAATCGCCAGGACGCGGTGAAGCGGCTGGCGGCGGAATGCGACCTGCTGCTGGTGGTCGGAAGCCGCACCAGCTCCAACTCCAACCGCCTGCGCGAGATCGGCGACCAGCTCGGCGTGCCGAGCTTCCTGATCGATGGCCCGGAGGACATCCAGGCGGACTGGCTGGTCGGCAAGACCCGCATCGGCCTGACCGCCGGCGCATCCGCCCCCGAGGTGCTGGTGCAGCGCGTCATCACCCACCTGAAGTGCTGCTGTGACGCAAGCCTCGAACGCGAGGACGAGGGTGTGCGCGAGGACGTGGTCTTCCCCCTCCCACGCGAGCTTCGCCGTCCTGCCTGACCTGACCGCCCCGACGGGAAGCGCCCACATGAAAAAGGCCGGCAGTGGTGACACTGCCGGCCTTCGGGTCATAGAGGCCATCCCTGCCCGCGCCCTCCGGGCGCGCATCCCATGGTTCTGCATCCCTGCGCGCCATCCAGGCATCCTGCGCACATCCTGATGCGGTGAAACCTCCAGGTTTCATGTCTCTCCGGCCTCCTGGCCCGTGCCATCCAACAGCCTCAGGCTGCTGCGCGCTCCCGCCTCCACTCGTTCACGCGCTCTTGCACGGAACTCATCCTACGCCTGGGAAAATGACAAAACCATCAGAAAAATCCAAGAAGTTCCATATTTTTTCGCCTATTCCATAGAATGTTTTTATCCTGGATCGATCATTCATGCGGGGCCCCGGAATCCGGCGAAGGCATCCAGCGCCCCCTGGCGGCTCGCAGCAAGGTCGACGACCGGGCGGGGATAGTCCGTTCCAAGGGTGATGCCCGCGGCACGCAACACTTGGGCCGGAGCCTCCCACGGGCGATGCAGCCACCGCCCGGGCAGGCGTGCGAGTTCCGGCACCCAGCGCCGCACGTAGTCGCCTTCGCCATCGAAGCGCTCGCCCTGCAACACCGGGTTGAAGATGCGGAACCAGGGCGCGGCATCTGCGCCGCAGCCGGCCGTCCACTGCCAGCCGAACACGTTGTTGGCGAGGTCCGCGTCGACCAGCGTATCCCAGAACCAGCGCTCACCCAACTGCCAAGCGATCTGCATGTTCTTGGTCAGCAACGAGGCCACGATCATGCGCACGCGGTTGTGCATCCACCCCGTCTGCCACAGCTCGCGCATGCCGGCGTCGACCAGCGGGATGCCCGTCTGGCCCCGCGTCCAGGCCTGCCACAAGCGTGGATCGGCCTCCTGCACCTGGAAGAACCCTTCCCAGCGCGGATTCATCGGCCGGCCGACGGTGTGCGGGAAGTGGAAGAGGATATGCTGGGCAAACTCGCGCCAGCCGAGCTCGCTGAAGAAGCGACTGGCATCGGCATCCGGATCGCCATGTTGCGCTTCCAGCACCGCGCGCACCACTTGGCGCGGCCCGAGCTCGCCGAAGTGCAGGTGCGGCGAGAGGCGAGAGGTGCCCGCATGGCCGGGACGATCCCGTGCGGCCGAGTAGCCGGCGAGGCCGGAGCCGATGAACTGCCGTAGGCGCAGCCACGCCCCCTCCTCGCCCGGGGTCCAGTGGTCACGGAAGCCGGTATCCCACGGGATTTCCGGCAGCAGGCGGAGTGACTCCAGCGGCTCGCCCCCCACCCCCTGCGGCACGGGGGGTAAAGCGGAGGGCGGTGCGATCGGGTCCGCCCGGTCGAGACCATGCCCCCGGCAGGCCTTCCAGTAGGGCGTGAACACGCGGTAGGGCCTCCCCTCACGGGTCAGGACTTCCCATGGCTCGAACAGGAGGCTGCCATTGAAGCTCTCCGCCCGCAGGCCCATCCCGCGCAGCGCGACCTTGACCGACTGGTCGCGCGCGATCTGCGCGGGGGCGTACTGCCGGTTCCAGAACACGGCCTCCGCCCCCGTTCCGGCAACCACCTCCCTCAATGCCGCCTGGGCTCTGGCGGCACTTCGCACGATCAGGCGCGCCCCCAGTGCACGCAACTGTCCGTCCAGCGCCGCGAGGCTGTGGTGCAACCACCAGCGAGAGGCCGCCCCCGGCGCGGCCGCTCCTTCCTCGTCCGGGGCATGGATATACAGCGGAATAACAGCTCCATGGCGAAGGGCTGCATCCAATGCAGGGTTGTCGCCCAGCCTCAGGTCGCGACGGATCCACCAGATGGCAGTCATTTCACGTTCCGGCCACCATCCACCGGCAGGGTCGCGCCGGTGATGAAGGGATTGTCGAGCAGGCAGCGGATCGCCTGCCACACCACCACCGGTCCGGGTTCGTAACCGAGCGCGGAGCGTGCGAGGCGGTCGCGCCGGTACTCCTCGCTGTCGCCCTCGTTGAACAGGATCAGTCCGGGCGCGAGGCTGTTCACCTTGATGCGCGGCGAGAAGCGGGCGGCGAAGGAGAGGGTCAGGCTGTCCAGCGCAGCCTTGCTTGCGACATAGGCGGCGCGCGCGGCGCTGCCCTTCTGCACGGTGGTATCGGTGATGTGGATGATGTCGGCGAAACGCGCCGAGCTCGCACGCAGCAGGTCCTCGCAGGCAAGATTGATGCGGTAGGGCGCACGCACATGCAGGTTCATCAGCACCTCGAAGCCCGCCGGGTCGCGGGCGAGATCCTCGTCGGTGAGCCAGAGCGAGGCGTTGTGGATGATGGCGCGCAGGCTGGCGGCCTGCTGCCGGATGCCACGGATGCAGGCTTCGATGCCCTCCGGAGTAGACAGATCGGCCCGGACGGCGCGCGCCCCGCGCTCCCGCAGGCGGTCGATGGATGGGCGCTCAGCCCGGTAGGTGACGATCAGAGGCCTGCCCTCGTCGAGCAGGCGCTCGGCATGGTACAGCCCCAGGCGTTGGCCCGCCCCCGTCAGCAGGATGGCATCGTGCAGCGGCTCGATGGTGGACGCAAGGTTCGGCATGGCTTTCCTGTCATACCCCGGCCCGATCAATCGAGGCGGGTCAGCGTTCGGCGACGATGATCGCGCGGCGAGGCGCGGGATACCCTTCCACCGTGCGGGTCGGATCGACCGGGTCGAGGAAGTCGGCCAGCGACTGGAACTGCATCCAGCCAGTCCGGCGCTGCTCGCCGGTTGTCGTCACGCCCTCGTCCACAATCCTGGCGCCTCGGAAACCGGCCGCCTCCACCCAGCCGCGCAAGGTGGCCGCCGAGGGCACCGCCCACACATTGCGCATCATGGCGTAGCGCTCCTCGGGCACCAGGCAGTCGCCTTCCCCGCCCTCGATCACCAGCCCTTCCAGCACCAACTGGCCGCCCGGGCGCAGGCACTCGGCGAGTTGGGCAAGATGCTCCAGCGGATCGCGCCGATGGTAGATCACGCCCATCGAGAATACCGTATCGAACACCGGCAGGCGCTGGGGAAGACCCTCGAGGGTGAAGGGGAGGACGTGCGCGTGACTCGTGCCCGAAAGCGTGCGCAGCAGGGCGAACTGGGCGGAGAACAGGACCGAGGGGTCGATGCCGATGGCGAGCCTCGCCCCCTCCCCGCGCATGCGCAGCAGGTGGTAGCCGCTGCCACACCCCACGTCCAGCACGTCGCGCCCAGCGAGCGGCGCAAGGTGCGGCGCCACGCGCGCCCACTTCCAGTCCGAGCGCCATTCGGTGTCGACGTGGATGCCAAACACGTCGAACGGCCCCTTGCGCCAGGGCATCAGCCCGCGCAGGACCTGCTCCAGCCGCTCGCACTCCGCCGCACCGATCTCGCCGCGCGCGCCGATCAGGATCGCGTCACGCGCGAGATCGACATGACCGGCGCGCAACGGCGGGCATGCCTCCAGGGCTGCCTGGAAGCGGGGCAGGTTGCCGTTGCGCACAGGATCAAGCTGCGCGTCCAGCGCGGCGGGCAGCCAGTCCAGCCAGGCCTCGAGCGGATGCCGACCATCCATGGCCGGCTCCCCTTCGGGCTTGCCGTTGGCAAGTCCCGATCCGTTCCAGACGGATCGGTGTAGCCCCGCAAGCTCCCGGCGCAGCGCCGGCAGATCGACCATCATCATTCGCTTCACGCCATGGCCAGCAGGGAAACGAAGCGGGTGTGCTGCAGCCATGTTTCACATGAAACGAACCCCGCCTCGCGCAGGCGGGAGCGGTGCGCCTCCAGGGTCTCCGGCACCAGCACGTTCTCGAGCGCCTGGCGCTTCTGCGCGATCTCCAGCTCCGAATAGCCCTGCGCGCGCTTGAAATCATGGTGCAACTCGGTGATCAGGTGCTCCATGCGGTCGTCCTCGAAAGCGATCTTCTCCGACAGCAACAGCACCCCTCCGGGCCGCATGCCGGCACGGATGTGGCGCAGAAGTTCGAGCCTCCGCCCGGGCGGAACGAACTGCAGGGTGAAATTGAGCATGACCAGCGAGGCGTCCTCGATCGGCACGTCCAGCACGTCGGCCTGCACCAGTTCGACCGGAACCTCCGAGCGGAAGCTGCCGAGCCACTCGCCCGCGCGCCGGATCATCGCTGCGGAGGTATCGACCGCGATGATCCGGCAACCCTCGCCCCTAACCCCGCGGCGTACCGCCTGCGCACCGGCGCCGAGCGAGCACCCGAGGTCGTAGACCACGGAGCCCGGCTGCACGATGCGCGCCGCGAGCCAGGGCAGGGCCTGAAGGATCAGTTCGTAGCCAGGCACCGAGCGCCGGATCATGTCCGGGAATACGGCAGCGACCTGCTCGTCGAAGGCGAACGGCTCGACCCGCGCATGCGGATCGGCATAGATCCGGTCGCGGGTCATGCCGCTTCCAGCCTCGTCTTCCACCACTCGAGTACAGCCTCGCGATCACCGCGAAAGACGACGCGGTCGAGCTTCTTGCTGATCTGGTAGTCGTACATGGGATCGTAGTATTCGACCAGCAGGCGGCGCACGAACTCGCGCATGCCAGCGTCGTCGCCAGAGCGGAAGGCCACCAGGGCTTCCTCGAGCAGATCGGTCAGATGCCGGTGGCGCAAGCCTCCCAGCCGTCGGTGGATGCGGGCGAGGCTGGCGCGCACCTGATCGGCGTAGAACGCGAAGCCCTCCTCCTCCCCGTGGAGCCTGCGGAAGTCCGCTAGGTTGTCGAGCACGTAGTCCTTGAACGACTGCGCCTCGCGCGTCTCAACCGACTCCTCCAGCAGGACTAGCGGCGAGACCTGCATGGCGGCGTGCAGGGCATGCGGCACCTCGCGACTGCCGATGGCCCGCCCCTCGTCCTCCACCAGCACCGGCATGTTTCCCGTGAAACGCAGCAGCCGGATGGCGACCGTGTTGTCGATGCTGATCTGGCTCGGCTGCGGGGTGGCATGGCGCCCGAAGGCCGAACCACGATGATGCGCAATACCCTCAAGATCGATGCTGTTATCGACCATTTGTAGCAGTTCGGTCTTTCCTGAGCCGGTCCGCCCTCCCAGGACCACCAGCGGCTGGCTGGCCGAGCGCTCGGCAAGGGTGTTCAGCAGGAAGCGGCGCAGGGCCTTGTAGCCGCCGGTCACGCGCGGCACGACGATGCCGGCCTCCGCCGACAGCATCTGCTGGGTCAGGCGCGAGCGCAACCCGCCGCGGAAGCAGTACAACACGCCCGACGGATGGCGCCGCGCCCAGTCGGCCCAGAGCGCGATGCGCCGGGACTTCTCCTCGCCGGAGACCAACCGGTAGCCGAGTTCGATCGCGGCGTCCTGCCCCTCCTCCTTGTAGCGGATGCCGACCCGGTGGCGCTCCTCGTCGGTCAGCAGCGGAATGTTCTCCGCCCGCGGGAAGGCGCCCTCGGCGAATTCGACCGGCGCGCGCAGGTCGAGCAGGGGAACGTCCTCGAGGAACAGGCGCGCAAAGTCGCTGGTCGTGGGCAGGGCGGTCACACCACCTCCACGAACGGGCCGTCGCCCTGGCGCGGCAGCAACTCGCCGAACGGCTCGAGATCTAGGCCGGCGGCCTCGGCACGGCGCAGGAACTCCGGCTCGCCCTCGGGCATGACCGCCATCAGCAGGCCGCCAGAGGTCTGCGGGTCACACAGGATCAGTTTCGCCTCGTCCGTGATCGGCGCGACCTTGTGGCCGTAGCTCGCGAAATTGCGGTGCGTGCCGCCGGGCGAACAACCCATGGCCGCATATTCGCGCGCCTCGGGGATGACCGGCACGGCATCGAGGCGGATGCGCGCGCACACCCCGCTGCCCTCGCACATCTCCAGCAGGTGGCCGAGCAGGCCGAAACCGGTCACGTCGGTCATCGCCACCAGCTTGTCCATGTCGCTGATCGCAGCGCCGAAGGTGTTGAGGGTAACCATCCAGTCGCGCGCGATGTGGGCGTGCTCGGGCCTGAGCTTCTTGCCCTTCTGCGCGGTGGTCATCAGGCCGATGCCGATCGGCTTGGAGAGGTACAGCCGCGCCCCGGCGCGGGCGGTATCGTTGCGCTTGAGGTTGTGCAGGGCCACCTCGCCGGTCACCGCCAGGCCGAAGATCGGCTCGGGGGCATCGATGCTGTGTCCACCAGCGAGCGGGATGCCTGCGGCGTGGCAGGCCGCGCGGCCGCCGTCGATCACCTGGCGGCCGACCTCGGCCGGCAGCTTGTCAATCGGCCAGCCGAAGATCGCGATCGCCATCAGCGGCCGGCCGCCCATGGCGTACACGTCCGAGATGGCGTTGGTGGCGGCGATGCGGCCGAAGTCGAACGGGTCGTCGACGATCGGCATGAAGAAGTCGGTGGTGGAGATCACCCCGCGCCCGTCGCCCAGGTCGTACACGGCCGCGTCGTCGCGCGAGGCGTTGCCGACCAGCAGGCGCGGGTCGTGGAAGGCCTCGAGCTGCGAGTGCAGCAGGCTGTCCAGCACATTCGGCGCAATCTTGCAGCCGCAGCCGGCGCCGTGGCTGTATTCGGTCAGACAGATCAGGTCTTTCATCAAGGATCTCGTTCAGAAGCCATAACTCAGGCCGAGCCGCTGGCCATTCCAGCCCGGGTTGCGGTCGTCCAGCCCGCCATTGGAGATGTGCAGCAGCTCGTAGCTGACGCTCACGTGCTCCGACAGCCAGTACCCCGCGCCCAGGGCGCTCTCGAACTGGATGTTTCCGCCCAGGTCCAGATCGCCGAAGGTGCTCCTCGAGAGATAGGTCGGCCTCCAGCTCAGGCCGACATACCAGCGTCCCGAGGGAGGCCCCATTCGAAGGGCGGGCCCGACTCCTACCGCGGTTGAGCTATCCCCGTTCCCCCTGAGGCGACCAAGGACGACGTCCAGGCCCGTCGAAACCGTCCAGTCGCCGACAAGACTCCATCGCCACGGAAGCGGCATTCCCCAGCGGACCTGGGTCAACGCCAGGGGTTTATCGTCGTCGAACACGGATTCGGCATGATGCACCCCAAGCTCCGCCGCCTGCGACGGAAGCAGCACGACAGCCAGGACGACACCGAGATAACGCTTCATGACGCGCCCCCTCAGCAAAAGGATCAGTACTAGATTATAAGTAATGGAGTCCTGCTTCTGGGGGAGTCTCGATGTCCGCTACACGCCTGCCTCCTGTCGAGGTCGAGATCCCGCTCGACGACGAACCGCACGAGGGCCTGCTCGGCCTGCCGCCCAGCCCCGTCGGTCTCGTCCTGTTCGCCCACGGCAGCGGGAGCAGCCGCCTGAGTCCCCGCAACACCCTGGTCGCCGCGGTCCTGCACGAGCACGGCGTCGCGACCCTGATGTTCGACCTCCTCACCGCGGAAGAGGACCGCGTCTACGCGACCCGCTTCGACATCGCCCTGCTCAGCCACCGCCTCCTCGGCGCCACCCGCTGGGTACGCCAACAGGCGCAAATCGGGACGCTCCCTCTCGGCTACTTCGGCGCAAGCACCGGGGCCGCCGCCGCCCTGATCGCCGCCGCAACCCTCGGCGACGGGATCCGGGCGGTCGTCTCGCGCGGAGGTCGTCCCGACCTCGCCATGCCGGTCCTCGCCGACGTCACGGCTCCCACCCTGCTGATCGTCGGCGGACTGGACTTCCCGGTGATCGAGATGAACGAAGCCGCCTTCCGCCGCCTCGGAGGGCCGAAGGAGCTGCGCATCGTCCCCGGCGCGACCCACCTGTTCGAGGAGCCAGGCACCCTGGAGCAGGTCGCCGATGCGGCGGCCGACTGGTTTGCCCGCCACCTGCCCGAGACGGCCGGACAGTGAACCCAGCCTCTTGCTCGCCTCAGGGAAGCGCTGAATGTCGGCGGTTCCTGACCGGGGCATGGAAACCCCGACGCAAACAAGGGCGATAGCTCTTGATTTGCGGAGGCCACTGCGGGTCCCTCCTCTCGGCCCCAGGGGCGGCCAGGCAGCCTGTTCATTTGCCGATGCAGAAGCTGGCGAAGATCCGCCCGAGCAGGTCGTCCGAGCTGAAGCGACCGGTGATCTCGCCGAGATCCTCCTGCGCCAGCCGCAACTCCTCCGCCGCGAGCTCCCCGGCACGGGCGTGCAGCAGATTGGCCCGCGCCGCATGCATGTGGGCCTCCGCGCGCTCGAGCGCATCGAGGTGGCGGCGACGGGCGAGAAACACACCGCCCTCGCCCGGGTGGTAACCGAGGCAGGTCTTCAGGTGTTCGCGCAGGAGCTCGAGGCCATCGCCACGCCGGGCGGAAAGGGTGATCTCGGTAACCCGGTGGCCCGGGGCCTCGGGCAGCTCGTCGAGCAGGCGTTCCCCCGCCGCTCGACCGGACAGGTCGATCTTGTTGCGCACCACGGTGAACGGCTTGCCGGCAGGCAACCGCTGCAGGATGGCCGCATCCTCGGCGGCGATGCCGCCCTGCCGGTCGTCCACCACCAGCAGAACCCGGTCGGCGCGCTCGACCTCGAGCCAGGCGCGGCGGATACCCTCCTGCTCGACCACGTCCGTACTCTCCCGCAGCCCGGCGGTGTCGACAAGATGCAGCGGCAGGCCGTCGATGGACAGGTGCTGGCGCAAGACGTCGCGCGTGGTGCCGGGGATGTCGGTGACGATCGCCGCCTCATGTCCGCACAGGGCATTCAGCAGGCTGGACTTGCCCGCATTCGGCTGGCCGAGGATGACCACGTGCAGCCCCTCGCGCAGCAGGGCGCCCTGGTGGGCGGCGGCGCGCACACGCGCCGCCTGGGCCAGTAGACCGTCCAGCCGGGTCAGCAGGGTCTGGTCGGCAAGGAAGTCAATCTCCTCCTCCGGGAAGTCGAGCGCAGCCTCGATGTACATGCGCAGGGCGATCAGATGCTCGGTTAGACCGTGAACCTCGCGCGAGAAGGCCCCCTGCAGCGAAGCCAGCGCGGCCTTCGCCGCCGCCTCGGATCCGGCCTCGATCAGGTCAGCGATGGCCTCCGCCTGGGCGAGGTCTACCTTGTCGTTGAGGAAGGCGCGCTCGGAAAACTCGCCGGGGCGGGCCAGCCGCGCCCCCAGTGAGAGGCAGGCTCGCACGATGCGGTCGAGCACCACCGGGCCGCCATGACCCTGCAACTCGAGCACATCTTCGCCGGTGAAGGAATGCGGGGCAGGGAACCAGAGGGCAATGCCATCGTCCAGCGCCTCGCCGGCCGCATCGCGGAACACGCGGTGGGTCGCCAGACGTGGCTTCGGCAGGTCGCCGAGCATGGAGCCCGCGATGGACGGGGCGAGCGGGCCAGAGACCCTCACCACCCCCACCCCGCCCCGCCCGGGCGCGGTGGCGACGGCGACGATGGTGTCCTGCTGACCGCCGTTCATGCCACAGGCCAAGGACGTCAGACGTCCATGGCCCCCATGCGCTTGTTGATGACCCACTGCTGCGCGATCGACAGCACGTTGTTAACCACCCAGTACAGCACCAGGCCCGACGGGAAGAAGGCGAAGAACACGGTGAACACCGGCGGCAGGATCATGAACACCTTGCGCTGCATCTCGTCCATCGGCTGGGGATTGAGCTTGTGCTGCAACCACATGCTGATGCCCATCAGGACCGGCAGGACGAAGTAGGGATCCATCGCGGTCAGGTCGTTGATCCACAGGATGAAGGGCGCCTGGCGCAGCTCCACCGACTCGACCAGCACCCAGTAGAGGGCGATGAACACGGGGATCTGCACCAGGATCGGCAGGCAGCCGCCGAGCGGGTTGATCTTCTCCGTGCGGTAGAGCTTCATCATCTCTTCCGAGAACTTCTGCTTGTTGTCGCCATAGCGCTCCTTCAGCGCCTGCAGCTTGGGCTGCAGCTTGCGCATGTTGGCCATGGAGCGGTAGCTGCTCTCGGACAGCTTGTAGAACACGATCTTGATCAGCACGGTGACCAGCACGATCGCCCAGCCCCAGTTGCCCACCCAGTCGTGGAACAGGCTGAGCAGCCAGAAGATGGGCTTGGCGATGAAGTGCAGCATGCCGTAGTCGACGGTCAGATCCAGCCCCTCGGCCAGGGCCTCGAGGTTGTCCTGGATCTTCGGCCCGATGTACAGGCTGGAGGCGAAGGTGGTGCTGGCACCCGGCTCGACCGTGCGACCCGGCGAGATCATGCCCAGGGTGTAGAGCGCGCCGCCGTTCTGGCTGGCAAGGGTGTAGAAACGGTTGGACTCGTCCTTGCTGCCCGGGATCCAGGCGCCGACGAAGTAGTGCTGGATCATGGCGACCCAGCCGTTGGTCAGCTGTACGTCCAGGGCAACCTTGCCCATGTCCTCGAACTTGACCTTCTCGTAGGGACGACGCTCGCCGTCCGCCTGGGTACCGGCATACACGCCGCCGGTGTAGGTGTAGACCAGCGCCATGCCGCCCGCGTCGGCGTTGCGCTGCAGCTGGCGGTACTGGCTGCCGCTCCACGGCCTGGATGCGCCGTTGTGCACCTCGTGACCGACATCCACCTTGTAGCTGCCGCGGGTGAAGGTGAAGGTTTTGGTGACCTTCACGCCGTCCTGCTCCCAGGTCAGCGGCACGACGACGCGCTCGTCGCCCTGGCCCAGACGGTATTCGCCGGCGGCCGCCACATAGGAGGCATAGTGGTCGGGCGCCGGGCCGTCCGTGGAACGCAGACCGGACTGGGCGACATTGATGAGGCCCGAGGCATCATTGAGCAGGCGCACCGGCTGGTCCGGCTGCTCGAGGCTGACCGGATAGGCCAGCAGGTCGGCACGCTGGATCACCCCGCCGCGCGTACTGATCATCACGTCGAGCACATCGGTCACCACTCGGACCTGCTGCTCTCCCGTCGCATTGGGCCGGGCCGCCGGCTGATCCTGGGTGGCGGGTACGTCGTCGCGCGCTGCCGAAGGAGTCTCAGCCGCGGCAGCGGGTACATCCGCCTGGGTGGCGGGGCTCACGGCCGCCTGCTGCTGGGCGACAAGGGCGGCCTGATCCTCGTTCCAGGCCTGCCACATCAGCAGCATGACGAAGCTAAACGCGATGATCAGAATGAGGCGTTGGCTGTCCATGATTGGGCTTGTCTTTGGACTCGGGGACGGGATCATACCCGCCGGGACTGAAGGGATGACAACGCAGCAGGCGTTTCACGGTCAGCCAGCTGCCACGCAGGGCGCCGTGACGCTGGAGCGCGTCGATAGCATAACAGGAACAGGTCGGCTCGAACCGGCAGTGGCGCCCGAGGAAAGGGCTCAGCAACAGGCGATAGGCCTTGACCAGGGCAATCAGGACTCGGCGCATCGGTCGAGCAGTCTCTGCCAGGCGAAATCCAGCGCGGCGCGCAACTCGCCGTTGGGCACCTGCTCGACCCCGGCGCGAGTGAGCAGCACGCAATCCATGCCGCAGCCGCAGAAGGCATGCTGGCGGAAGGTCTCGCGCGCCAGGCGCTTGATCCGGTTGCGCTCATGCGCACGCCTGACGTGGCGCTTGGCTACCGCGAGGCCGAGGCGGGCGAAACCCAGCTCGTTGCGGCGCGCAAGCACAACGACCCCGTTGCGCGAGACGCGCACGGGGTCGGCAAACACGTTCTTGAATTCTGCCGGCCTGAGCAGGCGCGCACGCTTGGGAAAGGGCGTTTCCACGCTGGCGCGCCCGTCAGAGGTCCGACGGGAATCAGGCGGACAGACGCTTGCGGCCTTTGGCGCGACGAGCGTTGAGAACGGCACGACCGCCACGGGTCTTCATGCGGGCACGGAAACCGTGGGTGCGCTTGCGATGGATGATGCTGGGTTGGAACGTTCTTTTCATGGATCAAGACCCCCGCAAAGGGACGAGCGGATAGCAAACTGCGGATTAAAACCAAAAACACTCCGCCGGTCAACGATCAATGAGCGAACGGAGCAAAAACCTTTGTGGATGAGGCTGTGGATAAAGGGTTAAGATAAGCCGTCTTTAGACGACACGCGCAAGAGAACCCATCCTTGAGCAACCTCTCCCTCTGGTCGCACTGCCAGACCCAACTGGCCAGCGAACTTCCCGAACAACAGCTCAATACCTGGATCCGCCCCCTGCAGGCCGTCGAGGAAGACGGGCACCTGCGCCTGCTCGCCCCGAACCGCTTCGTGCAGGACTGGGTCCGGCAGAACTTCCTTGCCCGCATCGAGAGCCTCGCACGCGGCGCAAGCGGCAACGACGGGTTCAGGGTCAGTCTCGAGGTCGGCAGTTCACCGCGCCCGCGCGTCGCCGCCGCCCCCATCCCCGTGGCAACCGCGACTCCGGTCGTCACGTCCGAGCGGCGCAGTGCGCCGCGCGAGGAAACCGCGGCACACAACCTTAATCCAGCCTTCACCTTCACCTCGTTCGTCGGCGGCAAGTCCAACCAGCTGGCCCGCGCGGCCGCCGTGCAGGTGGCGGAGAATCCCGGCGGCGGCTACAACCCTCTGTTCATCTATGGTGGGGTCGGCCTCGGCAAGACCCACCTGATGCACGCCATCGGCAACCAGATGCTGGCGAACAACCCGAACGCGCGGGTGCTGTACCTGCATTCCGAGCGCTACGTGCAGGACATGATCCGCGCCATCCAGCACAACGCGATCAACGAGTTCAAGCAGTTCTACCGCTCGCTCAACCTGCTCCTGATCGACGACATCCAGTTCTTCGCCGGCAAGGACCGCTCGCAGGAGGAGTTCTTCCACACCTTCAACGCCCTGATGGAGAGCGGCCAGCAGATCGTCATGTCCTGCGACCGCTACCCGAAGGAGATCGAGGGACTGGAGGAACGCCTGAAGTCCCGCTTCGGCTGGGGCCTGACCGTCGCCATCGAACCGCCCGAGCTCGAGACCCGCGTCGCGATCCTGCAGAGCAAGGCAGAGCAGTCCGGCATCGAGTTGCCGAGCGAGGTCGCCTTCTTCATCGCCAAGCGCATCCGCTCCAACATCCGCGAGCTCGAGGGCGCTCTGCGCCGCGTGATGGCCAGCAGCCAGTTCACCGGCCGGCCGATCACCCTCGACTTCACCCGCGAGGCGCTCAAGGACCTGATCGCCCTGCAGGACCGCCTGGTCACGATCGACAACATCCAGAAGACCGTCGCCCAGTACTACAAGCTGAAGGTGGACGACCTGCTGTCCGAGCGGCGCAGCCGCTCGATCACCCGTCCGCGACAGATGGCGATGGCGCTGGCCAAGGAACTGACCAACCACAGCCTGCCCGAGATCGGCCAGTCCTTCGGTGGTCGCGACCACACCACGGTCATCCACGCCTGCCGCAAGATTGCCGAATTGCGCGAGAGCGACGGCCGCCTGGGCGAGGACTACATCACCCTCTTGCGCACCCTGAGCAGCGGCTGAGGCAGTGGTGGATGAAAACGTGGATCACGCTGTGGATGAGGCATGGAACAGACCTGTGGATGAAATTCATGCACAGTTATCCACAGATTGCGAGCAGCATGCCCATTCACGGATCGCATCCTTCGTCCACCAGGAAATGTTTCGTTAAATGATGAAACAAAAGGGATTTTTCGCTTTGTCCACAGAAGGACGGCGACTACAACAGCATCATCACTTTCTTTTTTATCCATAAATAGCTTGCTTTTGTTAACAAGGAGCCGCCATGCGCCTGAGCCTTCCCAGAGAGACCTTTCTGCCTGCGATCAATCAGGTCATGGGCGCCGTGGAACGCCGCCAGACCCTGCCCATCCTTGGCAACCTGCTGATCGAGGCTTCCTCCAACACTGTGCGTCTCACCGCCACGGATCTGGAAATGGAACTGGTGACCGAAATCAGCGTGCTGGTCGACCAGGAAGGCGCCACCACCATCCCTGCGCGCAAGCTGCTGGATATCTGCCGCACCTTGCCCGAGGGCTGCGACATCACCCTCAGCGTGGATGGCGGCCAGGCCGTGATCCAGGCCGAACGCAGCCGCTTCCAGCTGGCCACCCTGCCAGCCGAGGACTTCCCTCGCATCGAGGCCCTGCGTGATCCGCAGTCGCTGGTCATCCGCCAGGGTGTGCTGAAGAACATCATCCAGCACGTGGCCTTCGCCATGGCCCAGCAGGATGTGCGCTACTACCTCAATGGCATGCTGCTCGAACTTGCGCCCCAGGCCCTGCGCGGCGCGACCACCGATGGCCACCGCCTGGCCCTGTGCGAGGCCCCGGCCGAGCTTTCGGTCGGCGAGATCCGCCAGGTCATCGTGCCGCGCAAGGGGGTGCTTGAGCTGCAGCGCCTGCTCGGCGAGGGCGATGCCGAGGCGCACATCGAAGTGGACGCGAACCACCTCCGCGTGGACATGGGCACCCTGCGCCTGACCAGCAAGCTGGTGGACGGTCGTTTCCCGGATTACCAACGCGTCATACCGACCAGCAGCGACAAACGCCTGACCGTCGGCCGTGAATCCCTGCGCCAGGCCCTGACTCGCGCAGCAATCCTCTCTAGCGAAAAATTCAAGGGTGCGCGCTTCACCCTAGAGGGTGACCTGCTCTCCATCGAGACGCAGAACCCAGAACGCGAGAATTCGCGCGAGGAATTACTGGCCGAGTACCAGGGCGAACCGCTCACCATCGGCTTCAACATCGCCTACCTGCTCGACGTGTTGAACACCCTGCAGGATGCGGAAGTCAGCCTGGAACTGCGCAATGCCGAGAGCAGTGGGGTCATCCACCACGAGGGTGGTGAAGGCATGCGCTGCACCTACGTGATCATGCCGATGCGCCTGTGATCCGAACGGACTTGTCCTCACCGTGTTGGGAGACGCCCCGGACCTCCCTGTGGAGGTCCCTTCCGGGGCTGCCCAACATCGGTTCGGCCTGCGCCATGGGCCCCGGCCGTCCTGCGGAGCTACGCTCCACAAATGACTCGACGCCCTCCAGGCTGCCGGGGGCTCGCACGGCTCCGCGTTCGCTCTCCGTGCCTACTCGGTCGCATCCTGGTCCCTCATCGAAGGCCCTTGCAGCATCCATGCTGCAAGCCCCTTCGGGGTTGGTCCCTCCTCTCGTTCCCTTCGGCCATCCATGGCCGAAGCCCCTGCGGGGTACGGCCCTCGAGAGCGGCCGTCGAGACCCGGGGAGGCAGTCCATCCGGGCATGATCATCGAGCACCTGACGATCCGGCACCTGCGCGCCATCGGGCAGGCGGAACTGGATCTTGCCCCCGGTATCAACCTGTTCAGTGGCAGCAATGGCGCGGGCAAGACCAGCGTGCTCGAGGCCGTGCACGTGCTGGCGACGGGACGATCCTTCCGTGCTGCCCAGCTGGATACCATCCGCCAGCATGGCCAGGCGGACCTGATCCTCGCCGCGCGGGTGAAGGATGGCGCTGCCGTGCACCGGATCGGCCTGAGCAAGGGAGCGGAGGGACTCGCACTGCGTCTCGACGCTACCCCGGCCGAACGGCTTTCCGACCTTGCGCGCTATCTCGCGGTCATCACCCTGCACGCCGACAGCGACCAGCTGGTGCAGGGGGGGCCTTCGCTGCGGCGACGCTTTCTCGACTGGTGGCTGTTCCACGTCCGGCCGGCCTTCTTTGCCGAATGGATGCGCTATCAGCGCCTGCTCAAGCAGCGCAACGCCGCCTTGCGCACCGATCCGCGCCAGCTTCCGGTCTGGGACGAGCCGCTTGCGCAGGCGGGGGAGGTGGTGGCCGGCTTCCGGCGCGAGGCGGCCGAGCGGCTGATGGGGCAGCTCGAACTTCGCCTGGTCGAATTCGGCGACTTTGCCGGCTTCGCTTGGTCGCTCCATTCCGGCTGGAGTCGTGGCGAACCCTTGCTGGAGGTGCTGCAGCGCACGCGGATGAGGGATAGGGAGCAGGGGTTCACCGCGCAGGGCCCGCACCGGGCCGAGCTGCGCCTGCAACTCGAGGGTCGCGAGGCGAAAGAGGTGCTCTCGCGCGGCCAGCAGAAGACCCTTGCCACTCTGATGCTGCTGAGTCTGGCTGAGACCTACCGTCTCGAGCGGCAGGCTCTGCCTGTGATCCTGCTCGACGACCTCGCGGCCGAACTGGACGGGCGGCACCGCGAGCACCTGCTCCAGCACCTGACCGGCCTCGGCGGGCAGATACTGCTCAGCGCTCTCGAGGGCGGCGAGCTTGCCCCCTGGCTGCCATCCTCCACCCGGCGTTTCGCCGTGCGGGCTGGCATCGTCACCGTGCTATGATGCCGAAGTTTTGATCATTCCCCGGTCGCAAGAAACATGACCACGGACAGCAATCCGAACCCCAGCGCGCAGCAGTACGACTCCTCCTCGATCAAGGTGCTCAAGGGCCTTGACGCGGTGCGCAAGCGCCCGGGCATGTACATCGGCGATACCGATGACGGCAGCGGCCTGCACCACATGGTGTTCGAGGTGGTGGACAACGCCATCGACGAGGCGCTGGCGGGCTACTGCACCAACGTTGACGTGGTCATGCACGCCGACGGCTCGGTCAGCGTGGCGGACGACGGCCGCGGTATCCCGGTCGACCTCCATCCGGAGGAAGGCCGCTCCGCCGCCGAGGTCATCATGACCGTGCTGCACGCGGGCGGTAAGTTCGACGACAACTCGTACAAGGTCTCCGGCGGCCTGCACGGCGTGGGCGTGTCGGTGGTCAACGCGCTGTCCGACCACCTCGAGCTGATCATCCGCCGCAACGGGCGCAAGTACCGTCAGGAATACCACCTGGGCGAGCCACTCTACCCGCTCAAGGAGATCGGCGAGGCTCAGGGCACCGGCACCCGGGTGCGCTTCAAGCCCAGCCCGACCATCTTCAGCAACGTCGAATTCCACTACGACATCCTCGCCAAGCGCCTGCGCGAGTTGTCGTTCCTCAACTCCGGCGTACGCATCCACCTGCAGGACGAGATCAGCGGACGCGAGGACGTGTTCATGTACGAGGGCGGCATCCGCGCCTTCGTCGAACACCTCAACCGCGGCAAAACCCCGATCCACCCGAGCGTGATTCACATCACGGGCGAAAAGGACGGGATAGGCGTCGAAGTCGCGCTGCAGTGGAACGACAGCTACAACGAGAGCGTTTACTGCTTCACCAACAACATCCCGCAGCGCGACGGCGGCACCCACCTGGCCGGCTTCCGCGCCGCGCTGACCCGCACCCTGAACCAGTACATGGAGCAGGAAGGCCTGTTCAAGAAGGCCAAGGTGGACATTGCCGGTGACGATGCGCGCGAGGGGCTGACCGCCGTGCTGTCGGTCAAGGTGCCGGACCCGAAGTTCTCCTCGCAGACCAAGGACAAGCTGGTCTCCTCCGAAGTCAAGGCGCCGGTAGAGACCCTGCTCGCCGACTTTCTGCGTGACTTCCTGCTCGAGCGCCCGGCCGAGGCGCAGGCCATCACCGGCAAGATCATCGACGCCGCCCGCGCCCGCGACGCCGCGCGCAAGGCGCGCGAGCTGACCCGCCGCAAGGGCGCGCTGGACATCGCCGGTCTGCCCGGCAAGCTGGCCGACTGCCAGGAAAAGGACCCGGCCAAGTCCGAACTGTTCCTGGTGGAGGGTGACTCCGCGGGCGGTTCCGCCAAGCAGGGCCGCGACCGTCGCAGCCAGGCCATCCTGCCGCTCAAGGGCAAGATCCTGAACGTCGAGAAGGCGCGCTTCGACAAGATGCTCTCCTCCGCCGAGGTCGGCACCCTGATCACCGCGCTCGGTACCGGCATCGGCCGCGAGGACTACAATCCGGACAAGCTGCGCTACCACCGCGTCATCATCATGACCGACGCCGACGTGGACGGCTCCCACATCCGCACCCTGCTGCTGACCTTCTTCTATCGCCAGATGCCCGAGCTGATCGAGCGTGGCCACATCTACATCGGCCAGCCGCCGCTGTACAAGGTCAAGAAGGGCAAGCAGGAGCAGTACGTCAAGGACGACGTGGAGATGAACGCTTACCTGCTGCAGCAGGCGATCGACGGCGCGCGCCTGCACGTCTCCGCCGACAGCCCGGCGATCAGCGGCGAGGCCCTCGAGCAACTGGCTCGCGCTCACCTCGCCGCGCGCATCGTCATCGACCGCCTGGCCCGCCGCTTCGACCGTTCCGCGGTCGAGCACCTGCTCGACCTGCCGCGCATGACGGCGGACAAGCTGGCCGGCTCAACCGACTGGGCCAACCGCTGGGCCGAACTGATGAACGAGGGCATGGATACCCGCGTGCGCCATTCCGCCGAGGTCATGAGCGTGGAGGGCGAGCCGGCCATCCGCCTGACCCGCGATCAGCACGGCCTGAGCCACAGCTGGGTGTTCGACACAGACTTCTTCAACTCGAACGACTACCGCCTGCTGGCCGAGCACGCCGACCGGGTGCACGGCCTGCTCGGCGGTGACGCGGTCATCCGCCGCGGCAACGACGCCAAGCCGGTGCGCCGCTTCGAGGAGGTCATGCAGTGGCTGCTGGAAGAGGCGCGCAAGGGCCTGTCCATCCAGCGCTACAAGGGTCTCGGCGAGATGAACCCGGAGCAGCTGTGGGAAACCACCATGAACCCGGAAACCCGCCGCCTGTTGCAGGTGCGCATCGAGGACGCCATCGCCGCGGACGAGATATTCACCACCCTCATGGGCGACCTGGTCGAGCCGCGTCGCGACTTCATCGAGCGCCACGCCCTGTCGGTCAACAACATCGACATCTGATTCCCCTTTGGGGTGGGGCGCCTCGAAAAACCCCAAGGATGGGGTTTTTCGAGGTTCCCGGTGGGGAACATGTTCGGCATCGAAAGGCCCTCCAGCGGGCCTTTTTGCTGTCCTGCTATGATCGGGACACGACTTGCGCAAGGAGATACGCATGAGCATCGCCCTGATCGTCATCCTGGCCCTGATCGGCGCCCTGCTGCTGTATGGCGTGCTGATCTACAACAACCTGGTCAGCCTCAAGCACGGGGTGAGCAAGGCCTGGTCGAACATCGACGTGCTGCTCAAGCAGCGCCACGACGAGCTGCCCAAGCTGGTCGAGACCTGCCGCCAGTACATGAAATTCGAGCAGGAAACCCTGGAAAAGGTCATGCGCGCCCGCAGCCATGTGCAGGCGGCGCGCGAGGCGCATGACGTGCGCGACCTTGGCCAGGCGGAGGGCGAGCTGCGCCTCGGCCTCGGCAACCTGTTCGCGGTGGCCGAGGACTATCCGGAACTGAAGGCGAACGAGACCTTCCAGCACCTGCAGGCGCGCATCTCCGGCCTGGAGAGCTCGATCGCCGACCGGCGCGAGTTCTACAACGAATCGGTCAATGCCAACAACGTGCGCATCGAGCAGTTCCCGGACGTGATCGTCGCCCGCCTGTTCGCCTTCAAGCCCTTCGATCTGCTCGAGTTCTCGGAAGGTGAAAAGGCCGATGTCGACATGAGGGCCTTGTTCGGCCAGCACTAAGGAAGGCCCCACGCCGTGCAGGCCCTGTTCGACCATATCGCGCGCGACCCCGAACTGGGCTTCCTCCTTCTCTTCCTCGCGGGCCTGTTCCTGGTCGGCGCTTATCGCTTCCTGCGCCTGCAAGCCCGTCGGCGACTGATGGAGGACACGCCCACCTCGCGCATCCGCTCGGCCACGCAGGGCTATGTCGAACTCGAGGGACATGCCCGCCTGATGGACGGTCCGCCGATCCTCTCTCCCCTGACCCACACCGAGTGCGCCTGGTACCGCTTCAAGGTGGAAAAGCGCGAGCAGGATGACAACCGCACGCGCTGGGTCGTGATCCGCCATGGGACAAGCTCCAGCTTGTTCCTGCTCGAAGACGGCACCGGGGAGTGCGTGGTCGATCCCGACGGCGCCATCGTCGAACCGGCCTACCGGCGCAGTTGGCTCGGGGCCACTCCGCATCCGGGAGGGGGGCTGGCCGCGTCGTGGATGAGTTCCGGCGACTACCGCTACACCGAGGAGCTGATCCAGCCCGGCGAGCAGGTCTACGCCCTGGGCTGGTTCACCAGCCATGATGCACTGCATGTCAGCCCGCAGGAACGCAGGCGCGACACGGTGATCGCCTGGAAGAAGGACCCCCGGATGCAGAGGCGGTTCGATGCCAACGGCGATGGTCGCCTGGATGAGGCAGAGTTCGCCGTGCTGCGCGAGGAGGCCCTCCGGCACGCGGAGGTGGTCCACCGGGAACAGGCCCTCCTGCCGCAGACCCATGTCCTGTGCGCCGACCCCCAGGGAAGACCCTTCCTCCTATCCACCCATGACCAGCACCGGCTGGCCCGCCGACTCCGCCTCCATGCCTGGCTGTGGCTGGCGGCCGCGCTGGCGTCGCTCGGGGTGCTCGTCCACCTCCTGACCGATCTTGTGCCGGCAGGATGAGGGAGGATGTGGAACAATACGCCGCCCCATCCACCGCCGACGCACTGAAGAACGACGATGAAAATCGCCACCTGGAACGTGAACTCCCTGCGCGTGCGCCTGCCGCAGGTGCTCGACTGGATCGGGACCGAGCAGCCTGACATCCTCGCCCTGCAGGAGACCAAACTGACCGACGAGCTGTTCCCGCTGGAGGCCTTCCGTGCGCTGGGCTTTGATGCCGCCTTTTCCGGCCAACCTACCTACAACGGCGTGGCGGTGCTGGCGCGTCAGCCTCTCCAGGATGTGGTGACCGACATCCCGGGCTTCGAGGACCACCAGCGCCGCGTGCTGGCGGTCACCGTCGGCGGCATCCGGGTCATCAACCTGTACGTCGTCAACGGCGAGGCAGTGGGCTCGGACAAGTTCGCCTACAAGCTCGCCTGGCTGGAGGCCGCGCACGACTGGATCCGCGACGAGCTGCAGCGTCATCCGGAGACGGTGGTGCTGGGCGACTTCAACATCGCCCCGGACGACCGCGACGTGCACGACCCCGAGGCCTGGCGCGAGAAGATCCTCTGCTCCACTCCCGAGCGCGAGGCCCTGCGCCGCCTACTCGACCTTGGCCTGTCCGACGTCTTCCGCCGGTTCGAGCAGCCGGAAAAGACCTTCAGCTGGTGGGACTACCGCATGAACGGTTTCCGGCGTAACCTTGGCCTACGCATCGACCTGATCCTGGCGAGCAAGCCGCTGGCCGCCCGCTGCACGGCATCGGGCATCGACAAGGTGCCGCGCGGCTGGGAACGCCCGTCGGACCACGCTCCTGCCTGGGCACGGTTCGATTGATACCTCGGCCCGTTCAGGGCGGGTCGGTTGGACAGGCTTGTCCCTCCTCTCGGCCCCCTCGAGGTAACCGCTCTTGAGGGCGGGACAGGCCCTTCGACAACGCTCAGGACAGGCACTTTCGACAATGCTCGGGATAGGCTTTCTGAAAAGGAACAAGGCATCCGCCCAAGGCCGGGTTGGTATTGCCATCGGCGCGCAGGGCATGCTCGCCGTGCGGGTGGACAGCCCTTTCGGCCCTCGTCCGCGCATTGAGGCCTGTGCCTACCACTCCCCTGCGAGCGAGGCTTCGTTTCCGCAGGCCTTCGCCGACTTCGCGCGTGATTTGTCTGCCGACGGGCTGCCCGTCGTCGTGTCCGTGAATTCCCAGTTGGCCAGCCTGCTCCAGCTGTCGCTGCCCGAAGTGCCCGAAGCGGAGCTGGCCAGCGCGCTCAAGTTCCGTGCCCGCGAAATAAGCCCCGTTCCGGTGGACGACATGGTGCTCGATTATGTCGAGGTGCCGGGCATGCGCGCGCGGGGCGGGGAAAAGACCGGCTACTGCGCGGTGGCGCGCCTCTCGCAGATGCGAGCCCTGCGCGATGCGCTCAAGTCTTCCGGCATGACCCTTGCGGCCATCGACATCGAGGACATGGTCCTGCGCCACCTGCTGGCCCGGTTTCAGCCGGGGGAAGAGAACGGCGCCCTCCTGTTCGTCGGCGCGCAAGGGTCGCGCGTCATCGTGGCGCGCGGCGACAGGCTCTACCTGTTCCGCTCCAGCAATATCGGAGCCCATCATCTCGAGGGCCGTACCCCGCAGGGGCTTCGGCCAGGGATGGCCGAAGGGACCGAGAGGAGGGATCAGCTGCAACAGGACCGCCTTGATCAAGGCGAAGGACTCTCCCTCGGCCGGGTCGAGGGGCTGGTGCTGGAGATCCAGCGCACGCTGGATTTCTACGACAGCCATTTCACCGATCCCCCGCCGCGGCAGATCTGGCTGGCACCGGGCTGGCCGTTCATCCCGCACCTCGCCCGCCAGCTCGGCGACCAGCTGCGCCTTCCCCTGCGCGAGATCGCGCTGGCCGATGTATTCGACGGCACCCAGCGGATAGCCGGCCAGCCGGCGGACCTGGCCTGCCTGGCGCTGGGCGCCGCCCTTCGTCCCCGGGAAGGGGGATCTCGAGGGCCACACCCCAGAGGGGCTTCCGACATGGATGTCGGAAGGGACCGAGAGGAGGGAGCAACAAGTCGATGAAGTATCTGCTCAATCTCTACACCGACGAGCTGCGCGAGCGCCCTCTTCCCTACGGCTTGCCGTTGCTGGTGGCCACCCTTCTGGCCACGGCCGGCCTGCTGCTGGGCTACGGCCTGTGGACGCAGCATCGGCTGAATGGCATGGAAGAGAATCAGCGACAGCTGCAGGCAAAGCAGGAGACATTGAAAGTCTCGATCGCCTCGCTCGAGGGTCAGCTCGTGAAACAGGACCAGCTCGACGCGGTGGAGCGGGGGCTGGCCCGCTTGCGGCAGGGCAACGCCCAGCGGGAGATGCTGCTGGCCGAGATGCAAGGGCAGGTGGAGCATCCGTTTGGAGGATTTTCGCGCCCGCTCCATGGCCTGGCCGCCGCCCATGGACAGGGCGTGTGGCTGACTCGCATCCAGCTGACGGCCGAACTCGCGCGGCGCGATCTCGAGGGCCGTACCCCGCAGGGGCTTCGGCCAGGGATGGCCGAAGGGTCCGAGAGGAGGGATCAGCAGCGAAGGCAGGACGAGCGGCCCCTGTCCATGGGCGTGCGCCTGTCCGGACGCATGCACCAGGGGCAGCAGCTGCCTCGCTACATGGATGCCCTGGCCGAGGCGGATGCCTTCCGGGGACTGCGCTTCAACAGCATGCAAGCCCTTCGCCTTGACGGGGATGACAAGACCATCGCCTTCCTGATCAGCACCCGCGCGGACGACCCGCTGGAACAGGAGGAAGGACAATGATCCCGGCCCGCCTCAAGCCTGCCATGAGCAGGGTCGCCGGGCCCCTCCGGCAGCGTTTCGAGGCGCTGCAGCCCCGCGAACGCCTGCTCATCATCACTGTGGGGGCGGCCCTGGTTTGGGCCCTCGCACAGATGCTCTATTTCAATGCCGCCGCCGTGCGTGAGAAACAGCTGCTCTCAGCCGCCAGCGAGGCCCGTCAGCAGCTGGCCCTGCTTGAAGCGCGTGAGCAGATCCTGCGTATCCAGCTGGCCGAAGGGTCGCTGGTCGCGTTGGAGTCGAAACGTGGCGAGCTCGTGCGCAGGCAGGCGGATCTGGATGCCGAGTTGAAGCAGCAGGGCCGCAGGCTGATGGATGCGGAGCGCATGCGGCAGGTGCTGCATGAGCTGCTGCAGGGTTCGAACCTTAGCCTGATCGCCCTCCGCCGGCTGCCGCCGGAGCTCGTCTTCGGCTCGTTGGCGGAGGGAGTCGATCCGGCCGCGGGTGGCGAGGGCTCGGATGCGAAGCCCGCCCGGGCTGCCGGTGGGCAGGGCCTTGCGCTTTACCGTCACCCCGTGCAGATCGAACTCGAAGGCCGCTATGTCGACATGGTGCGCTATCTGGAACGGCTGGAGGCAAGCCCCTGGCGGCTGATGTGGCAGGAGCTGGACATCGAGACCCGCGATTATCCGAGCGCCCGCATGCGCCTGACCGTCTACACCCTGAGCCTGCAGGAGGACTGGATCGGTGTCTGAACGTCCGATGTTGCCAGAGGCCAGTGATCGGTTGTCGGCGGTCACTGGTTTACTGCTGCTGGTATGGGGCTCATCCGTTTGCGCGGATATCGAGGCCCGTTCCCTTAAGGGGCTTCCTGCATCCATGCCGGAAGAGACCCAGAAGAGGGAACAACAACCACTCCTTGCCGATCCGCTTCGTCCCGAGGCGGGCGTGGCGGTGGCGGAGGCTTCCCCGTCCCCCGAGATGGGCCTGCCGCGCCTGAGCATGATCGTGCGCAACCAGCGCCAGCATTACGCCGTGATCGATGGCCGTCCCCGCCATGTCGGCGAGCAATGGGCCGGCTATCGCGTGCTGGCCATCCGCCCCTCCTCGGTCCTGTTGGGACGTGAAGGAGGGCAACCGGTGGAACTGGGCCTGCTGTCCGGCGCCCTCATCAAGAAGTCTGTCCCGAACAACGCCGTCGGGAACGGCGTTGGGTCGCCGCAAGGCGACACCCGAAGGGCGGAATCCATGGATGGATTCCGCAACCCTGTCGAGGAGAATCTGCGTCCATGAATACCCCCCCGTTGCAAAGAACCGCCCTTTCCCTGTCCATCCTGGCCCTGCTCGGTCTGATCCAGGGATGCGCCACGCCGCGCACCGATCCCGAGCCGAGGCTGGACAGGATCGAATCGGCCTTGAACAACGCTGCCGGGAGCAGCCAGCCAGCGGCAGCGGCTGCCGGGATCGTCACCCCTCCGCCCGCCGTCGAGGCGGCCCTGCTTGCTCCGATGACAGACGATCTGGCCCGCCTGGCGCCGGCAAGGATGGCCGGTCGCTTCGACGTGGCGGTCCACAATGCGCCAGCGCGCGAATTCTTCATGGGGCTGGTGCAGGGCACGCCCTACAACATGGTCGTCCATCCGGACGTGCAGGGCAGCATCGACCTCGAGCTGAAGGGCGTCACGGTGGACGAGGCGCTGAGCCTGGTGCGCGCCAGCTACGGTTACGAATACGAGAAGGATGGCCTGAACTACGTCGTCCTGCCGCCGCGCCTGCAGACCCGCCTGTTCCAGGTCAGCTACCTGAACGTCAACCGGGGCGGACAGTCGGGCACCCAAGTCAACTCCGGCCAGGTCAGCCAGGCACCGCGCCAGGCCACCACCGGCACGGGCGGGACGGGCACGGGAAGCAGCACCACCTACCCCGCTGGCACGGGGACAAGCTCGCCCTATGGCAGCCAGATTCACACCCAGTCGCAGTCCGACTACTGGCGCGAACTGGCGGCCTCGCTCTGCACCCTCGTCGGCCTGCCGCTCAGCCAGGAGCAGGTGCCCATGGCGGGCAGCTCGCGCTCCATCAGCACCCCGCTCGGCTGCAACGGCGCCTCCCTGCTGGACACCCCGGCGACCCCGGGACCGGAGGGGGCGGTCCCGGCGCGCCCTGCCGAGAGTCGCAGCATCGTCATCTCGCCGCAGTCCGGCCTGGTGGTGGTGCGCGCCCTGCCCTACGAACTGCGCGAGATCGAGCGCTATCTCAAGCAGTCCGAATCCAGCGTGCAGCGGCAGGTCATCCTCGAGGCCAAGCTGATCGAGGTGGAGCTGAACGATGGCTTCCAGAGCGGGATCAACTGGTCCGCGCTGGGCAAGTCGGGCAACAAGACCTTCGGCCTGTCGCAGACCGGCGGCGGCACACTGCTCAACAGCGGCCAGTCGGAGATCGCCGGCAACACCGGCATCCTCAACCCTGATGCCCTGAACATGATCGAGGGGACGGCCGCCTCGGCCTTCGGCGGCATGTATGCGCTGACGGCCGCGACCAGCAATTTCACCGCCTTCATCGAACTGCTCAAGACCCAGGGCAACGTGCAGGTCCTTTCCAGCCCGCGCGTCTCCACACTCAACAACCAGAAGGCGGTGATCAAGGTCGGCAGCGACGAGTACTTCGTCACCGGCGTCTCCTCGACCTCGACCAGCACGGCGGCGGGCACCAGCGTGGTGCCGGACATCCAGCTCACGCCGTTCTTCTCCGGCATCGCGCTGGACGTGACGCCGCAGATCAACGAGAGCGAAGTGGTGCTGCACATCCACCCGATGGTGACCGAGGTGGTCAACCAGACCAAGGAGTTCACCATCTTCAACCAGACCCAGCGCCTGCCGCTGGCCTTCTCCAAGGTGCGCGAGGCGGACTCCATCGTGCGCGCCAGGAACGGCCAGGTGATCGTCATCGGCGGCTTGATGGAGGATGCCGGTCGGCTGAACAACGCTGCCCTGCCGGGGCTCGGCGACATTCCGGGCCTGGGCGAGCTGTTCAGGCACCGCAAGGACTCGACCCGCAAGACCGAGCTGGTCATCCTGCTGCGTCCGGTGGTGGTGAATGGCGACGACGACTGGCAGCAGGAGATCGACGCCACCCGCATGCGCATCCAGAACATGCGCGCCCTCGACCGGGCAAGCCGGCCGCGGCAGGCCGTGGAGTAAGGGATGTACCTGCAGCATTTCGGCCTGCGCGAATATCCGTTCAGCCTCACGCCCGACACCGGCTACTTCTACGCCTACCCCAGGCACCAGGAGGCGCTGAACGTGCTGACGGTCGCCCTCCATTCCGGCGAGGGCTTCATCAAGGTGACCGGCGAGGTCGGCACCGGCAAGACCCTGCTCTGCCGCAAGCTGCTCGTCCAGCTGGATGACGCCATGCTGACCGCCTGGCTGCCCAACCCCCAGCTCGATGCGCCGGCCCTGCGCCGCGCGGTGGCGGACGAGCTCGGCGTGGAGGCCGGCGGGCTGGACGATCACCAGCTGCTCAAGCGCCTGACCGGGCGCCTGGTCGAACTGCACGGCGAGGGACGCCGCGTGGTGCTGGTGGTGGACGAGGCCCAGGGGCTGGGCGAGGAGGGGCTCGAGGCCCTGCGCCTGCTGACCAACCTGGAGACGGAAAAGAGCAAGCTGCTGCAGGTGGTGCTGTTCGGTCAGCCGGAACTGGACGCCATCCTTGCACGGCCCTCGATCCGCCAGCTGCGCCAGCGCATCACCTTCAGCCATCGTCTCACCCCGCTCGATCCGGACAGCGTCGCGGACTATGTCATGCACCGCCTGCGCATGGCCGGCTACAACGGCCCGGCCCTGCTCGGCGGCCGCTCCGCCCGCCTGCTGGCGCGGGGCAGCCGCGGCGTGCCCCGGCTGGTCAACATACTCGCGCACAAGGCGCTGATGAGCGCCTACGGCATGGGCGATCGCATGCTCCGCCCGATCCATGTGCGCCGCGCCATCGAAGATACGGAAGACGCCACCTGCCCGCGCTGGGGTGGCTGGTTCGGGTAATGCCATGAGTCTCATCAACGACATGCTCAAGGACCTGGAGGCGCGCAAGGCCTCCTCTGGTCACCCTTCCGTCGAGGATATGCTCCGACGCCAGGGCGAGGCGCTACCCGGTCACATCGAGGAGTTGCGGCACATCGATGTGACCCCGCCCATCGAGCAGGCGGTGCGGCGTCGCCTGCCCTGGCTGTTCTGGCCGTTCATGCTGGCCATGCTGGCGATTGCCGCAGCCTTGTTCCTGCTGATTCGAGCGCCGGACCCGGACAGGCTTCCGGCATGGATGGTGGAAGGGGGCGAGAACAGGGCGAGCTCGGGGGACCAGGCTCTCCCGCCTGTACTGAGCTCCGTCGAAGGACTCGCCGGGGCGGGAGGCGAGGCGTCTCCGTCCGTCCAGAAGGCTGGTCAGGTTCCCAGCCCGGCGCCTGTCCCGGAAACTTCTCGAGGGTCCTACCCCGAGGGGCTTGTGCCCCGAGGGGCTTCCGGCATGGATGCCGGAAGGGACTTCGATGCGGGACCCGCTTCCCCAGCGACCCCGCGGCCGGCTCCGGAGGAGGAGGCTCGTCTTGTCATGCTCTCGGCCGTTGACCAAGGGCAGGCACTGCGCCTCGATCTCGCCTTCGACGCTGCCCTGCGGGAGGCCGTGCGCCTGAGCCGCGATGGCGAGCGGGTCGAACTGTACCTGCCGGGTATCCGCTCGGCCACGGCGGAAAGGCCGCACCCTGGCCTGCGCGACTGGCACAGCCAGCAGGCGGGCGAGGGTTGGCGGCTTGGGTTCGCCTGGCCTTCGCCTGCCGATGTCCGGCTCCAGTCGTTCAGGAGCGACGACGGGCTGCAGCACTGGGAGCTCATCCTGGCCGCTGCGACGGCGATGCCAGCGCCTGCCAAGACAAACGGGCCCTCTGCCGCTACCGGCGCCGATACCCCGAGGCCACCTTCCCATCTCGAGGGCCGATCTCGAGGGCCGTATCCCGCAGGGGCTTCCGCCATGGATGGCGGAAGGGTCCGAGAGGAGGGACCAAGGGTCCGAGAGGAGGGAACAACCACGCAAGGGAGCGAGAGGAGGGAGCAACGAGCCCATGCCACGCAAAGTCCGACGCCCAGCCTGACGCCATCCCAGCAGGCCGAGGCGCTCTACGCCGAGGCCTGGCTGCTGCAGCAGAAAGGCCGAGCCGAGCTGGCCATGGACAAGCTGCGCCAGGCCGTGCAGGCACAGCCCGAACACGTCCGTGCGCGCGAACTGCTGGTTCGCCTGCTGG
Organism: Pseudomonadota bacterium; assembly: GCA_049322715.1. Taxonomy (GTDB): domain Bacteria; phylum Pseudomonadota; class Gammaproteobacteria; order Halothiobacillales; family Halothiobacillaceae; genus Thiofaba. Next base: position 52,936 of record JBMOQP010000032.1, read on the forward strand.
CGCGCGCGGGACAACCCCGCGCCGCGGAGGTCGAGCTGGTACGCGGGCTGGAGATCCAGCCCCGGCAGCCGGAACTGGTCGAGCTGATGGCGCGGATGCTCGCCGACCAGGGGCGCGGACAGGAGGCTCTGGGTCTGCTGCGCGAGAGGATGCAGGTGGATCGCCTTGCCCACCAGGCCCTGTTCGCGGCGCTCGCCGCACGCGCGGGCGACCATGCCGGGGCGGCCGAGGCCTACCGCCATGCGGCCGAACTGGATCCGCGCGATCCGCGCTGGCCGCTTGGCCGTGCCATCGCCTTGGAGAACAGCGGCCAGCCGGCAGCCTCGCGCGCGGCCTATGTCCAGGCGCTCGGACTCGAAGGCCTGGATGCAGCCTCGCGCGTCTTTGCCCAGGAACGTCTCCAGCATCTCGGCCAGGGGGAGTAATTCATGGCGCAGGCAGTCCTGAAGAAAGTGCGGCTGGGCGACCTGCTGGTCCAGGCCGGTGAGATCACCGCCGAACAGCTGTCCATGGCGCTCGGCGAGCAGAAGCGCAGCGGGCACAAGCTCGGCGCCACGCTGGTCGAACTCGGCTTCACCACCGAGCAGCGCATCCTCGAGGCCCTGGCGAGCCAACTCGGTCTGCAACTCGTCGATCTGCGTCACTACCGCTACGCGCCGGAGGTGGTGAGCAAGCTGTCGGAGCATGTCGCCCGCCGCAACCGCGTGATCCTGCTCGACAACGACCCCGACCAGCCGCTCATCGGCATGGCCGATCCGACCGACCTGTTCGCTTACGACGAGGTCTGCCGCGTGCTGGGCCGGCAGGCCAACGTCGCGGTGGTGCGCGAGGCAGACCTGCTGGCGGTGTTCGACAACGCCTACCGGCGCACCGAGGAGATCGCCTCGCTCGCGCGCGACCTGGGCCAGGAGCTGTCGCAGGGCGATACCGACGTCGACCGCCTGCTGCGCGCCGAGGACGTGGCCGATGCGCCGGTGGTCAAGCTGCTGCAGTCGCTGTTCGAGGACGCCGCCGCCAGCCGCGCCTCCGACATCCACATCGAGCCGGACGAGACGGTACTGCGCATCCGCATGCGCGTGGACGGTGTGCTGCAGGAGCAGGTGATGACGGAGAAGCGCATTGCCGCCGCCGTGGTCTCGCGCCTCAAGCTGGTCGCCGGGCTGGACATCTCCGAGCGCCGCCTGCCGCAGGACGGGCGCTTCAACATCAGTGTGCGCAACAAGAACTTCGACGTGCGCTTGTCCACCATGCCGACCCAGTACGGCGAGTCGGTGGTCATGCGACTGCTCGACCACGACCTCGAGCGTTTCGACTTGGCCAAGCTCGGCATGCCGGCGGCCATCCTCGAGCGGTTCCGCCGCCAGTTGCGTCACCCGCACGGCATGATCCTGGTCACCGGCCCGACCGGCTCCGGCAAGACCACCACCCTGTATGCCGCGCTGCGCGAGCTGAACAGCCCGGAGCGCAAGATCATCACCGCCGAGGACCCGGTCGAATACCGGCTGGAGCGCATCAACCAGGTCCAGGTCCATCCACGGATTGGCCTGACCTTCGCCAACATCCTGCGCACCGCCCTGCGCCAGGACCCGGATGTGATCTTGGTGGGCGAGATGCGCGACCAGGAGACGGTCGAGATCGGCCTGCGCGCCTCGATCACCGGCCACCTCGTGCTCTCCACCCTGCACACCAACGATGCCGTCAGCACCGCCGATCGCCTGCTCGACATGGGGGCCGAGGGCTTCCTCGCCGCCGCCGCGCTGCGCGCCATCATCGCCCAGCGCCTCGTGCGGCGCGTGTGCGAGAACTGCGCGCAGGAGCATGTCCCCGACCCGCAGGAGGCGACCTGGCTGCAGGGGGTTGGGCGCGACCCGGCCGCCATGCGCCTGCGCAGGGGGCGCGGCTGCCCTCAGTGCAACAACACAGGTTACCGGGGGCGCATCGGCGTGTACGAGTACCTCGAGCCGAATGCCACCATGCTCGCCGCGCTGCGCCAGGAGGACGTGCACGCCTTCGCCGAGGCGGCCCGCCACAGTCCGCATTTCCACACCCTGCTGGACAACAGCCTGGACTACGCCGCGCAGGGCCTGACCACCGTCGAGGAGGTCATGCGCGTGGTGGGCGAGGTGGAGGAGGTAAGCGGCCAGTGAGTGGTCAGTGGTCAGAGAACAGTGGCATGAAGTCAAACCGTGTCTCACTAACAACTAACAACTGACATGCCCATCTACGCCTACAAGGCCCGCGACCAACGCGGCCAGCTCCAGCAGGGCCAGGTCGAGGCCTCCTCGACCGAGGCGGCGGCCGGACTGCTTGGCGGCCAGGGATTGATCCCGCTGGAGGTGCGGGAACTTCAATCACGCGGCAAGCCGCTGGACGACCTCAAGCGCCGGCTGGGCATCGGCCAGCCGGGCCTTGCGGAGCTGATTCTCTTCTCGCGCCAGATGTACAGCCTGACCAAGGCCGGCGTGCCCATCATCCAGAGCCTGACCCGCTTGGCGGACTCCACCGCCAATCCGCGTTTCGCCGGGGTGCTGCGCGAGATCGTGCGCGACCTCGAGGGCGGGCGCGACGTGGCCGGCAGCTTCGCCCGCCATCCGGCCATCTTCGGCACCCTGTACATCAGCATGCTGCGCGTGGGAGAGATGTCGGGCCGTATCGACGAGGCCTTCCTGCGCATGTACGAGTACCTCGACCGTGACAAGGTGGCCATCGACCGCATCAAGTCGGCCATGCGTTACCCCAGCTTCGTCATTGTCGCGATCCTGGTCGCCATTGGCGTGCTCACGGTGCTGGTCATCCCCGCCTTCGCCAAGGTGTTCTCGGGCTTCCAGCTGGAGTTGCCCCTGCCGACCCGCATGATCCTCGGCTTCTCGGACTTTGCCTCACGCTGGTGGCCCTACATCCTGGCCGCCATCGGCCTCGCGGTGTTCGCCTTCCGGCGCTGGACCGCGACTGAAAAGGGCCGCCTGTGGTGGGACCGCGCCAAGCTGCGCATTCCCAAGGTCGGCGACATCCTGCTGCGCGCCACCCTCGCCCGCTTCACCCGGGCCCTGAGCATGGCGCTCGGCTCCGGCGTGCCCATCACCCAGGCGCTGGTCGGAGTGGCGCGCGCCAGCGACAACATGTACCTGGCGGAAAAGGTGCTCGGCATGCGCATGGGTATCGAGCGCGGCGATACCATGCTGCGCACCGCCGCGCAGACCGAGTTGTTCACCCCCGTCGTCCTGCAGATGCTCGCCGTGGGCGAGGAGACTGGCCAGGTCGACACCATGATGCGCGAGGTGGCCGACTTCTACGACCGCGAGGTGGAGTACGACATCGCCAACCTGTCGGCCATCATCGAGCCCATCCTGACGGTCGTTGTCGGGGTCATGGTCTTGGTGCTAGCCTTGGGCGTGTTCCTGCCCATGTGGGACCTTACCCAGCTGGCCAGCCGACGCTGAGACTGGTTATCCTGCGTTGGTGGCAATGGCACAAAGATTGTGCGTGATGAGAGAATGGGCATCGCGGCCGGGCACATCCGTGTGCCCTGCCTTCGGGAACGCTTAACGCGAAGCTGGCCTAAGCCCGCGTTCCATCGTTGTTCCATACAACGATGTTATTTCAACGGAATCCCGGCCTGGAGGATAAAGGCATGCGTCTCAAGCGTCGTCAGAACGGCTTCACCCTGATCGAACTAGTCATCGTCATCGTCATCCTGGGCATCCTGGCGGCGATCGCCATTCCCAAGTTCATCTCGCTGCAGCGCGAGGCGCGCATCGCGGCCGTCGACGGCTTCTACAACGCCCTCAAGTCCGGCGCGAACATCGTCTACGCCAAGGCGGCGGCCAACGGCAACGCTGACGTTCCGAACGTGAACATTGACCTGGATGGCGATGCAGTCACCGACCTGGTGGCCGATTACGGCTATCCGGAGGCTGATACGCCGGATCTGCAGGCCCTGTTCGACGACCTCTCGGGGCGTCACAATTTCAATGATGCGGGCGGCACGGTAACGATGACGTTCGACGGCGTTCCCAACTGCGGCGTGAGCTACACGGCCCCCGTGGCTGCAGGCCAGCGCCCGACCATCGCCCGCACCATCACCGGCTGCTAAGAGCCATTTCCTGCAGGACTGAAAAGATGAAAAAACAAGCTGGTTTTACCCTGATCGAACTGGTCGTCGTCATCGTCATCCTCGGCATCCTGGCTGCCGTGGCAGTGCCGAAGTTTGTCGATCTGTCCTCCGAGGCTGAGAATGCAGCCCTCGATGGAGTGGCGGGGGCCATGACGTCGGCCGCCGCGATCAACTACGCTGCCTACAAGGCCTCCAAGGGCACCAAGGGCGTTGCATTGACAGGTGCCGACAACGCAGCGGTTTGTACAGTCGCCAATATGGAAACCATCATGCAGAAGGGATCCTTGGATAAATACACCATTGCGGCGGGTAGCACGGCCAAGGACGGTACCGCTCTCGTCGCTTACTGCAAGCTGACCAGCAAAACGGATACGAGCAAGAGCAAGGACGACATCCCCGTGCAATTGACGAACTGATTCGTCAGGCACAAGAAAGCGGCACACATGGCTGTGCTTGGTAAAAGGGCGGCACTCATGCCGCCTTTTTATTGGGCGAGGGGCTTCACCCTCATCGAACTCGTCATGGTGATGGTCCTGATCGGCATCCTCGCCGTCGTGGCCCTGCCGCGCCTGGACGATTCAGCCTTCAGCGAATACGGTTACTTCGAGGAGACCCGCTCGGCCCTGCGCTACGCACGGCAGGTGGCCACCGCCGGCAATGCCCACATCACCGTGGGCTTGAGCGCGAGCGGTTTCCGTATCTGCCGGGGCGATGCCTGCCCGGGGGATGGCTATCTGACCAACCCTGCCAAGGGGCTGCCCTGGGATGGTTCGGTGACCGGGCAAGGCCAGGCGCCGCAGGGTGCGAGCATCGCCACGGCCCTCGGTTCCATCACCTTCGATGGCCTGGGCCGCCCCTCAGCCTCTGGCACGCTCCTCATTGGCTCGCACACCCTGACCATCGAGCCGGAGACAGGGTATGTGCACTAAAAGAGTGGTCAGTGGTCAGTGGTCAGTGGTCGGTGGCTTGGTTTCCGTTGATGCCCGGCCACTGACAACCGACAACCGCCAACCGCCAACTCAAAAGGGCTTTACCCTCATCGAGCTCATTGTTGGCATCGTCGTGCTGGCCGTGGGGCTGGCGGGTGTGCTGCTGGTGTTCACCCAAACCGTGGCGCGCAGCGCCGATCCCATGCTCCAGCAGCAGGCCCTGGCCCTGGCGGAGGGCTATATGGATGAGGTGCTTGGCAAGTCCAATGCCACGAACTGTAGCGTGGATCCCGCGTCCGGTCCCACGCGCGCCACCTGGTTGGCGGTGGGGGACTATGACGGCTTGGTCGAGCAGCCGCCGAAGGACATCCAGGGTCAGGCCCTCGCCGGTCTGGAGGATTACCGCGTCCAGGTCAGCGCGAGCGCGGCCCTCCTCCACGGTGTGAACGGCTGCCGCGTGGTGGTGACGGCAACCCACGCCAGCGATCCCGGCGCGCGGGCCGAATTGGTCGGCTGGCGGACGGAGGACTGAGGCGATGAACCGGCCCTCCCCTAGCCAAGGTTTCACCCTGCTTGAGCTGGTGCTGGTCATGGTCTTGGTCGGCATCCTTGCCGCGCTGACCATCGATATTCTCCTCAAGCCCTTCCGCGCCTTCCAGGATCAGGCCCGGCGCGCCGACCTCGTGGCCGAGGCGGATACCGCCATGACCCGCATGGTGCGCGAGCTGCGCCATGCCCTGCCCAACAGCGTGCGGGTGGGGGGCGGCGGCCAGTACCTGGAATTCATTCCCACCATCGATGGCGGCCGCTATCGTGCGGCGCAGGATCCTACCACGCCCGGCGCCGAGGATATTCTCGATTTCACCCAGCCGGATTCCGGCTTCGATGTGGTCGGCGGCATGCAGACGGGCGAGACCCAGGCCGGAGACTTCGTGGTGGTCTACAACACCAGCGCGAGCGGTTCCGGCACCAATGCCTATGGAGGGGGCAACCGGGCGCTTATCCAGACCGTGGGACCCAACAGCATCACCCTCGCCGCGTCCAAGCAGTTTCCTCACCCTTCGCTCGATGCCCAGCGCTTTGACATCGCCCCTTCCAGCGGGCCGGTCACCTTCTACTGCCATGCGGACAGCCTGCGCCGCCATACGGGTTATGACTTTCAGCCCGGCCAGCCGACGGGTTTTACCAGCCAAGGCGCCTTGCTGGCCGGGCATGTCACCACCTGCCAGTTTGACTACGAGCCGGGGGATAACGTGCGCAATGGCGTCGTCACCCTGCGCCTGGGGCTGAGCGATGGTGGGGAGTCCATCGCCCTGCTCTATCAGGCCCAGGTGGTGAATGCGCCATGAGGAAACGAGTGCTGAGTGGTCCGTGGTCCGTGGTACCACAACCGACCACTGACAACCGACCACTGACAACCAACAAGACAACTCAGCGAGGCTTCTCCATCATCACCGTCATCTTTGTGCTGTTGGTGCTGGCGGGCCTTGGCGCGGTGATGGTCCAGCTCTCGACCACCCAGCACCTCGGCATGGCCATGGCCAAGGATGGCCGACAGGCCTATTACGCCGCATGGGCGGGGCTGGAGTGGGGACGGAAGCGTGTGCAAGAGGGCATCTGCGCCTCGTCCACCGCCTTTGTTATCGAAGGCTTCGATGTGACGGTGCGGTGTCAATCGGGGACTCCGGTGACCGAGGGCGGCGAACAATTCACGTCCTATCACCTGACCAGCACAGCCAGCCTCAATGCCGGCGTGCTTGGCACGGTCAGCCGCGAACTGCGGATGGCGGTATGGAGATGAGGGGTGTTCGATCATGAATCGACATGAACAGCTCTTGGGGTGGGCAAAAACCTTCCTTTTTGCCTTCGTTCAGCTTGGGCTCATGCTTATGGCGCCCGCCGCCCAGGCGATCACCAAGGCCAATTTCGACAAGGTCACGACGACCTTCCAATGGGAAACCGCGAGTACGGTCATTCCCGGCCTGGCCTGCGACGACTGCGCGCAACAGATCGATATTGGCTTCGATTTTCCCTTCGCGGGTGAACGCTTCGACAAGGTTTATGTATCGTCCAACGGGCTGATGTCCTTGCTCGCCGGCGTGACCGAATACAACAATGGCGACCTCCCAACTTCGGGTGCGGGCACGACGACATCCGCCCTGATCATGCCCTACTGGGATGACCTGAACCCTGCGGCAGGGGGGGGGGTCACTTATGCCACTCTTGGCAGCGCCCCCAATCGCCGCTTGGTCGTGAGCTGGAATGACGTTCCGCATTATCCCAACAGTGGTCAATACAATATCCAAGCCATTTTGTACGAGACGGGTGAAATCAAGTTTCAATATGGCGCCGGAAATAATGGCGGACAAAGCGCGACCATTGGTATCGAAGTGGCGAATGACGACTTTATCAAGCACTCATACAACCAGGGGGTCATCCATGCGAATTCCGCCCTGCTGTTCCGTCCGCAACCTTATGTGCAATCGGTGAGCCAACCCTGCGGCAGCTTGAACAGCCTGATGGTCCGATACTCCTATCCCATGGATGCGGGCAGCGCCGGACGGAAACAAAACTATGATTTCGTCTCATCCCCCACTCCAGGCTTGAATGTCACGTCCGCGAGCCTTTCGCCCGATGGTTATACCGTCACGCTCGCGCTCAACAAGAGCCTGCAAGCGGGCAATCCATACCAGCTGCGGATCAAGGATGCTCTCTCGCTCGCGGGGCGCGCCATCAACCCCAACCCCACCACCCGCCCGATTTCCGGATCATCAGGTCTCATTGGAACCTACTATTCGCAATATGGCATCCAACAGGCTTACCACACGGGGCCGTGGATCCAGCGCAATGACGCCCAGGTCGATTTCTCATGGGATAACGCGGTGCCCGATATCCTGCCGCGGGGCGATGATTTCAGTATCCGCTGGGAGGGTTACCTGATTCCCTCGCGCACCGGAAACCATGTCTTCAGAAGCTACAGTGATGACGGCATCCGCCTGTGGGTGAACGGGACGAAGATCCTCGATGCCTGGAATGATCACGCTCCCCGCTACGACAACTCTTCGGTCGTCAACCTGAGCGCGGGTGAGGCCGTACCCATTGTGCTGGAGCATTATGAGCGGGGCGGGCGAGCCTTTGCCCGGCTTTACTGGGATGAACCGGATGGCACGTCAGGGAACTACGCCCTGATACCGTCCTCCGCGCTAAGCCCCTGCCCCTTGACGCCCACCGGCCCAGACCATATCCATATCGAGCACGACGGACACGGCCTGACCTGCCAGGCGGAGCGCATCACGCTCAAGGCTTGCGCGGATGCGGCGTGCGGCACCGAATATGCCGGTGATGTCACGGTGAACCTGGCGGCGAACAACGGCGGAGCATGGTCTCCAAACCCCGTGACGTTCAACGGCCATACCGACGTGCAGTTGTCCAAAACGACACCGGGCGATACGACTCTTTCCATCGCCTCGGCCACGCCACCCGCTGTCAATGACTGGGACTGCGTTGTCAATGGCGCTCTTGTAAGCCAGACAGACTGCAAGGTGAATTTTGCCGATGCCGGTTTCGTATTCGACGTTCCCGATCTGACGGCCTGTGAAACCTCACCCAGCGTGACTTTGCGGGCGGTCAAGAAGAACGACGGCAACACCTCCTGCGCGCCGGCCTTCACGGGTGACCGGACGGTCCAATTCTGGTCGACCTACGTCAACCCGGCTTCGGGTTCGCAGGCCATCAGCATCAACGGCAATCCGGTGGCGGTCGCCTCGCCCGGCACGCCCATCCCCCTGAACTTCAACGCCAGCGGTGAGGCAACATTCACGGTAAGTTACCCGGACGTTGGCTGGATGCGGTTGGATGTGCGTTACGACGGCAGCCTGGCAACCAACGATGCAGGGCTGGTGATGACGGGCTCCGATCACTTTGTCGCCCGCCCCCACCATTTTGATCTCACGGCCATCCAGTGCGCGGATGGCACGGCCAATCCCGGTGCCAGTGATGCGAGCGGCGCAAGATTCTGCAAGGCGGGACAGGATTTCAAGGTCGAGGTCAAGGCGGTCTGCGCCGATGGCAGCACCACGCCGAACTTTGGACGTGAATCGCCCGCGGAATCCGTCAAGCTAACCTCGGCGCTGGTTGCTCCGGCGGGTGGAGCGCCGGGCGCGCTGAGTGGCGGCATGGCAGCCTTTGGTACAAATTGCGCGGGAAACAGCGCGCCCGGCGTGGCCTGCGGCACGTTCCAATGGGATGAGGTTGGCATCATCACCCTCACCCCGAGCATCGAGGACGGCAACTATCTCGGCACGGGCGATGTGTCCGGCACGGCGAGCGGCAATATTGGGCGGTTCTATCCGCATCATGTTGAACTCACCAACGCCAGCCTCACGCCGGCCTGCGGAACGTTCAGCTACATGGCGCAGCCTTTTGGCTTGTCCTTCACACTGACGGCCAAGGCCCTTGGCGGTGGGGTGACGAAAAATTATTCAGGGGACTTCGCCAAGCTCGACCCAGCCCCTCCCTTGCTTTGGTCATCGAGCACCCTGGGTCAGACCGGGTTCGCGCTCGGGGCGAAAAACGGGACGAACGAGCTGTCGAGTCGGCTGGCCTTGGCGTCCAACCCTACGGGTTCATGGGGCAATGGCGAGGCGCGCATCGCCGCTGATCTTACGTTTGCGCGCGCAGGATCGCCCGATGGCCCCTTCGATCTCCTCGACCTGGGGCTTGCTCCGCAGGACGGTGATGGCGTGACGCTCGAGGCCTCCGCCCTGGATATGGATACGGATGGCAACGGGGCCAACGAGCGCAAGCGGCTAGGACAGACCATCATGCGCTTTGGCCGCATGACGGCGGAGCGCAAGCACCAGTTCCTGGAGACGGAATCCATCCCCCTGTCATTGAAGGCGCAATACTGGGACGGAAGCACGTTCAAGACCAATACCCTTGATAACTGCACCACACTGAATACGGCGCGGCTGAGGCTGGACAATAACGAGCAGAACAACCAGCGCGATGGCACCATCCTTGTAGGCGGTAGTACCGTAAACCTCACCGGGGCCGGCACGCTGAACCTGGGTGTGCTGAATCTGAACCTGAGCGCGCCGGGGCTGGGCCATGGCGGGTTTGTGGACATCACCCCCGAGCTTGATGCGGCCTCTTACCCATGGCTGCGTTACGACTGGGATGGCGATGGCGCCCACGACGAGGACCCGCGCGGACGGGCCTCATGGGGCATGTATCGCGGTAATCCGAAAGTGATCTACATGCGCGAACGGTGGAATTGAGATGCCCGGATGGAGGCCCTCTTGGGGCTGGAATCCGGAAGGGCGCGGAAAATAGCCGCTGTAGGGCGGGTTAGCGAAGCGTAACCCGCCGAATGGAGCACGGGTTGGCGTGAAAAGATCATTCGGCGCAATACGCTTCGCTATTGCGCCCTACACCCTTTCCGGCCGGACCCTCATCGAGCCTTTTGAACGTCAACTCTTGTTTTCGAGCAGCTCCGCAAGCCCTT
>JBMOQP010000033.1:0-8047 GCA_049322715.1 Pseudomonadota bacterium
TGGAGGCTGGACCCGGAATCGAACCGAGGTACACGGATTTGCAATCCGCTGCATCACCACTCTGCCATCCAGCCGGGATGTCGCTTGACGCGAAGATAAAACTGGAGCGGGAAACGAGACTCGAACTCGCGACCCCAACCTTGGCAAGGTTGTGCTCTACCAACTGAGCTATTCCCGCTCGGGAGGCTGTGAATTGTAGGGCGCCGCGCGCCGGTGTCAAGACGGACTCAAGCCATGTGCCGGAAAATGCGTTGCCAGGGGGAGGGCGGGAAGCTCGGGCTGGTATAAAATGCCCTTTTTGCATTCCCTGGGTTCCGCGCATGCTCATCCTGCCTGGCCGTTCGGCGCTCTCCGCCGCCCGTCTCGACAAATTGCTCGCCGATCTTCGCCGTGATGAACCGCGCATCGAGGTGGTTGCCGCGCAGTTCGTGCATTTTGTTGACCTGGAGTCGGTGCTCACCGACGGCGAGCGCGACCTGCTCGGATCCGTGCTGGACTATGGCTCCGGCGAGGTGGACGGGCACAGGGACGCGCAGCTCGTGGTAATCCCGCGCCCGGGCACCATCTCGCCGTGGGCGACCAAGGCGACGGACATCGCGCACAACTGCGGTCTGTCCAAGGTCCACCGCATCGAGCGCGGCATCCTTTATACCCTGAAGACCACCGATGGCCAGCCCTTGACCGAGGGCCAGCATGCCGCGGTCGCGGCCATGCTGCACGACCGCATGACCGAGGCGGTGGTGAATGCGGTGGAGGATGCGGTCGTCCTGTTCCGCACGACCGAGCCCAAGCCGCTGCGCAGCGTGGACATCCTTACCGGCGGGCGTCCGGCGCTCGAACAGGCCAACCGCGACTGGGGCCTCGCGCTGTCGGACGACGAGATCGACTACCTGGTCGAGAACTTCCAGAACCTGAACCGCAACCCGACCGACGTCGAGCTTATGATGTTCGCGCAGGCGAACTCCGAGCACTGCCGGCACAAGATCTTCAACGCCGACTGGGTGATCGACGGCCAGCCCCAGGCCAAGAGCCTGTTCGGTATGATCCGCAACACCTATCACCATGCCCCGCAGGGGATTCTGTCCGCCTACAAGGACAACGCCTCGGTGATCGAGGGCGCGCGCGGCGGCCGCTTCTATCCCGATGCCGATGGCATCTACCGCGCCCACGAGGAAGACATCCACATCCTCATGAAGGTGGAGACCCACAACCACCCGACCGCGATCTCGCCCTTCCCCGGCGCGGCCACCGGCTCGGGCGGCGAGATCCGCGACGAGGGCGCGACCGGCCGCGGCAGCAAGCCGAAGGCGGGCCTGTCCGGTTTCTCCGTCTCCAACCTGCGCATCCCGGGTGCCGAGCAGCCGTGGGAGAAGGACCACGGCAAGCCGAACCGCATCGTCTCCGCGCTCGACATCATGATCGAGGGGCCGCTCGGCTCCGCAGCGTTCAACAACGAGTTTGGCCGCCCGAACCTGTGCGGCTACTTCCGCACCTTCGAGCTGGATGCCCCCGCGCCGGGAGGTACCGAACTACGCGGCTACCACAAGCCGATCATGATCGCGGGCGGCGTCGGCAACATCCGCGGCGACCATGTCGAGAAGAACACCATCAACGATGGCGACCTGCTGATCGTGCTCGGCGGCCCGGCCATGCTGATCGGCCTCGGTGGCGGCGCGGCCTCGTCGGTCGCCACGGGCAGCCAGGCCGAGGACTTGGACTTCGCCTCCGTGCAGCGCGGCAACCCCGAGATGCAGCGCCGCTGCCAAGAGGTCATTGACCGCTGCTGGGCGATGGGCAAGGACAACCCGATCGTGTCCATCCACGATGTGGGCGCGGGCGGCATCTCCAACGCCTTCCCGGAGCTGGTCAACGATGCCGGCCGCGGCGGCCGCTTCGAGCTGCGCGCGGTGCCGAACGACGAGCCGGGCATGGCGCCGATGGAGATCTGGAGCAACGAGTCGCAGGAGCGCTACGTGCTCGCCATCCCGCCCGAGAAGCTGGAGCTGTTCCAGGCCCTTTGTGAGCGCGAGCGCGCCCCGTTCGCGGTGGTTGGCGTGGCCACCGCCGAGCAGCGCCTGGTCGTCGGCGACGCCCATTTCGACAACACCCCGGTCGATCTGCCGATGGACGTGCTGCTCGGCAAGCCGCCGAAGATGCTGCGCGACGTGAAGCACCGCACCTTCCAGCGCCCGGCGCTCGACTTCGACGGCGTGGAGGCGAGCGAGGCCGCCTACCGCGTGCTGCGCCTGCCGACCGTGGCGGACAAGCGTTTCCTCATCACCATCGGCGACCGCACCATCACGGGGCTGGTCGCGCGCGATCCGATGGTCGGCCCGTGGCAGGAACCGGTGGCCGACGTGGCTGTGACCGCCTCCGCGCTCGACGCCTACACCGGCGAGGCGATGGCCATGGGCGAGCGTACCCCGGTCGCCCTGATCGACGGCCCGGCCTCCGGCCGCATGGCCATCGGCGAGGCGGTCACCAACATCGCCGCCGCGCCGATCGAGAAGCTGTCCGACATCCGCCTGTCCGCCAACTGGATGGCCGCTGCCGGCCACCCGGGCGAGGACGCCATCCTGTACGACACCGTGCGTGCGGTGGGCGAGGAGCTGTGCCCGAAGCTCGGCATCGCCATCCCGGTCGGCAAGGACTCGCTGTCGATGAAGACGGTATGGGATGAGGCCGGCAAGAAGCGCGAGATGACCGCGCCGCTCTCGCTCATCATCAGCGCCTTCGCGCCGGTCACGGACGTGCGTCATGTACTCACCCCGGAACTGCGCCGCGATGCCGGCGACACCGACCTGATCCTGATCGACCTCGGCAAGGGCCGTAACCGCCTGGGCGCGTCCTGCCTGGCGCAGGTCTACGGCCAGGTGGGCAGTGATGCCCCGGACCTGGACGACGCGGATGCCCTGAAGGCCTTCTTCGGCGTGATCCAGGACCTCAACCGCGACCGCATGCTGCTGGCCTACCACGACCGCTCCGACGGCGGCCTGTTCGCCACCGTTGCCGAGATGGCCTTCGCCGCCCACTGCGGTGTCGAGGTGCGGCTGGATACCCTGGGCGACGATGCCCTGGCGGCGCTGTTCGCCGAGGAGCTGGGCGCCGTCATCCAGGTCCGCCACTGCGACGCCGACTTCGCCCTGATGACCCTGCGCGAGGCGGGTCTGGCCGCCCACAGCCACGTCATCGGCACCCTGCGCGATGACGACCGCATCGTCTTCACCCGCAAGGGCCGCGCCGTGCTGGACGAGGCGCGCGTGGACCTGCAGCGCGCCTGGAGCGAGACCAGCTTCCATATCCAGCGCCTGCGCGACAATCCGGAGTGCGCCCGGCAGGAATTCGACCGCCTGCTGGATACGAAGGACCCCGGCCTGTCGGTCAGCCTGACCTACGCCATGGACGAGAACGTCGCCGCGCCGATGATCGCGACCGGCGTGCGTCCGCGCGTGGCGGTGCTGCGCGAGCAGGGCGTGAACGGCCAGATCGAGATGGCCGCCGCCTTCACCCGCGCCGGCTTCGATGCGGTGGACGTGCACATGAGCGACATTCTCGAGGGCCGCGTCGTCCTGGACGGCTTCAAGGGGCTGGTCGCCTGCGGCGGCTTCTCCTACGGCGACGTGCTCGGCGCGGGCGGCGGCTGGGCCAAGTCCATCCGCTTCAACGCGCGCGCCTTCGAGCAGTTTTCCTCCTTCTTCGCCCGCGAGGACAGCTTCGGCCTCGGTGTGTGCAACGGCTGCCAGATGATGTCGCAGCTCTCCGACATCATCCCTGGTGCCGGCCACTGGCCGCGCTTCATGCGCAACCGCTCCGAGCAGTTCGAGGCGCGCGTGGCGATGGTCGAGGTGATGGACTCGCCCTCCATCTTCCTGTCCGGCATGGCCGGCTCGAAGATGCCGATCGCCGTGGCCCACGGCGAGGGCCGCGTCGAATTCGGAGCGGATCTCGACCCGGACGCGGTGGCCGAGGGCGGCCTGGTGGCCCTGCGCTACGTGGACCATTACGGCAAGCCGACCGAGGTCTACCCGTTCAACCCGAACGGTTCGGTCCATGGCATGACCGGCTTCACCAGCGAGGATGGGCGCTTCACCATCATGATGCCGCACCCCGAGCGCGTGTTCCGCGCCGTGCAGCACAGCTGGCGCCCGCAGGGGTGGGGCGAGGATGGCCCCTGGATGCGGATGTTCCGCAACGCGCGGGTGTGGGTGGGCTGAGCCCCGTCCCACCGCTGACAAGAAAGGCCGCGTGGGTGAACCTCGCGGCCTTTTTCTTTGTGCGTCCGAAGCTAGGGGCAATGACAGGCGGGCATGGCTTCCCGATGGGGCGCAGCCTCGGCGAAAAGTTGGCGGTATTTATCGGCCCGGGGGCAGGCCTCCTACAGGGCGCTTTAGGAGCAACTGCCTTTTTGGACGGCGCCGGCAGATTACGTCATCATCATTGCGAGCCAAGGGCGAAGCAATCCACATGCCATCGTAATCTGGATCGCCGCGGGCCTTCGACCCTCGCGATGACGAGGAAAATGGTTTCGGCTTGGGTGGCTCCTTCAGGTGCTTCCTGCTCTCGGAGGCAACCCGACCGTCACCGCCGTCCTCGCCGCGATTATCCTCACTGGCCATCGGCCCGAGGGTGGGCCTCCTGTAAGCCCTGAGCTGGGCTTCGTTCCGAAATCCTCTGCTTACTCAAGGATCTGCTGTAGGCGCGTCGCCCCGCCGCGAAAGTCAGTTCAGTGATGGGGCGTGCCCCAGAACACGGTCGTCCCGGATTCCGGCCATGGCCTGCTTCCGGGCTACATGCTCCGCATGGCCTCAAGCCTCAGCTTGCGGGGACCTTCCCCTTCGGATCGTTCTCCGCCACGCGGTAGTGCGGGTCCTCGGCGATGTTCACCTCGACCAGGTCCCCCGCCTTGCGCAGCAATTCCCGGCATTCCGGGGTGAGGTGGCGCAGGTGCAGGGTCTTGCCAAGCGCGCGGTATTTTTCCGCCAGGCTGTCGATGGCCTCGAGCGCGGAGTGGTCGGCCACGCGCGAGCGGGCGAAGTCGATGATCACGTCGTCAGGGTCGCTCTTCGGGTCGAACAGCTCGTGGAAGTTCTGCACCGAGGCGAAGAACAGCGGGCCGATCAGGCGGTAGACCTTGCTTCCGGTCTCGAGCACTTCAGTCTCGGCGCAGATGTGCTTGGCGTGCTCCCAGGCGAAGATCAGCGCGGAGACGATCACGCCGGTGATGACCGCGGCCGCGAGGTCGACGATGACGGTGATGGCGGCCACCATTACGCTGATGGCGATCTCGCGCTTGGGCACCTTGCCGATCATGTGCAGGGTGCCCCATTCGAAGGTGCCGATGACCACCATGAACATCAGTCCCACCAGCGCGGCGAGGGGGATCTGCTCGATCAGCGGCGCGAGGAAGAGGATGAAGGTGAGCAGGGCCAGCGCAGCGGTGATGCCGGACAGGCGCCCGCGCCCGCCGGATTCGACGTTGATGACGCTCTGGCCGACCAGCGCGCAGCCGCCCATGCCGCCGAAGAAGCCGGTGGTGATGTTGGCGGCGCCCAGCGCAACGCACTCGCGGTTCGGCTTGCCGCGGGTCTCGGTGATCTCGTCCACCAGCTGCAGGGTCAGCAGGGACTCGATCAGGCCCACCCCGGCGAAGACGAAGGCATAGGGCAGCACGATCCACAGGGTCTCCCAGGTCATCGGCACCTGCGGGATGGAGAATTCGGGCAGGCCGCCGGCGATCGAGGCCATGTCGCCCACGGTGCGGGTGTCCAGGCCGAGCACGATGGCGAGCAGACTGACCCCGATGATGGCGACCAGGGTGGAGGGCACGGCGCGGGTCAGGCGCGGGAAGAAGTGGATGATCGCCATGGTCAGGGCGATCAGGGCGAGCATGACGTACAACGCCATGCCGCTGATCCACTCCTTGGCGCCGTCCGCTCCGGTCACCTTGAACTGCTCGAACTGGGCGACAAGGATCACGATCGCAAGGCCGTTCACGAAGCCGAGGAACACGGGGTAGGGCACGATGCGGATGAACTTGCCGAGCTTGAGCGCCCCCACTGCGACCTGGATCACGCCCATCAGCACCACCGCGGCCAGCAGGTATTCCGGCCCGTGCTGCACCACCAGCGCCACCATCACCACCGCGAGCGAGCCTGCGGCGGCGGAGATCATGCCGGGACGGCCGCCGAACGCGGAGGTGATGAGGGCGACCATGAACGCGGCGTACAGGCCCATCAGCGGGTGGACCTGGGCGACCAGGGCGAAGGCGACGGCCTCCGGAACCAGGGCCAGGGCCACGGTCAGGCCGGAGAGCACGTCGGCGCGCGCGTTCCTGGGCGTGTGGCGGGCGATCAGGTGAAACATGGACTTGGCGCGTGTTCTTGACGAAAAAGGGCGTGAAGTCTAGCAGTCATGACCGACCGGTCCAACCCGGGGCAGGTGGCGAAAATGGCCGGGAACGGGTACACAGTAAGCGTGGTTCGTTGCCCATTCATGACGTGCTGGAGTTGCCGTGATCGAGCCCACCGACTTCCTCAAGATGACCGTCAGCCTGCTCGCGATCGTCGAGCCATTCGGCATCGTGCCGTTCTTCCTCGCCGTGACCCAGGGGTGGCCGCGGCATCGATGTCTTGCGGCCGCCCGCACCACCGCGCTCACGGTGCTGATCGTGCTGGTGATGACGGTTCTGGCCGGCGAGATGCTGCTCGGTGTGTTCGGCATCAGCCTGGCCTCGTTCGCCGTGGGGGGCGGCTTGATCCTGCTGATGCTGGCGCTCTCCATGCTGCGTGCGCAGGAAGTCGGCCTGCGCCAGACCCCGGAAGAAGCCGTGGAGACGCCCGAACGGAATGCCGCGGCAGTGGTTCCCCTGGGCGTGCCGCTGCTGGCGGGGCCGGGGGCCATCAGCAACGTCATCATCCAGTCCCATCAGTACGGCGGGGGGATGGATGTGCAGGTCGCCATCGTGCTGGCGATCGCCATCGTGGCGCTTATCGTGGGGATCGTGTTCAGCTTCGCGGGATTCATCGCCGACCGGCTCGGCACCATCGGCGTCAACCTGGTCACCCGCCTGATGGGGCTCATCCTCGCCGCACTGGCGGTGGAGATGATGGCAAACGGGCTGCTCGAGCTGTTCCCGGGGCTGGCGCACTGACGTCCTTCATGGTCGGGTTCCGCCTGCGCAACTCCCTGCAGACCCTGGCCCTGCTGATCGGCATGGCGATGGTGCTCGGGGCGCTGGGCTGGATCCTGGGCGGCTGGGGTGGCGTGGCCTGGGCCTTATTCATGGTGATGGCGACCATGCTGCTCGTGCCGCGCCTCTCCGGCGATCTGCTGGCGCGTCTGATGGGGGCGATCCCCCTTGGTTCCTACGCCGCACCGGAGTTGCACGGCTTGCTCGCCCGCCTGACCGAGCGCGCGGGGCTAGACCAGCCGCCCCGGCTGTACCTGCTGCCCGGGTCGTCCCTGCAGGCCATGAGCTTCGGCTCGCGCGACGCGCCGGCCATGGCCGTCACCGAAGGCCTGCTGTTCGTGCTGGAACGGCGCGAGCTGACCGCGGTCCTGGCCCATGAACTGGCCCACCTGCGCAACAACGACCTGGGCGTGATGCTGCTTGCCGCCGTGGTTGGGCGCATCACGGCGATCCTCGCCCTGGCCGGCCAGATCATGCTCCTCCTCGCCTTGCCGGCCCTGGCCCTCGGCGTGGCAGACATCCCGTGGCTTGCCCTGCTGCTGCTGGCCTTCGCACCGCTTTTCAGCGACCTGATGCAGCTTGGTCTCGCCCGCACGAGGGAGTATGACGCCGATCATCAGGCCGCCCTGCTGACCGGCGATCCCGAGGGGCTGGCGCGTGCCCTTATACGGCTGGAGCGTGCCCAGCGCAGCTGGTGGGAGACATGGTTCACGCCGTTACACCAGTGGGAGCCCCCCTCCTGGCTGCGCACCCATCCACCGACCGCGGAGCGGGTGCGGCGCCTGATGGAGTTGGCCGCCTCCTGGGAGAGGTGAGGACTCCTCGGGGGCTGGGAATGTTTCCCATCCCGCGCCAGAC
>JBMOQP010000034.1:0-21805 GCA_049322715.1 Pseudomonadota bacterium
CCCCATCTTTACCCAACTTTACACACCGGCAACGCCATTTAACGGTCGCCCCCCCCAGACTTGCTCTCACCGGGGTACACCCGCCCCGACGAATAAGACGAGGTATCGCACCATGAAAACATCCATCATCAAGAAGAGCCTGCTCGTTGCCGCCCTGGCCCTGCCGCTGACCGCCTTTGCCCAGCCCGGCGACGGCCTCTGCGACGGCCAGCGCCACCACCACCCTCAGATGCACGGCAAGGGTCACCACGGCCATGGCCTACGCCACGTGCTGCACGGCCTCGACCTGAACGACGCCCAGCGCGATCAGATCCGCCAGATCATGCAGGAACACCGCCCGAAGATGCGCGAGCAGGCCATGAGCATGCGCGAACAGCGCCGGGCCCTGCGCCAGTTGGCCGCCGCCGACAACGTGGACGAGGCCCGGCTGCAGGAGCTGAGCGCTCAGACCGCCCAGACCATGGGAGAGATGGCGGCGCAGCGCGTGCGCATGCAGCACGCGATCCTCGCCGTGCTCACTCCGGAGCAGCGCGAGGCCGCCCGGCAGAAGATGCAGGAACGCGGGGCATTCCTCCCCCATCCGGGCGGAGACCTCGCTCCGGCGCATGGAACCTGAGGAACGAAGGAAGCCGGGGCGCGCCTGGCCGCGCCCCTGAACGCAGCGGCCGGACTCACGTACACTCACCCCACGGACCGCCCGGAAGACGGCTCCCCGAGGTCATGATGAGAACACCATCCCCTATGGAAACGCTGCAAAAATCCATCCTTGGATTTTTGCAGCTCGGCCGATCCCTCCTCTCAGGCTCTTCCGGCATCCCTGCCGGAAGGCCCTTTGGGCTTCAGCCTTCGAGAGCGTCACGGCACATGTCAACATCGTTGCATGGAGCAACGATGGAACGCCTTGCGTTCCCCGAAGGGCTGGGCACGGGGATGTGCCCAGCCGCGACGGCCTCCTCGAATCAACGACTTACGTCGTTATTCGCATTGGGGCGTCCTGCCCCAAACAGGAAACGCCTAATTTTTCAGCGTTTCCTCTGGATGACTGCCGGTTTCGTTGTCCTCTCCGGCTGTGCCATGGTCGGACCGGACTATGCCCAGCCCGGGCTGCAGGCGCCTGCGCAGTGGCGCGGCCTGCCGCAGGGCGAGACGGCAGACACTGCCTCCGATCCGCAACGCCTCACACGATGGTGGGAGCAGCTGCAGGAGCCGCTGCTCTCCGGGCTGATCCGCGATGCGCTCGCGCGCAACCTCGACCTGCGCACCGCGCAGGCGCGCCTGCGCGAGTCACGGGCGCGCGCCGACCTCGCCACGGCCGGCCTCTCGCCCACGCTGGAGGCCTCGGCCTCCGCGCGGCGGGGAGAGTCGAGCGCCGAGACGGGGCTCGGCACCACGCGCAACACTTTCAGCGCGGGTTTCGACGCACGCTGGGAGGCCGACATCTTCGGCGGCACGCGGCGCGGCATCGAGGCGGCCCAGGCCGACCTGCTGGGCCGGGAGGCCAGCTTGTACGACACGCAGGTCTCGCTGGTGGCCGAGGTGGCGAGACTGTATGTCGACCTGCGCGCCGCCCAGGAACGCCTGCGCATCGCCCGCGACAACCTCGCCAGCCAGACCGAGACCCTGCGGCTGACCGAGTGGCGCGCGCAGGCGGGCCTGTCCAGCACGCTTGAGGTCGAGCAGGCCCGCGCCAGCCGCGAGCAGACCCGCGCCCAGATCCCTGCGCTGGAATCCAGCCTTAACGCAGCGAAGAACCGCCTGGCCATCCTGCTGGGCGAGCAGCCCGGCGCGCTGCACGACCGGCTGGGCGCCCCCGGCCCCATTCCGGCCGCGCCCGTGCCGCTCGCCATCGGCATCCCCGCCGACACCCTGCGCCAGCGCCCGGACGTGCGCGCCGCCGAGCGGACGCTCGCGGCCGAGACCGCGCGCATCGGCCAGGCCGAGGCCGCCCGCTGGCCCGCCCTCTCCCTGAGCGGGTCGATCGGGCTGGAGGCGCTGACCCTCGACGGACTGACCGGCGGCGGGGCGCTCGCCCGCTCCGCGCTGGCAAGCCTCGTCGCGCCGGTCTTCGACGGCGGCCGCCTGCGCAGCCAGGTCGAGATCCAGACCGCTGTGCGGGACCGGGCGGGCATCGCGCTCGAACAGGCTGTGCTGACTGCCCTGGAGGACGTGGAGAACGCCCTCGTCGCCCTCGCCAAGGGCCGCGAGCGGGAGGCCGCGCTGGCGGAGGCCACCCGCGCCGCCCGCACCGCGGCGGACCTCGCCCGCCAGCGCTACGCCAGCGGCATCATTGACTTCCAGACCGTGCTGACCACCGAGCGCAGCGTGTTGTCACTCGAGGACAGCCTGGCCTCGGCGCGGGTGGAAACCACCCAGGCCCTGATCCAGCTGTACAAGGCCCTCGGCGGCGGATGGTCACCTGCATGAAAGGGATATTGGGAACCTCGAAAAACTCCTTCCATGGAGTTTTTCGAAGGCGTTCATCGCGGGGAACCAACATCGTTGCAGGGAGCAACGATGGAACGCGCAGCGTTCCCCGAAGGGCTGGATACAGGGATGTATTCAGCCGCGACGAACTCACGCCTTTTCAATCGCTTACGCGATTGGGCTGCGCCCCATCCATGGGGCGCGCGGGCACCTCGAAAGGTCTTTCGGGGTACCCTATTCCCGGTCATTGCAAGGAGCGAAGCGACATGGCAATCCATGCCGCTCCGGATTTCTTCGCTTCGTTTCGCGCGCAATGACGATGCCGCAAGGATCAACGCATGACTAACCCGACGCCCTCCCCCGACATCCAGCAGGTCCTTGGCCTGCATAAGCCCCGCCAGCAGATGAGAAAACGCATCGTCAGCGCCTTCGCGCTGCTCCTGCTGGCCGCGGGAATCGCCTGGCTGGTTCTGCGTCCGACGCAGGATGCCTCGGCGATGAACTACGTCACCGCGCCGGCCGAGAACGGCAACCTGGTGGTCACCGTCTCCGCCACCGGCAACCTGCAGCCGACCAACCAGGTGGACGTGGGCAGCGAGCTCTCGGGCACCATCCAGACGGTGCTGGTGAATGAGAACGACCGGGTGAGCAAGGGTCAGATCCTGGCCTGGCTGGACCCGAGCCGCCTGAAGGACCAGGTCGCCCTGTCCAGGGCTGCCCTCGCATCGGCCGAGGCCCAGGTGCTGCAGGCCGTGGCGACCGAGGACGAGGCCCGCGCCAACCTGAGCCGCCTGCGCGAGGTGGCACGCCTCTCCGGCGGCAAGGTGCCCTCGAAGGCTGAACTGGACAACGCCGAGGCTGCCCTCGCCCGGGCACGCGCCAACGTGGCGGCCTCCCGCGCGGCCGTCGAGCAGGCAAGGGCGACGCTCAACTCGAACGAGACCAATCTGGCCAAATCGGTCATCCGCTCGCCCATCGACGGGGTAGTGCTGTCCCGCCAGGTGGAGCCGGGCCAGACCGTCGCCGCCTCGTTCCAGGCACCCGTGCTGTTCACCATGGCCGAGGACCTCGCCCGGATGGAGCTGCAGGTGGACGTGGACGAGGCCGACGTCGGCGAAGTCCGCGAGGGCCAGCAGGCCCGCTTCTCGGTGGACGCCTACCGCAACCGCACCTATCCCGCCGCCGTGGTGCGGGTGAACTACGGCTCGCAGGTCAAGGACGGCGTGGTGTCCTACCTGACCATCCTGCAGGTGGACAACGACGACCTGAGCCTGCGGCCCGGCATGACGGCCACGGCCGAGATCACCACCACCTCGCTCGAGAGCGTGCTGCTGGTGTCCAACGCCGCGTTGCGCTTCAGCCCCGCGTCCGCCCCGGCGGCGACACAGCGGAGCCTGGTCAGTCTCCTGCTGCCCCGTCCGCCGCGCAGCACCTCGTCCAGGAACACGGGGAATGCGTCGCGCAGCGGCAAGCAGCAGGTCTGGGTGCTGCGCAACAGCGAACCCGTTCCCATCGAGGTGACGACCGGCGCCACCGACGGGCGCATGACCCAGATCACCGGCGGCGGGCTGCAGCCGGGGATGGAGGTCATCACCGAAGCCCTGGCCATGAAGAAATGACCGCGGCCACGCCCCCCGGAGAACCGCTGATCGCCCTGCGCGGGGTCACCAAGACCTACGGCCAGGGGCAGGCCGCCTTCCAGGCCCTGCGCGGGGTCGACCTCGCCATCGAGGCGGGTGACTTCGTCGCCATCATGGGACCGAGCGGTTCGGGCAAGTCGACCGCCATGAACATCATGGGCTGCCTGGACGTCCCCAGCGGCGGCAGCTACCTGTTCCGCGGCGTCCCCGTGGAGCGGCTGGATCGCAACCAGCGCGCCCTGCTGCGGCGCCACTACCTCGGCTTCGTGTTCCAGGGCTTCAACCTGCTGGCGCGCACCTCGGCACAGGAGAACGTGGAGCTGCCCCTGCTCTATCGCGGCGAAAGCGCCGCATCGCGCCACGCGCTCGCCCGCGAGGCGCTCGCCTCGGTGGGGCTGGAGGGCTTCGGCCACCACACCCCCGCCGAGCTGTCCGGCGGCCAGCAGCAGCGGGTCGCCATCGCCCGCGCCATCGTCACCCGGCCGACCGTGCTGCTGGCGGACGAGCCGACCGGCAACCTCGACACCCACACCAGCCGCGAGATCATGGAGTTGCTCACCGGGCTCAACCGCGATATGGACATCACCGTGCTGATGGTGACCCACGAGCCGGAGATGGCGGAATATGCCCATCGCGTGGTCCATTTCCGCGACGGGAAGGTCGCCAGCGACGAGCGCAACACGGGGGCCGCCTGATGCTGTGGAACACCCTGCTGCTTGCCCTGCGCTCGATCCGGCGCAACCTGATGCGTTCCTTCCTGACCATCCTCGGCATCGTCATCGGGGTCGCCGCGGTCATCACCATGGTGACCCTCGGCAACGGCGCCACCCAGGCCATCTCCGACCAGGTATCGAGCCTCGGCAGCAACCTGCTGATCGTGCGCCCGGGGCAGCGTCTCGGCCCCGGCAGCGATACCGCCGGCGCCCCCAACTTCAGGCTTGCCGATGCCGAGGCCATCGCCGAGCAGATCAGCTCGGTGCAGGCCGTGGCCCCCACGGCCAACCGGGGCGTGACCGTCGTCTACGGGGCCGAGAACTGGTCCACCAACATCACCGGCAGCACCAACGCCTGGTTCCAGACCGGCAAATGGACGCTAGCCAGCGGCCGCCTGTTCAACGAGGCGGAAGAGCGCGGCGGCAAGGCTGTGTGCGTGATCGGCGAGACCATCCGGCGCGAGCTGTTCGGCAGCCTGAGCCCCCTGGGCCTGAACCTGCGCGTGAAGAACTTCTCCTGCGAGGTGATCGGGCTCCTGGTGAGCAAGGGCCAGTCGGCCTTCGGCTCGGACCAGGATGACGTCGTGGTCATGCCCCTGCGCACCGTGCAGCGGCGGCTGACCGGCACGCAGGACGTCAGCGGCCTGCGCATCTCGGTCAGGGAAGGCGCCTCGATCGACCAGGCCAAGAGGCAGGTCGCCCTGCTGCTGCGCGAGCGGCGCAACATCGCCGAGAACGAGGACGACAACTTCAGCGTGCTCGACACCCGCCAGATCACCGAGACCCTCTCCGGCACCACGCGGGTCATGACCACCCTGCTCGGCGCGGTGGCGGCGGTCAGCCTGCTGGTCGGCGGCATCGGCATCATGAACATCATGCTGGTGTCGGTGACCGAGCGCACGCGTGAGATCGGCATCCGCCTCGCCATCGGCGCGCTGGAGCGGGAGGTGCTGCTGCAGTTCCTGATCGAGGCGGTGGTGCTGTCCTCGCTCGGCGGGCTGGTCGGCATCCTGCTCGCCACCGGGGCATCGATCGGCCTCGCGCAGCTGATGAAGGTGCCCTACATCTTCAACCCCGGCATCAACCTGCTCGCCTTCCTGTTCTCGGCCGCCATCGGCGTGATCTTCGGCTTCTTCCCCGCCCGCCGCGCCGCGCGGCTGGACCCGATCGACGCCCTGCGGCACGAATAGCCCCTCGGGAGACTCACCATGCCCTCATCCATCCTGATCACCGGCGCCAACCGCGGCATCGGTCTCGAAATGGCCCGCCAGTACCTGGCGGACGACTGGCGCGTGTTCGCCTGCTGCCGGCAGCCCGGACAGGCTTTCGAACTGGACCGGCTGACCCGGGAGAGCCGTGGCATGCTGAGCGTGCATGCGCTGGACGTGGCCGAGACGCATTCCATCGATGCGCTCAAGCGCGAGTTGGGGACGCAACCGCTGGACATCCTGTTCAACAATGCCGGCATCTATGGCCCGGACGACCAGAGCTTCGGCAGCGTGCGCGAGTCCGACTGGCTGGAAGTGCTGCGGGTGGACACGATCGCCCCGCTGATGATCGCGCAGGCGCTGGTGGACAACGTGGCCGCGAGCGGGCGGCGCCTGATCGCCAACATGTCGAGCAAGATGGGCTCGATGGACGACAACCGCTCCGGCGGCTGCTACATCTACCGCTCGGCCAAGGCCGGGCTGAACGCCGTGACGAAGAGCCTGGCGATCGACCTCGCCCCGCGCGGTATCACAGCCGTCGCCCTGCACCCCGGCTGGGTGCTGACCGACATGGGCGGCCCGAACGCAGAGATCACGACCGCCCAGTCCGTGACCGCCCTGCGCGGCATCCTCGCTCGGGTCACACCCTGCGAGGCCGGGGCGTTCTTCGACGTGGACGGCAACGTCATCCCTTGGTGAGGAGACGGCTCATCCCTGGCCCGGTCCCGCATCAAAGATCCTTAGGGCATCCATGCTTGACGCCCGCTACGCGGGTGCGGCCGTCGGCTCACAGTGCGTTCGGGCAGGCCTCGCCGCGCCCGATCTGGCTGAGGTTCTCCAGCGTCGTCCGGGCGATCGCGGTCAGCGCCTCGCGGGTGAAGAAGCCCTGGTGCGAGGTGATCAGCACGTTGGGGAAGGTCAGCAGGCGCTCGAGCAGGTCGTCCTGGATGATCTCGTTGGAGTGGTCCTCGAAGAACAGGCTCTCCTCCTGCTCGTACACGTCCAGCCCCAGGGCGCCGACGTGTCCGCCCTTGAGCGCGGCGATGACCGCCGCCGTGTCCACCAGCGCTCCGCGCCCGGTATTGATCAGCATCACCCCGCGCTTCATGCGCGGGATGCTGTGCACGTCGATCATGTGGCGCGTCTCCGGCGTCAGCGGGCAGTGCAGGCTGATGATGTCGCTCTCGGCGAGCAGGGTGTCGCGGTCGACATAGCGCATGCCAAGCGCAAGGCAGTCCGGGTTTTCCCGCTGGTCATGCCCGAGCAGCACGCAGCCGAAGCCGTGGAGGATGCGGGCCAGCACGGTGCCGATGCGCCCGGTGCCGACAATGCCGACCGTCTTGCCGTGCATGTCGAAGCCGAGCAGGCCGTTGAGGGCGAAGTTCCCCTCGCGCACGCGGTTGTAGGCGCGGTGGGTGTGGCGGTTGAGGGTCAGCATCAGCGCAACGGCATGCTCCGCCACCGCATGGGGCGAATAGGCCGGCACGCGCACCACCTGGATGCCGAGCGCCCGCGCCGCGGCGAGGTCGACGTTGTTGAAGCCCGCGCAGCGCAGGGCCACCACCCGCACCCCCTCCCCCGCCAGGCAGCGCAACAGATGCTCGTCCAGCTGATCGTGGACGAACACGCAGACAGCCTCGAATCCTTCCGCCAGGCCGCAGGTCTGCGGGGTCAGGGCGGCCTCGAAGAACTCCAGCTGATGGCCGTGCGCGGCGTTCGCGCTGATCAGGCTGTCGCGGTCGTAGGGTTTGCTGCTGAAGACGGCAACGCGCATGGGACAAGGCTCCGCTTGCTGGACACTCCAGCAAGCTTAACGCGGCTTGCGTGACGCCGTCGTGATGCAGTGCCTCAGGGCGTGAGCAGGGTGATCGTCGCCTCGGCGGTGGCCTTGTCGATGCGGATGCTGACCTCGCTGTACTCCGGCAGGTCGCTCAGGGGGGTGGGGTCGTCCACGCAGGCGCAGCCGGCGATGATGCTGGTGTAGAACAGGCCGGCCTTCACCTCGATGGCATCGGCCGTCTCGAACGTGGAGACGACGCTCACCTGGAGGTTCTCGCCGCTGGTGAAGCTGCCATGGGCGAGTCCCTGCTGCAGGGGCAGGTTTTCGACCCCGAGCTGCCGGACCTCGTCCTTCAGGACATCGTTGAATGCGGGGGTTCCCCAGGCCGCCAGGGCCTTGCTCAGTCGGGGCATGTCACACCTCCTTCCGGCACGGCCGGAACGTCAGGCCGGGGGCTCCTGCCCGGGTTGATCGGCGTCCTGCCGGTTCCATATCTCGTAGCACTCGAGGCCGCAGAAATACATGACGTATTCGACCGCCTCCACGTTTTTGGACTCGGAGGCGGGAATCTCCTTGAGGCATACCTCGCACTTCACCATCTCCGGGTCGACCGAGCTTCTTGGGTAGAGCATGGCTGTGCTCCTGCTTCGGATCGAACAGGTTGCAAGGCCGTCCTGGCAGCCGCTTGACGTTCTCCCTGTCGGAGCGCCCGGCGTTCGAACCCGGGCGGAATGACGCGCGGTGCGGGCGGTAGCGGGAGCATCGTCCTGCACTGCGGAGGAGCATCGGGCATGCCCCTGTGTTCCTGAGTATAGGATGCGGAAGGCTCCGCCGCGCGTCGTCCCCTGGTCCGGCTTGCCCATTCAGGAGGCGTCCGCTAAGACATGAGGGTGAATCCATCCGAGGATGAAGCCATGAAGCGGGAACTTCCCCTGGCCGACGTCTACACCGTGCTCGAGCCCGGCCCGGTCGTGCTGCTCAGCACCTCGCGCGGGGGCGTGGCGAACGTGATGACCATGTCCTGGCACGTGATGATGGAGTTCGAGCCGCCGCTGGTGGGCTGTGTCGTCAGCGAGGCCAACCACTCCTTCGCCGCCCTCGACGAGACCGGCGAATGCGTGCTGAACGTGCCGACGGTGGAGCTGGCCGACAAGGTGGTGTCCTGCGGCAATGCCTCCGGCCGCACGGTGGACAAGTTCAAGGCCTTCGGCCTGACCGCGAAGCCGGCCGCCAAGGTGGCCGCGCCGCTGGTCGGGGAATGCTACGCGAACCTCGAATGCCAGGTGAGGGACCGCCAGATGGTCGCCAACTACAACTTCTTCGTGCTGGAGGTGATCAAGGCCTGGTACGACCCGGCCGTCACCCGGCCGGAGACCCTGCATCACCGTGGCTACGGCCGGTTCATGGTGGCGGGCAGGGAGATCGTCCTGCCCTCGGCGATGCGCTGACCCTTGCGGACGGTCTCAATCCGGTGCCAGGCCAACCTTCGCCTCGGCCGTCGCCCGGTCGATGTCGATCAGCAGCTCGACGTATTCCGACATCATGCTCAAGGGGTTGGGATCGTCGCTGCAGTTGCAGCCGGTGGTGATGCTGGAATAGTGCACCGCCGCGCGGATGCGCGGGCCGGTCGTGCCTTCTTCCAGCGCGAGGACGCCGATTTTCACGTCGTCCAGCAGCGCCACGGTGCCATAGGTCAGGCCGAGCTGCAGCGGGCGGGACAGGGCATCCTGCCGCAGCAGTTCGTTGCGCAGGACGTCCTTGAAATCGGGGGTGCCCAAGGCTTGCAGGGCGGCTTCGAGTCTGGGCATGGCGTTGCCTGTGTCGGTAAATGTTGCGAGCGGGCCGCCATTCTACCTGCCGGGCAGACTTCGCATCCCTCCTCCTGCCGCCCCGTCATGAGCGCGCCCGTGATCTAGACTGGAAGCGTCGCTGAACACCGCCCAACGGAGGTTCACATGTCGCATGTATCCCCTTATCGCGCCCTGTTCCTGGGCCTGGCGGCCTCTGTGCTCGCCGCCTGCGGCGGCGGTGGCTCATCGGACGCACAGACCCGGCAGGCCGTCACTCCCCAGGCCATCATCCTCAATGCCACGCTGAGCGCCCCGTGGGGCCTCGCCTTCCTGCCCGACGGGCGGATGCTGGTGACGCAGAAGGGCGGCGGCATGGTCATCCTCAGCGCCGACGGCAAGACCGTGGAGTACACCGTAGGCGGCCTGCCCGCGGTGGCGGCCTCGGGCCAGGGCGGGCTGCTCGACGTGGCGCTGGACCCGGATTTCGCAACCGTCCCCTGGGTCTACTGGACCTACGCGGAGCCCGGCACCGGCACCGAGGAGGGGCTCGCGGGGACGGCCGTCGCACGCGGCCGGCTCGTGGGCGATGTACTGCAGGACGTGGAGGTGATCTGGCGCCAGACGCCCAAGGTCGGCGGAACGGGCCACTTCGGCTCGCGCCTCGCCTTCCGCGGTGACAAGACCCTGTTCGTGACCCTGGGCGAACGCCAGCTGGGCAGCCCCGCGCAGGACCTCTCCACCACGCTCGGCAAGGTCGTGCGCATCCACCGCGACGGCTCCATCCCCATGGACAACCCGGTCATTCCCGGCGCGCTGCCCGAGATATGGAGCTACGGGCACCGCAATCCGCAGGGCGCGGCGATCCGGCCGGGAGACGGCGAGCTGTGGCTGAGCGAACACGGGCCGCAGGGAGGGGACGAGCTCAACCACGTCGTCGCCGGTGGCAACTACGGCTGGCCGCTGGTGAGCTACGGCTGCAACTACGGCGACCCGGTCGGCGAGGCATGCCGCATCGGCGGCGGCACCCACGCCCCGCTCTACGTGGAGCCCGCGAGCTACTGGGAGCCCACCTCCATCGCTCCCGCCGGCATGATCTTCTATACCGGCAGCGGCTTCCCGCAATGGGCGGGACAGGTCTTCATGGGGACCCTGGCGGGCAGGGCGCTCTGGCGCATCAAGCTGGAGGGGGACGCTGAGGCCGCGCGCGAGCCCCTGTTCGAGGAACTGGGCGAGCGCATCCGGGACGTGGAACAGGGTCCGGACGGCTGGATCTACCTGCTCACCGACAGCGGCAAGCTCATTCAGGTCCGGGACTGACGACAGGAGGAGCTACTTGCCGATCAGGCTGAGGAATTCCATCCGCGTGCCACGGTCCTCGCGGAAACGGCCGAGCATCATGGAGGTGGTGGTCCAGGAATTCTGCTTCTCCACCCCGCGCATCATCATGCAGAAGTGCTGCGCCTCCACAACCACGGCCACGCCCTTGGCGCCGGTGACCTGGAGGATCGCCTCGGCGATCTGGCGGGTCATGTTCTCCTGGATCTGCAGGCGGCGGGCGAACATCTCGACGATGCGCGCCACCTTGGACAGGCCGAGCACCTTGCCGCTCGGCAGGTAGCCGACGTGCACCTTGCCGACCATCGGCAGCATGTGGTGTTCGCAGAGCGAATAGAGCTCGATGTCCTTGACGATCACCATCTCATCGTTGTCGGAGTCGAACAGCGCGCCGCCCACCACCTGCTCGAGCGTCTCGTGGTAGCCCTTGGTCAGGAACTGCATCGCCTTGGCGGCGCGCCTGGGCGTGTCGAGCAGGCCGTCGCGGCTCAGATCCTCCCCCACTGCGCCGAGAATGGCCTCGTAATGCTTTTCCATCAATCCGCTCTCCGCTTTACCATGTTGCGAGTGTAACAGAGGGAAACACCCGGGTTCCCAGGCCGTTTCAAACGTCTTTGAAACGGCCTGGGAGAGCAAGCCATGGATGGCTTGCGCGAAGATCAAACACTCTAAATGCTTGATCTTCTTTGGCAACAATCTGTTTCCCCGCCCTCCACCAAGGTTGTCCCACCGCGTATGAACGCCGCCATCGAACTCCTGCTGAACCGCCACTCCACCCCCGCAAAGCACCTCGGCGCCCCCGCCCCGGAGGGCGAGCACCTCGACCTGATCCTGCGCGCGGCCATGAGCGCTCCCGACCACCGCGCCCTGCGACCATGGCGCTTCCTGCTGGTACAGGGCGAGGCCCGCGCGCGGCTGGGTGACGTTTTCGCGGAAGGGTACCGCTGCCGCCATCCGGAAGCCGAGGCGGAGCTGATCGAGCGCCAGCGCGGGAAGCCCCTGCGCTCCCCGCTGCTGATCCTGCTGATCGCCCACATCCAGGAATGCGCCAAGGTACCGGAATGGGAGCAGATGATGGCCGTGGGCGCCGCCGCCGAGCACATGCAGCTGATGGCGCAGGCGCTGGGCTACGGCAGCGTTTGGCTCTCCGGCGAGAGCTGCGGCGACGCATGGGTGCGGCAGGCGCTGGGCCTGCTGCCGCACGAGCGGCTGGCGGGCTACCTCGCCATGGGCACGCCCACCGCCGAGCCCCTCACCAAATCGCGGCCCGATCCCTGGACCTTCACCGAGGAATGGACGGGCTGACCCCACCCACCAAGAGGAAATCCCATGGGCAAGCTCCACGGCGAGATCACCGGCCCCCTGCGCGATTTCATCACGGCGCAGAAGCTGTTCTTCGTCGCCACGGCCGCTCCTGAAGGCAGGGTGAACCTCTCGCCCAAGGGCATGGACACTCTCCGCGTGCTCAGCCCGAACCGGGTGGCCTGGCTCAATGTGACCGGCAGCGGTAACGAGACCGCCGCGCACCTGCTTGAGAGCCCGCGCATGACGGTCATGTTCGCCGCCTTCGAGGGGCCGCCACTGATCCTGCGTTTGTATGGCACGGCAAGGGCCGTTCATCCGCGCGATGCGGATTGGGAGGAAATGATCGGTCTCTTCCCGCCCCTGCCCGGCGCAAGGCAGGTGTTCGACCTCACAGTGGAGGAAGTGCAGACTTCCTGCGGCATGGGCGTGCCGTTCTTCGACTACGCGGGCGAGCGGGAGGACCTCAACCGCTGGGCGGAGAA
This sequence comes from Pseudomonadota bacterium, assembly GCA_049322715.1. Taxonomy (GTDB): domain Bacteria; phylum Pseudomonadota; class Gammaproteobacteria; order Halothiobacillales; family Halothiobacillaceae; genus Thiofaba. The sequence continues at coordinate 12,678 of JBMOQP010000034.1, forward strand.
AAAGGGCGAGGCCGGCATCCGCGACTACTGGCGGGACCGCAACGCCACCAGCCTGGATGGGCGGCCGACAGGGATCCTCGGCGAGCCGGAATGAACGCGCCCAGAGTTCCTGCATCCATCCCGCGTTAGGCCCGCAAGGGCCGTGGCGATCCATGAATCCGCCTGAAAGAGACGGAGCCGCGTCGGGCGCCATGGCGAAAACGCATTGCGCCGAATGCGCCTACTTTCCTCCCACCCGGATCGCCACCCCGCAGAACGGCCCGTCGCCCCCCTCATCTCCCGGCAGGAGCGTGACCGGCCGGCCTTCCAGGTGGATCGTCTCCCCGCCCTCCTCCGCGTGCCGAAGGGCGCGCTCGGCAATCCGCATCAGCTCATCGGGCGTCACGTCGACAATGACATGCATCTCGCGCAGTGCCTGCTCGATATCCTCCTCGTGCAAGCGTGATGCCTTTGTACGCGCCGCCCCGAAACGCATCAACTGGATGGGATAGCGCCGCCAGGCGAAGGGATAGTTCGCCGCCACCGCCACGGCGAAGACGATCGCCACGTTCAGCAGCACCGGCGCCAGCACGTACTGGTAGCCGAGCGCCGTGACGGCCGGCCCGCCCACCACAGCCGCCAGCGCGGTCGCGCCGCCGGGCGGATGGATGCAGCGCAGGAGGTGCATCGCGCCGACCGCCAGCCCCACGGCACAGGCCGCCGCCAGGGCCGTGTCAGGAATCCACAGCGCGCAAGTCACGCCGATCAGGGCGGAGACCAGATGCCCGCCGAACAGCGGCCAGGGCTGGGACAGCAGGCCGTGCGGCACACCGAACAGCAGCACCGCCGTCGCCCCCATCGACACCACCATCCACACCGCCCCCTCGGGGCCGATGATGGCGTGGCTGAGCAGAAAGACGAGATAGATGCCGAGGAAACCGCCGAGCGCGGACATCGCCTGCTCCGCCGGCCCCACATGTGTGGTCGCCGGCCCGAACACCCTGCCAAGCCTTTGGGACAGGCGCATCGCATGATCTCCATCCTCGTGCACTGTTTTGGAACACTAAAACAGTGCAGCGCGGCAGGAAACCCTGCGAAGAGAGTGGATGGAGGGGAGGCAAAGCCACGCAAGGCGCAATGGCAAAGCCTATTGCGCCGAATGTAGCCTCCTCCGGGGGATTACGCTCTGCTAACCTGTCCTGCGCTGGCTGGCAGCTTGAGCGACAGTGCCGCCGCGCCGAGCAGCAAGAGGCTGGACGCCACCAGGCACCCCTCCAGCCCCCACATCTGGTACGCCCAGCCGGACAGTACCGTCCCGGCTAGGCGCCCTCCCGCGTTGGCCATGTAGTAGAAGCCAACCTTCATCGCCACCTTGTCGCCCTCCGCATAGGCGAGGATGAGGTAGGAGTGGACGGAGGAGTTGAGGGCGAAAATCACCCCGAACAGCAGCAGGCCACCGACGACGACCGTGGCGGGATCGAGGCCCGCGCCGAGTGCCCCGGCCATCGCCACGGGGATGAAGGCCAGGGCCAGGGCCCCCGCCACCACCGCGCCGCGCCCCGGGCTGTGACCCGGCCTTCTCCACAGCCCGGGCGTGGCGGCCTGCACGATGCCGTAGCCGATCACCCACAGGGCAAGGAAGCCGCCCACCTCCGCATGGCCCCAGCCGAGCACGGCGGAGAGGTAGACCGGCAGGCCGACCACGAACCACACGTCGCGCGCGCCGAACAAAAAGAAGCGCGCCCCGGACAACCAGTTGATCGCCGGGGTGTTGGAAAATACCTGCGCGAACTTCGGCTTGCCCTTCACCATGCCGAGCCCGCCCGGCAAAGCGAGGGTGACGGCGAGCCCCGCCACCAGCAGCCCGATCAGCTTCCACAGCGCGCCGTGGAAGCCGAACAGCGCCAGCAGCAGGCCGCCGAGGAAGAAGCCCACGCCCTTGAGCGCGTTCTTCGAGCCGGTCAGCACCGCCACCCACTTGAACAGGCTGCCCTCCCCCGCAACCAGCTTGACCGAGGACTTGGCGCTCATCTTGTTGAGGTCCTTGGCGATGCCGGACAGCGCCTGCGCGGCCATCACGTAGGGCACGCTCAGCCAGGCCGTAGGCGCGAGCAGCAGGCCGAGGGCGACGATCTGCAGCGCCGTGCCGATCTGCATGGTGCGGTTCACGCCGATGCGCGCCGCGAGCCAGCCGCCTACCGCATTGGTGACGATGCCGAACACCTCGTAGAAGAGGAACAGCATGGCGATCTGCAGCGGCGTGTAGCCGAGCTGGTGGAAGTGGAGCACCACCAGCATGCGCAGGGCCCCGTCGGTGAGGGTGAAGGCCCAGTAGTTGCCGGTGACGATGGCGTAGTTGCGGAGGTCGGAAGTCATGCCGATCAGCCCTTCATGGAAAGCCCCTCTCCCTTGACGGGAGGGGAGGTGGGGAGAGGGTGATGCAACATCGGACGCTTGCGATCACCCCAATGCTTACGCCCCCTCTCCCCCGCTCTCTCCCCTGGCGGGAGAGGGAGAAAATCACATCGCCCGCGCCACCTTCGCCGCCAGTTCCATCATGCGGTTGGCGTAACCCCACTCGTTGTCGTACCAGGCCATGACCTTCACCTGGGTATGATCGATGACCAGGGTGGAGAGGGCGTCGACGATGGCGGAGCGCGGGTCGTCCTTGTAGTCGATGGAGACCAGCGGCAGCTCCTCGTAGCCGAGGATACCCGCAAGCTCGCCCTGCGCGGCGGCCTTGAGGAAGCCGTTGACCTCTTCCGCCGTGGTCGGGCGCGCGGCCTCGAACACGAAGTCGGTGAGCGAGGCATTCATCAGCGGCACGCGCACCGCATGGCCGTTCAGCTTGCCGTTCAGTTCAGGGAAGATCTCGCCGATGGCCTTGGCCGAGCCGGTGGTGGTCGGGATCAAGGAGAGCGCGCTGGCGCGGGCGCGGCGCAGATCCTTGTGGCCCTTGTCGATCAGGGTCTGGGTGTTGGTCAGGTCGTGCAGGGTGGTCATGGTGCCGTGCAGGATGCCGATGTTCTCGTGCATGACCTTGACCAGCGGGGCCAGGCAGTTGGTGGTACAGGAGGCGGCGGTGACAAGGTGGTGCATAGCGGGGTCGTAGCGATGGTCGTTCACGCCCATGACTATGTTGAGCGCGCCCTTCACCGGCGCGGCGACGACGACCTTCCTGGCTCCGCGGTCGAAGTGCGGCTGGATCTGCTCGACGGTGCGCAGCTTGCCGGTCGCCTCGACCACGATGTCCACACCCAGGCCCGCCCAGTCGATCCTGGCCGGGTCCTTCTCCATGCTGTAGCCGACGCGCCTGCCATCCACGAGAATGGCCTCGCTGTCGCTGCCCACCTCACGCGCCCAGCGCCCGTGCACCGAGTCGTATTTGAGCAGGTGCGCGAGCGACGCGGCATCCGCGCTAATCTCGTTGACGTGGACGATTTCGAAGGCGGGGTTGTCCCAGGCGGCTCGGAAGCCGAGACGGCCCATGCGGCCGAAGCCATTGATGGCGACGCGGATGCTCATGATGCGAACCTCGTTCTGACAGGGGAGACAGGCTGCAGGACCTGCCACGAAAAATATACGATATTTGTAATATACGATTATGTATATATCATGACGACACTGCCACGCCCCCGACCCCAAGGTGACACCATGCTCAAAGGCCTTCTTGTCAGCGCATCGATGCTCTTGGCCACCACCGGCACCGCCCTTGCCGAGGAGGCGCTCAAGGTCTCCAAGGTGGTCGACAACGTCTACGCCATCGTCGGCCCGATCGACGACCGCACCTACGAGAACGACGGCCTGAACAACAACCAGGCCTTCATCGTGACCAGGGACGGCGTGATCCTGATCGACTCCGGCGCGAGCAAGATGGGCGCCGAGCGCATCGAGAAGGCCGTGGCAGGCGTCACCAAGGCGCCGGTCAAGTGGGTGATCAACACCGGCAGCCAGGACCACCGCTGGCTGGGCAATGGCTATTTCGCCGGCAAGGGCGCGGAGGTCATCGCCTTCGAGGGCACCGTCGCCACCCAGAAGAAGGTCGCCGCCGGCCAGATGGACGCCCTGGCCAAGACCCTCAAGGACCGCTTCGAGGGCACCCGGGCGGTGCATGCCACCCGCCTGCTGAAGGACTCCCCCACCACCCTCACCCTGGGCGGCGAGAGCCTGGAGCTGCGCCTGACCGACGCCCACTTCCCGGCCGATTCCATGGTCTGGCTGCCAAAGCAGAAGGTGGCCGTGACCGGCGACCTTGTCTACGTCGACCGCATGCTGGGCGTGCATGACTCCTCCAGCGTGAAGAGCGCCTGGGCGGCCTGGCAGGAGCTTGTGAAGCTGAACCCGGTCCTGATCGTCCCGGGCCACGGCGAGGTGTGCGACATGAAGAAGGCCAAGCGCGACACCGGCGACTACTACGCCTTCCTGGTCAACGTCATCGGCAAGGCCGCGCAGGACATGGAGCCACTGGACGAGGTCATCAAGGCCAACGCGGACCGCCCCGAGTTCAAGCACCTCAAGCACTACGACACCTGGCACAGGAGCGTCATGAGCCGCACCTACCTGCAGTTCGAGGGCCAGTAATCCATGGATCAGACGCACGGGCATCATCACGCCCATGGGCATGAAGGCAGCCCCGCCCGTGCGCTGTGGCTGGCTGTCGGGCTGACCCTCGGCTTCGCCACCGTCGAGGCGGTCGCGGGCTGGTGGTCCGGCGCCCTGGTGCTGCTGGGCGATGCTGCCCACATGGTCACCGACGCCTTTGCCCTCGGCCTTGCCGCCCTCGCCGCCTGGCTGGCGCGCCGGCCCGCGGACCGGCGGCACTCCTACGGCTTCGGGCGCGTCGAGATGCTCGGCGCGCTCATCAATGCCCTGCTGATGCTGGTCGTGGTGGCCAGCATCACGCACGAGGCACTTGAGCGCCTGCAATCCCCGCCGCAGGTCATGGCCGGCACCATCGCCTGGGTGGCCCTGATCGGCCTGTTCGTGAATCTTCTTGTCGCCCGCCTCTTGTGGCCCTCCGGCGAGAACATCAACGTGCGCGGTGCCCTGCTGCACGTGCTTGGGGACATCCTCGGCTCGATCGTGGCGCTTGCGACCGGCATCGTGCTGCTGTTCACCGACTGGTACTGGCTCGACCCCGTGCTCTCGCTCGTGATCTGCGTGCTGATCGGTGTCTCCGCCCTGCGCCTCTTGCGCGAGGCGGTGCACCAGCTGATGGACGGCGTGCCGCTGGACCTCAGCCTGGACGAGGTGGAGGCCTTCCTGGGCCGGCTTCCCGGGGTCGAGCATGCGCACCACGTCCACGTCTGGCGCATCCACGGCGGCATGATTGGCCTGACGGCCCACCTCGTGGTGAACGATCCCGGGCGCTGGGAGGCCATCGTGCACGCCGCCCGCGAGGGGCTGGAGGAGCGCTTCAACATCCGCCACGCCACCCTGCAGCCATCGTTCGGCGGTGACCTATCCTGCGATGACCTGACATGTTCGACCTGCTAGCCGGTCTTCTCGTCTACCGCGCCCTGGGCCTGGCCCCGGAGGAGCCGCTGGGCGCCGCCCTGCACTTCTTCGTCATGGACGTGACCAAGATCCTGGTGCTGCTGACGCTGATCATCTACGCCATGGGCTGGCTGCGCTCTACCCTCAGCCCGGAGCGGGTGCGCGAGTTCCTGCGCCACCGCGGCAACCTCTCCTCGCGCTTCATGGCCGTCGGCCTCGGCGCGGTGACGCCGTTCTGCTCCTGCTCCTCGGTGCCGCTCTTCATCGGCTTCGTGGAGGCGGGCATCCCGCTCGGCGTCACTCTCTCCTTCCTCATCGCCAGCCCCATGATCAACGAGGTGGCCGTGATCGTGCTTGCCTCGGTGATCGGCTGGAAACTCACCCTGCTCTACGTCCTCGCAGGCCTGACCGTCGCCATGGTCGGCGGTTATGTGCTGGAGCGCTTCCGCCCGGAGCGCTGGGTGGAGGACTATGTCTGGCAGATCCGCATGGGCGAGGCCCCCCTGCCTGAGCCCGACCTCAGCCTGCGCGGGCGCCATGCCCATGCCGTCGGCCAGGTGCGAGAAATCGTCGGCCGGCTGTGGAAGTTCGTCCTGGTCGGCGTGGGCGTGGGCGCGCTGATCCACGGCTATGTGCCGATGGATCTGCTCGCCCGCCTCACAGGCGACGGCGGGCTGCTGTCGGTGGTCGGCGCGGTGCTTGTCGGCATCCCCCTGTATTCCGACGCGGTCGGGGTCATCGCCGTGGCCGAGGCCCTGCTCGGCAAGGGCGTACCCGTAGGCACCGTGCTCGCGTTCATGATGGCCGTCGCCGCGCTATCGCTGCCGGAGATGATCATCCTGCGCAAGGTGGTGAAATGGCCGCTGCTCGGCCTGTTCGCCGGCTATCTCGCCCTGGCCTTCATCCTGGTCGGGGTCCTGTTCAACACCATGAGAAACATCCTATGAATTCCGGTCTCCACGACTCCATCCTCGACCTGATCGCGCTTGCCGCGCGTGTGGCCAGCAACCATCCGGGCGGCGACGTCTGCCTGATGGAAAGGCTCGCCGCGCAGGGCGTGCCGGCCGGACACATCGCCCAGGCCATCCGGCTTGCCCGCAACGTGCGCGACGAGGCTCAATCCCTGTTCGACGAGCGCGTGGATGCACGCATGCTCGAGAAGCTCGGCACCACGCCGGACCAGGCCACCCTGCCCGGTCGAGGCTGCTGCGGCGCCAGCGCCTGCTGCAACTGACGGAACACGGTCATGAAGCACATCAAGGTTCTCGGCAGCGGCTGCGCGAGCTGCAAGGCCGTCTACCGGATGGTCGAGGCGGCGGCGAAGGCCAAGGGGGTGGAGGTTCGGCTGGAGAAGGTCGAGGACATTGCCGAGATCATGCGCCACGGCGTCATGTCCACCCCCGGCGTGGTGGTGGACGGCAAGGTGGTCCATGCCGGCGGGATGCCCGACCGGGCCAAGGTGGAGTCCTGCCTCTGAGGATCGGGGGAGCCACCGGACGGGCGGCCCCTTGCCTCACCCCGCCTCGGGGAGGCAGGCGGGGGGACAGTTCGGTGCCTTGCCGGCCAGGGCGGCAAGATCGGCCTGCCCCGCGGGCGAGGCGACGAAAGCCCCGAGCGCAAGCTCGAGCACACCGCGCGCCCACTCCGGCAAGCCGGGATGGAGGTGATAGTGCATCCATACCCCCTCCCGGCGCGCCTTGACGATGCCGAGATCACGCAACAGCGCCAGGTGGCGGGAAATCTTGGGCTGCGACACTCCCAGCGCCCGCGTGAGATCGCACACGCACAGCTCGCCCTGGGCATGCAGCAGCGCCAGGCAACGGAGGCGGGTCGGGTCGCTCAGGGCGTGGAAGAAGGTGTGGCTTTCGATCTCCATGGCGGCAACATATTCGGTTTTTCGCATGGGGCGCAATGAATTTTTCCTGATGCCTTGCGCCGGCCGGATTTGCACATGACGAGAGTAAAGCTAATCTTCTCCGCATGGATGCCGGCAACTTCATCAAGACCCGCGAGATTCGTCTCCGCGGCCCACATCCTGGGCTGACGGCGGAGGCCGCGCTGATGCTGGCCGAAATTCCCGGCGTGCTGACGGCGGAATCCCCCGCGCCCTACGCGGTGCGGGTCAGCTACGACCTGCGTTCCGTCTGTCTGCGCGGCATCCTGCAGATCCTGGAAAGCTGGGGCCTGCACCTGGATGCCAGCCTGTGGTCCAAGCTGCGCCATGCGCTGGCTTTCTATTCCGAGGACGCCCAGCGCGAAACCCTGCTGTTGCCGATCAGCCAGCCGGAGGCCATGCGCGACCTCGCCGCCCACATCCATGCCAGCCACGGCAAAGGCCAGGCCCACAACGGCGGTGCCTGGGAGCGCTACCTCTAGAAGCCTGTCGGACTTGAGCCGAATTGGCTGCAAAAGCTTGCGGAATCCATCCCTGGATTCACCGATCCGTCGGGCTCTCGAAAGCCGATCTCGAGGGCCGTACCCCGCAGGGGCTTCGGCCATGGATGGCCGAAGGGCCCGAGAGGAGGGACCAGCCCCGAAGGAGCTTCCGGCATGGATGCCAGAAGAGCTTGAGAGGAGGGATCAGCCGAGCTGCAAAAATCCAAGGATGGATTTTTGCAGCATTTCCATGAGCGACACAAAGACGTCGGAAAGCGGCAGAATATGCCCCCAGCCGCCGGTTCGGCTTCCACCCGCGGGCTTCCGAGCACTTCCGATGAACGACCAACAACTCCAGCGCTACAGCCGGCAGATCCTCCTGCCGCAGATCGACTATGAAGGCCAGCAGCGCCTGCTCGAGAGCCACGCCCTGATCGTCGGCCTCGGCGGGCTCGGTTCCCCCGCAAGTCTGTACCTCGCCGCCGCGGGGGTCGGGCGCCTGACCCTGGTCGATTTCGACACCGTCGATCTTTCCAACCTGCAGCGCCAGATCGTGCACCGCACGACCGATGTGGGCCGCCCCAAGATCGAATCGGCGCGCGACAACCTCGCCGGCCTCAACCCGGACGTTCGCATCAACACCCTGCCCGGCCCGCTGGACGATGAGGCGCTGAGCGCCGCGGTGAGCTCGGCGGACGTGGTGCTCGACTGCACCGACAACTTCGCCGCCCGCCACGCCATCAACCGGGCCTGCGTGGCGGAGCGCAAGCCGCTGGTGTCGGCGGCGGCGATCCGGCTGGAAGGACAGCTCTCGGTGTTCGACACGCGCAAGGACACCAGCCCCTGCTACCACTGCCTCTACCGCGAGGACGGCGAGGAACTGGAAACCTGTACCCGCAACGGCATCCTCGCACCGGTGGTGGGCAGCCTGGGCACGCTGCAGGCGCTGGAGGCGATCAAGGTGCTGCTCGGCATGGGCGAGCCGCTGGTCGGCCGCCTGCTGCTGTTCGACGCGCTGACCTTCGACCTGCGCACCCTCAGGCTCAAGCGCGACCCGGCCTGCCCGGTGTGCTCGCAGCGCTGAATCGCGGGATGGAGCGGCGCGATCGGCAAGGCGCCGGTCCCGTTCTGGCCCGGAGCGTAACCTGAAAAACGGCACGTCGCCGCGATCCAGATTGTTTCAAAAGGGCATTCCTGCCCTTTTGAAACTCGCCTCGTCGCGGCACATGTCCGCGACGGTCTCCGAAGATCAAGCACTTAGCATGCTTGATCTTCGC
>JBMOQP010000034.1:21905-56262 GCA_049322715.1 Pseudomonadota bacterium
CGAGGGCCGTACCCCGCAGGGGCTTCCGACATGGATGTCGGCTCTCGACGGATCGGTGAATCCAGGGAAGGATTACGCCGCAGCCGCCTCGGCCTGGGCCCGCTCGTAGTTCAGGCGCGACTGTTCCAGCGAAGCCTGGATGATGAAATCCAGCAGGTCATGCTCGGTCCTGGCCGGGCCATAGGTCCGCCCGTAGGCCTCCGCGTACCAGCCGTCCTCGGCCTGCCAGGTCTTCATGCCAATCAATGCGCAACCGCACATAGTCCCAACCTCGTCTTTCCGGGTTTCATGGTTGCCCCACCGCCTTCGGCAGCAAGGTCATCAATTGCTCGAGGCTCATCTTGTCGGTGACCACCAGCGCCCAGTCGAGCCGCAGGTAATCGTTGATCTGCGCCGGCCCGGAGGCGGCGACGTCCACGTCCGCGATGAACTGTTCCGGCGTCACACCGCGCCAGGAGGCATGCTCACCGCAGACATGCACGCGAACGTTGGCCGCGCGCAGGCGCCTTACCGCCTCATGCACCGGGGCGTGACTTGCGGCCTCGCTGCGCATCAGGGTGAACTGCTCGCGACCGTGGGTCACGACCGCCATGTCCAGGCCGGGGAACCTCTCCCGCAGCCGCACGGCCTGCCTTTCGACCCACGGCAGCAGGGCGTACAGGCTGCGCTCGTCCCAGCTCTCCACCTCGAACACCACGCCCGCCGGCGGGCTGCCGTGCAGCAGGAGGGCATCGACCTGCGCATCCAGCAGGCGCGGTTCGACGGCCTGAGCCGCGAGGGGTAACCAGCAGAGGAGCAACAGGAACAGACTGCGGCGCAGGCGGGAGGCGAAAGCACGGATCATGGCGACATCCTCAGGATGACGGGACGGACCCCTTGCCGCGAATGTAGCCTACCGCAATGCGCATCGGGGAAACTCCCCGCCTGACGGAGGGTGTCGCCCCCGGCATTCACCCGACGGTGGCGCGACTCTCAAGCAGCTGCTGGAGGATCAGGCGCACCTTGCGCATGCCTTCCTTCAGCGTGCGGTCGATCGCCTCCATGGTGATCTCTTCCTCGCCGTTCTTGCCGGCGGCCCAGTTGGCGATCACCGCGAGATGGGCATACTCCAGCCCCAGCTCGCGCGCCAGCGAGGCCTCCGGCATGCCGGTCATGCCGACAAGATCGCAGCCATCCCGCTCCATGCGGCGGATCTCGGCGATGGTTTCCAGGCGCGGCCCCTGGGTACAGCCGTAGGTGCCGCCATCCACCACCTCCACCCCGACCGCGCGCGCGCTGTCGATCAGCGCACCACGCACGGAAGCACTGTAGGGATGGGTGAAGTCGATGTGGGTCACGCTCTCGAGCTCGCCCTCGAAATAGGTCTGCTTGCGGCCATGGGTGTAGTCGATGATCTGGTCAGGAACGGCCAATACCGCCGGCCCCATGCGCGGGGTGATGCCCCCCACGGCGGCGACCGAAACGATCTCGCTGACCCCGACTTCCTTCAGCGCCCACATGTTGGCGCGGTAGTTGATCTCGTGCGGCGGAATGCGGTGCGCATAGCCGTGGCGGGCGAAGAACACCACCTCGGTGCCGCCGAGGGTGCCGAAGGTCAGCGGACCGGACGGCTCGCCGAACGGCGTGTTGACGACCTGATGGCGGGTGATCTCCAGGTTCTTCAGGCTACCAAGGCCGGTGCCGCCGATGATGGCCAGCAGGTTCATCGCTCTCTCCCAGTCGTTTCTCGTTCTATGTCTCGGATCAGGTCATGCAATGCCGGGCCGGCGCGCTCAACCGCCTGGCGGCCGGCCAGCATCGCCTCTTCGGCGCGGTGGAAGTCCATCAGGCCGATCTGCGGCATGCGCGGCATCAGCAGGACATCGGGTGGGTCGCCCGCCAGGCGGGAGCGGCTGATGCGCAATTCCATGATGTTGATGCTACGGCTCATGACGTCCAGGATGGACGGCATGTCCGCCTCCTCTTCCCGTCCCAGCCAGTCCACCATCGCCCGCCGGACACGCCCTACCAGGCTGTCATCCGGGACGGAGGGGGCCGGCTGCAGGCTCTCGCGCTCCAGGGCATCGCCCAGCAGGTCGACAGCGACCACCCTGTGCGCGCCCATCGCGCGGCACAGCGACACCGGCACCGGGTTGACCAGGCCTCCATCCACCAGCCAGGTTTCTTCATGGCGCACGGGGCTGAACAGGATGGGCAGGGCGATGGAGGCGCGCACGGCGTCGAGCACCCTGCCCTCGCGCAGCCAGCGCTCCTGGCCGGTCTCGAGGTCGGTGGCCACGGCGGCGAAGGGAATGCGGCAATCGGCGAGATCAGCATCGCCGAGCAGGCCGGCAAGTGCCCCCATCAGGCGCTCGCCCGCGATCAGGCCACCAGCCAGGCGGATGTCGAAATAACCCGCCACGTCCTGCCAGCGCATGTCGCGCACCCACTCCTCCAGCGCGTCAAGGCGGCCCAGGGCATGGGCGGCGCCGACCAGGGCGCCGATCGAGGTGCCGGCGATCACGTCGGGCCGGATGCCCTTCGCGTCCAGTTCACGCAGCACGGCGATGTGCGACCAGCCGCGCGCCGCGCCGCCCCCGAGCGCCAGGCCGATGCCGTGCCTGTTCATGGGGTATCCGGCAGGGCGTGGATGCCGTTCAGGTTGCGGAAATAGCCTTGATAGTCCATGCCCTCGCCAACCAGGAAGCGGTCCGGCACGTCGATGCCGATGTAGTCCGGAGCGAATCCGGCCACCTTGCGCCCATGCAGCTTGTTGACCGGCACGGCGCTGCGCACGCTGGCAGCCCCCTCAAGGTGGCAGGCCTCGACGATGGCCTTGAGGGTCACGCCCTCGTCGAATATGTCATCGATGACCAGCACGTGGCGGCCGGCAAGCGAGTGGCGCGGGCGGGCCAGCCAGCGCAGCTCGCCGCCGGAAGTCGCCTCGCCGTAGCGGGTGGCGTGCAGGTAGTCGAGTTCCAGCGGGAAATCCAGCCGCGGCAGCAGCTTGCCCGCCGCGATCACCGCGCCGGTCATCACCACCAGCACCAGCGGCACCCGGTCCGCGAGGTCGGCGCGGATGGCAGCGGCCAGGCGGTCGTAGGCCGACTCCATCGCGACGGCATCCACCAGGCACTCGGCACGGACCAGCAGGGCATTCAGTTCAGCGGCTTGGAGTCCGACCATCCCTGGCCGGCCCCCTTCGGGCTCGCCCTTCGGCGAGTCCCGATTTGTTCCATACAAATCGGTCATAACCATCCCTCTTCACACCATGGCCGCCATTGTAGCGGCGGTTTGGCGGAAGCGGGGCATGGCCCGCAGCGCGGCGAGGTCGTTCCTTGATCCGGCGCGCAGGCGGGCGAGGCGCGCCTCCCTTGCGGGATCATGAACGTCCCCGAGGCCGGCCAGCACCGCCTCGGCATCCTCGGGGCGGTTGCAGACCAGCAGCATGTCGCAGCCGGCGTCGAGCGCCAGGCGAGCGCGCTCGACGGGGTCTGCCACCGTGGCGGCGGCGGCCATGCTCAGGTCGTCGGTGAATACCACGCCCCCGAAGCCGTGCCGTGCGCGCAGGATGTCGCGCACCCAGCGCGGCGAGAAGCCGGCCGGCAGTTCGTCCACCGCCGGGTAGATGACATGGGCCATCATCACTGCCGGCAGGCCCGCCGCGATCAGGGCGCGGAACGGCATCAGGTCGAGCGCCTCAATCTGCGCAAGCGAACGATGATCGACCGGAAATTCGACGTGCGAGTCCTCCGGCACCGAGCCGTGGCCGGGATAGTGCTTGCCCACCGCCGCCATGCCTGCCTCGCGCATGCCCTCCATCCAGGCTTGGCCAAGGGCCGCGATGGCGGCGGGATCGGGGTGCAGGGCACGGTCGCCGATCACGCGGGAGAGCGGCCCGCCAAGGTCCAGCACCGGGGCAAAGCTCAGGTCGATGCCGAAGGCGCGCAACTCGGCGGCCAGCAGCCAGGCCCAATCGCGCGCCAGCGCGAGCGCCGCCTGCGGATCCACATCGTACAGCTCGCCGAGTCGCGCGGCCGGCGGGACACGGGTGAAGCCTTCCCGGAAGCGCTGCACCCGTCCGCCCTCGTGGTCCACCGCGATGATGATCCCCGGACGCACGGCGCGAATCTCCGCGACCAGCGCGCGCAGCTGGTCGGGATGCTCGTAGTTGCGCGCGAACAGGATCAGGCCACCAACCAACGGATGGCGCAGGCGCTCGGCCTCATCAAAGGCCAGGCGCGTCCCGGCGAGGTCGACCATCAGGGGCCCGTTGAGCTGCATCCTCACTTCCCCCTGCGGCGGTTGATCGAGAGCAGCAGGGCCTCCGCCCGCGCGCCGAGATAGACATAGAGCCCCAGCCCCACGGTCAGGATCGCCGCAGACAGCATGACGAAGGCTGCCTCCAGCAGGTGGTCGGCAGCTCCCATGGCGGACTTGAACATCAGCAGCAGGCCCTCGATCGACACGGCGATGATGATGGCGGCAAGGAAGCGCGTGATCGTCCGCCGCGTGGTGCTGTGGCGGAAGATGTCCTTGTGCATCAGCACCTCTTCCTCAAGCGTCGTCTTGGCCAGGTCAAAGATTGCCATCGCCAGGGTGATGACGATGATGATGCCAAACGGCCGCAGCTTGTCGTGCTCGGTCTGGATCGGGTGGATGACGGCCTCGAACAGTTCGCGCAGGGCATTGAACATCAGCAGTCCGACCACGCCAAGCAGGCTGAGGCCGATCAGGGTGTAGACCCCCTTGAACACCGGCTCGAAGCGGCGGCGGCGGGTGTCGCCCATGAGGAAGCGGATCAGCTCCTCGAGGTTCACGTCGATGACGAGATACCCTTTTTTTCCCTCCCCGTCCACGATCGGCATGGCACTGGAAAGGCAGAGCGTGCTGTCCGCGCTGGAGAGGTAGGGCTCGGTGACAACGACCCCCTCGGCGGCGACGGCCTGCTGGTAGTAGGGGCGATGGCGGCGGTCGCGCCCCCGCCCGACATCGTGGCGGGTGCTGATCTCGCCGCCCTCGCCGGCAGCGAACTCGCTGATCTGCATGCCGTGTTCGTCCAGCACGTAGAGGATCTGCACGAAGGAATAGCGCTCGCGCACGGAAAGCAGGGCCTTGCGCTGGGCCTCCTGGTCATGCAGCAGCGACGAATCGGTGACGCCGGTGATGATGGAGGCGAGGAGCTCGCGGATGGGTTCACGGAATTCGTGGTACCGCTCGATGACAGCCAGGTAACTCATGTCGGCCATGGGTGTTTCCCTAACGAAAAAAGGCGCACCAGGGGTGCGCCAATACAGGAGGAGTCAACGGCACCATGCCACGCTTGCAGGCGTTGCTGGCATGTATGTAAGAAGCATGTAGCATGCCACCGCTTGATTAATCTTTTATTTCAAAAGGTTGGATAAAAACATGGCTGGCGCCCCCGCCCGGGAAGACCGCCCGCGCACCATCGCGGTGCATCACGCTCCCTCGCCCGCCGCGCCTTGGCTCACCAGCACGGTGGCATAGGCCAGGATCCCCTCCCGGCGCCCGACATAGCCCATGCCCTCGTTGGTCGTGGCCTTGATATTGACCCGGTCCAGGCCCACGCCCATGTCATCGGCAAGCACGGCGCGCATCGTGTCGACGTGGGGCGCCAGGCGTGGAGCCTCGGCGAGGACCGTCATGTCGGCGTTGACCACCCCCCAGCCGCGGCTGCGCAGCTCCCCCATCACCCGGCGCAGCAGGATGCGGCTGTCGATGCCCTTGTAGGCGGGATCGTTGTCGGGGAAATGGTGGCCGATGTCGCCCAAGGCCAGCGCGCCGAGCAGCGCATCGCACAGGGCATGGATGAGCACGTCGCCATCGGAGTGGGCCTTGAATCCGCGATCATGCGGGATACGCACCCCCCCGAGGGTGACGTGGTCCCCTTCGGTGAAGGCGTGGACGTCCACTCCCTGACCAATTCGAAGATTCATGCCCGCCCCCTCATGAGGAAAAATTCGGCCAGGGACAGATCCTCCGGCCGGGTGATCTTGATGTTGTCCGCCCGCCCCTCGACCAACAGGGGACGCAAACCCGCCTGCTCGAGCGCGGAGGCCTCGTCGGTGACTTGCACCCCCTCCTCCAGTGCCTGCCGCAAGCTTTCGCGCAGCAGGCCAAGACGGAACATCTGCGGGGTGAGGGCATGCCACAGCCCGTCGCGCGGCTCGGTGCGCGCGATGCGCCCTTCGCCGTCCGCGCGCTTCATCGTGTCACGCACAGGCACGGCCAGGATGCCGCCCACCGCATCCTGCTCCACCTCGGCCACCAGGCGGTCGAGGTCCTCCCGCGCAAGGTTGGGGCGTGCCGCGTCGTGCACCAGCACCCAGTCGGACGGCTGGCCGAGCGCGGCCAGGAGGTCGAGGGCATTGAGCACCGAACCGGAACGCTCGTCCCCGCCCGGGACGACATGGACGGGCAGCTCGACATCGAGCATGAGGTCCGGCCAGAACGGGTCATCGAGGGCGATGGCAAGCACGATGCCGCGCACCCGGGGATGGTCGGCGAAACAGGCCAGGGTGTGCTCGAGCACCGTCCGCCCCCCCAGCATCAGGTACTGCTTGGGGCGGTCGGCCGCCATGCGCGCGCCGATGCCCGCGGCGGGAATGACCACCCACAGGTCGGCCTCAGTCTTGGCTGGATTCATCGATGATCTGGAAATAGGTGTCGCCCTGCTTGACCAGGCCGAGATCGGAGCGGGCACGCTCCTCGATGGCCTCGAGCCCGGTCTTGAGATCGAGCACCTCGGCCTCGAGCGCCGCGTTGCGCTGTTGCAACCGCTCGTTCTCCGCCAGCTGCTTCTCGAGCGCGGCCCTTGCCGCCTCGGCGCGCGGCCAGCTGCCGTCACCAAGCCAGAGCCGGTACTGCAGCAGGGCGAAGATGGCGGCGAGCAGCAGGACGAGCCAGCGCAGCATCAGCATTCACCACCGATCCGTCGGGAACGGATCGGGAATCGCCGAAGGCGAGCCCGAAGGGTGCCGGCCAGGAATGGGCCGGCATCCGCATAGCAAAACGCCGCACGGAGGCGGCGTTGCATGACGGGCCGGATCGCGCCGACGCGGGTCACAGGCCGTTCAGCGCTTCGGGTTGAACGCGGCCAGGCCCGGATAGACCGCACGCGCGCCCAGACGCTCCTCGATGCGCAGCAGGCGGTTGTACTTGGCGATGCGGTCGGAACGGGACAGGGAGCCGGTCTTGATCTGGCCGCAGTTGGTGGCGACGGCGAGGTCGGCGATGGTGGTGTCCTCGGTCTCACCGGAGCGGTGCGAGCTGATGCTGGTGTAGCCGTTGGCGGCAGCCAGGGCCATGGCTTCCAGGGTCTCGCTCAGGGTGCCGATCTGGTTGACCTTGATGAGGATGGAATTGGCGATGCCTTTCTCGATACCTTCCTTGAGGATGCCCGGGTTGGTCACGAACAGGTCGTCCCCCACCAGCTGGCACTTGCCGCCCAGCACCTCGGTCAGGTGCTTCCAGCCGGCCCAGTCGTCCTCGGCCATGCCGTCCTCGATCGAGATGATCGGGTACTTCTCGACCCAGCTCTTCAGGAAGGCGGCGAACTCCTCGGAAGTGAAGGACTTGCCTTCGCTCTCGAGGGTGTACTTGCCATCGTGGTAGAACTCGGAGGAAGCGACGTCGAGGCCGATGAAGATGTCCTTGCCCGCGGTGTAGCCGGCCTTGGCGATGGCTTCGAGGATCACCTCGATCGCCTCCTCGTTGGAGGACAGGTCCGGGGCGAAGCCGCCCTCATCGCCCACGGCGGTATTCATGCCGCGGTCGTGCAGGACCTTCTTCAGCGCGTGGAACACCTCGGCGCCATAGCGCAGGGCCTCGCGGAAGCTCGGCGCGCCGGCCGGGATGATCATGAACTCCTGCATGTCGACACTGTTGTCGGCATGCGCGCCGCCGTTGATGATGTTCATCATCGGCACCGGCAGGGTCACGGCCTTCTCACCACCCAGCTGCTCGTACAGCGGCTTGCCGTTCTCGTTGGCGGCGGCGTGCGCGCAGGCCAGGGAGACGGCCAGCAGGGCGTTGGCACCCAGGTTGGACTTGAACGGGGTGCCATCCAGGTCGAGCATGATCCGGTCGATGGCGGCCTGGTCCTGCACGTCCTTGCCGACCAGCGCCTGGGCGATCGGGCCGTTGACGTTGGCGACAGCCTTGCTCACGCCCTTGCCAAGGTAACGGGCCTTGTCGCCATCACGCAGCTCCAGCGCCTCGCGCGCGCCGGTGGAGGCGCCGGACGGGACGGCAGCGCTGCCCATGCTGCCTCCGGCCAGGACGACCTCGGCCTCGACGGTGGGGTTGCCTCGGGAGTCGAGGATTTCGCGGGCGTGGATGCTCTTGATCGCGGACATGGGGTTCGCTCCTTGTTCTCTTGATTCGCGTGTCGCGCGGCTTATTGAAGCAGCCGCACATGAAGATTCGTTAACTATCTAAAATTACAGGCCGTCTTCGGCAAACGGCCGGGATTTCACCAGCCGGTCCAGCTCGGCCAGGGTGGCGAGCAACGGCTCCAGCTTGCCGAGCGGCCACATGTTTGGGCCGTCGCTCAGGGCGCAGGACGGATCCGGGTGGGTCTCCAGGAACAGCCCGGCGATGCCGGCAGCCACGGCGGCACGCGCCAGCACCGGCACGAACTCGCGCTGGCCGCCGCTGGAGGTGCCCTGCCCGCCCGGCTGCTGCACGGAGTGGGTCGCATCAAAGACCACCGGACAGCCGGTCCCGCGCATGATGGCGAGGCCGCGCATGTCGGACACCAGGGTGTTGTAGCCGAAGGACACGCCGCGCTCGCACACCATGATCTGGTCGTTGCCGACGGCCGTGGCCTTGTCGACCACGTTCTTCATGTCCCACGGGGCGAGGAACTGGCCCTTCTTGATGTTGACCGGCCTGCCCTGGCGGGCGACGTTCTGGATGAAATTGGTCTGGCGGCAGAGGAAGGCCGGGGTCTGCAACACGTCGACCACGGCGGCCACCTCGTCGAGCGGGGTGTCCTCATGCACGTCGGTCAGCACCGGCAGGCCGAGTTCGGTCTTCACCCGCTCGAGGATGCGCAGCCCCTCTTCCAGGCCGGGACCGCGAAAACTGCCGGCGGAGGAACGATTGGCCTTGTCGAACGAGGCCTTGAAGATGAATGGGATACCGAGGCGGCCGGTCATCTCCTTGAGGGTGGCCGCGGTGTCGAGGATGAGCTTCTCGCTCTCGATCACGCAGGGACCGGCGATCAGGAACAGCGGCTGGTCGATGCCTGCCTCGAAACCGCAAAGCTTCACGCCCCCACCTCCTTGTGCTTCAGGGCGGCTTCGACAAAGGCCTTGAACAAGGGGTGGCCGTCACGCGGGGTGGAGGTGAACTCCGGGTGGAACTGGCAGGCCAGGAACCAGGGATGCCCCTTCAGTTCGACCATCTCCACCAGGCTGTTGTCGGCCGACATGCCCGAGAAGGTCAGGCCGGCGGCCTCGAGCGCCGCGCGGTAGTGCTCGTTGAACTCGTAGCGGTGGCGGTGGCGCTCGGAGATGACCTCCTGGCCATAGACCTCGCGCGCCAGCGTGCCCTCGCTCAGGCGGCAGTACTGGCTGCCCAGGCGCATGGTGCCGCCAAGGTCGGAATCCTCGCCGCGCTGCTCGACGCCGCCCTCGGCGGTCCGCCACTCGGTGATCAGGCCGATGACCGGGTGCCTGGCGTTGCGGTCGAACTCGGTACTGTAGGCCCCTTCGAGACCCGCGACATGGCGGGCGAACTCGATCACCGCGACCTGCATGCCGAGGCAGATGCCCAGGTAAGGGATCTTGTTCTCGCGGGCATGGCGCACCGCGCGGATCTTGCCTTCCACGCCGCGTTCGCCAAAGCCGCCCGGCACGAGGATCGCGTCCATGCCGTCCAGCAGGTCGGTGCCGCCGGTCTCGAGGCGCTCGGAATCGATGTACTCGATGTGGACCTTGGTGCGGGTATGGATGCCGGCGTGGGTCAAGGCCTCGTTGAGGGACTTGTAGGCGTCCGCCAGCTCGACGTACTTGCCGACCATGGCGATGCGCACGGCATGGTGCGGGTTGGTCTGCGCCTCGACCACGCGGTCCCACTCGGACAGGTCGGCCGGCGGCACGTCCAGGCGCATCTTGCGTACCACGATCTCGTCCAGCCCCTGGGCGTGCAGCAGGCGCGGAATGCGGTAGATGGTGTCGGCGTCGACCGCGCTGATGACGGCGTCCTGCTCGACATTGGTGAACAGGGCGATCTTGCGGCGCTCGTCCGCCGGAACTTCGCGATCCGAGCGGCAGATCAGGATGTCCGGCTGGATGCCAATGGAGCGCAGCTCCTTGACCGAGTGCTGGGTCGGCTTGGTCTTCAGCTCGCCGGCGGCCTTGATGTAGGGCACCAGGGTCAGGTGCATGAACAGGGCGCGCTCGCGGCCGAGTTCCACACCCATCTGGCGGATGGCCTCGAGGAACGGCAGCGACTCGATGTCGCCCACCGTGCCGCCGATCTCGACCAGCGCGATATCGTAGCCGTCGGCCCCCTGGCGCACTCGGCGCTTGATCTCATCGGTGATGTGCGGGATGACCTGCACCGTGCCGCCGAGGTAGTCGCCACGGCGTTCCTTGCGGATCACGTCCTCGTAGACGCGGCCGGTGGTGAAGCTGTTGTCGCGGGTGCAGGTAGTGCGCACGTAGCGCTCGTAGTGACCAAGGTCCAGATCGGTCTCGGCGCCATCGTCGGTGACGTACACCTCGCCGTGCTGGAACGGGCTCATGGTACCCGGATCAACGTTGATGTACGGATCGAGCTTGAGCAGGGTGACCTTGAGGCCGCGCGCCTCGAGGAGCGCGCCGAGGGAGGCCGCCGCAATGCCCTTGCCGAGGGAGGACACCACGCCGCCGGTGACGAATATGTATCGAGTCATGGACCTTCAGAAGCCGTAGGCAGGGCACATAGGGACGTACCCCTGAAGGAATTGCAGAATACCCTAAACAGGCCTCCCGCTCAATCCATGGAAGGGCCCACGGGACAGGGTATGAAAGCGGCCGGGAGAGGTTCTATGATGGTGCGACCTTCACCGTCGGAACGAGGACGAACACCGTGGAATTCGGCATCAAGAGCGGCTCTGCCACCTCCCTGAAAAGCGCCTGCGTCGTGGTCGGCGTGCACGAGGGGCGCAAGCTCACCCCTTCGGCCCAGGCCCTTGATGAGGCGAGCCACGGCCAGATCGCCCAGATCCTCAAGCGCGGCGACCTCGAAGGCAAGTGCGGCCAGACCCTGCTGCTGCCAGCGCTGCCCGGCATCACCGCGGAGCGCGTGCTGCTGGTCGGCCTGGGCTCCGCCCGCGACCTCGACCTGAAGAGCTGGAAGAAGGCCCACGCCGAGGCGGTGGGCGCCCTGGCCGAGCGCGGCGCGGGCGACGCGGCATTCTGCCTGCTCGAGGCCGCCCCGCGCGGCATGGAAATGCCGGAGGCCCTGCGCCTGGCGGTGCTCGCCATCGACGAGCGGGACTACCGCTTCGACCAGTTCAAGCGCGAGAAGGACAACAAGCGCGCCCTGCGCCGGGTGAACTTCGTCGCCGGCCGCAAGGAAGCGCGCGAGCTCGAGGAGGCCCTGCGCACGGCCGAGGCCATCGCCGGCGGCATGCGCCTGACCAAGGACCTCGCCAACATGCCAGGCAACGTCTGCACGCCAAGCTACCTTGCCGACGAGGCCCGCCGCCTGTCCTCGCTCTACACCAGCATCCACACCGAGGTGCTCGACCAGAGCGCGATGGAGCACCTCGGCATGGGCTCCCTGCTGTCCGTCGCCCGCGGCAGCACCCAGCCGCCGCGCTTCATCGTGCTCGAGTACCGCCAGGGCCCCGAGGGGGGCAAGCCGACCGTACTGGTTGGCAAGGGCGTGACCTTCGACTCCGGCGGCATCTCGCTCAAGCCGGGCGAAAAGATGGACGAGATGAAGTACGACATGAGCGGCGCAGCCACCGTGCTCGGCGTGTTCGCCGCCTGCGCCGAGATGAAGCTGCCGGTGAACCTGGTCGGCCTGATCCCGACCGTGGAGAACATGCCCGCGGGCAATGCCCTCAAGCCGGGCGACATCGTCACCTCCATGTCCGGCCAGACCATCGAGGTACTCAACACCGACGCCGAGGGCCGCCTGATCCTGTGCGACGCACTGACCTACGCCGAGCGCTACAAGCCGGAGGCCGTGGTCGACATGGCCACACTCACCGGCGCGTGCGTGATCGCCCTCGCCCGCTTCCCCTCGGGCCTGTTCGGCAACCATCGCCCGCTGGTGCAGGCCCTGCTCAAGGCGGGCGAGAAGAGCGGTGACCGCGCCTGGGAAATGCCGCTGTGGGACGACTACCAGGACCTGCTCAAGTCCAACTTCGCCGACATGGCCAATATCGGCGGCCGCGAAGGCGGGGCGATCACCGCGGCGAGCTTCCTCGCCCGCTTCACCAAGAACTACCCCTGGGCGCACCTGGACATCGCGGGCACCGCCTGGAACTCGGGCGACAAGAAGGGCGCCACCGGCCGCCCGGTGCCGCTGATCATGACCTGGCTGATGGACAAGGCGGCGCAGGACTGAGCCGCCGCCGGAAAAGATGCCCCGGTTGAGGCATGGGCCTTCATGGGGGGCATCCCCCAAGGAAATGAAAAAATCCATCCATGGATTTTCTCGGCTCGCTTGGTCCCTCCTCTCAGTCCCTTCCGGCATCCATGCCGGAAGCCCCTGCGGGGTGCGGCCTTCGAGAGCGTCGCGGCACATGTCAACATCGTTGCATGGAGCAACGATGGAACGCCTTGCGTTCCCCGAAGGGCTGGGCACAGGGATGTGCCCAGCCGCGACGGTCTCCGCGAATCAAGGACTTATGCCCTTGTTCGCGTTGCGGCCTCCTGCCGCAAACAGGAAGCGCTGAATTTTTCAGCGCTTCCCCAACAGCCTTCGGCCCGAAGCGGGCCTCCTGCATCATGGGGCTGGCGAAGACAGCCAGCCCTTGCGGCGGAAGATCCAGGCCAGGAGCTCCGCCGTGCCCCACACCACCAGGAAGCTGAATACCACGTCGCTGGTG
This sequence comes from Pseudomonadota bacterium, assembly GCA_049322715.1. Lineage (GTDB taxonomy): Bacteria > Pseudomonadota > Gammaproteobacteria > Halothiobacillales > Halothiobacillaceae > Thiofaba. The sequence continues at coordinate 34,960 of JBMOQP010000034.1, forward strand.
AAATGCCCGCCCTGCATGATGCGGGCCAGGCCTAGCATGCCACCCAGCCCCACCCCGAGCAGGAGAGCGCGCCAGCGCCAGGCTGGCCAGGCCAGCCCGAGCGCCAGCCACCAGAAGCCGATCGCCGAATGACCGCTGACGAACGAGCAATTGCTCGCGCAGTTGTCCGCGGGCTGCAAAGCCGGGGTGAAGGGCTTCTGCCCGCCGAAATCCACCACTTGGTGCGGGCGCGCCCGCCCCCAGTGTTCCTTGAGCACGCCGTTGACCATCAGCCCCGGCCCGAGCAGCAAGCTCAGCAGGAGGAAGGCCCCGATCCCGCGCCGCGGCCAGCGCCCGCGGATGCCGACCATCCATGGTCGGCCCCCTTTCGGGCGGGCTTGCGCCAGCTTCGCGTTCGCCTGCGACGAGTCCCGATTTGTTGATCCCTCCCCTCCGACCCTTCCGGCATCCGTGCCGGAAGCCCCTTCGGGGTACGGCCGTCGGGAGCCCGACAAATCGGTGAGGCCGACCGCCCTTGGGAGGCCCCCTCCGGGCGGGCTTGCGCCAGCTTCGCGTTCACCTGGTGGTGATCCTCGATCCGCTCCCTGCGGATCGATCCAGCGCTTCACGAAACTGCCCGCCAGCAGCACCAGTCCGAGCAACAGGGCCGCGATGGTCAGCCAGCGCGCCGAGTCGTAGATCACACGGATCACGAGGTGGCGGTTGCCGACGAAGCCGCTGCCCGGCTCATAGGCCATGCCGCTGATGCGCAGGTCGATCTGCGGCCACAGGCTGAACACCACGGCGGCCGTCGCCGCCACCCACCACCACAACGGAATGCGGCGCACCATCATCCCTTGTACCCCTTGAGCCAGTAGACATCGTAATGGCGCCCCCAGTCGGGATGCACCGCGTATTCGAGCGGCTGCAGCCTGCGCACCTCGCCAAACCGGCTCGCCACGTCGTCGATCCTGCCGCGCCGGGTCACGTAGATCACATCCGCACCGACACTGTCCTCACCCAGGCTATGCAGCAGGTCGTACTGGTGGCGCACCAGGCCGGACGGATTCCAGCTGCGCACCTCGCCGGAAGGCAGGCGCAACTGGTAGGCCATCTGCGCCAGCACCTCGCGATCCTCGCTCATCAATGGGGCCCCGCCCGCTTCGGCACGGCGCTCGGCAAACTGCTGGCCGAGCTGGTCCCAACCGCGCACGCGCTTGAACGGGTCGCTCTTGCCGGTCAGCTCCGCCCCGAACAGGCGGGCCGCATGATCGTAGTGGTAGACACCGAGCATCAGCGCGGCATTGACGAGCAGGGCTGCCAGCACGAGGCCAGGACGAGCCAGTCCCCAGCGGGCGACCAGCACGCTCGCGGCGACGAACGCCGGCGCGGCCCAGTTGGCATTGGCGCGACCGAACAGGGCCTGGGCGGCGATCACGAGCAGAAAGGTCAGGGTGAAGGTGAGCAGCAGGGTCTTCTGGCGGGAGGGCGACATCGCCTTGGCGGCCGCCACCCACAGCGCGAGCGCCAGCGGCCCGAACACGATGAACTGGCCGCCGAGGAATTCACCCAGTTCATTCCAGTGCAGAGCGCCTTCCTCCAGATTGGATATCTCCGCCGTGTGGTGCAGGGTCGGCCAGCCGTGGGACGCGTTCCAGAGCAGGTTGGGCAGGAAGATAAGCGCCGCCAGCAGCGCGGCCGTCCACAGGCGCGGGCCGAGCAGGTGGCGCCGCCATTCCGGCACCAGCAGCAGCACGATCAGCACGGATGGCGCGAACAGCGCCATGGTGTACTTGCTCAGCAGCCCCAGGCCACCCGCCAGGCCGACCAGCAGCCAGTGCCGCCAGGCATCGGTCTCCAACGCCCGCACGAAGGCCCACAGTCCCAGCGTCCAGAACAGCAGCAGCAGAACATCGGTGGAGATGATGAGGCTGGAGAGCGCTACCCCCGGCATGAGCAGGAACAGCGCGGCGGCCCACAGCCCCGTGCGCGCATCGAACAGGGCCTGCCCTAGCTTGAACACGAGGAAGGTGGTGACCGGATAAACCAGCAACGCGCCGAGCTTGACGCAGAACACCCCGTCGCCGCAGAGCCCGGTGGTCAGGGCGATCAGCGCCGCGATCATCGGCGGCTTGGAGTAGTAGCCCCAGTCGAGCTGTTGCGCCCAGCCCCAGTAGTACGCTTCGTCCACGTACAGGCCCAGCCCGGAGGTCGCCAGCACCGTGGCTCGGTAGGCGGTAAGCAGGCCTATCAGCAGGGCGAGTCCGAGATAGGCGCGGGAATCAGACGTGTCGATCAAATGGCGCACGAAATATCGTCATGAGACTTGCGAAAGCGGCATAGCCTAACCCAAAGGGGCTTGTTACAGTGCCTAACCCTTCGATTTCACGACCCGCAATGCCCCGCTACGCGCCTCACTACGCCCTGCTCGCCCTCGCCGCAGCCATCAGTTTCCTGCTCAATCTCGGCGGCGCGCCGCTGTTCGATCTGGACGAAGGGGCGTTCAGTGAGGCCACGCGCGAGATGTTCGTGCGCGGCGACTTCATCTCCCCGTTCGTGAACGGCGTGCCGCGCTTCGACAAGCCGGTGCTGATCCACTGGCTGCAGGCGGCGAGCGTGGCGATGTTCGGCCCGACACCGTTCGCCTTCCGCCTGCCCTCGGCGCTGGCGGCGGCCGGCTGGGTGCTGCTGGTCTATGGCTTCGTCGTCCGCGTCGTCGACCGCGAAACAGGCCTCCGCGCAGCACTCGTGGTATCCACCGCGCTCGGGGTGATGGTGATCGGCCGCGCAGCCACCGCCGACGCCCTGCTCAACCTGTGGCTGGTGGGCGCCATGTTCGGCATCTACCTGTATTTCCTCGAGCGCAGGACGCGCTGGATCCTGCTCACCCACGCGGCGATGGGTCTCGGCTTCCTGACCAAGGGGCCGGTCGCCCTGCTGGTGCCCGGCGCGGTCGGCCTGCTCTTCTTCACCATCCAGCGCGAGCTGCCCGCCCTGCTGCGCGCGGCCTTCCATCCGATCGGTCTCGTCCTGCTCGTCGCCATTCCCCTGCCCTGGTACGTCCTGCAGTACCAGGCGCAGGGCATGGCCTTCATCGACGGCTTCTTCGGCACCCACAACGTCGAACGCTTCTCGGGGCCGATGGAGGGCCACGCGGGCAGCCTGTTCTACTACCTCCCCATAGCCCTCCTGCTTGCCCTGCCCTTCACCACGCCGTTACTGCGCGCGGTACGCGAGCTGCCGCAGCGGGTGAAGTCGCCGCTGGGCCTCTACCTGTGGATCTGGTTCGGCTTTGTGCTGGTGTTCTTCTCCTTCTCCGGCACCAAGCTGCCGCACTACCTGAACTACGGCATGACCGCCGCACTGATACTCGCGGCACTCGCCCTGCCGCTGCTCCGGTCGCGCGCGCTGGCCCTGCTGCCCCCCATGCTGCTGTTCGCCGCGCTCGCCACCCTGCCCTGGTTGCTGCCGGAGATCGCATCCCGCCAGCCCGAGGGCGACGTGCGCGCCCTGCTCACGGGGGCGGAGACGCTGTTCGTGCCGGGCTACGGCGCGGCATTCGCCGTGCTCTCCCTCGCCAGCCTTGGCCTGATGCTAGCCCGCGCCCTGCCGATTTCCCGCGCGCTGATCGGCCTGGCGGTGGCCGGCAACCTCGCCCTCGCCATCTGGTTCTTTCCCTCGCTCGCCGCCGTGCAGCAGGACCCCGTCGCCCGCGCGGCGGAGATCGCCCGCGACCTGCCAGGGCCATACGTGATGTGGGGGGTAAACACGCCGAGCTACAGCGTGCACAGCGGGCATATGCAGGAGAGGCGGACGCCGCGCGCGGGCGACCTGGTGTTCACCCGCGCGCGCCGGCTCGCCGAACTGCCGCCGCACGAGGTGCTGATGGACGAGCGCGGCTATGCGCTAGTGCGCTTGAAGTAGCCGGGATGGCGGTTCTGTAGGAGGCCCGCTCCCGGACCGAACCAGGCCCATGGGGTGGAAGACACCCCGCCTCCATCGGAGCCAAACGTCGGTCACTCCTTCAACGTCACCCGCAGCTGCCCATCCTCGACGCGGATGTCCTCCACGCCCTCGGCAAAGCCCTGCCAGAAGCCCTGCTCGTCGCCAAACTCCCGCACCAGGTCGATGTTCTTCATCCCCCCGAGCCAGGCACCGGGGATGGGCACGCCCATCAGGCTGATGCCCTTGAGCACGACGACCGGACGGCCGTCCCGGAAGGCCGCCTCCACACCGGTGGACACGCGCAGGGTCTTGCCGCCCAAGATCGGGAAATCTGGCTCGAACGGCACCAGCAAGCGCACGCTGACCAGATCGCGCGACAGGTCGACGGACATCTTGCGGGCCAGATCCTTGTTGTTGGCGATCAGGGCGTTCAACTCCCGTTCGCTGAAGCTGACCACGCGCTCCTCCGCCCGCTCGGCGTAAGGCCGGGGCCTGAGCCATTCCTCGTCCGTCTGTGGCTTCGGGCCGCGCTCGGGCGCATCGGGCTCATAACCGAGCGCGCGCAGCTTGGACTCCAGCGTCCGCTGCTCCGTCGCGCTCAGTTCGATGGGAATGAAATCCTTGGCGTAGATGAAGGTGCGCGCGAACCAGAAGGTCGCCGCGATGGTGACCAGGATCGTCGCGAGCACGATCCAGAACACATGGATGCCCCGGAAACCGCCCCTGGGCGGCGAGGTTTCCATGCTCGTGGTTTCCGCATTCATGCCATCGCCTCCTCGACCCTATGGATGGGCGCCATTCAGCGGTGCAGTTCACCCGCCCGCTCAGGCTGGTACACGACCTCGACGATCCGCACCTTCATCAAGCCGCCCCCCGGACGCGGCCATTCGATGTGGCCACCCGCGGCGAGCCCCAGGAGGGCGCTGCCCACCGGAGCCAGGACCGAGATGCGGTCGGGACTGCCGTCCACGTCCTTCGGATAGACCAGGCTCAGGCAGAACGCCTCGCCGGTGGACTCGATGACGAAGCGCACGGTGGAGTTCATCGTCACCACGTCGGGCGGCACCTCCTGCGGCTCTACGATTTCGGCCCGGTCCAGCTCCGCCTGCAACTCGGCCTTGCCGGGGAAGGCCTTGTCCGGCAGCGCATCCAGCAGGGCCTCCAGGCGCTCCACGTCCCGGGAAGACAGGATGATGTCAGGCTTCTTGCCCATCTTAGTGCTCCTCTGTCAGATGTGCAGACGAGCGCAGCCGGAGGCGAGCGCTCGCTTGGGTACAAGGGGGATAAGGAGATGACCTGCGCGTGGCCCCCCGATGGATCCACCGGGTCAAGGGAATGCGGCGGTTTCACCCCTGAATCGGGATGGGCGGACCATAGCCCGCATTCTCGGAGGTGTAAAGCGGCCCGCCCCTCAGCGCGGGCGGTGATTGGCGCGCCACAGCACCCAGACGCTGCCGAGCACGGCCCACAGCGCCACCGGCACGAGCACCCAGCGGCCCTCGGGGTAGCCGCCGTCGAAACCGTACAGCTGCACCAGACAACCGAGCAGAAGCAGGGCCATGACCGGTTGACCCCAGAGGCGGTTGACCGGCCAGCGCTCGGCCAGGCGCACGCCGATCCATGCCGCCGTCCAGCCGATGAGCAACCCGGCCGCCACGTCCTGCGGCCAGTGGGCACCGACCACGCTGCGCGAGAGCCCCGCCAGCACCGCCACGCAGGCGGCGAGCAGCACGCCCCACCACGGCGCGCGCAGGGCCAGTACCAGCGCGCCCGCAGCGGTGGCGATGCTGGCCGTGTGGCCGGAAGGGAAGGCATTGCTGCGCAGGGCGTGACCGATGACGTGGATCGTATCCGGCGGAAGCACCGCCAGCGGACGCGGCCAGCCCAACCAGGGCTTCAGCCCGTGCACCACCAGCGTGGCGAGCACGGCAGACAGCACCCCCGCCCACACCACCTGCGGCCGGCGCCAGACAAAGGGCAGAAAGAGGCTGACCGTGACCAGCGTGTCACCGAGCAGGTTGACGCCCGCCCAGGGCCGCTCGAGACCCATGCCCCACGCATTGACGAGGTAGAACGCCGACGCATTGGCACCGGGCAGGAAGCTCAGCGCCAGCAGGATCGCGAAGAGGCCGACGAGGCCGAGATAGAGCGCCCGCTCAGGCCGCAGACGGTCCACGCCAGGCCTCGTCATCGGTCGCCGGCACCGCGTCCTTGTTGCGCACGATGTAGCTCTTGCGCTCCTGCGACTCGAAATAGACGCGCGAGAGCATCTCCGCCACCACGCCAGTGGTCAGCATCTGCACGCCCACCAGGATCAGCAGGATGCCGGTGAAGAACAGCGGACGGGTGCCGATGTCCTCGCCCAGCAGCTTGAGCAGCACCATGTAGGCCATGATCAGGCCGCCCAGGCTTCCGAGCCCCAGGCCGACCATGCCGAAGAAGTGGCCGGGGCGCGCCGAGAAGCGCATGAAGAAGTACACCACGAGGAGGTCGATGATGACGCGGAAGGTGCGCGAGATACCGTACTTCGACACCCCGCGGGTGCGCGGATGGTGCTGCACCACCTCCTCGGCGATGCGGTTCGGCGCAGTGTAGGTCGCAAGCCACGCCGGGATGAAGCGGTGCATCTCGCCGTACAGACGGATACTCTTCACCACCTCGGCGCGGAACACCTTCAGGCTGCAGCCGTAGTCGTGCAGCTGCACTCCGGTAATGCGGCGGATCAGCTTGTTGGCGATACGCGAGGGGATCTTGCGCATGATGACCGCGTCCTGGCGGTTCTTGCGCCAGCCGGCCACAAGGTCGAGATCCTCGTCCAGCAGGCGGTTGACCATGCGCGGGATGTCGACCGGGTCGTTCTGCAGGTCGCCGTCCAGGGTGGCGATCACGTCGCCGCGCGCAAGGTCGATGCCCGCCTGCATCGCCGCCGTCTGGCCGAAGTTGCGGCGCAGCTCCACCACCCGCACATGCTCGCCGTACCTGGCCTGGCCCTCGCGCATCATCTCCAGCGTGCCGTCCGCGCTGCCATCGTTCACCAGCAGCACCTCCCACGGCATCGGGTAGCCGCCCAGCACCTCGTGCACGCGCTCGAGCATGGGCATGACGTTGTCCTGCTCGTTGTACATGGGGATGACGAGGGAGAGACGGTGATTGGCGGTGGAGGTCATGGCGTGTTCTTGTCCTTGGCGGGTGCCGGCATGGTAGCCGATTTGCCCGGGATCAGCATGGCGCCGAGCCCGAACAGCAGGCTGGAACCCACCAGGAACAGGTGCGTGTTGATCGCCGCCCCCGTCGCCGCCGCAAGCTCCAGCCCTTGCGGCAGAAGCGCGCCGAGCATGCCTGCCTCGTAGGTGCCGAACCCACCCGGGGCATGGATCGGCAGCACGGAGGTCACCTCCCCGCCCAGCACGCCCAGGCCAGCCCCGGCCCAGTCGATGGCGAGGAACTGGCGCAGGATCCACGCCAACACCACCAGCTTCACCAGCCAGTTCGCCCAGGTCAGCAGCACGCCGCGGGCGAAATGCGCCGCATCACGCGGCAGCCCGGCCAGCACCTTGCGCAGGAGCGAGCTTGCTCGAGATTTCCACCCCTTCTCCCCTCGTGACTGAAGTTGAACCTCGTCATCGCGAGGAGCAAAGCGACGTGGCGATCCATGTTGCGCCGATTCCTCACATGTGCTGGATTGCTTCGCTTCGCTCGCAATGACGAGATTCCGATCATCAGCAAACTCGCCCCTACCGTTCTCCTCAACCCACCGCCCAAGCCACCCACGTAGCGACCAGAACACGAACGGCGCAATCAATGCGAGCCCGACCAGCAACAAGGCAACCACTTCAACCTTCGCCAGCCACAGCAGGCTGCCCAGCGCCAGCGCCGCCAGCACCTGCGCATCCACCAGCCGGATCCAGAACAGCCCCGCCAGCGCATGTGCCGGATCGGTGCCGAACCGCTGCCGCATCAGGATCGGAAAGCTCAGCTCCCCCGCCCGCATCGGCAGCAGGTTGTTCCACAGGTTGTGCTGCAGGTTGAGGGAGAGCACCGCACCGAAGCGGCCACGGATATCGAAATGGTCCGCCACCCGCCAGGCGCGAAGGACATGGCTCGCGAGCATCAGGGCGACGGCGACCAGCAGCCCGCCCAAGGAAACCTCGGCCCAGGGGACAAGCAGGCGCCCCCAGCCGAAGGCCCATTCAATGACAAGGGCGAGCAGGCCGACCAGCAGATAAGGAAGAAATGCCCTGAAAAGATTGTTCATAAGGCCGTGCCTAGCCCCGCGGCTCATACCCATCCGGCTATAATGCCGCATCTACCTCACGCCTCCGAACGCCCGTCATGGAAAAAACCTACGATCCGCAGCAGATCGAAGCCCGCTGGTACGCCGAGTGGGAACGCGCCAACCACTTTGCTCCCAAGCAGTCAGCCAACGCCCCCGCCTACTGCATCATGCTGCCGCCGCCGAACGTGACGGGCAGCCTGCACATGGGCCATGCGTTCCAGGACACGATCATGGATGCGCTGATCCGCTACCACCGCATGAAAGGGGACCAGACCCTGTGGCAGCCGGGCACGGACCATGCGGGCATCGCCACGCAGATGGTGGTGGAACGACAGCTCGCGGCCAAGGGCCAGACGCGCCATGACCTGGGCCGCGACGCCTTCATCGACAAGGTGTGGGAATGGAAGGCCGAGTCCGGCGGCACCATCACCCGCCAGATGCGCCGCCTGGGTGCCTCGCCGGATTGGTCGCGCGAGCGCTTCACCATGGACGAGGGCCTGTCGGATGCCGTGAAAGAGGTGTTCGTCCGGTTGTACGACGACGGCCTGATCTACCGCGGCAAGCGCCTGGTGAACTGGGACCCGGTGTTGCACACCGCCGTCTCCGACCTGGAAGTGATCAGCGAGGAGGAACAGGGCCACCTGTGGCAGCTGCGCTACCCGCTCAGCGACGGTTCCGGGCAGCTGATCGTCGCCACCACACGCCCGGAAACCATGCTCGGCGACACCGCCGTGGCGGTGAACCCGGAGGATCCGCGCTACAAGCACCTGATCGGCAAGACCCTTCGCCTGCCCCTCGTGGGCCGCGAGATCCCCATCATCGGCGACGAGTACGTCGACATGGCCTTCGGCACCGGCTGCGTGAAGATCACCCCGGCGCACGACTTCAACGACTACGCCATCGGCCAGCGCCACAACCTGCCGATGATCAACGTCATGAGCCCGGACGCGCGCATCCGCGAGCAGGCCGAGGTCGTCGGCGGCGAGGCGGGCCTTGGCGTCATCCCCGAGAAATACCGCGGCCTGGACCGCTATGAGGCGCGCGACGTCGTCCTCCACGACCTGAAGGAACTCGACCTGCTGGGCGAGATCAAGCCGCACACCCTGATGGTGCCGCGCGGCGACCGCACCGGCGCGGTGATCGAGCCGATGCTGACCGACCAGTGGTTCGTGGACCTGACCCGCGAGGTGCAGCCGGACGGCCGCCCCGGCGGCAAGGCCGCGATCACCGATCCGGCGCTCGCCTGCGTGCACGACGGCCGCGTGAAGTTCGTGCCTTCGAGCTGGGAGAACACCTACTTCCAGTGGCTGAACAACATCCAGGATTGGTGCATCAGCCGCCAGATCTGGTGGGGCCACCGCATCCCGGCCTGGTACGACGGCGCGGGCAACGTATTCGTCGCCCGCGACGAGGATGAGGCGCGAAGCAAGTACGGCCTGCCCGCCGACCTCGTCCTGAGCCAGGACAACGACGTGCTCGACACCTGGTTCTCCTCCGCCCTGTGGCCGTTCTCCACCCTCGGCTGGCCGGAAAAGACCCCGGAGCTGGCCACCTTCTACCCGACCAGCGTGCTGGTCACTGGCTTCGACATCATCTTCTTCTGGGTCGCCCGGATGGTGATGATGGGCAACTACTTCATGGGCGACGTGCCCTTCCGCGAGGTCTATGTGCACGGCCTGGTGCGCGACGCGCAGGGCCAGAAGATGTCCAAGTCCAAGGGCAACGTGCTGGACCCGATCGACCTGATCGACGGCATCGAGCTCGAGGCCCTGGTGCAGAAGCGCACCAGCGGCCTGATGCAGCCGCAGATGGCGGCGAAAATCGAGAAGGACACGCGCAAGGAGTTCCCGGACGGCATCCCCGCCTTCGGCACCGACGCCATGCGCTTCACCTTCGCCGCGCTGGCCTCCACCGGCCGCGACATCCGCTTCGACCTGCAGCGCGTGGAGGGCTACCGCAACTTCTGCAATAAGCTGTGGAACGCCAGCCGCTACGTACTGATGCAGTGCGAGGAGAAGGACACCGGCATCGAAGGTGACGTGTCGCTGACCCTGGCGGACCGCTGGATCATCGGCCGCCTGCAGCAGCTCGAGGCCGAGGTCATCCGCCACTTCGATGCCTACCGCTTCGACCTCGCCGCCCAGGCCCTGTACGAGTTCACCTGGAACGAGTACTGCGACTGGTACCTCGAGCTGTCCAAGCCGGCGCTCAAGACCGGACAAGCATCGTCTGGAACGATGCTGGGCGCCGAAGGCGCACCTGGAGGGCGAAATCCAGGGATGGATTTCGCAAACGAGGCCACCCAGCGCGGCACCCGCCGCACCCTGGTGCGCGTGCTCGAGGCCCTGCTGCGCCTGCTCCACCCGGTCATGCCGTTCATCACCGAGGAGATCTGGCAGCGCGTGGCGCCACTCGCGGGCAAGGCCGGCGAGACCATCATGCTGCAGCCCTTCCCGCAGCCGGACGCCAGCCGCATCGACGAGGCCGCGCTGGCCGACATCGAATGGCTCAAGGCCTTCGTGCTCGGCGTGCGCCGCATCCGCGCGGAGATGGACATCGCCCCGGGCAAGCCGCTGCCGGTGCTGCTGGCGAATGCCTCCGCCAACGACCGCCGCCTACTTGATGCGAACCGCGCCTTCCTCACCTCCCTCGCCCGCATCGAGAACATCGAGGTGGTCGAGGACGAGGCCGGCGCGCCCGAATCCGCCGTCGCCCTGGTCGGCGAGATGAAGGTGCTGATCCCGCTCGCCGGCCTGATCGACAAGGACGCGGAGCTCGCCCGCCTGGCGAAGGAGATCGGCAAGCTCGAGAAGGAGCTGGACAAGTGCCGCACCAAGCTCGGCAACCCGACCTTCACCGACAAGGCCCCGCCGGCGGTCGTCGAGCAGGAGCGCCAGCGCGAGCGCGAGTTCAGCGCCGCGCTGGAGCAGCTGCAGGCGCAGGAAGCGAAGATCCGCGCGCTGTGACCGCCCACCTGCCCATCCCCGAAGACGAGATCGAGCTCACTCCCATCCGCGCCCAGGGACCGGGCGGGCAGAACGTGAACAAGGTCGCGACCGCGGTCCACCTGCGCTTCGACGTGAAGGCCTCGTCCCTGCCGGACGAGGTGAAGGAGCAGCTGCTCGCCCTGCACGACCATCGCATCACCAAGGATGGGGTGATCGTGATCAAGGCCCAGCGCTTCAACAGCCACGAGAAGAACCGTGCGGACGCCATCCAGCGCCTGCATGACCTGCTCGTGGCCGCAACCCGCCCAGCCAAGCTGCGCAAGAAGACCAAGCCGACGCGGGCGTCAAAGGTGAGGCGCCTGGAGAGCAAGGCGAAACACGGCCGCACCAAGGCCCTGCGGGGCAAGGTGACGGACTGAGAGCCTGTGAAAATATCCCCTCACCTACTGCGGCCGCCCCTGGACGCGCCGGGCAATGTTGCGGGGACCCCTAAAATCGCTCACATAGGCCCTGCTATGCTCGCGATTTTCTGCACCCCGCGCCTTGCCGGACACGCCCAGGGTCACCCTCGCGACGGCAGGGGATATTTTCACAGGCTCTGAGAGTTCATCCCATCCCCAATCGTCATTGCGAGCCAAGGGCGAAGCAATCCATAGCGCCTGCACCATGGTCGGCCCATGGATCGCCACGGGCCTTTGGCCCTAACGCGGACTTACGTCAGCTTCGCGTTAAGCTGGCGCAAGCCCGCGATGACGACAACCCAAGGTATTCCCCATGGCCCTCAGCGCCACCATCTTCAAGGCCGATCTCGACATTGCCGACATGGACCGGCACTACTACGGCAGCCACGCGCTGACCCTCGCCCGTCATCCGTCGGAGACCGGCGAACGGATGATGGTGCGGCTGCTGGCCTTCGCCCTGAATGCGGACGAGGCGCTGGGCTTCACCCGTGGCCTGTCGGCCGAGGACGAGCCGGACCTGTGGAAGAAGGATCTGACCGGCGACATCGAGCTGTGGATCGAGGTCGGGCAGCCGGACGAGCGCCGCCTGCGCAAGGCCTGCGGCCGAGCGCGACGGGTGATCGTCTACGCCTTCGGCGGGCGCACGGTGGACATCTGGTGGCAGAAGACGGGCAAGGACCTCGCCCGGCTCGACAACCTGAGCGTGTTCGCCCTGCCGGAGGCGTCGAGCCAGGCGCTCGAGGGGCTGGCACAGCGCACCATGCGCCTGTCCTGCACCATCCAGGATGGCGACGTGTGGCTGTCCGACGGACAGTCCAACGTGCAGGTCGTCGTGCAGGCTCTCAAGGGCGAGTCCTGAGGCCGCTTCCGACCTGAGGCGGGCCTCTCCTGCAGAGTTCCTCTGGGAGTCCCGCCGCGGAAAGCTCACGGCAGGTCGAACATCAGGAACTCCGCGTACTTGCCCTCCGTGAAGGCCAGCCGGGCTTCCTCCGCGATCTTCGCCCCGTCTCCCGCCCGCATCTTCTGGCCGTTGAGCGTCAGCTCGCCGCGCGCGAGGTGCACATAGGCCCTGCGCCCAGGCGCAAGCGCATGTTCGACGACCTCCCCGCCATCGAGCAGGCCGGCGTACAGGAACGCGTCCTGCTTCATCGTCAGCGACCCATTCCGCCCGTCCGGCGAGGCGATCAGGCGCAGGCGGCCGACCATCTCATCGGCCGGAAAAGCGCGCTGCTGGTAGCCCGGCTCCGTGCCGCGCCGCTCGGGTTCGATCCAGATCTGCAGGAAATGCACCCCTTCCGTCGCGGATGGGTTGTACTCGCTGTGCATGATGCCGCTGCCAGCGCTCATCAGCTGCACCTCGCCCGGACGGATCACCGATCCGGTGCCGGTCGAGTCCCTGTGCTGCAGCGCGCCCTCGAGCACGTAGGAGATGATCTCCATGTTGCTGTGTCCATGTGTGCTGAACCCTGCCCCCGGCATGACCCGGTCGTCATTGATCACGCGCAGCGGGCCCCAGCCCATCTGCTCCGGGTCGTAGTACTGGCCGAAGGAAAAGGTGTGATGGCTGTCGAGCCAGCCGAAGCGGGCGTGGCCGCGATCGTCCGCCCTGCGCAACGTGATCATGTTGCTCCCCTTTTATTGTTTGTTTCACACGGAGGTCAATGCGTGAATCTGCCGGCGCGCGGCCTCGTCGGCCTCGGCGAAGCGCTCCTCGCCCATCGCCAGCCCCTCGGCATAGACGAAGGTGACGTCGGTGATGCCGATGAAGCCGAGGAAGTCGCGCAGGTAGCCGGTCTGGGTGTCTTTCGGCGTGCCGCTGTACATCCCTCCACGCGCCGCGAGGATGATGGCGCGCTTGCCCTGCAGCAGCCCCTCCGGTCCGTTCGAGGTATAGCGGAAGGTGATGCCGGCTCGGGCGATGTGGTCAAAGTAGGCCTTCAGGGTGGACGGGATGCCGAAGTTGTACATCGGCACGCCGATCACGATCACGTCCGCCCCCTGGATTTCGGCGATCAGCTCGTCGGACAGGCGCGCGGCCGCCTGAAGCGTCTCGTCTCGCTGTTCCGGCGGGGTGAAGAAGGCGTTCAGGGTGGTTTCCGTGAGGTGCGGCACGGGGGCCGTGGTGAGGTCACGGACAACGATGCGATCTGCCGGATGCCTGGCACTCCAGGCGTCCACGAATTCATGCGCCAGGCGGTTGGCGTGGCCGGCGGCGCGGGCGCTGGTGTTGATCTGCAGCAGGGTGTTCATGGCTATCTCCTTTCCGGGTATCCGGGTACCTGAAGTTTCTACCGGGAGAAAGATAGGCTTGATTATTTCGATAAAAAAGCGCATAAATTGCACCAATCAAATCGAAATATTCGATCAATGTCCATCCCCAGGACCACCCTCGAGCAGTGGCGCGTGCTGCAGTCGATCGTCGAGCACGGCGGCTTCGCCCAGGCAGCCGCGGCCCTGCACCGTAGCCAGTCATCCGTCAGCTACGCCGTCGCACGGCTGCAGGAGTCGCTCGACATCGAGCTGCTTGCCCTGGAGGGACGCAAGGCGCGGCTGACGGAGGCTGGCCGGACGCTGCTGGCGCGCGCCGAGGAAGTGCTGGAGGCCGCGCGTCGGCTGGAGGGGCTGGCCGCCACCCTGCGCCAGGGCTGGGAGCCGGAGGTGCGGCTGGCGGTGGACGCGGCCTTCCCCACTCCGCTGCTGCTCCAGGCCCTGGCCCGCTTCGCGGAACTGGCGCCTCAGACGCGCCTGCAGTTGCGGGAGGAGGTGCTGTCCGGGGCGGACGAGGCCTGCATCGACGGCAGCGCCGACCTGGTGATCGCCGCGCGGGTGCCGGAGGGACATCTGGGCGATGTGCTGATCAAGGTCGAGTTCGTCGCCGTCGCCCATCCCGACCACCCGCTGCATCGCCTTGGACGCCCCATCGAGGCTGACGACCTGCGCCAGGCGCAGCAGGTCGTGCTGCGCGACTCGGGCAGGATGAAGCCAAGGGACGAGGGCTGGCTGGGTTCCACCCGGCGCTGGACCGTGACGGGCATGGAGACTGCCCTGTCGATGGTCGCCGCCGGGCTCGGCTTCGCCTGGCTGCCCTGCCACCTGATCCAGGCACGCATCGAGGCGGGCGAGCTTCTCCCCCTCCCCCTGCGCGAGGGGCAGCGACGCATGGCGCCTCTCTACCTCATCTTCGTCCAGCCCGAACTGGCCGGGCCCGCCACTCGCCAGCTGGCCGAGGTGCTTGCGCAAACGGTGAACCGGACCTGACGGACGTCGTATCATGTCGGCTTTTACAGGCCCGCGTGATTCCCATGCCCAACGCCCTCCAGCACCAGATCGCCCATACCCACGCCGAACTCATCCGCCTGGCGGTGGCCGTGCGCCAGGATTCCGACCTGGCCCCGGCCCTGTTCGAGCTGTTCCGCGAGATGGAGGAGGCCGGCTGGAACGCGCTGGTGAAGGCTATGATCGACTTCGTCAACGGCGAGGCCGTCGACCTTGCGGCGCTGGACGAGGAGGACCAGGCCATCCTGCAGGCCATGCAGCGCGGCCTGGATGAACCGGCCTTCCTCGCCGAGCTGGAGCAGGACGCCGCGCAGCAGGCCGCCGCACCCCTCGCCGCGCTGATCTACGCCGCCACCCAGGGCGAGCGCGAGGCGCTGGAGACCATGGCGGGCCTGCGCGAAGCGGCAGATACCTCGGCCGCGATCGCGACCTCCGAGGCGCTGATCGCCATCGTCGAGGGCACGCGCGCGGCCGACGAACTGACCGCGAACCTGCCCGAGGAGCAAGCCCGCCTGGTCCGCGCCGTGCTGGGCGAACTGGCCGGGCTGGAGGCCTGACATGATTCGCGGGGCAGCGTCGCTCTTCGTGGTGCTGCCCCTGCTACCCGGCTGCGCGGTGGTCACCACGACCGCTGCGGTCACCGGCGCCGTGGTATCGACTGCTGTCGGCGTCACCACCACCGCTGCGGGCGTGACCGTGGATACGGCGGGCGCGGCCGTCGATCTGGCCGTGCCGGACGAGGAGGCGGAAGACTAGGACGGATGAGCTAGCCTTCGCGTTCCCCCGCCGGGATGACCGGCACTCGCCAGGCCCACGGCCATCCCGTCCTGACGCAATGCACCTCCGGCCGCTCCCCTTCGGCCAGCCGTATTCGGATACGCCCGCAGGCCGGCGTATCGAACATCTCCGCACCGCCCGCCTTCCAGCGCGCCACGACCTCCGGCCTGGGATGGCGGAAGCTGTTGCGATAGCCCGCCGAGACCAGCGCGATCTCCGGCTCGACCGACTCCACGAAATCCCTGCCCGAGGACGTCTTGCTGCCGTGGTGCGGCACCTGCAAGACGGTCGCGCGAAGATCCTCCCCTGACTCCAGCAGGGACTGCTCGGCCCGCCGCTCGATGTCCCCCGTCAGCAGCACGCTTCCACCCGGTCCGTCGATGCGCAGCACGCAGCTCTGGTCGTTGGACTTGCCACCGCGGAAACCGTCGTCCGGGTGCAGGAAGGCAAAGCGCACGCCATCCCAAGCCCAGCCCTCATCCTTCCGGCAGGGCTCCCCCCCATCGATGCCCCCGCCGTGCCACAGGCGCAGCACCTCCCGGTTCGACCGGATGGCCGCGAATCCGCCGGCGTGGTCACGGTCACCGTTGCTGAGCACCACGGCGTCCAGCCGCTCCACGCCCAGCCCGCGCAACACGGGCAACACCACCTCCGCGCCGGCATCGAAACCGCCGAAGCCAAGGGGGCCGGCGTCGTACAGCATGGCGTGGCCGGCGGTACGTACGAGCAGCGCCTGGCCCTGACCGACGTCCAGCATGTCCAGCCACAGCTCGCCCGGCCCGGGCTGCGGCACGCGCGGACAGGCCAGCGGCACGAGCAGAACCAGCCCCGCCCAGCGCGCAGGCATGCTGGGCGGGGCCAGCAGCCAGGAGATGGCCGGGACGGCAAGCAGGAAGGCCCAGGGAGCGGCCTGCGCCGGGAACCATTGCGCCATGGACCAGCCCGCCATGCCGTGCAGCAGCCACATCAGCCCGTCCAGCAGGCGTGCGGCGAGCCACAGCAGGGCATGGCCGAACGGCTCGTACGGCAGGGCGAGCACGCTCCCCGCCAGCGCCAGCGGCGTGACCAGCAAGGTCACAAGCGGGATGGCGAAGGCGTTGGCGAGCGGGGAGACCAGCGAGCCGCGCTGGAACAGCAGCAGGGTCAGGGGCAGCAGGCCGATCGAGATCGCCAGCTGCGCATGGCTGGCGTCCCGCAACCATCCCGGCCGCGCCAGCCGTCCCGATCCGGCATATACCAGCAGGCCGACCGCGCCAAAGGATAGCCAGAGGCCGACGTCCAGCACCGACAGCGGATCCCGCAGCAGTACGAACATCAAGGCCAGGCCAAGCACGTCGCGCACGCGGACGGCGCGGCGCGAGAGCATGGCCAGCACCACCGCGAGCAGCATCAGAAGGGTGCGCTGGGTGGGCACGGAGAAGCCCGCCAGCAGGCTGTACCCCAGCGCGGCCACCCCGCCCGCGAGCGCCCCGGCGAGCGGGGCGGGGAAGACGATGGCAAGCCGTGGGATTCTCGCCCACAGCAGCCGCACCAGCGCCCAGACCAGTCCCGCGATCATGGTGACGTGCAAGCCCGAGATCGCCAGCAGATGGTTGGTGCCGCTGGCGATCAGGTCGTCCCACTGGGTTTCGGAGATGAGCGAGCGATCGCCGATGGTGAGCCCGAGGATCAGGCCGAGCGAAGGATCGCCGGCAAGCATGCCGGCCAGGCGCTCACGCACGGCCAGGCGCAGGTTGTCGATCGCCCACGCCGGGGCGGGCGCGATGCGCTCGCCCTCCCGCACCGTCCCGGTCGCCTGGATGCCATGGCGGAACAGCCAAGCCTCGCGGTCGAAACCGGTCCCGTTGACGGTCCCGTGCGGCCGCTTCAGCCGCGCGCTCACGCGCCACACCTCCCCTGGCGCCAGCGGCGGGACATTCTTGTACCAGCCCAAACGCAGCCTGCGCGGGAAGGCATGCGCATGCCCTTGGGGAGCGTTCACCACTTCAGCGACGAAGACGACCCCATGGGCACGCACCTCTGGTAAGTCATCGATGCGCAGATCAAACACCAGCGGTTCCCCTTCAAGCGGGGCCGCGAGCCAGCCATTGCGCACATCCCCAACCGCATGCCCGCCGAGGGCCAGCCCAAGCAGCAACCATGCGAACGGGCGGATGCGCGGCAGGAGGGCCGCCAGCACGGCAAGGACAAGGACCAGGCCGGCATGATCGGCCACGGAGGGCCACGGCATGGCGGCCACGCATCCTGCCAGCATCAACAACGCGGCACTGGCAGGAGTGGCCGTGAAGGGGATGGGCCTCGACATTCCTTTCGCCTAGACTTCCATGGTCCTTTGAATCTAGACCAGCCCGAACCCATGCGCATCACCCCCCTGCCCGCCTTCGACGACAACTACATCTGGCTACTGCACGACGGCACGGACGCAGCCGTGGTCGATCCGGGCGATGCACGGCCGGTGATCGACCACCTCGACGGCCAGGGCCTGCGCCTGAACGCCATCCTGCTCACCCACCACCACTGGGACCACACGGGCGGCGCGCGCGAACTGGCCGACCTCTGCCAGGCGCCGGTGTATGGCCCGCATTCGGATCGCATCGACAGCGTCACCCACCCGCTGGCGGATGGCGAAAGCGTCAATCTTGGCCGCCTTGGCACATGGCGGGTGATGGCCACCCCTGGCCACACCCTCGACCACATCGCCTACTACAGCCAGGAGGCGGGCACGCTGTTCTGCGGCGACACCCTGTTCGGCGCCGGCTGCGGCCGACTGTTCGAGGGCACCCCGCGACAGATGCAGGACTCGCTCGAGAAGATCCGCGCCCTGCCTGATGACACCCTCAGCTACTGCGGCCACGAGTACACCGAGGACAACCTTCGCTTCGCGGTGCTGGCCGAGCCCAGCAACCCGGCCATCCGCGCCCGCATCGAGGCCGCCCGTGCACAGCGCGAGCGGGGTGAACCGACCGTCCCCTCCACCCTCCGGCTCGAGAAGGCGACCAACCCCTTCCTGCGCTGGGACAGCCTTGAGCTGCGCCAGCGTGCAGCCGAGCGCAGCGGGCAGGACATCTCCGAGCCCGGTGCGATGTTCGCCGCGGTACGCGCCTGGAAAGACGCGTTCGACGCCGATCTTGCCTGAACGCCCCTTCAACGTTAGGATTCCGTGCTTGATCCAGGACAGCAGCACAGGCCTCCGATGCGCTTGTTTCCCCTCGCCATCGTGCTCATGCTCGCCCTTTCGGGCTGCGCCGAGCTGGACATCCGCGAGGATGGGACCGAAGCGCAGGCCGGACCGGGCACCGCGTCGAACGACCTGCCGGGCCACGAGGACCTCTACCGCCTAGGTGCCCAGGACCCCGCCCCCACCACCGACGCCCCGCGCGACGCCCCCGCCCCCGACTATGGCCTGTGGACCCGTCTGGCGCGCGACTTCACCATGTACTCCATGGTGCACGACCGCATCGACCGGGAGATGTTCGGCTACCTCGGCCGGCTGGACCAGCTGCAGACCATCACCCTGCGCGCGGAACCCTACCTGTTCTTCATCGTCGAGCAGCTGCGCGAGCGTGGCATGCCGATGGAGCTCGCCCTGCTACCGATCGTCGAAAGCGCCTACCAGCCGCAGGCCACCTCGCGCTCCCAGGCCGCCGGCCTGTGGCAGTTCATCCCCAGCACCGGCCAGCATTTCGGCCTGAAGCAGAACTGGTGGTACGACGGACGCCGCGACGTGCATGCCTCCACCCAGGCCGCACTGGACTACCTCCAGCGCCTGCATGACATGTTCGAGGGCGACTGGACCCTCGCCCTCGCCGCCTACAACGCCGGCGAAGGCACTGTCAGCCGAGCCATCGAACGCGCCGCCGCCCGGGGGGAGCCGACCGACTACTGGTCGCTCGACCTCCCCCAGGAAACCAAGGACTACGTCCCCCGCCTGATCGCCCTCAGCCGCCTGTTCCACGACCCGCACGTGTACGGACTGATCCCGCACAAGGTCGAGGACGCCCCCTTCCTCGCCCGCATCGAGCTGGACCGCCCGCTGGACCTGTCCAAGGTCGCCAATGCCATGGACATGAGCGTGGATGAGCTGTACCGCCTCAACCCGGGCTTCAAGCGCGGGGTGAATGGCAATGGCAAGGAAACCATCGCCCTGCTGCTGCCGCAGGACAAGGCCCAGCGCCTGCAGGAAATGGACATGGAAGAGCTGTATGCCGTCCTGCCCAAGCAGCGCCAGGTCAAGGTGGCACGCGGCGAGAGCGCGGCCAGCTTTGCCCGCCGCCACGGCGTGAGCGTCGCCACCCTGCGCGAGATGAACCCGCTGCTGCGAGACAAGGTCACGCGCGGCCAGACCCTGCTCCTGCCCGAAGGCACGCCGGACCGATTTGTCGGGAACAAATCGGAGATCGCCGCAGGGCGAGCCCAAAGGGTGCCGGCCATGGATGGCCGACACCCGCGCGTCGAGGTCGACGACGCCAGGGCCACCACGCCCGCCGGTGGCACGGCCATCAACCATGCCGTCGCCCCGGGCGAGAATCTGTACAAGATTTCGCGCCAGCATGGCGTGGATACGCACAGCCTCGCCTCGTGGAACGGCCTGAAGCCGGACACAACGCTCAAGGCGGGGCAGAAGCTGGTCATCTACACCGATCCGTCAGGCTCCCGACGGTCATACCCCGCAGGGGCTTCCGGCATGGATGCCGGAAGGGTCGGAGGGGAGGGATCAGCGGATCGGGGATCGCCGAAGGCGCTACGCGAAGCTGGCGAAGCCCGCCCGAAGGGTGCCGGCCAGGGATTGGCCGGCATCCGCGAGGCCAAGGCGGCGGAAGGGCGGCCGACAAGCGCCCCGCCCCCCGCCAAGGCCCCTGTCGGGGAGCCGCGCAAGATTACCTACACCGTGCAGAAGGGGGACACCCTGTTCGGCATCGCCAGGCGCTTCAAGGTGGATGTTGCGCAGCTGCGCAACTGGAACAAGCTGGGCGAGAAGGATGACCTCAAGCCCGGGCAGACCATCGTCGTGGCCCTGGCCGAAGCGGCAACCCGGGCCTCCTGATCTTCTCTCGGGCGTGACCGATGTGCCGGGAATCGGGATTCGCCGCAAGGCGCGTCGAGCGCCTCTCCCGCGGTCTTACGCCAGCTTCGCGTTAAGCGGGCTTCCGCCATGGATGGCGGAAGAGTGCGAGACCAGGACGAACCCGAAGAGTGCCGCCCAGGATGCCGGCCAAAGGGCCTTCATCAGGGCTACGGGCCGGAAACCAGCGGTTTGCTCCACGTGGCGCGACAGGCTCCTAGGGAAACGCTGAAAAATTCAGCGTTTCCCGTTTGGGGCAGGACGCCCCAACGCGAACAACGACGCAAGTCGTTGATTCGCGGAGGCCGTCGCGGCACATGTCAACATCGTTGCTCCATGCAACGATGTTGACATGTGCCGCGACGCTCTCGAAGGCTGAAGCCCAAAGGGCCTTCCGGCAGGGATGCCGGAAGAGCTCGAGAGGAGGGATCAGCCGAGCTGAAAAAATCCATGGATGGATTTTTTCAGATACTGTCTTACCCACCCCCTGGCAAGCCCATGGCAGGGTCGAAGGGGCGGCCTGATTTGAGGATGCCCCACATCAGGTGCACCAACTTGCGCATGAGGGCGACGATGATC
>JBMOQP010000035.1:0-7424 GCA_049322715.1 Pseudomonadota bacterium
GTCGCGACACATGTCAACATCGTTGCATGGAGCAACGATGTTGACATGTGCCGCGACGGCCTCCGCGAATCAACGACTTGCGTCGTGGTTCGCGTTGGGGCGTCCTGCCCCAAACGGGAAACGCTGAATTTTTCAACGTTTCCCTAGGCGAACCAGCGCAGGAAGGCCGCGGCGCTGATCGCCAGCAAGCCGAGCCCGGCCAGCAGCGGCCAGACGTTGCCCCCGAACGGCAGCCGTTCCCGGGCGGCGGGGAGCAGGTACAGTGCCGCCAGGGGAATGCCGGCCGCCGCGGACGCCACCTTGATGGCCAGCGCCACCGTGGCGATCGCCCCGAGGTCGGGGAACGCGCCATGAAAGATCAGGCTGATCGCGCCGAACGTGGCTCCGCTCGCCACCTGGGTCAGCCAGCCGGCGAGCACCACCCAGGCCAGCGTGCGACGCACTCCGGGATCCCGCCCAGCGGGAGCGAGGGCGAAGATCGCCCCTGCCACGATCGCCACCGCGCCCAGGTTGTGGACGACCTGGACGAGGGCATAGGCCAGATCCGGCACCATCAAGACAAGCCTCGGTCAGTAGCCATAGCCCCGGCGAGGCTCAGGCGCCGACATCGGGGCCCCCATCGCCCCGCCCTGCCCGGCCACGACCTGGACCTTGACGCAGTCTTCCGCCCCGGTCGGCACGTGGTCCCGGGTAACGAGCTTGATGCAGATATCGTGCATGCCCGGCGGGAGGTCGCTGATCGTCTCGCTGCCCTTGAGGGAGCGGACGACCCGCGGCTTGCCGGCATCCACATAGACGTGGACATGATCGCCGCGCGGGCCGGGGTCCGCGGCGAACTCGACGACGAGCGGCTTCGACGCATCGTGCGTGGCGCCATCCTGCGGCGAGGAAATGGCGACACGCCCATCCTGGGCCAGGGCCGCGGAGGTCCCCAGAAGGATGGACAGAAGGGCGGTCCCTGCGCACTTCCCGGCATGGCGATGAGTGCTTTGAATGTTCATGACAAACCCCTCCAGATGTTGAGCAGGGCAACAAGGAGTGTAGACCGGAGGATCGCCTCGTGGAGGAGGCCATGGGATCATCGAGAAAGGACGGGATTGCCCTGCCAGACGGCCCGATCACCCCAGCCCCGAAGCCTGCGCCAGTTCAGCCAGCAGTTCGGCCTGGTGCTCCTGCATCAGCGGCTCGATGAGCTGGTCGAGGTCGCCCTGCATGATGTCGTCGATGCGGTAGAGGGTGAGGTTGATGCGGTGGTCGGTCACCCGACCCTGCGGGAAGTTGTAGGTGCGGATGCGCTCCGAGCGGTCGCCCGAGCCGACCAGCTTCTTGCGCTCGGCAGCCTGGGCGTTCTTCTGCTTGCTGCGCTCGATGTCGTCCAACTTGGCCTTGAGCAACCCCATGGCACGGGCGCGGTTCTTGTGCTGGGAGCGTTCGTCCTGGCATTCGACCACGATGCCGCTGGGCAGGTGGGTGATGCGGATGGCGGACTCGGTCTTGTTGACATGCTGGCCGCCCGCCCCGGAGGCGCGGAAGGTATCGATCTTGAGATCGGCGGGGTTGATGTCGATCTCTTCCGATTCGTCCAGTTCCGGCAGGATGGCGACGGTGGCGGCGGAAGTGTGGATGCGCCCCTGCGCCTCGGTCTCCGGCACGCGCTGCACGCGATGGGCACCGGACTCGAACTTGAGGCGCGAATAGGCGCCCTGCCCCTGGATGCGGGCGATGACCTCCTTGTACCCTCCGTGCTCGCCCGGGCTCTCGCTCAAAATCTCGACCGGCCAGCCCCGGCGCTCGGCATAGCGGGCGTACATGCGCATCAGGTCGCCCGCGAAGATGGCCGCCTCGTCGCCGCCGGTGCCGGCGCGCACCTCGAGGAAGATGTTGTGGTCGTCGTAGGGGTCCTTCGGCAGCAGGTGCTTTTGCAGTTCCAGTTCCAGCGCCTCGTGACGTGCGGCGAGCGCAGTCAGTTCGTCCTCGGCCATGGCGCGCAACTCGACGTCGTCCTCGGCGGCCATCTCGCGGGCGGAAGCCATGCCCGCCTCGACGGCACGGTAATCGCGCAGGGTGCCGACGACCGGCTCGAGTTGGGCGTACTCGCGCGACAGGTCGCGGAAGCGGTTCGTGTCGCCGATCACGTCGGGGTCGGACAGCAGCGCGGTGACTTCGTCGAAGCGGGAGACGAGCTGTTCGAGGCGGTCGAGAATGGAGGGATGCATGGATTCAGAAAAAAGACGAGAGAGGTAGCCGTAGGAGCGGCGCCCCCGCCGCGATCAACCCGGCGTGGAGCTGCATCGCGGCTGGGGCGGCTCCTGCCGGAGGGATGGGAGCGTCAAGACGTAAGGGTGTTTTTCAACGCCCTGCTAATCCCGGGACAGGTCGAACAGCAGGCGCGCGGCCTCGACGGTGTCGATCTGGCCCGTCTGGCAGGCCTCGCGCAGGGCTACGGTTGGGGCGTGCATGAGCTTGTTGGTCAGCGCATGCGCCAGGTGGCGCAGGGCCTCTTCCGCCGGCAGCCCCTGGGCGAGCTGGCCGAGGGCGCGCTCGAGGGCCTCGTCGCGCACCTGCTCGGCGCCGGCGCGCAGGTCGCGGATGATGTCCGCGCTGCCCTGCATGCGCAGCCAGTCGAGGAAATGGCCAACCTGCGCGTCGATGATCTCCTCGGCCTGCTGCGCGGCCTCCTGGCGGGAGCGACGGTTCTCGTCGATGACCTGCTCCAGGTCGTCGACGGTGTAGAGGTAGACGTCCTCCAGGTCGCCCACCTCCGGCTCGATGTCGCGCGGCACGGCGATGTCAACCATGAACATGGGGCGACGCTTGCGCCGCTTCAAGGCACTTTCCACCGCGCCCTTGCCCAGGATGGGCAGCTGGCTGGCGGTGGCGGTGATGACCATGTCTGCCTCGTGCAGGTGATCGCCCAGCTCGTGCAGGGCGATGGCGAACCCGCCGAACGGCTCGGCCAGGGCGTGGGCGCGCTCGAAGGTGCGGTTGGCGACGATCATGCGACCGATGCCGTTGCCGTGCAGGTGGCGGGCGGCGAGCTCGATGGTCTCCCCCGCGCCGATCAGCAACGCGGTCTTGCTGCCGAAATCACCGAAGATCTGGCGCGCAAGGCTGACGGCGGCGAAGGCCACCGAGATGGGACTCGCGCCGATGGCGGTGTCGGTGCGCACCTGCTTGGCCACCGCGAAGGCGTGCTGGAACATGCGGTTGAGCACCGGCCCCACGGCCTGCGCCTCGCCCGCTTGGGCGTAGGCGGTCTTGATCTGACCAAGGATCTGGGGCTCGCCGAGCACCAGCGAATCCAGCCCGCAGGAGACACGCAGCAGGTGGCGGATGGCCTCGCCTTCCTCGTGCAGGTAGAGATAAGGGCGCACCTCCTCCACGTTCAGGCCATGCGCACTCGGGAACCAGCGCAGCAGCTCGCCCTCGCCCTCCCCGGCCACCGCGGCGTAGACCTCGGTGCGGTTGCAGGTGGAGACGATCGCTCCCTCGCGAACCTGCGGCAGGCTCAGCATCTCGCGCAGGGCGTCCTTCAGCCGCTCCGGCGCGAAGGCCACGCGCTCGCGCACTTCGATGGGCGCGGTGCGATGGTTGAGGCCGAGGGCGATGATGGACATGAAGGGGATTGCGAACCGCGGGGGTCGAAGCCTGGTAGGGGATGGGGATTTTCGGCCATCCCCCCGGCAATGACAAGCCAGCCTCCCCGATTCGCCGGGCTCCCGACGGCTGATCTCGAGGGCCGTACCCCGCAGGGGATTCGGCACAGGCCGCGAACCTTGCTGGGCCGCCCCCGTCAAACCGTGGGGATTCTCCTCATCACGGCGCCCCGGCCTGCCAGCCCCCGATCCGCCTGATAGAATGACCTCATTCACGAGGACCACGCATGACCAGACGTCTTGTATTCCTGCTGCCGCTGCTGACCGCCGCCTGTGCGTCGGTCACGCCCGCACCCGAGCCGCGCGCGAATGGCGAGGTGGCGGTCGTGCAACGCGCAGCGACAGCGGAAGATGTGCGCGGGGAATCCCTCTACTTCCTGATGCTGGGCGAACTTGCCGGCCGCCGCGGCCGGGTGGCCGATGCCGGCCGACTCTACCTGGAATCCGCCAAGCTCAGCCGCGACCCACGCGTGGCCGAGCGGGCCACCCGCATCGCCCTGTTCGCCCGCGACAGCGTGACCGCCGAGCAGGCACTGGAGCTCTGGACCACGCTGGAGCCGGCGCATCCGGAACGCTGGGAAGCAGAGGCCCTGGTGCACATCCGCGCCAAGCGCGACGACCAGGCCCTGGACGTGATTGACCGGCACCTGTCGGAAGGCGCGGACCGGGTCGAGGCCTATCGCCGCATCGCCTCCATCCTGACTGTCGAAGGCCTGCCGGGCCTGACCCTGATGCACGGCGTGGCCCAGCGCCATGCCGAAGATGCGGAAGGCTGGATCGCGCTGGCCCAGCTCGCCATGCACTTCAAGCAGTTCGACACTGCCCAGGCCGCGCTGCGCAAGGTCATCCGCCTGCAGCCGGAGCGCAAGGACGCCTACCTTCTGCTGGCCGGCACCCATTTCAGCGCCGGCCAGATCGACGAAGGACTGAGCGAGGTCCACGCCGCGGTCGAACGCTTCCCGGAAGATCAGTCCCTGCGCCTGAACTACGCCCGTGCCCTGATCGAGGCCCGCCGTTACGACGAGGCCCGCCCGCTGTTCCAGGAGTTGCTGCGCAAGAATCCCGACGATGCCGACCTGCGGTTCACCGTCGCCCTGCTGGCGCTGGATGCCAACGACCTGGGCACCGCGGAACGCGAGCTGCGCGCCCTGCACAAGGTGCCCGAGCGGGCAGACGTGGCCGCCTATTACCTCGGCCGCCTGTTCGAACAGCGCGGTGACGAGAAGGCCGCGCGCGACTGGTACGGCCGCGCGCGGCAGGGCGAGGTGCGCCTGGACGCACTCATCCGCATCGCCACGATTGATGCCCGCCAGGGCCGCCTGGACCAGGCGCGCGCCCATCTCGCCAAGGCGCGCGCGGAGACCGACGCCACGGAGGAGCAGGTGCGCCTGTTCCTCGCGGAAACGGACCTGGTGAAACAGTCTGGCCAGCCGGCGGCTGCCCTGGACGTGCTCGACGAGGCCCTGCGCCTCCACCCCGGCGAACCCGACCTGCTCTACACCCGCGCCCTGCTCGCGGACCAGCTCGACCGCTTCGAGGAGGCCGAGGCCAACCTGCGCGCCATCCTTGCCCAGGACCCCGACCATCCGGAGGCCCTCAACGCCCTCGGCTACACCCTCGCGCAACGCAATATCCGCCTGGACGAGGCCTTCGAGCTGGTCGACAAGGCTCTCAAGCTCAGCCCGGACAACCCCGCCATCCTCGACAGCATGGGCTGGGTGCTGTTCCGCCAGGGCAAGCCCGCCGAGGCCGAAGGCTTCCTGCGCCGGGCCTATGCGCGCGAGCCAGACGGAGAGATCGCCGCCCACCTTGCCGAGGTGGTGGCCGCGCTTGGCCGCCGTGACGAGGCCCTCCAGCTGATCGGCGAGGCCCTCGCCCGCGATCCGGACCGGCGCGAGCTACTCGACCTGCAACAGCGCCTGCAGCAGCCATGACCTTCCGTACCCTGCTGCTCGGCGGGCTGCTGCTGCTCTCCGGCTGCGCCACCGCCCCGCTGATCGAGACCGAGACCGACCCGCAGCGCCTCGGCCTGTGGCAGGCCCACCAGGGCCTGCTCCAGCAAGTCGAGCGCTGGCGGGCCGAGGGCCGCGCCGCCATCCTCGCCCAGGGCACGGGCGGGCAGGTCGCCTTCGACTGGCAGCGCGAGCCCGGCCAGCAGCTGCTGAACATCCGCACCCCGCTGGGCCAGAATGCCATGCAGCTAACCCAGAACGCCCAGGGCGTGGTGCTGATCGATCACGAGGGCACGGTCTACCAGGGCAGCGACGGCGAAGCCATGCTGCGCGAGACCCTCGGCTGGAGCGTGCCGTTTGACGCCATGCACGCCTGGCTGCTCGGCCTGCCGGCCTCCCAAAGCGATGCCTACAGCCTGGACGAACTGGGCCGCCTTAAGCGCATGCACAGCAACGGCTGGCGAATCGACTACCAGCGCTACACGCTCGTCAACGGCATCCCGCTGCCCAGCCGGATGGAACTGACCCATGCCGACCTGACCCTGCGCCTGGTCGTGGACCGGTGGCACCTGTGACCTCCCAATGGTGGCCCGCCCCGGCCAAGCTCAACCTGATGCTGCGCATCACCGGACGCCGAGCGGACGGTTACCACGAGCTGCAGACCGTGTTCCAACTGCTGGACCACGGCGACCGGCTTGCCTTCGAGCCGCGCGCGGACGGCCTGATCCGCAAGCTTGACCCGCCGCCTGGAGTCCCCGAGGACAACGGCCTTGCCGTGCGCGCCGCACGCCTCCTGCAGCAGGCCAGCGGTACCCGGCTCGGAGCCGACATCCGCCTGGACAAGCGCCTGCCGCTCGGTGGCGGCGTTGGCGGCGGAAGCTCGGACGCCGCCACCACGCTCGTTGCCCTCAACCACCTGTGGGGCACCGGCCTGGACGAGGACCGGCTGGCCGAACTCGGCCGCCAGCTCGGCGCCGATGTGCCGGTATTCGTACGCGGCCGAAGCGCCTGGGCCGAAGGCGTGGGCGAGCAGCTCACCCCGCTCGACCTGCCCGAGCACTGGTACGTCGTGGCTTGCCCGCCGGTGCACGTCAGCACCGCCGAGCTGTTCGCCGACCCGAAACTCGAGCGCGACATGCCGCGCATCACCCCGGACGACTTCTGGAGCGGCGAACACCGCAACGCCTTCGAACCCGTCGTCGTGCGGCGCCATCCGGTCATCGCCACGGCCCTGGACATGCTGCGCCCCTTCGGCGAGCCGCACCTGACCGGCACTGGCGCATGCGTGTTCTGCGCCTGCACGAGCGAGGAAGCCGCGGAACAGGCCCGGAGCACCCTCCCCGCCGCATGGACGAGCTTTGTCGCGAAGGGAGTGAACATGTCCCCGCTGAAAGCGGCCCTGACGGGCCGATCTTGATCCGGCACGGATATCCCTAAGATTCCGCTCGCCCCGCACGGAGGGAGCCGCCCCTCTTGGGAACGCTTCTCGTGCGGGCCCGGCCCTGCACATGCAGCGTAAGCCGCGGCTGGACACATCCTCGTGTCCAGTCCTTGGGGGAAGGCGATGCGTTCCATCGTCGCGCCCGACGACGATGCTGGCATGCTCCGCGACGCTCTCGAAAGCCGCAGCCGGAAGGACCTTGAGGGATGGATGTCGCAAGGGCTTGAGAGGAGAGACCCGCCGAGCTGAAAAAATCCAGGCGCATTTTTTCAGACCTCCCCAAGGGGGCTTGCGCAACGCGCGCCGATCCATATAATGCACAACCTCTCCTGGGCCGTCGCCAAGCGGTAAGGCACCGGATTTTGATTCCGGCAT
>JBMOQP010000036.1:0-54006 GCA_049322715.1 Pseudomonadota bacterium
TTTCAGCTCGGCTTACCGCGAAATAAATTCGCGGTAGCCTCCGCGAATCAAGGGCTTACGCCCTTGTTCGCGCCGGGGCATCCCTGCCCCGGACAGGAAGCGCTGATTTTTTCAGCGCTTCCCTAGGATAGCGCGGGCACAAAAAAAGCGGCCCCCATGGGGGCCGCTCTTGCCGAAGGGCCGGATCGCTGCCGATCCGGCTGCTTGCCGCGGATTAAACGGCAGCTTCTTCGGAGTCGGTTTCGCCGGTGTTGTCCTTCCAGGACACCTTGACCTTGTCGCCTGCCTTGGCCGGGGCCTTGAAGGACAGGAACGGGTTCTTGGACACGGCGGCGGACATGTTGCCAGCCAGAACCACCTTGCCATTCACCTCAGCGGTCACTTCGGTGATGAACTTCGGGGTGATGTCTGCACCGGTGGTCTTGTCCTTGCGGTTGCCCGGCTCCATCGGGTGGGTGATCAGGCACTTGACTTCAGCCATGTCGCCAGCGACGGAGGCACGGATTTTGATGCTACCAGCCATTGAAATATCTCCTGGTGAATCAGTTCAAAGGGTATGAAGGTCAGGGGAGGGGGCGATTAGCCGCCGCAACCACCGATGGTGACCTTGACCTCTTTCTTGGCCTGCATCAGCTTGCCGCCGGCCTTGACCACGCCGATGACGTTGGAGGTCTTGCCCATCTTGATGCGGGTGGACAGGTAGGCAGCAGCGCCAGTCAGGTCGTAGTTGCAGACCAGCGGCATTTCGTTGCCTTCCACCAGGATGGCGATGGCTTCGCCAGCACCCTTGCCTTCAACGGTGACCGGTACGACAGCGCCGTTCTCGGCGATGTCCGGGGCCTTGACGGTGACGTCGGCGCTGTCAGCGGCGGAGCCGGCACCCATGGTGCCTTGCAGGGCGTCGCCCACGCTCTTGGCCTTGTAGGCCGCTTCCGGCCAGGCAGCGAAGACGGCACGCGGGGTCAGCAGGCCTGCGCCTACGGCTACGCCCACGGCGCTGGCAGCCAGGCTGCCCTTCAGGAATACACGACGGTTGCTCTGCATGGTGTTCTCCTCATGTTTGAGTTGTGTGTCTAACACGCCAGACATATTTGCATGGTATGTGCCAACTTTCTCCGGGCCGGCATCGCCCCCCCGCGCACGCCTCGGCACCAAAGCCTCGAAAGACATGCAAGTCATTGAAAACAAATGCAACACCACCACCGCCACGCCAACCCGAGCAGACGATACGCAGAGGGCTGGGCCAGTGAACGAGGCAAAAACCAAAACACGCACTTTTAGCGCGTCAATTGCATAAGGCAACGACCAGGCGTTGCATATTGCAATCACTCCTCGCCAAATGTTTGCAATTTGCGCCATAGAGTGGACTTATTGATGCCCAAGGCACGCGCCGTCTGCTCGCGATTGCCATCCAGACGCCGCAGGGTCTTGAGGATGTAGCGCCGCTCCAGCTCCTCCAGCGTGGGGTGATCGGCATCGATGGCTTCCTCCGCGGGGGCCGGGGCAACGGCCGGCGTCGCCACGGCACCAACAACGCCGTCAGGCTCCCGAGGGGAGGGACCAGCGGCGTTGGCTCGCCGCAAGGCGAGACCCGCAGGGCGGAATCCAGGGATGGATTCCGCCACCGGCCGCGGGGCCGTACCGCCCGGCATCCGCTCGATGTGCAGCAGCGGCTGCTCGGCCAGCGCGACATGGCGCTCGATCAGGTTCTTCAGCTCGCGCACGTTGCCGGGCCAGTCGTAGGCCGTGAGCAGGGCCATGCTGGCCTCGTCGAAGCCGTCCACGTCGCGGTGGTAGCGCTCGGCGAACTCGCGCACGAAATGACGGACGAGGTCGGGGATGTCCTCGCGCCGCTCCCGCAGTGGCGGCATGCGCAGCTTGACCACGTTCAGGCGGTGGTAGAGGTCGTGGCGGAACTGGCCATCCTCCACCATCTGCGCCAGGTCGCGGTTGCTGGCGACGACGAAGCGTACATCGATGTCGATCGGCAGCACGCCGCCCACGCGGGTGACCTGCTGCTCCTGCACCACGCGCAGGAGCTTGGTCTGCATGGCATCCGAGATGTTGCCGATCTCGTCGAGGAACAGGGTGCCGCCGGAGGCCATCTCAAGCAGGCCGCGCTTGGTCTGGTGAGCGCCGGTGAAGGCTCCCTTCTCGTGGCCGAACAGCTCGCTCTCGAGCAGGCTGCCGGTGATCGCGCCGCAGTCGATTACCACGTAAGGCTTGTCGGCAAAGTCCGACAGCTCGTGCACCGCCCGCGCGGCCAGCTCCTTGCCGGTGCCGGACTCGCCCTCGATCATCACGTTCACGCGCACGTCGTGGATCTTCTCGATGACCTTGTACACCACCCGGATGGCGGCCGAGTCGCCCAGCATCCCGCCGTAGCGCCGCGCCGTCGCGCCCTTGCGCGGGCTGCGCTCGAGCTGCTCGCGCACAAGCCCGAGCAGCTCGTCCATCTCGAACGGCTTCTTGATGAAGTCGGTCGCGCCGAGGCGCAGGGCCTCGATCGCATCGTCCATGGTCGAGTAACCGGTGATGAGGATGAACGGCAGGCGTGGGTGGCGTGCGCGCACCGCCTGCAACAGCTCTATGCCGTTCATGCCTGGCATCTTCAGGTCAGAGATGACGAGCGATGGCACGGGTTCCTGGCCGAGCCGTTCCAGCGCCAGATGCGGGGCGCGGAAGACTTCCACGGCAAAGGCCTCGCGCCGGGCGAAGCGGGCGAACAACTCGCCGGAACGCGGGTCGTCATCGACGAACAGGACGGTGGGCTTGGCGGATGCCGCCCATGGATGGGCGGCATCCTTCGGGTTGCTTTGCGCAATCCCGATTTGTTCCCGACAAATCGGTGTGGTCATTGGGTCAGGCCTTCGGGCGGGGCGAAACGCGGCGAGGCGGGGGTCAGCGGGACCTCGAAGCAGGCCTCGACGCCACCGGCATCCTCGCGGTTGCGGATGGAGAGCGTGCCACCATGGTACTGGACGATGCCGAGGCTGATGGACAGGCCGAGGCCGGTACCCTCGCCCACCCCCTTGGTGGTGAAGAACGGGTCGAAGATGCGTGCCAGCACCTCGGGCGGCATGCCTGGCCCACCATCGCGGACGCAAACGCGCAGCCTTCCGCCCTCGCAGGCACCGCTCACCTGGATGCGCCCGCCCGGCGGGGTGGCGTGCAGGGCGTTCTGCAACAGGTTGAGCAGCACCTGCTGGAGCTGGTCGGCATCCGCCTCGGCGCTGCAGGCGGGATCGCAGGAGGTCAGGTCGAAATGCACGTCCGCCGCCATCGCCTCCGGCTCCAGACGCTCCACCGTCTCGCGCAGCCAGGGACAGACGCGAAACACGCGATGCTCAGGCGGCAGCTGGCGGGCGAAATTCATCACCCCGCGCACGATGCGGCTGGCGCGCTGGGCCTCCTCGCGCAGGTCGTGCACGTCCTCGCGCAAATCCTGGGCCGACCGTGGCAGGCCGCGCTCGATCAGGGTGGCCAGCGAGAGGATATTGTTGAGCGGGTTGTTGATCTCGTGGCCGATGCCGGCCGCCATCTGGCCGATGCTGGCCAGCTTGGCCTGCTGCAGCATGCGCCGCTCAGCCCGGCCGCGCTCCTCCTCGGCGGCGCGCAGGCGATCCGCCATGCCATTGAAATCGGCCTCCAGCTCGCGGATCTCACTCGTTCGGCTCGCCACCGCCACCCGGCGCGCGGGATCGGCGGCGAAGTCGCGCAGCGCCTCGCGCAGGCGAAGGATGGGACCGGCAATGTGACGGGCACCCAGCACCGCAAGCAGGGCGGAGGCGACAAAGGCGAGCAGAAACAGCAGCCACAGCGCCTGGCGCAGGCCGGCGTAGGGCGCGTGCAGGGTGTCGCCGGGCACCGCGAAGGCCAGCACCCAGCCGGTCAGCTGGTTGGGATAGGGGTGGTACTCCTGATAGTAGATGCGCCACTTGCCGTCGCGCGTGCTGAACACGCCAAACGGCCGGCGCTGGATGTGCTCCCACAGTTCGGCCTGGTCAAGGCTCTGCAGCCGCACCTCGTGCGGCTTGGGCGTGCTGAAGCGGGTCTCCAGCCGGTCGTGGTAGAGCAGAAGGCCGTTGCGCCGGGCGTTGTCCATGTTGCGCTCGACGATCAGCAGTTCGGCCCCCGGCGGACGCGGCACCAGGCGCAGGATGCGGTCGAGGTACTCGCCGAAGGTGTTCACCGCCAGCACCGCCGCCGGCCGGGGCCCATCCCCGAGCGGCACCAGGGCGGTGAGCATGGTCAGGGTCTGGCCGGTGAGCAGGTCCCAGCGGCTCTGCGGCAGCTGCATGAAGCTGATCTCGCCCATGGGGAGCTGGCGCAGGCTGCGGGTGAAGGTGCTGTCCATCAGCTCCTCCTCGGCATATTCCACGCTGCCGAGACTGGGATAGATGGCGCCAATGGCACGCCCTCCGGTCACCTTGATCAGGGTATTGCCCTGCCCGTCCAGCACCCGCAGGCTGCCCAGGCCCGGCACCGTGCGCTGCAGGGTGAGCAGGAATTGGGTGAGCTGGTTGCGCAACGGCAGGAAGTCCGGATGGCGCGCCCCCTCGTTGGCGGCCCGCGCCACCGGCAGGAAGTCCTGCATCGCGCCGGACTGGGCGATGCCGCGGATCACCTCGCGCTCGTAGGCGAGGTGGTTGTCGATCTCGGTGCCGAGCGCATTGAGGCGGCCGTTGACGTCGCGGTCGACCTCGTCGAGGTAGCGCTGCTCGCTCACCGCCAGCAGGACGAGCGTCAGCCCCAGCAACGGCAGGCCGGTGGCGAACAGGGTCCAGAGGAAGATGGTGCTGCGAAGGCGCATGGACGGACACTAGCGCAACCGTGGCCGCGCGCAAAGCCGGAGAGCGCCACTCCGGACCGATTTGTCGGGCTCCCGACGGCCGATCTCGAGGGCCGTACCCCGCAGGGGCTTCGGCCATGGATGGCCGAAGGGACCGAGAGGAGGGACCAGCCACGCAGGGGCTTCCGGCATGGATGCCGGAAGGGTCTTCGGTACGGGATCAACAAATCGGGACTCGCCGATTGGCGAACGCGAAGCTGGCGCAAGCCCGCCCGAAGGATGCCGCCCATGGATGGGCGGCATCCACCTTCGCGTTGACACCATCATGCCCATGCACTACTTAGAAAAGGCTGGGATTTAGTTGTCGCGGCCCCTCCGCCGCCTCCAGGCGACTCCGTATGTCCCGGCGGAGGATGTAAGGATGGCATCAAAGCGGCGGCTGCGCCGTTACCGGCGCGCGCTCGACCTGGCTCCCTGGGCCGCGCTGGCGCTCGGCGCCCTGCTGTCCGCGGGCGGATTCCTGCTCACCCTCCATGGCGCGAACCAGGCGGAGCAGGCGCGGCAGGAGGCCGACTTCCTGCGCGACGCCACCGACCAGGTCGAGGTGCTGCGCCGCGAACTCGAGCACAGCATCCATACCCTGCACGCCCTGCGCGCCCTGTTCGCCGCATCCGACGCGGTCACCGAGGATGAGTTCCTCACCTTCGCCACGATCATCCAGGACCGCCACCCCGGCCTGCACGCCCAGTTCTGGGTGCCCAGGGTGGAGGATGACTCCGGCGAGCACTACCCGGTGCATTTCGCCATGGTTCGCGGTGACACGACGCGGGAGGCACACCGGCTGGACATGGCGGACAAGCCGGAGATCCTCGCCCGGCTGGAGGACGCCCGCGACAGCGGCCAGCTCGTCCTGCACCACTGCCCGCTCCTCTGCCGGAAGGCGGAAAGCCGGCGGATGCTGCTGCTGATCCTGCCGACCTATGCGGGGAACACCCCACCCTCGACAGTGGAAGAACGGCGCGCCCGACTCGAAGGATTCCTCATCCAGGGCATCCTGCTGGAACCGTTCGTGGAAGATGCCCTGGGCAGGCTGGACAACCGCGGCATCAGCCTGTGGCTGGGGCTGGCCAGCCCAGCGGGCTCGGCGAAGACGCTGATCTATCACCACTCCCACCTCGCCGCGCCGCTGCCGGCGGGCGAGGCTCCGCCCGCCCCGCTAACCGGCACGCTCCTGCGCGAGACCCTCGACCTCGGCCAGCAGCAGGTCACCATCATCGCCGCCCCGGCAGCCGGCTTCTACCAGCCCGCGCCCCACCCCTGGACATGGCTGGTACTGCTCGGCGGCCTCGCCATCACCCTGCTCACGACCCTGTTCCTGGGTGCGACCCGGCGCCACCTGCTGGAGCTGACCCAGGTCAGCCGCGCCCTGCACGTCATCAGCACCAGCAACCGCACCCTGCTGCGCGCCGACCGGGAAGAGGAGCTGCTGCAGAAGGTGTGCAACGACGCCGTGGCCCATGGCTACCGGCTGGCCTGGGTGGGATTCGCCGAACACGACGAGGACCACAGCGTGCGGGTCATGGCCAAGGCCGGCTTCGACGAGGGCTATACCGCGCAGCTGAACGTGACCTGGGCCGACGGGCCGCGCGGAGACGGCCCGGCAGGCGCCGCCATCCGCACCGGCCAGACGGTCATCGTCGGCGACATACAGAAAGCCCAGGACTTCTGCCCCTGGCGCGAGAGCGCCATCCAGCGCGGCTACCGCGCGGTGATCGGCCTGCCACTGATGGCGGATGGCCAGGCCTTCGGCGTGCTGGCCATCTATGCCGCCGAGCCCAACGCGTTCACCCCGGACGAGGTGAACGTGCTGCAGGAGCTGGCCGACGACCTCGCCTACGGCATCGTCGCCCTGAGACTGCGCCAGGCGCATGTGGCGAGCGAGGCACGGCTCAGCTACCTGGCCTACCACGACCCGCTCACCGACCTGCCCAACCGCACGTGCTTCACCGACGAGGTGGCGCGCGCGCTCGAACACGCGCGCCGTCACCAGGGCTCGCTCGCCGTGCTGTTCATCGACCTCGACGACTTCAAGCTGATCAACGACACCCAGGGCCATGGCGCGGGCGACGCCCTGCTGCGCCTGGTCGCCGCGCGCCTGAAGGCTGCCCTGCGTTCCGAGGACCTGCTCGCCCGCCAGGGGGGCGACGAATTCCTGGTGCTTGTGACCGGCAGGGACCGGTCCCCCCGCCAGGAAGAGGCCATCGTCCACCTGGCCACGGCGGTGGCGAGGAAACTTCTGCAGACACTGCAGCAGCCCTTCCACATGGGGGAGATGGAGTTCTACCTGCGTGCCAGCATCGGCATCAGCGTATTCCCGGACCATGCCAACAGCGTCGAGACCCTGCTGCAATTCGCCGATGCCGCCATGTACCGAGCCAAGGCCCTCGGCACGGGCGGCTACCATTTCTACTCGACCGACCTCTCCGAGCGCCAGCAGCAGCGGCTCAAGCTGGAGCGGCGCCTGCACAAGGCGCTGGAGCGCAACGAGTTCCGGCTCCACTACCAGCCCCTGGTCGACCTCGCCAGCGGACGCATGATCGGGGTCGAGGCCCTCATCCGCTGGCAGGATCCGGTCGACGGGCTGATCGCCCCGGCGGCCTTCCTGGAGGCGGCCGAGGCCTCCGGCATGATCAACCCGATCGGGGAGTGGGTGCTCGGCGAGGCCTGCCGCCAGCTCGCCGACTGGCGCGCGCGCGGCATCCCACTGAAGGTCGCGGCCAACCTGTCGGTGCGCCAGTTCCTGCACGTCGACATGACCGCGCTGGTGGGCCGCGTGGCCCGCGAGGCCGGCATCCCGTTCGGCGAGCTCGAGCTCGAGGTCACGGAAAGCGCCATGATGCTCGAGCAGGGCGAACTGGAACGGCAGGTGCGTGCGCTGGCCGAGGCGGGTTTCAGCATCTCGCTCGACGACTTCGGCACCGGCTATTCCTCGCTCAGCCGCCTCGCGGAACTGCCCATCCACGTGCTCAAGATCGACAAATCCTTCATCGACGGGATGCTGACCGACCCGCAGCGCTGGGCCATCGTCGATACCGTGGTCCGATTCGCCCGGCATCTCGGCATCCAGGCCCTCGCCGAAGGCGTCGAGACCGCCGAGCAATGGGCGGAACTGCGCCGGATGGGTTGCCACGCCGGCCAGGGCTACCACTTCTGCCGCCCCTGTCCGGCCAGCGACATCGAGGCCGCCTACCGCGCCCCGCCATGGGGCACGCCACCGCCAGCCAACCCGCCGCCCTGGATGGAGACATGAAGCCCCGCGTCGCCCTGCTCCTGCTCCTCATCGCCCTGCCCGCCACCGGACAGGAGAGGGACGAGGCCGAGGAAGAGTTGGACCGCATCGAGCGCCAGCTGGAGCAGGCACGCCAGGTCAACGAGGGGGCGTTCCGCGTCGTCCCGCCACCCGGCCGGCCGGTGCACGAGCACCACAACGTGGTGCATCTGGATGAGTCCTCGCTCGCCACCGGCATGGCGGTCATGGAGCAATGCCACGTCAACCTCGACCCGGTGCCCAGCACGCAGATCACCTACAACCCCGGCACCCTGCGCAGCGTGCGCATCGTCGCGCGCAGCGGCATCGGCCGCGCCTGGGTGGAGGGGCACCGGGTCGAGCTGCGCGACGTGGAGCGCGGGGCGCGGATCTGCCTTGTGGCCGAAACACGCATCGTCGAGCCCGGGCCGGAGGGCAGCCACGTGCTGCGCAACGGGCCGTTCATGCGCCGCTTCCTCGACGGCTACTACCCGATGCGGGTGAAGATGCGGGTGGAGATGCCCGGCCGGAAGCTCGAGCTGCTCGGCGCGGAGCCGGGACCGGAGACGGGCTTCCGGGCGGAGGAGAGGGACGGCGCGCTGGCCTGGGACGTGTGGTTCGAGGGCGAGCTGCGCACGGTGATCCACTTCCGGGTGCGCTGACGGGTGGCGAAATGCCGACCCACAGCCCCTACATCACTGATTTGGACACGCCGCACCGCGCCGGGGGCGGCGCCGACCTCATCTCTATGGAAAAGCTTATGTCTTGACACGCTCCCCCCTGGAGTGTGTCAAGACATAAGCGTTTCCCTCCCTGACCATTGGCCAGCTCACCCGAACGTCTCCGCCCACCACAGCCGCGCGCGCAGCCCCCAGGGCGTGGTGTAGCCGGTCTCGACGAAGCGGATGCGGCCAGCCCCATCGACCACCAGGTGCAGCGGCACACCCTTCACCCCAAGCCCGGCGACCAGGCGCCCGTCCGGGTCGTTCACCACGGGCAGCTCCACCCCCTCCCCGGCGAGGAAGGCGCGCACCGCCCCGTCATCCCCCGACCTCCAGGCGATGCTGACCACGGGCACGCCACGCGCCAACCCCGCCATGCCGTCCAGCTCCATGCGGCAGACCGGGCACCAGCTGCCCCAGACGTGCACGATGAAGCCCCGCCCGGCGAGCCCGGCCGTGTCGACCGGCTGTCCCGCCAGGGTCTGGCCAGCCAGGCGTGGCAGCGTCTCGCTCGTCATGTCCGGCGCGTGCCAGGCGCGCAGGGCGAGGATGACGGCGAACAGCACGAGGGCCTCCAGCGACCAGCGCAGGAGTCGTCGACGGAGAGGACGTTTTTCTTGCGACATATCGATATATGATGCGGAAATGAGCCGCGCCAAGCCATCCATCCTCGCCGTCACCCCCCTCGCCCGGACCCGCATCTTCGAGGTCGAGGAGGTGCACCTGCGCTTCGCCAACGGGGTCGAGACCCGTTACGAGCGCCTGGTGGGCAGCCCACACGGCGCGGTGCTGACCGTGGCGCTCAACGCCGCCGGCGAGGTGCTGCTGATCCGCGAATACGCTGTCGGCCTGCACCGCTACGAACTCGGACTGCCGAAGGGGCGGATCGAGGGAGGCGAATCGCCGCTCGAGGCCGGGGTGCGCGAACTGCGCGAGGAGACCGGCTTCGGCGCCGAACGGGCCGAGCTGCTCGGCGAGTTGACCCTCGCCCCCGGCTACAGCACCCAGCGCACCCACGTGGTGCTCGCGCGCGACCTGCACCACGCGCCGCTGCAAGGCGACGAGCCGGAGCCGATCGAGGTCGTCCCCTGGCCACTCGAACGGCTCGGGGAGCTGATCGGCATGCCCGAGTGCAGCGAGGCACGCACCCTGGCCGCGCTGTTCATGACCCGCGAGCGCCTCGCCAGCGAGGGCCGGGGATGAGTCGAGCGCCTCTCCCCGAAGGGGCCTCGGGCAGGACGCCCGAGGGGTGCGATACCAGGATGAAGATCGACGATGCGCTGTTCGAGGCCGTGCGCCGGCTGGCCCTGGAGGCCGGCGAGGCCATCATGCGCGTCTATGCCGGGGAGTTCGATATCGTCGCCAAGAGCGACCACACCCCGGTCACCGAGGCGGATCTCGCCGCCCACCGCCTGATCGAGGCCGGCCTGCGCGAGCTCGCCCCCGGGCTGCCGGTGCTGTCCGAGGAGGGGACGGACATTCCCTATGCCACCCGCCGGCAGTGGCAACAATACTGGCTGGTCGACCCGCTCGACGGCACCCGCGAGTTCATCAAGCGCAACGGCGAGTTCACCGTCAACATCGCCCTGATCGATGGCCAGGAGGCGGTGCTCGGCGTGGTCCACGCCCCGGCCCTCGGCGTCACCTACGGCGCCCGGCGCGGCGGCGGGGCGTGGAAATGGGCGGACACCCAGCCGCTGCGCATCCACGCCCGTTCCCGGGCGACCACCCCGCCGTGCGTGGCCGCCAGCCGCTCGCACGGCAGCAGCCGCATGCAGGCCTACCTCGACGCACTGGGCGAGCACACCCGGCTCAACATGGGCAGCGCACTCAAGTCCTGCCTGGTGGCGGAAGGCGCCGCGGACCTCTATCCCCGCCTCGGCCCCACCTCCGAGTGGGACACCGCCGCCGCCCAGTGCATCGTCGAGGAGGCTGGCGGCTTTGTCACCGACACCGCCATGCGCCGCCTGCGCTACAACAGCAAGGAATCGCTGCTCAATCCGGAATTCTTCGTGTTCGGCGACGCGGGCATCGACTGGTCGTCCTTTTTGCCCGAACCCTGAGAAAATGCTAAAAAGGTCAGACGCAACAAATACCTAGGGAGGGGTTGCTGCGATGGCGCGCGAAGAACCGGGCTTACCTTCGCTCCATGTGCTGCTGCAGCACATGGCCGATGCCGCCTACCTGCTCGACCCCGAGACATCGAACATCCTGTGGTGCAACCGGGCGGGGCACGAGGACCTCGGGCTCGATGCCGACGAGGTGCTGAACCATTCCGTCCTCAGCCTGCAGAAGGACGTCACCGGCTTGCCGCAATGGTCGGAGATCGTCGCGGTCATCCGCGGAGCCCCCTGCTACACCTTCCTCGGCCGCCACCGCCACAAGGACGGCAGCGAGGTCCCGGTCGAGGTCTGCACCACCCATTTCGTCGACCACGGCCGGGAATACTTCCTCTCCGTCGCCCGCAACGTCAGCAAGCGCCTGGCACTCGAGCAGGATCTCCACACCCGCGACCACCGGCTCTGGTTCGCCCTCAACGAGGCGATGGACGGCATGTGGGATTGGGACGTCGTCACCAACGGCGTGTTCTTCAGCCCGCAGCTCAAGCGCATGCTCGGCTACGGACCGGACGAGATGCCGCCGCACGTGGAGACCTGGAGCCGGAACATCCACCCCGAGGATCGCGACCAGGTCCTGTTCCTGCTCGACGAGCACCTCAAGGGGCGCCGCCTGCGCTACGAGGCCGAATACCGCCTGCGCAACCGCAACGGCCACTATCTGTGGGTGCACGACCGCGGCAAGGTCTGCGAGCGCGACGGCGAGGGCAATCCCAGCCGCATGGTCGGCATGGTGCAGAACATCACCGAGCGCAAGCTGCTCAAGGCGAGGCTGGAGAGCCTGGCCCACGTCGACGAGCTCACCCAGCTGCCCAACCGCCGCGCGGCCATGCTGCAACTGGAAAAGCTGCTGGCCCTGAGCGAGCGCACGGGGCATCCCCTCTGCCTCGGCATCATCGACATCGATCACTTCAAGGCCATCAACGACCAGCATGGCCACGCCAAGGGCGACCAGGTGCTCGAGCGCGTCGCCCGGACGCTGCGGGACACCCTCCGGCGCTCCGACCAGATCTTCCGCTGGGGCGGCGAGGAGTTCCTGCTTATCCTGCCGGATACCGCCCCGGACGAAGGGGAGTACCTCTCCGCCCGGCTGCACCAGCAGGTCGCGGCCCTCGACTGGCCGGGAGGCCTGGGCATCGCCCCGGTCACGATCAGCATCGGCATCGCCTGCCATGCCAGTGCACGCGGGCAGGCCGACCGCCTGTTCTCGCTGGCCGACGCCGCCCTCTACCGCGCCAAGGAACTCGGGCGCAACCGCACCTGCTTTGCCGGGGAGGACGGGTAGACCGCGGAGGCCTGAGGATGGCGCCCGATCCGGTCAGGAGGCAGGGGTGATGATGTAGGAGCGCCGCCCCCGGCGCGATGGGGACGGCACGAAGAACGGCCCGGGACGCCCTCCTGAGGCGCCTCCACCGCGCAACGCCCTCCATCCCCATCGGCCCGAGGGCGGGCCTCCCAACACCGTGGGCGGCCGGCTCAGTCCTTGCGCGCGCGCAGCCCCAGCTTATCGTTGTCCCAACCCGCCAAGTATTCGTCGGTCGGCGGCATCTGCAGATGGAACCCCTGCGCGACCAGGTTGGCCATCACCTTGGCCACATCCTCGCGGGCGAGCTTGCGCGCCGGGGTCAGGCTCAGCCGCATGGCCTCCTCCGGCTCGCGGCCCATGCGCTGGCGCAGGACCTCGGGAAGATCCCCGTAGGGCATGTCGGCGCGCAGGTAGAGGTACATGCCGTCCTTCAGGCGGCTGCGGAAGATGATGCAGTCAATGCTGTCGCTCATGGGAATCGGTCAGAAGTTGAATAGTGGGGCGGGAGTGTACCACTGCCCTCCCGGCGTCTTGGAGGGACGCGCCCGGAGCGCGACCGTCTTGCCGTCGCGCCATGATCGCGGCTCGCTGAAAACAGGAAACCCCTGCCGCGTGTGCGCGCGGCAGGGGTTCGTCATGGGTGTGCGGCGAGGCCGCGCGGCAGTGGTCTCAGCCGCAGATCAGAACTTGTAGCTCACACCGACCTGGAAGTTGCGCTCCGCTCCGGGGAAGATGCCGTCCGGATGGCGGCTGGCGATGTACTTCTCGTCCGTCAGGTTGCGCACCGCGCCGAACACGCTGAGCTGCTTGTTTACCGCGTAGTTCGCGCTCAAGCCCAGGGTGGTGTAGCCCGAGATCTCGCCCACGCGCCCATCCGCGCTTTCCTCCACGGTGTTGTCCGCATCGGAGAAATGGCTGGAGACGTAGTAGGCGTTCAGGCTGGTCTTGAGCCCGCCGGTGCGGTAGCTCAGGCCCAGGTTCGCGCTCAGCTCGGGCGCGTAGGGCAGGCGGTTGCCGTCGGGGCCCAGGGAATCGCCCTTGAACTTGGCGGTGGGAAGGTAGGTCGCGTTGGCGTCGATGCCCCAGCCCGCGCCGAAGTCGTAACCCAGCGCCAGCTCGAGGCCCTGGTGCAGGGTCTGGCCGCCGTTGGCCTTGGTGATGCCGCCGGACAGGCTCTGGTTGACGATCTGGTTGTCGAAGTCCATGTGGAACACGGTCGCCTCGTAGCGCAGGCGCTCGACCGCACCGCGCACGCCGATCTCGAAATTGGTCGAGCGCTCGGCGCCCAGCTCCTGGTCGACACCGTCGGCGCTGATTGCCGTGGCCACCATGGCCGGGGAGAAGCCCTTGTAGGCGCCCGCGAACAGCTGGGCCTGCGGGGTCACCTGCCAGGTCGCCCCAAGGCCCGGGATGACCTCGGTGTTGC
This sequence comes from Pseudomonadota bacterium, assembly GCA_049322715.1. Classification (GTDB taxonomy): domain Bacteria; phylum Pseudomonadota; class Gammaproteobacteria; order Halothiobacillales; family Halothiobacillaceae; genus Thiofaba. The sequence continues at coordinate 13,671 of JBMOQP010000036.1, forward strand.
TGGAGGTGCCGGCAACGCCCGTCAGCTCGTTCTTGCGCTCCTGGTCATAGGTTTCGATGCGCAGGCCCGGAGTCACGGCAACCTTGTCGTTGATCACGAAACGATTCTGGCCGTAGAGCGCGACGCCGGTGGCCTTCTGGGTCTCGTCCCCGGTCAGCTCGCCGGAGCGGGCGTTCGGGTTGGTCCTGGAGCGCACGGTCTTGTTGCTGAGCGCGTCGCTGTGCAGGCGGACGCCGATCTCGGCCTCGTTCTTGATGCCGAAGCCGTCATGTTCGATGTGCAGGCGGGAGTCGATGCCAGCCATCTCGAAGGTGCGATTGCGGCCGGACATGCAGAATCTGTCGATGCCGCACTCCACGAAGGTCGTGCCGTCGGCGCTGCGGCTGGCAACGTCCCGGCGCCAGAAGTCGCGAGTCAGCTGGCTCCAGTACAACAGGGTATTGAGGCGCACCCGGTCGTTGACGAAAAGCTCGTGGTTGATGTCGAACGAGTTGCGATCGGTGAGGAAGAAGTCGTTCGGCGCGGGGTTCTTGGTGGGATCGTCACGGAATTCGTTGGGACGCAGGCCGACGTAGGAGGTGTTGATCTCGTTGTCGTAGTGGGTGAACTTGGCGCTGATCCACTGCTTGTCGCCGAGCGCCATGCCGCCCTTGACCACGACATCGTTCATGTCGAAGCCGTTGTTGCGGAAGCCATCGCCCTTGGCGGTCACCAGGCTGATGCCGCCGACCGCCTCGCCGGAGGGCGCAGCGCCGCCCGCATCGAGGCCGAGGGAGTAATAGCCGTGGGATCCCGCCTTGGCGGTCACCCGGACACCATCCTCCGGCGCCTTGGTCTTGTAGTTGATGACCCCGCCGATCGTGGTCGGGCCGTAGCGCAGTCCGGCCGCGCCCTTGAGCACCTCGATGCTCTCCATGCGCTCGACGCGCGGGCTGTAGTAGGACTCGTTGGCGAGGAACAGGCCCGGCGCCACCGGCACGCCATCCTCCAGCACCAGCACCTTCTGGCTGCGGTTGGGATTCAGGCCGCGCATGCCGATGTTCGGAATGAAGCCGTAGCCCTCCTCCTCGCGCACCATCAGGCCGGGCACGGCCTTGAGCGCATCCTGGACCGAGAGGGGCTGCCTGAGCTCCAGCTCCTCCTTGTCGATGATCGCCACCGCCCCCGGCAGCTTGGCGATCGCCTGTTCGCCCTCGCCGACCACGTCGATGCGCGGCAGCTGGGTTTCGGCCAGCGCATGGGCCTGGAAGCCGCAGATCGCGGCGGTCACGGCCAGGGCAAGCCTGGTTTTGGTCATCACGGCCCCGCGGCGAAGCGCGGCGGAGTTGCGGGCCTGATCAGTCATGGGTGCTCCTTGAAGACAGAGGCTGATGGCTGGCTGGCTTGGCGCAATGCCTGGCTTGCTGGCGGAGAGGTGGACGGCAGGCGGTCTGCCGGGATGGAAGTGTGTTATTTGGTCAGGATCAGCTTGTGCTCGCGGGTCAGGCGCAGACGGTAGAGCTGGCCGCAGTGCTCGATCAGAAGCTCCGGACCGTGGCGCAGCAGGTCACGCGAGGAGATCAGCGGCGGCTGGCCCGGGCGCGGCTCGCACAGGCGCACCACGGTCAGGTCCGGGCGGGCGTCGTCAGGGCGCTGCATGGCCATCTCCCGACAGGGTGACGAAGCCGAGCTTGCTCAGGCCCGCGCCGCGCACGGCGGCCATCACCTCGGCCAGCGGCTGGAAGCGGGTGTCCTTGTCGGCGGCCAGGCGCAGCTCCGGCTGGAGCTGGCGCGCGGCGGCCTCCGCCAGGCGGGCGTCCAGGGTGGACGCGTCGATCATCTCGTCCTCCCAGTACAGCGCGCCCGCGGCATCGAGCGAGAGGCGGATGGCTTCCGGCTCCTCGTCGGCCGGGGCCTGCGCCACCTGCGGCAGGTCGATCGGAATGGCCTTCGTCATCAGTGGCATGGTGACCATGAAGATGATCAGCAGCACCAGCATGACGTCGACCAGCGGAGTCATGTTGATCTCTGCCATCGGCTGCGCATCGCGGTTGTCGAAGCCCCCGAAGGACATCAGGCGGCCTCCTGCGCTTCCGCGCGCGCGGTGACCGGCTCGCGGCAGGGACCGCCGAACGGGCAGGCGGCATCCGGGTCGGGCTGACCGAGGGTGAAGAAGGCGTGCAAGTCATGCGCGAAGCCGTCCAGATCGGCGCCGACCACGCGCAGGGCGCGGTTGAAGGCGTTGTAGGCCAACACTGCCGGAATGGCCACGAACAGGCCAAGCGCAGTCATGATCAGGGCTTCGCCCACCGGGCCCGCGACCTGGTCGAGCCCGGCCTGGCCGGTGGTGCCGATGGCCAGCAGGGCATGGTGGATGCCCCACACGGTGCCGAACAGGCCGATGAACGGTGCGGTGGCTCCGATCGAGGCCAGCCAGGCCTGGCCGTTCTCCAGCCGGCTGCTGGAGGACTGGATGCCGTGACGCAGGGCGCGGGTGACCAGCTCGCTGGTGGAGAGGTGGCTGTCCAGGTGGCTGTGGCCCTCGGTGGCATGCTGGCGGGCATGGCGCATGGCGCGCGATCCCGCCTCCGCCAGGCGGGCGAAGGCGGGCAAGTCCCGCAGGCCGTGCAGGCCCTCGTCGAGCGAGGCGGCGTTCCAGAACCGCTCCAGCACACGCGGCGCGGCCGAACGCAGGCGCGTCAGCTGCCAGGCCTTGGCCAGGATCAGGGTCCAGCTGACGAGGGACATCATCAGCAGCAGGATCAGGGTGGCATGGGCCACGCCATCGCCCTGGGCCCAGAGGGCGGCCAGATCGAAAGAAGCTTGCATCGTTCAACGCTCCAGGGTGAATGAGAAGGGGATCAGGACCCAGCTGGACACCACCGCCTCGCCGCGCCGGGCCGGGATGAATTTCCATTGGCGCACCGCCTTGAGAGCGGCCTCGTCCAGCCGCGCGCTGCCCGAGCTGGTGCGCACATCGACCGCCTGCGGCAGGCCGTCCGGCCCGACCTGCGCGCGCACCACCACGCGCCCCTCCTCGCCCAGGCGGCGGGACAGGGGGGGATAGGCCGGCGCCGGGTTGTTGAGGTAGTCCGCATCGTGGCGCGCCTCGATGAGCGGAGGTTCCGGCAACGGCGCCGCCGGAGCGGGTGCCGCCACAGGGGGGCTGGCGGCGGGCACGGGGCGTGCGGCAAGAGCCGGGGCCGGTGTGGCAGGGGCCTCCGGCGGGGCGGACTGCTCTGCCTGCTTGGGCTTTTTCTCCACGACCTTCTTCGCCACGGCCTTGGGCGGCGGTGGAGGCTCCAGGACCGGCGCCGGGGTCTCGACCACCGGCTGCGGCTCGGGCGGAGTCGTCTCCACGACGGGTGCGGGCGGCGCCGGCGGGGCGATCAGGCTGACGCTGACGACCTGCTCACGGCTCGCCGGGAGGCAAATCTCCTCGCGCGGCCAGAGCGCCAGCGCCAGCCCCACATGCCCGGCAATGGCCAGCCCCAGGGGCAGGATGCGGCCCCAGGAAGCGGGCAGAGGGGAGTGCCGATCAAGCGCGACGGCCGACATGGTGGATGCTTATGCAAATGAGAATGCGTCGCATCATATCTATCCGCGTGAACAATTCAACCCTGCGCATCGCAAGTGGTTGTGTCGCCCCTTCCCGGCGGTGCGCATCGGAGAGAGGGACGCCGCCCGGAACAGCGAAGATCGACGAAGGTTGGCAAAAAAAGGTTCTTCGCGTAGGTCCGGGCTAGCCCGGACCTACGCGAAGAACCAACAAAAAACCCCGCCGGAGCGGGGTTGGTGCAGCCATCAGGCGGGCGATCAGCCCTTGTGGTAGTCCCACACCTTCTGCACTTCGTTCTTGGAGCCGAGGATGACCGGCACGCGCTGGTGCAGCTTGGTCGGGGCGATGTCCATGATGCGCTCGGTGCCTGTGATGGCCATACCGCCGGCCTGCTCGACGAGCATCGCCATCGGGTTGGCCTCGTACATCAGGCGCAGCTTGCCGCCCTGAGCCTTGATCTTGCTGTCGATCGGGTACATGAAGATGCCGCCGCGGGTGAGGATGCGGTGTACATCGGCGACCATGGAGGCGATCCAGCGCATGTTGTAGCGCTTGGCCAGCGGGCCGGTCTCGCCGGCGATGCAGTCGGCGACGTACTTCTGCACCGGCTCTTCCCAGAAGCGCTGGTTGGACATGTTGATGGCGAACTCGGCGGTGTCTTCCGGGATGGTGATGTTCGGGTGGGTGAGCATGAACTCACCGATGTCCTTGTCCAGGGTGAACATGTTCACGCCGTTGCCGGTGGTCAGCACCATCATGGTGGACGGGCCGTAGATGCAGTAGCCGGCGGCGACCTGCTCGGTGCCGGCCTGCAGGAAGTCCTGTTCGGTCGGGTTGGCCACGCCTTCCGGCGCGCGCAGCACGGAGAAGATGGTGCCGACGCTGACGTTCACGTCGATGTTGGAGGAGCCGTCCAGCGGGTCGTACACGCACAGGTACTTGCCGCGGCGGGCGGTCGCCGGCAGGTTGTAGACCTCGTCCATTTCCTCGGAGGCCAGCGCGGCCACCTGACCACCACGCATCAGGGTGTTGGTGAACACGTCGTTGGTGATGATGTCCAGCTTCTTCTGGGTCTCGCCCTGCACGTTCTCGGTCTCGGCGGAGCCGAGCACGCCGATCAGGTTGCCCTTGTTGACGTAGCTGGAGATGACCTTGCACGCGCTGAGAATGTCGTTCATCAGCAGGGTGAAGTCGCCGGTCGCGCCAGCGTGGGTACGCTGGTTCTCGATCAGGAAATGGGTGAGGCTGGTGCCGAGCTGCATGCCGAACTCCTTATGGTGAGGGCAATATCTTGGTAATGTGACCCCGGCATGATAGCCGCGCGCCCTGCCAGCGACAATCTCGAGGCCAGCCGATGCCCCGCAACATCCTCTATGCCCAGTCCGGCGGCGTGACCGCCGTCATCAATGCCTCCGCCTGTGGCGTGATCGAGACCGCGCGCCGACATCCGGAGGCCTTCGGCAAGGTCCTGGCCGCGCGCGACGGCATCCTCGGCGTGCTGCACGAGAACCTGTACGACCTTTCGCTCGAAGACGCCGACCAGATCGCCGCGCTGCGCCACACACCCGGCGGGGCGTTCGGCTCCTGCCGGGTCGACCTGGACGATCCCGCGGACCACCCGGAGCAATACGAACGCCTGCTCGAGGTGCTGCGGGCGCACGACATCGGCACCTTTTGCTACAACGGCGGCGGCGGCTCCATGCTCACCGCCGCCAAGGTGGCACGCTTCGCCCGCGCGAGCGGGCTGGACCTGACCGTCATCGGCATCCCCAAGACCATCGACAACGACCTGCCGCAGACCGACACCAGTCCCGGTTTCGGCTCGGCCGCCAAGTACATCGCCACCAGCGTGCGCGAGGTCAGCCTCGACCTCGCGGCGATGGCCGGCACCTCGACCAAGGTCTTCATCCTCGAGGTGATGGGGCGCCACGCGGGATGGCTGGCGGCCGCCGCCGGCCTCGCGTTCGAGGATGTCGACGACTCCCCGCTGATCCTGCTGCTGGCCGAGGTCGATTTCGACGAGGCACGCTTCCTCGGCAAGCTGGACGAGGTCGTGGCAAGGCATGGCTGGTGCATCGTGGTCGCCGCCGAGGGACTGATGTGCGGCGACCAGTTCTGCGCCCAGGCCGCCACCAGCGCGACCTTCGGCCACGAGCAACTCGGCGGCCTGGCCCCGCGCCTCGCCCAACTCACCCGCGGGCGCGGCTACAAGACCCACTGGGCGGTATCCGACTACTTCCAGCGCTCCGCACGCCACCTCGCCTCGCGGGTCGACGTGGAGCAGGCCTACGCCTGCGGAGCCGCGGCGGTCAGCTTCGCGCTGGAGGGGCGCACCGACGTCATGGTCGCCATCCGCCGCACATCGAGCGAGCCCTATCTGTGGACCCTCGAGGGCGTGCCGCTGGACGAGGTGGCCGACGTGGAGCTGCCGGTCCCGCCTTCGTTTATCCGTGCCGATGGCTACGGCATCACCGCCGCGGCGCGCCGCTACCTGCGGCCACTGATCCAGGGCGAGGACATCCCGCCCTTCCGCGACGGCCTGCCCGCCTTCGCCGAACTGCGCCTGGCGCGCGCGGCAAGAAACCTGCCGCCATGGACGGGCAAACCCTGAGCCGCTGGGCTACAGTTGATCCGTCGGCACCATCGAAAGTTGACGAGCCATGCAGGACCTCAGCGGCTACCACGATCTCACAGGGCAGAGCCTGTGGCTGGACAACCTTTCGCGAGCACTCCTGCTCGAAGGAAGGCTCAAGCAGGCCATCGACCGGCTCGGCATCCGGGGTGTGACATCCAACCCCAGCATCCTCGACAAGGCCCTGCGCGAGACGCCCGCCTACTACCGCGCCGACCTCCACAACCTGTATCGCGGGCACGGCGACGCCGAGGCCGTCTACGAGCGGCTGGTCGCGCGCGACGTGCAGATGGCCTGCGACCTGCTCGCCCCCTTGTGGGAGGCAAGCGAGGGTGTGGACGGCCATGTGAGCTGGGAGGTGTCGCCCGCCCTGGCGCATGACGCGCGGGGCACCGTAGCCGCCGCCGCGCGCCTGCGCGGGCTGGCCGGGCGCGACAACCTGATGATCAAGGTGCCGGCCACCGCGGCCGGGGTGCAGGCCTTCGGGGAGCTGGTCGCGCGCGGCTTCAACGTCAACGTCACCCTGATCTTCGGCCTCCCCCAGCTGGAAGCCGTGTTTCGCGCCTATCTGGACGGATTGCGGCGCTGGATCGCCGACGGCGGCGAACCTCGGGCGGTGCGCTCTGTCGCCAGCGTGTTCCTCAGCCGGGTCGACAGCCTGGTGGATGCCCGCCTGGATGCCATCGGCACGCCGGCGGCCCTCGCCCTGCGCGGCCGCGCCGCGCTCGCCCTGGCAGCCCGCAGCCAGGCCCTCTACGTGAAGATCTTCCACGGCCCCGAATTCGTCGACCTGCGCGCCGTCGGGGCCCGACCGCAGACCCCGCTGTGGGCCAGCACCGGCACCAAGAACCCGGCCTACAGCGATCTGCTCTATGTCGAGCAGGTCATGTGGCCGGAGACCGTCAACACCCTGCCTGACGCCACACTCGCTGCCCTGGCCGATCACGGCCGGATCGAACGCCGCGCGGCGGCCGATCTGACGCAGGAAGAGGCGCATGTCGCACGCCTCGCCGGGATCGGCATCGATCTCGACGGCGCCGTGGCCGCGCGCCTGCAGGAGGAAGGGCTGGCCCTGTTCCAGGACAGCTACGACCGCCTGCTCGCGCTGGTTGCCACTGCCGCCCCGCGGCCGGCGTCATGACCACCGTGAGCGAGCAGCCCACGGGCGCCTCCCCCGCGCCCCCCCGCCAGCTCGGCTCGACCGTCAACCGCATCGCCGGCACCGCCGCACTGGTGCTGACCCTGGCAGTGAGCGCGCTCACCTTCGTGTTCGGCTACCAGTATCGGGTCGGCGCCCTGCAGGCCGAGGCCGCCCTGCAGGCCCACCTGCTCGGCGAGGCCGCCCGGGGACACAAGGACCCCGCCGACCTGAGCGGCCTCCTTCCCCTGTTCCTGCGCGACACGCTGCAGGGGACGGCCGAGCGCCGCAAACTGCTTGATCCGCGTGGCGAGGCCGTCGCGAAGGGAGGCCACCCGGTCCCGCCGCCCTTCATCGAGCGCCGTGTACCGATCCTCGTCGAGCAGCAGGTGATCGGCATGGTGAGCCTGAAGAACTCGCTGCGCCCGCTGCTGATCATATCCGCCCTCATGCTGGCGCCGGGGGCCTTTCTCGGTTTCCTGCTCTACCACCTGCTGCGCCTCTACCCCCTGCGCACCCTGCGCTTCGCCCTGCAGGAGATCGCCGAGCGGCGCCAGGCCGAGGACCGGCTGCAGCAGTCGCTTTCCCTGTTCGCCGCCACCCTCGAATCCACCGCCGACGGCATCCTGGTGGAGGACGGCCAGGGACGGATGGTGGTGGGCAACCAGCGCCTGATGGCGATGTGGCGGCTGCCCGCCCCGATCGGCGAGATCGACAACGAGGAAGCCTGGTCGCTGATCCTGCGCCAACTGCGCGAGCCCAACGATTTCCTGCGCCACCGGCGCGAACTGGCGGCCCAACCCGAGCGCGAAGGCCGTGAAACCCTCGAGCTGATCGATGGCCGCGTGTTCGAATGGCACTCCCGCCCCGAGTGGGTCGAGGGGATGGCCATCGGCCGGGTGTCGAGCTTCCGCGACGTGAGCGAACGACGCCGGGCCGAGGCCCTGATGGCGGTGGAGAAGCGCGTGCTGGAGATGGTGGTCGGAGGCGATGCGATCGCGGAAGCGATGACCGTGCTCGCGCGCAGCCTGGAGGAGCTCTCCGGGCAGATGTTCTGCGTCATCCTGTTCCGCCCCAGCGAGGAGGCAACCACCTTCAGCATCTCCACCGGCCGCGGCCTGCCCAGGACCTATGCCGAGATCCTCGCCGCCGAACCCTCGGTCATCCCGGTACGCTGCTGCGACAGCCGCATGCCCTTGCCGGACATCCCCGACATGCTCCAGGACGGCCGCTGGGCGACCTATCGCCGCTTCGTCGGCGGATTCGACGTCGTTCCCCATGCGGTCACGCCCATCGTTTCCTCCAGCGGCCATTTCCTCGGCCTGATCCTGCAGCACTACCGGCCGGGCACGGCCGCGCCCCCCCAGGATGCCGAACTGATCCGCATCGGCAACAACCTCGCCTCCATCGCCATCGAGCGCCGCCAGGCCGAGGAGAGGCTGGACCACCTGGCGCATTACGACCCACTGACCGGCCTGCCCAACCGCAGCCTGTTCCACGAGCGGCTCGAGCGCGCCCTGGTGCGCGCCAGCCGCAGCGGCCACCAAGTCGCGGTGATGTTCCTCGACCTGGACCGCTTCAAGATGATCAACGACACACTGGGGCACGAGGCGGGCGACCTGCTGCTCAAGACCGTGGCCAAGCGGCTGCGCACCTGCGTGCGGATGGAGGATACCGTCGCCCGCCTGGGCGGGGACGAATTCACCATCATCCTGGAGAGCATCGCCCACGTGGACGACGTCGCCCAGGTCGCCCACAAGATCATCGACGCCCTGGCCCCCTCGATGCAGGTCAGCGGACACGAGGTATTCGCCACCACCAGCATCGGCATCGCCCTCTACCCCACGGACGGGGAGCGCATCGAGGACCTGCTGAAGAATGCCGACACCGCGATGTATCGGGCCAAGGACCGGGGGCGCAACACGCACCAGTTCTACTCGCCGGAGATGAACCAGCGCACCCTCGAGCACCTGGAGCTTGAGAACGCCCTGCGCCGCGCGCTGGAGCGCGGCGAATTCCTGCTCTATTACCAGCCAAAGCTGGACCTGCAAACCGGCCTGGTCTGCGGCGCGGAGGCCCTGCTGCGCTGGCAGCGGCCGGAGGTGGGGCTGGTCCCGCCGGGCGTGTTCGTGCCCCTGCTGGAGGAGACCGGCCTCATCGACCAGGTCGGCGAATGGCTGCTGCACGCGGCCTGCGCGCAGAACAAGGCCTGGCAGGATGCAGGCCTGCCGAAGGTCCGGGTGGCGATCAACCTGTCCGCGCGCCAGTTCCTGCGCACCGACATCGAAGCCATCGTGCGCCGGACCCTGGACGAGACGGGGCTCGACCCCGCCTTCATCGAGCTCGAGGTCACCGAGAGCATGCTCATGCTCGATCCCGGGCATGCCGCCCAGGTGCTGCTGCGTATCCAGGCGATGGGGGTCCGTCACATCGACATCGACGACTTCGGCACCGGCTACTCGTCGCTCGCCTACATCAAGCGCTTCCCCATCAGCGCGGTGAAGATCGACCAGTCCTTCGTGCGCGGCATCCCGCACGACGAGGAGGACGCCGCCATCGCCAGCGCCGTGGTCGCCATGGCCCACTCCCTGCGCATGCGCGCCATCGCCGAGGGGGTGGAGAACGACGCCCAGCTCGCCTACCTGCGCGCACTGGGTTGCGACGAGATCCAGGGCTACCACTTCAGCAGGCCCCTGACCGCCGAGGCGTTCAGGGAACTGCTCGGCCGGCAGGCCGGACAGGCCGACGCGGATCCCGCATCGAAGGCCCATTGGCCATCCTTGGCCAATGCCCCTTCGGAGTACGGCCCTCGAGATCAGCGCCTTTAGCATGCAGGCCGGATCCGGGCGCAGGGTTCCCGGATTCCGCTCAACGCGGGCTTCCGAACGAACGAAGGAGGGCTTGTTCGCCCTTCGCCTGGAGGGATTCAGACCGGCGGCAGGTCCGGAATGGACGCATCCCCGCCCATCCCCGCCTCGGTCGTGCCGTGCAGGACTTCTTCCCCGCCGAAGTTCATGCGCCACTCTAGGTCGCGGCGGGAGTCGCACTGGCGCAGCGCCTCCTCCTTGCTGATCAGCCCCTGCTGGTAGAGATCGAACAGGGCCTGGTCAAAGGTCTGCATGCCGGTGATGCCGCCCTTGGCCATGATGGCGGGGATCTCGTCCACGCGGCCGCGACGGATCAGGTCGCTGATGTAGGGCGAATTGAGCAGCACCTCGACCGCCGGCAGGCGCTTGCCGTCCACGCCCATCACCAGGCGCTGGGAGATGATGGCCTTGAGGTTGAGCGAAAGGTCCATCAGCAGTTGGTCGCGCGCCTCGGGCGGGAAGAAGCGCAGCACGCGGTCCAGCGCCTGGTAGCTGTTGGTGGAGTGCAAGGTGGAGAGGCACAGGTGGCCAGTGTCGGCGAAGGCGATGGCGTGGCTCATCGTCTCCTTGTCGCGAATCTCGCCAATCAGGATCACGTTCGGAGCCTCGCGCATCGCCTCCTTCAGCGCGCTGGCGTAGGAGTGGGTGTCTACCCCGACCTCGCGCTGGTTGATGATGGAGCGGCCGTGCCTGAAGGCGAACTCCATCGGATCCTCGATGGTCAGCACATGGCCGGTGCGGCTCTTCACCCGGTGGTCGATCATCGCCGCGAGCGAGGACGACTTGCCCGAGCCGGTGGCGCCGACCACGAGGATCAGGCCGTGGTTCTCCATCACCAGGTCCCGCAGGTGCAGCGGCAGGCGCAACTCCTCGAAGCCCGGGATGCGCTCCTTGATGTGGCGGATGACCACCGCGATCTCGCCGCGCTGCATGAACACGTTGACGCGGAAACGGCCGTGCCCCTCGATCGAGACCGCGAGGTTCAGCTCCAGCTCCTTCTCGAAGCGGGCGATCTGCTCGGGCGAGAGGATGGGGAAGATGATCTGCTGCGTGCCGCCGGGCGGCAGCGGGGACTGACCGACCGGGCGCATCTCGCCCTCGATCTTGATCTGCGGCGGGGCGCCGGTGGTGAAGAACAGGTCTGAGCCGCCGCGTTCGGAGAGCAGCCTGAGGTAGGGATCGAGTTGCAGGGTAGCGCCGGGGACATCGTTGCTCATGCCGCCTTACCCCATCCGCAGGCCGGCATCGGCCCCCTCGCCATCTTCCTTGAAGCTCATGTTCTCGGTGTCGGCCATCAGGTCGCGGGTGCGGCCGCGCTGGCTGTGCAGCTTGATGGCCAGGCGCAGGTCGTTGACGGAATCGGCGTTGCGCAGGGCCTCCTCGAAGCTGATCTTGCCCGCCTCGTACAGGTCGAACAGGGCCTGGTCGAAGGTCTGCATGCCGTGCTCGCGCGAGCGCTTCATCAGGTCCTTCATGTCGTGCACCTTGCCCTGGAAGATCAGGTCGGACATCAGCGGGGTGTTGATCAGCACCTCGACCGCCGGCACCCGGCCCTTGTTGTCCTCGGTGCGGCACAGGCGCTGGGAGACCACGGCCTTGAGGTTGAGCGAGAGGTCCATCAGCAGCTGGGCGCGGCGCTCCTCGGGGAAGAAGTTGATGATGCGGTCGAGCGCCTGGTTGGTGTTGTTGGCGTGCAGGGTGGACAGGCACAGGTGGCCGGTCTCGGCGAAGGCGATGGCGTGGTTCATCGTCTCGCGATCGCGGATCTCGCCGATCAAGATCACGTCCGGCGCCTGGCGCAGCGTGTTCTTCAGCGCCACCTCGTAGCTTTCGGTGTCCACCCCGACCTCGCGCTGGGTCACCAGGCACTTCTTGTGCTTGTGCACGAACTCGATCGGGTCCTCGATGGTGACGATGTGTCCCTGGCTGTTCTCGTTGCGGTAGTCCACCATCGAGGCGAGCGAGGTGGACTTGCCCGAGCTGGTGGCTCCGACGAAGATCACCAGGCCACGCTTGGTCATGGCCAGTTCGCGCAGGATGCCGGGCAGCTTCAGTTCCTCGAAGTTGGGGATGTCGGCGCGGATCAGGCGCAGCACCATGCCCACCGAGCCGCGCTGGGTGAAGGCGTTGACGCGGAAGCGCGCCACCCCGGGCAGGGAGATGGCGAAGTTGATCTCGTGCCTGGCTTCGAACTCCGCGGTCTGCTTGTCGTTCATGATGGAACGGGTCAGCAGCTCGCAGTGGGTATTCGACAGGGCCTGGGTGGTCAGTCCGGTCACCAGCCCGTTGAGCTTGACGCTGGGCGGCGCGCCGGCGGTGATGAACAGGTCGGAGGCGCCGTTCTCCACCATTCGCCGCAGCAGGTCGTGGATGTAGCCGATGGCCTGGTTGCGATCCATGACGGTGCTCCTTAGAAGTCGGCCTTGTTGGCGGCTGCCGAGCGGGCGGTCTCGCGGGTGATGGTATTGCGCGCCACCAGCTCCTTGAGGTTCTGGTCGAGGGTCTGCATGCCGTGCTGCTGGCCGGTCTGGATGGCCGAGTACATCTGCGCGATCTTGTTCTCGCGGATCAGGTTGCGGATCGCCGGGGTGCCGATCATGATCTCGTGCGCCGCCACGCGGCCGCCGCCGACCTTCTTCAGCAGGGTCTGCGAGATGACCGCGCGCAGGGACTCGGACAGCATGGCGCGCACCATGTCCTTCTCCGCCGCCGGGAACACGTCGATGATACGATCGATGGTCTTGGCCGCGCTGGAGGTGTGCAGGGTGCCGAACACCAGGTGGCCGGTCTCGGCGCCGGTCAAGGCCAGGCGGATGGTCTCGAGGTCGCGCATCTCGCCCACCAGGATCACGTCCGGGTCCTCGCGCAGGGCGGAGCGCAAGGCGTTGGAGAAGCTGTGGGTGTCGCGGTGCACCTCGCGCTGGTTGATCAGAGCCTTCTTGCTCTGGTGCACGAACTCGATCGGGTCCTCGATGGTGAGGATGTGCGAGTACTCGTTCTCGTTGATGTGGTTGATCATCGCCGCCAGGGTCGTCGACTTGCCCGAACCGGTCGGGCCGGTCACCAGCACGATGCCGCGCGGCTGGTCGGAGATCTCCTTGAAGATCTTCGGCGCGGCCAGGTCCTCGAGCGACAGCACCTTGCTCGGAATGGTGCGGAACACCGCGCCCGCGCCGCGGTTCTGCACGAAGGCGTTGACGCGGAAGCGGGCAAGGCCCGGGATCTCGAACGAGAAGTCGGTCTCGAGGTTGTCCTCGTACTCCTTGCGCTGCTTGTCGTTCATGATGTCGTACACCATGCCGTGCACATCCTTGTGCTGCAGCGCCGGGGCGTTGATGCGGCGGATGTCGCCGTCCACGCGGATCATCGGGGGTTCGCCGGAGGAGAGATGCAGGTCGGAGGCCCCGTTCTTCACCGAGAAGGCCAGCAAGGTTTCAATATCCATGGCGTACCCTGAACGAATGATGGGAATTCAACGATGACTGAAGGTACTTCGGCCACACGCCGCGTGCAACCGGGCATGGACACAGGATGCGCGGGACTCCGCGCGGTGCGGGAGCGCCTGGAGCATGCCCTGGCGGAGGCCGGACGGGAGCCGGACGGCGCGCGCCTGGTGGCGGTCAGCAAGACCGTGCCGGCCGCACGCCTGCGGGAGGTGTTCGCTTGCGGCCAGCGGGCCTTCGGCGAGAGCTACGTGCAGGAGGCCCTGGCGAAGCAGGAACAGCTCGCCGACCTCTCCATCGAGTGGCATTTCATCGGCCCGCTGCAGTCCAACAAGACCCGCCCGGTGGCCGAGCGCTTTGCCTGGGCGCACGGAGTGGACCGGCTGCGCATCGCCGAGCGACTGGACGCCCAGCGGCCGGCCGGCTTGCCGCCGCTGAACGTCTGCATCCAGGTGAACATCGACCGCGAGCCGACCAAATCCGGTGTGATGCCGGACGAGGTGACGGAACTCGCGCACGCGGTCGCGCGCCTGCCGGCCCTGCGCCTGCGCGGCCTGATGGCCATCCCGGCGCAGTCGGACGCACCTGCCGCGCAGCGCGACAGCTTCCGCCGCCTGCGCGCGCTGTTCGAGCGCCTGCGGGCGGAGGGCCTGCCGCTGGACACCCTGTCGATGGGCATGTCCGACGACCTCGAGGCGGCCGTGCTCGAGGGGGCGACCCTGGTGCGCGTGGGCACGGCCATCTTCGGCACGCGCCGGGGGTAGTGGTCAGTGGTCAGAAGGTAGTGTCCGGGAGGGGGAGGCAACGGATCCTGACGTCCACCGACGACTGACTTTCTGCTAGTCTCACCCCCACTCCGACAACGCCTCGAACACCATGACCGACAAACCCGTGATTGCCTTCATCGGCGGCGGCAACATGGCCCGCGCCCTGGTGGGCGGCCTGATCCGCAACGACCATCCGGCGGAGCGCCTTTGCATCGCCGACCCCAATGCCGAGGCCCGCGCCCAGCTCGAGGGGCTCGGAGTGTGCGCCCTGGCCGACAACCTCAGGGCCGTGGAGCAGGCCCAGGTCGTCGTGCTCGCGGTCAAGCCGCAGGCGCTCGGCGCCGTGGCGCGCGAACTGGCACCCGGCCTGCGTCCCGGTCAGCTCGTCATCTCGATCGCCGCCGGGGTGCGGGTGGACACCCTGCGCCGCTGGCTGAACGGCCATGCACGCATCGTGCGCGCCATGCCCAACACCCCCGCACTGGTGCAGGCCGGGGCGACCGGCCTGTTCGCCCCGGACGAGGTCAGCGCGGCCGAGCGCGCGCAGGCCGAGTCCATCCTGCGCGCGGTCGGCCTGTGCGTGTGGGTGGAGCACGAGGCGCTGATCGACAGCGTGACGGCACTGTCGGGCAGCGGCCCAGCATACGTGTTCCTGGTCATGGAGGCGATGCGGGAGGCGGGCGAGAAGCTCGGCCTGGATGCCGCCACCGCCCGCCTGCTGACGCTCGAGACCGTGCTCGGCGCCGCACGCCTGGCGCTCGAGTCCCAGGAAGATCCCGCCGTGTTGCGCGCCCGCGTGACCTCGCCCGGCGGCACCACCGAACGCGGAATCGCCGCGCTCGAGGCGGCCGGCCTGCGACAGGCCTTCGCGGACGCGCTCAAGGCCGCCTTTGAGCGCGCCGACGAGCTCGGCGACCTGCTGGACCAGGCCTGAGACATGCGAGGCATGAGGCGAGAACCCCAGCTCGTCACCCCTCACTGACCACCGACCACTGATCACTCATGGAAACGAATCTCACCCAGCCAATGGTCCTCCTCCTGCGGATGGTGTTCGACATCGCCATCATCTTCCTCCTGCTGCGCTTCTTCCTGCAGGCGGCCCGGGCCGATTTCTACAACCCGGTCACCCAGTCCATCGTGCGACTGACCAACCCGATGCTCGAACCGCTGCGCCGCTTCATCCCGGCTGTGCGGGGACAGGACAGCGCATCCATGGCCGCGGCCGCCCTCCTTGCCCTCCTGTTCCTGCTGCTGGCCTACACCATCACCGGCGGAGTGCCATCCATCCTTCCCCTACTGTGGCTCGCCCCCGTGCATGTGCTGGAGGTGCTGCTGGACATGATGTTCTGGGGCACCATCATCCACGCCGTGCTCAGCTGGTTTCCGAACGCCCAGCGCGCCCCCGCGGCGCGCATGCTGGACCAGTTGATCACCCCGCTGTTGCGCCCGATCCGCCGCATCCTGCCGGACCTGGGCGGCATCGACCTCTCGCCGATCGCCCTGCTGCTCGCGGTGCAGATGGCCAAGCTGATGCTGCTGCCGGTGTTGGTGGGACTGGCGCTGTGACCGATGCGCCCGACTGGTTCCGCTGGGAGGGCGAGAGGCTGATCCTCAGCCTGCGCGTGCAGCCCCGCTCGAGCAAGGCGGGGCTGGAGGACGTGCACGAGGGGCGCCTGCGCGTGCGCCTGAACGCCCCGCCGGTGGACGGCGCGGCCAACAAGGCCCTGATCGAACTGCTGTCCGACGCCTTCGGCGTGCCCAAGTCGCAGATCGAACTGCTCGCAGGCCACACGGGGCGCGAGAAGAGGGTGGCCATCCGTTCGCCCCGCCGCCTTCCGCCGCCCCTGTCGCCGCGCTAATATCGCTCTTCTACGTCTTTCCTGCCGAGCATCATGCCCACCGTCCTGCCGCCGGATTCCGTCGGTCTGGTGACCCCCCAGACCCTTGCCTTCGAAGAGCCGCTCGAGCTCGACAGTGGCAAGACCCTGCCGCGCTACGACCTGGTCATCGAGACCTATGGCACCCTCAATGCCGACCGCTCCAATGCGGTGCTGATCTGCCATGCCCTGTCAGGCGACCACCACGCCGCCGGCTACCACAGCATGGAAGACCGCAAGCCCGGCTGGTGGGACTCCGCCATCGGCCCCGGCAAGCCGATCGACACCAGCAAGTTCTTCGTTGTCTGCCTGAACAACCTCGGCGGCTGCCGCGGCAGCACCGGCCCTACCACGATCAACCCGGAGACCGGGCGCGTCTACGGCCCGGAGTTCCCCATCGTCACCGTGCCGGACTGGGTGCGCGCGCAGGAGCGCCTGATGCGCCGCCTCGGCATCAGCCAGTGGGCCGCGGTGGTCGGCGGCAGCCTGGGTGGCATGCAGGTCATGCAGTGGGCCATCAGCTTCCCGGAGCTGCTGCGCCACGCGGTGGTCATCGCCGCTGCTCCCAGGCTCTCGGCACAGAACATCGCCTTCAACGAGGTCGCGCGCCAGGCGATCTTCGCCGACCCCGACTTCCACGACGGCTACTACCAGGAGCACGGCACCGTGCCGCGCAAGGGCCTGATGCTGGCGCGCATGCTCGGCCACATCACCTACCTCTCCGACGACGCCATGCGCGCCAAGTTCGGCCGCGAGCTGCGCGCCGGCAAGATCAACTTCGGCTTCGACGTCGAATTCCAGGTAGAGAGCTACCTGCGCTACCAGGGCACGAGCTTCGTCGACCGCTTCGACGCCAACACCTACCTGCTGATGACCAAGGCGCTGGACTATTTCGACCCCGCGGCCGACCACGAGCACGATCTCGCGCGCGCCTTCGCCGAGACGCCCGCCGAGTTCCTGCTGGTATCCTTCACCACCGACTGGCGCTTCTCGCCCGCGCGCTCGCGCGAGATCGTCAAGGCCCTGCTGGATGCCGACAAGCGCGTCACCTACGCCGAGATCGAATCCAGCCATGGCCATGACGCCTTCCTGGTGCCGATCCCCGATTACATGAACGTGTTCCGCGCCTACATGGGCCGGGTGGCCGCCGAACTGGAAGGAGGGGCCGCCTGATGCGCGTGGATCTCGAAATCATCGGCGACTGGATCAAGCCCGGCAGCCGCGTGCTCGACCTCGGCTGCGGCGAGTGCACCCTGCTGCGCCAGCTGAGCGAGAGCCACGGCGTGACCGGCTACGGCCTGGAACTGAACGTCGAGAAGCTGGCCAAGTGCGTCGAGGGTGGCATCCCCGTCATCCAGGCCAATCTCGACGAAGGCCTCACCCCCTGGTTCGACGCGGACAGCTTCGACTACGTCATCATGACCCACACCCTGCAGGCCATGCGCCACCCGGAGCGCCTGCTCAGGGAGATGGTCAGCATCGGCCGCGAGGCGATCGTCACCTTCCCCAACATGGGCTACTGGAGAAACCGCGTGCAGTACGCCTTCGGCGGGCGCATGCCGGTGACCCGCGCACTGCCCTACGGCTGGTTCGACACGCCCAACATCCACCTGTGCACGGTGCGCGACTTCGAGGCCCTGTGCGAGGAACTGGGCCTGCGCATCCTCGATCGCGAAATCGTCGACAGCGAGCACCGCAGCGGCGCGCTGATGCGCCTCCTGCCCAACCTGATGGGAGAGGCGGCAGTCTACCGACTGGCGCGGCGCTGATCGCCCCGGAGCCAAAAGAAAACCCCGCCCGGCGGACGCCGGTGCGGGGTTCTGTTTTGCGCGCGGAACCGGATCAGTTCAGGACGAAATACATCTTCGCCTTGTCCATGTTGTAGGTCCACGGCAGGTTGGCGTTCTTCCAGCCGTTGACAGAACGGCGGCCATCCTTGGACATGTCGCCCTCGAAGCCCTCGATCACGCTGTACACGTTGGTGTAGCCGGCCTTGGCCAGCAGGTTGGCGGCCACGGCGCTGCGGTCGCCCGAGCGGCAGGACAGGATGATCGGGCTGTCCTTGGCGAGCCCCCGCTTGCTGGCCAGATCCTCCACGGCCACGGTGAAGTTGCTGTTCAGCGAGTTGGCATAGACCTTCTTCTTCTCGTCGAAGGCGGAGATGTCGTTGAACTGGTAGGGGATGTTGGTATCCATCAACTCACCCATGTTGCCCACGTACTGGATCTCTTCCGGGGTGCGCACGTCGATCAGCAGCACCTTGTCACCCCCCTCCTTCTTCATGTCGTAGGCTTCCTTGGCGGTCAGATACAGCTTGAGGGTGGTCTGCTTCTTCTCGGGCACCTTGGAGACATCGACTTCACCGGCCATCACGGGGCCCATGGTCATGACGCCGAAAACGGCGACAACGGCAATAGCGAGAATTTTCTTCTTCACGTGATCTTCCTTTGGTTACTGAATCCAATGACCATGCATTAGAAAACACTAATGCATATGCCAGCTTTTACCAGCCAGTCCCGTATTGGAAATCAAAATTTCCGATGTCGGCATGAAGATCTAGACGGGAAAATGGGTAAGCGGCAGGAAGGCGGTATACACACCGAACAGTGCCACCGCGCCGCCCGCGAGTGACCGGACCATGGGCTTGCGCAGGAAGCGCCCGAGCTGGGCAGCGAACACGCCCATCAGCAGCAGGTTGGGCAGGGTGCCGAGACCGAAGCCCAGCAGCAGCAGGGCGCCCTGCGCGGGACTGCCTGAGGCCAGCGCCCAGATCAGCGTGCTATAGACAAGGCCGCAGGGCAGCCAGCCCCACAGGAAACCGAGCAACAGCGCCTGGCGCGGCGAGCGTACCGGCAGGAGACGGCGGGCGAAGGGCTCGATGCGCCGCCAGATCACCCCGCCCGCCTGCTCGACCCGGGCAAGCCCCGCCCACCAGCCGGCCAGGTACAGGCCGAGCATGACCATGAACAGGCCGGCCAGCACCTGCAGCACCTGCTGCGCGGCATTGAACGCCACGAGGTCCATGGCCAGCCAGCCCAGCCCCCCCATGAGCGCGCCGGCCAGGGTGTAGGCGCTGATGCGCGCCAGGTTGTAGGCCAGCAGGTAGGGAAAGACGCGCGCGGGGGACTGGCGCACCTCGGCCGGCAGGCCGAAGGTCAGCGCGCCGACGATGCCGCCGCACATGCCGACGCAATGCACCCCGCCGAGCAGGCCGACAAGAAGGGCAGCGATGAAGGAGGCTTCAGCGGGCATGGAAACGCATCCGGGGATGAACAAGCGTCCATGTTAGCGCCAAGCGCCCCCGGCTGCGATCCGCCCGCCGGCGCGCTGAACGCGCCGAATGTTAATGGCACGGTCATGATCCCTCGCATAGAATGCCGGTTTATGGATTTTCAGCCCCGCGCGCTCGCCCCCCTAGCCGTCCGCTGGTCACGCCCCCTGGCCATGACCGCGGCCTTGGGCTGGCTGGCCTGGACGCTGGCGCAATGGACCTGGCAGCTTCTCCCCGCACCACCCGCGCCCGCCCCGAGCCAGTCCGCAGGACCCGAGCACGTGCCATCCGTTGCCCAGCCTCCGAGGCTGGCCGAGACCATCAATGCCGCCGCACCGTGGGGGCGGCCGCAGGTGAGCGATGGCGGCTCCGCGCAGGACACCCGCCTGCCGCTGGTCCTGCGCGGGGTGCTGGCCGGCCAGGGGCTGGCGCTGATCGCGGCCAGCGGCCAGCCTGAGCGCGTCTACCGGCCGGGAGACAGCCTGCCCGGCGGCGCCGTCCTGCGCTCCGTGCAGACAGACCACGTGCTGCTGGAGAGGGCCGGGGCACTGGAGCGCCTGGCCCTGCCCAAGGACGCCTTGCCGTCCGGACCAGGCCGCCCCACGCCACCCCAGGCGACGGCCCCCGCTTCCAGCCTCCGCGCCATGCTGCAGGGCTCGCCGGCCGAACTGGCCAGGCACTTCCGCCTGGAGCCGGTGGTGGAGGCGGGACAGGTGCGCGGCTACCGCATCCGCGCCCTGCGCGACCCCGCCCTGCTGCAGCGCGCGGGGCTGGAACCGGATGACATCGTGCTCAGCGTCAACGGCCGCTCGCTGCTCGAGGCGCCGGACATCGCGGGGCTGATGAACGACCTGCGCGACGCGGCCGCGCTGGATGCCGTCGTGCTGCGCAACGGCATCGAAACACCGCTCAGGATCGATTTGAACGGATGAGACAGGCTATGCGACGCTCCCTGATTTCCCTCGCGGCCCTCGCGCTGCTGGTCGCCCAGGCACCGGCCCGGGCGGAAGGGCCCGCCATCCCGCCGGACGGCGTCGCGACGGCCGGCAACGGCATGGTGACGCTGAATCTGCGCGATGCCGACCTCGAGGCCCTGATCGCCACCGTGTCCGAGGCGACCGGCAAGAACTTCATCATCGATCCACGGGTGAAGGCCAAGGTCAACCTGATATCGGCCAAGCCGATGCCGCCGGACGAGCTGTACAACGTGTTCCTGTCCGTGCTGCAGGTGCACGGCTTCGCCGCGGTGCCCAAGGGCGAGGTGATCAAGATCGTGCCGGACGTGAACGCCAAGCAGGACGGCGTGGAGGTGGGCCCCCCGGCCAAGGCGGTCGGAGCCGACGAGCTGGTGACCGAGGTGGTCACCTTGCGTCACGTGCAGGCCGCCCCGCTGCTCACCGCGCTGCGCCAGCTGATGCCGCAGCAGGCCGCGCTATCGGTACATCCCGAATCGAACAGCCTGATCCTCACCGACCGCGCCGGCAACGTGGCGCGCATGAAGGACATCCTCGCGCGGGTCGACCATCCCGGCTCCGACGAGATCGAGACCATCCGCCTCAAGCACGCTTCGGCCACGGACATCGTCAAGACCCTGACCCAGTTGCGCAGCCGCATGGGCACGCGCGGCACGGCCGCGGCGGCGCCCGGAGCCGCACCCGGCGGCGACGCCACTTCCGTCGGCAGCTTCGCCGCCGACGAGCGCACCAACAGCGTGCTGCTCTCCGGCGACAAGACCGAGCGCGAGAAGCTGCGCGCGGTGGTGGTCTACCTGGACACCCCGATGGAACGCGCCGGCAACACCCAGGTGTTCTACCTGAAGTACGCCCGTGCGAGCGACCTGGTGCCCATCCTGCAGGGCAGCAACCGGCCGGTCGCGCGCGCGGGAAGCAGCGGCCTGTCGTCCCAGGCAACGGGCATGTCCGGCGGCCTCGCGTCCGGCACGACCGGCACCGGAAGCGCCTCGGCCAACCCCGCCACCGTCGGCCTCGGCGGCCGGCAGGATGCCATCGTCATCGCCGACGAGGCGACCAACGCCCTGGTCATCACCGCCCCGCCCAGCGTCATGCGCGAGCTCGAATCCATCGTCCAGCAGCTCGACATCCGCCGCGCCCAGGTGCTGGTGGAGGCGATCATCGCCGAGGTCTCCGACGACTTCTCGCGCAAGCTCGGCGTGCAGATGGCGGCCTACAGCCCGAAGAACAAGGGGCCGGTCGGCGTGTCCACCTTCAACGGCCTGCTCTCCGCCATCGCCGGGGCGGCCGCCAACCCCGTCGCCGCGGTGGGCGCCCTCGGCGACGGCCTCAACATGGGGCTGGGCGACTTCGATGGCCGCGGCACCGACTTCGGTGTGCTGATCTCGGCACTGGCGGGCGACGCCAACAACAACATCCTCTCCACCCCAAGCCTGCTGACCCTGGACAACCAGGAGGCGAGCATCGTGGTGGGCAAGAACGTGCCCATCCTGACCGGCTCCTATGCCACCACCGGCACGGCCACCACCACCACGCCCTTCCAGACCGTCAGCCGGGAGGACATCGGCGTCAAGCTCAAGGTCAAGCCGTCAATCAGCCCGGAAGGCGCGGTGCGGCTGGAGCTGGAGCAGGAGGTTTCCAGCATCGATGCGGCGGCGCAGAGCGACGCGGGGCTGATCACCAACAAGCGCAATGTGAAGACCACCGTGCTGGCGCAGGACGGCGACGTGGTCGTGCTGGGCGGGCTGATCGACGAGGTGGTCAGCGACCGCAAGAACAAGGTGCCAGGCCTGGGCGACATCCCCCTGCTGGGCGAACTTTTCACCTACCGCGACACAGGCCGGCAGAAGCGCAACCTGATGATCTTCATACGCCCGGTGGTGATGCGCGACCGCGCCACGGCCGCGAGCTACACGGCGGAGAAGTACAACGCCTTCCGCGAGCAGCAGGTCGAGTTCTCGCACAACCCCCTCGGCTTCGCCGTGCCGAGCGACTACCCGCTCCTGCCCCAGCTCGACGGCTACCAGATCAACCTCCCCGGCGGCGGCGCCACGCCGCCAACGACCCCGTGATGCCCGCCTCCCTGCCCTACAGCTTCGCCAAGCGCCACGGCCTGCTGCTGCAGGCCGAGGGGGAGGGCCTCGTCCTGCTGCACCGCCCGGAGCCGGGCCTGGCCGCCGTCGGCGAGGCCCGGCGCGCGATCGGTCGGCCGTTCGCCCTGCGCGAGGTCGACCCGGCCACGTTCGACCAGCTGCTCGCGCGCGCCTACCAGCGCGGGTCGAGCGAGGCGATGGACACCCTCGGCGAGCTGGGCGAGGTCGATCTCGCGCGCGCCGCAAGCAGCCTGGGCGAGCCGGCCGACCTGCTGGAGGCGCAGGACGACGCGCCGATCGTGCGCCTGATCAACGCCCTGCTGACCGAGGCGATCCGCGAGGAGGCCTCGGACATCCACATCGAAACCTTCGAGAACCGCCTGGTCGTGCGCTTTCGCGTCGACGGCCAGCTGCGCGAGGTGCTCGAGCCGCCGCGCGCCATCGCCAGCCTGATCACCTCGCGCATCAAGGTCATGGCCCAGCTCGACATCGCCGAGAAGCGCCTGCCGCAGGATGGTCGCATCGCCCTGCGCCTGGCCGGGCGGCCGGTCGATGTGCGCGTTTCCACCCTGCCCTCGGCGCACGGCGAGCGGGTGGTACTGCGCCTGCTCGACAAGCAGGCCGGCCGGCTCGACCTCGAAAAGCTCGGCATGGACCCGGACACCCGCGCGCGGCTGGAGGCGCTGATCCACCGCCCGCACGGCATCCTGCTGGTCACCGGCCCGACCGGCTCGGGCAAGACCACCACCCTGTATGCCGCGCTCTCCCGCATCAACTCGCGTGAGCGCAACATCCTCACCGTCGAGGACCCGATCGAGTACGACCTGGACGGCGTCGGCCAGACCCAGGTCAACACCAGGGTCGACATGAGCTTCGCCCGAGGCCTGCGCGCCATCCTGCGCCAGGACCCGGACGTGGTGATGGTGGGAGAGATCCGCGACCTGGAGACGGCCGAGATCGCGGTGCAAGCCTCGCTTACCGGCCACCTGGTGCTCTCCACCCTGCACACCAACTCCGCGATCGGCGCCATCACCCGCCTGCGCGACATGGGAGTGGAGCCCTTCCTGCTCTCCTCCAGCCTGATCGGCGTGGTCTCCCAGCGCCTGGTGCGGCGCCTGCTGCCGGAGTGCCGGGAGGCATTCATCCCGGATACCGCCGAGTGCGCCATGCTGGGCCTTGATGCAGCCACCCCTCCGACGCTCTATCGCGCAAGCCGCGAGGGCGATTGCGCCGCGCGCGCCTACAGCGGGCGCACCGGCATTCATGAACTGATCACCGTCGACGCCACCCTGGCGCGCATGATCCACGACGGCTCGAGCGAGCAGGCGATGGAGGCCCATGTGCGCAAGTCCAGCCCCAGCCTGCGCGAGGACGGCCTGCGCAAGGCCATGGCGGGCCTCACCAGCCTGGACGAGGTGCTGCGCGTGACGGTCGAAGACATGGGATCCTGAAACGATGAACATCATCCTGAACGGCGCAAGCCATGCCATCGAGGATGGCGCCACCGTCGCATCCCTGATCGATGCGCTCGGCCTGGCCGGCCAGCGGCTGGCGGTCGAGGTCAACGGCGAGATCGTCCCGCGCGGCGAGCACGCCGCGCACATCCTGCGCGAAGGCGACAAGGTCGAGGTCGTGCGGGCGATCGGCGGCGGCTGACCTCGCGCACCATCCCGGGGCACGACACCAGCCAACACGCGCCTCATGCCGGTGCACGGGCGACCTGGGCGGCGAGGCGGACCGCTCCCCGCATGTGGCACAGGGCTTGCTTCCCGAAGGGTTCCCAACCCGAGGACGCTCTCCTTGAACGTTCAACGCCACGCCACCCGGGCCGGGTGCCGTCCATGACACCACAAGGCGCGGCGGCGTGCGATCTGCCCGCGGTCGAGGCGCTGACCCACGAGGTCGAGGCGGGCCGGGTGGAGGGTCGGTTCCAAGGCCATCGGCTGACGAGCCACTTCCAGCCCATCATCAGCCTGACCCACCAGCGTCCGGTGGGCTACGAGGCCCTCCTGCGCGTCCAGGACGCCACGGGCGCCCCGCTCTCCCCGCTGGTGCCCTTCGCCCACTGCGCGCATGTCGGCCAGACCGTCCTGCTGGATCGCCTCAGCCGCTATCTGCACGTGCGCAACTTCCTGAGCCAGGGAGGAGCCGAGTCGGCATGGCTGTTCCTCAACGTCCACCCCCTCACCATCGCCCACGGCAAGGGGCATGGCCCGTATTTCGCGCATCTGCTCGAGCGCTACGGCATTGCGCCTAGCCGCATCGTGATCGAGATCCTCGAGGCCCAGATCCAGGACGAGACCGCCCTGGTACGCGCGGTCGACTACTACAAGGATCTCGGCTGCCTGGTGGCGATCGACGACTTCGGCACGGGCCACTCGAATTTCAGCCGCGTGTGGGACATCCGCCCGGAGATCGTCAAGCTGGACCGCTCGCTGGTGGTCCGCGCCGCCCACGACAAGCGCGTGCGGCGCCTGCTGCCCAACCTGATGGCCATGATCAACGAATCGGGCGGCCTGACGCTGATGGAGGGGATCGAGCGCGAGGACGAGGCGATGATCGCGCTCGAGACCGGCGTGGACCTGGTGCAGGGCTACCTGTTCGGCCGCCCAGGACCGCTGCGCCCCGGGCACGATGGCGCCCAGCAGGCGCTCATCACCCAACTGGCCGCCCAGATGCATACCCTATCCGCGCTCGAGCGGCAGCGCCTGGGCGGGCTCCTGGAGCCCTACCGCCTGGCGTTCAACCAGGCGGCAGCCCGGCTCAGGGCGGGACAGGGGCTTGAGCAGGCCGTCGCCGAGCTGCTGCGGCTGCCGCGGGCGGAGCGCTGCTACCTGCTGAACCACGAGGGGCGGCAGATCGGCGGCAATATCGAGGCCCCGCACACCCTGCATGCCTTCGACCACCGCTTCGCCCCGGTCCTGGACGCGGCGGGCGCCCAGTGGAACCAGCGCTACTACTTCCGCCGGGCCATGGCCCAGCCCGGCGAGCTCCAGCTCAGTCGGCCCTATCGCTCCATCATCGGCGGCAATCAGTGCGTGACCCTGTCCCTGGCCTTCGAGGCCGGCCCGGCGGGGAGGTACCAGGTGTTTTGCGCGGACGTCGACTGGAGCGAGACCTAGCGGCCGCTCAAGTCCGATGGGCTGCTAGCCGACAGGATCCTGGGACGGCATCTGCGCCACGAGCCGGACCACCTCCGCCGGCCCCTGATGATAGGGCCCCTCGTCCAGCACCACCTGCGCGCGTTCCAGCAGCAGGATGTCCCCCTCGGCGAAGTCCTCCGCCAGCATCTCGGCGGAATAGAGCATGTCCGGCCGGCTCGGGCCGCCGCTTCGGTAATGGACCTGCTCCAGGTCGAAGGCCTCCAGCAGCAGGACGCCCCCCGGCCGCAAGGCTTGCAGCATCGCCCGGTGCACCGCGGGGCGGACGTCGGGCGGCAGGTGCAGGTGGACGGCGACCACGCCGTCGAAGGCCTGCTCCGGCCAGTCCCACAGCGCAAGGTCGGCGCAGACGGTCCCAATCCTCACCCCGTGGCGCGCCGCGAGCTCTTCGGCACGCGCGAGGCCCGTCCCGCTCCAGTCCACGCAGGTGACGGGGTGGCCCCGGCGCGCCAGCCAGACGCTGTTGCGCCCCTGGCCGTCGCCGGGCAACAGGATGTGGCCGCCCGCGGGCAGGCGATGCGCCTCGCGCGCGACAAAGGCGTTGGGCGCCTCGCCATAGGCGAGGGGCGCCTCGGCGTAACGGGCATTCCAGAAATCACGTGGAGAACTCATGGGCCACCTCGGAGCTTGTGAAAATATCCCCTGTCGTCGCGATGGTTATCCTGGGCGTGCTCGGCAAGGCGCGAGGTGCAGAAAATCGCGAGCAAGCAAGGGCCTACGTGAGCGATTTTCGGGGCCCCGCAACGCCGCCGGGCGCGTCCAGGGACAGCCGTGGTAGGTGAGGGGATATTTTCACAAGCTCTCAGTCCACATACGGGCCGCGCATCAGGATCGGCTCCCCGTGCGGCTGGCCAACGGCGATCAGGGCGTGCGCACCCTCCTCGCTGAACAGGGGCGCCGCCCCCTCCAGCCGCAGGCCCTCGCCCGCGCCCGCCTCGCCCGCATGGCAGCGCAGCCGACCGCGCAGCACATAGGCGAAGCCACGCCAGTGCTCCGGCACGCCGGGCGTGAAGGTCTCGCCGGGAGCCAGCTCAAGCAGGGCGACCAAGGCGGGGGTATGCATCCGGATCGGCCCGTCCGGCTGGGTGATCAGCAGCAGTTCGTAGCCGGCGGCCACCACCCGGCGCGGCCGCACCGGCGGCTGGTAGCCGGGCTCGATGCCCTTGAGCGCGCGCGGCAGGTTGATCCACAGCTGCAGCCCGTCGGCGGCCTGCTCGGCACCCACCATTTCCGCGTGCACCATGCCCCTCCCGGCGCTGAAGGCCTGCACCTCGCCCGCGCGCAGGGTGGCATCGTTGCCGAGGTTGTCGGTATGCCGCAGTTCGCCCGAGAGCAACAGGGTGATGGCCTCGAAGCCGCGATGCGGATGATCTGGGAAACCCGCCCCCGCGCCGGCATGGAAGTGGTCGAAGAACACGAAGGGGTCGATCGGCCCCTGCCGCGCGGTGGGCAGCAGGCGTCGCACGGAGGCGCTCGCCCCCTCCTCGAGATGGTCCGGCCGGATGGGACTGCTCATGCGGGTTCTCCCTCAAGGCACCTTAGAGAGTGTTTACCAAACGAAGGTTTTCCGGACAATTCAACGCTGAACAAAGGGCCTGTTCCCCTTCGTCCGGTCTGTCAAGCAAACCTTCGTTTAGTCAACGCCCTCTGAATGTACGATGAAGTGTAGCGCCCCGCGGGGGCGGACGTGGAGACGCCCCGTCCAGTACGGGGGTTCAGGCCGGTCGGGGCTTGTCGGGCAGGTCCTCCTGCCAGAACACCACGCGGTTCCGCCCGGAGGACTTGGCATGGTACAGCGCCCGGTCGGCACGGCTCAGCAGGTCGACGGTGCCGGGCAGGGCATCGACCCGGGTCGTGGCCTGCACGCCGCCGATGCTGATGGTGGGGTGGATGATGCCGCCGTCCACAAGCGCGATCCTCATGGCCTCCACCGCCGCTCTCAGGCGCTCGGCCAGTTCGCGGGCGCCCCGCTCGTCGGTATCCATCAGCAGCACGCCGAACTCCTCCCCACCGAGCCGGCCGAACAGGTCCTGATGGCGCAGGGTGGCCATCGCGGTGGCGGTGACCTGGCGCAGCACCTCGTCGCCCGCGAGGTGGCCGCGGGTGTCGTTGACCTGCTTGAAGTGGTCGAGATCGAGGATCAGCATGGCCAGCGGGCTGGCTTGCAGCGCCCCCTCCCGCAGCCGCTGGCCGGCCTCGAGCATGAACTGGCGCCGGTTGAGCGCGCCGGTCAGGCCGTCGATGGTGGCAAGGCGCTCCAGCTCGTGCTCGCGCCGCTTGACCGGGGTGATGTCCTGGAAGGTGAACAGGATCAGCTCCTCGTCGCCATCCGGCATCAGGGCCGCCGACACCAGCAGCCACAGGATGCGGCCGTCGCGATGGCGGACGCGCAGCTCGTGCTGGCGCGCGATGCCCTGGCTTCGGAGGGTGGCCATCAGGGCCTCCCGCTCGTCGGGGTCGACATAGAAATCCACCGTCCGCGCGCCGAGCAGTTCGCCGCGACTGAAGCCGACACTTTGGGCCGCGGCCTCGTTGATCTCGATCAGCAGGCCGTCCTCCGCCCGGCTCATCACCATCGGCGAGGGCAGGGACTCGACGATCTGGCGCAGGCGCTCGCGGCTGGCCTCGATCAGCTGGGTCCGCTCGGCGACTCGCTCCTCAAGGTGCGCATTGAGCTCGGCGAGGGCCTGCATGGCCCGGCGGCGCTCGACGTCGAGCGCGCTCGCGAGCAGCACGACCGCGCCCAGCACCACGATGCGCAGCTGCAGGGTGGTCAGCGCAAGCTCCGAGCCGAGCGCGGCGAAAGGCCCACGCCCCAGCAGGGTTCCGGCGAGCATGATCAGGAAGACCGCGGCGAGCAGGGTGTAGGCATCGCGCTGGGAGGCACGCAGTGCCACCCAGACCAGCGGCAGCAGGATGAGGGGGACGAGCCCCGACTCCATCGGGTTCGGGACGGGCTGCAGGAAGGCCCAGGCGGTGATGCCGAGCAGCAGACCGGCGGAGACGATGGCCTCGAGCCAGCCGTGCGATGGCGGCCGGAGCCGGGGATCGCGCCACCACAGGAAGAAGGAGGGGGCGAGCAGCACCGCGCTCGACGCATCCCCCACCGCCCAGCGCATGAACGTCGCGGCGAGGACCGCCTCGCCGCGCCCCTCGATGAAGGCGACGCCGGTGGCGCCGAACACGGCCGAGACCAGGCCGTTGAGGCCGCCAAGCAGCAGGAAGAAGGCCCCCACGCCGGTGGCGGTTTCGAACGGCCTCCGCCAGTCGGCCACCACCAGGCGGAACAGGGCCATGCCGAGCACTGGCCCCAGCACGTTGCCCAGGGTGACCCACAAGGCGCCGGTGGTACCCCAACCCAACAGGAAATCGTTGGCGAGCCAGGAACCGAGCGCGACGCCAGGAACCCAGCGCCATCCTCCCGCCAGGATGGCGAACACCGCAAGGCCGGTGGAAGGCCACAGGGGGGCCGGCAGCTCGAAGAAGACCGTCACCAGCCCCGCCAGGACGACATAGCCCAGCGCAACGAGGAGATTGGCTCTGACGGCGGATGCGGACATGCGGGCGCCTCTGCAGTGATGCCGAAGAATTCCTTCCACGGAGCTCTTCGGCTCGCCCGGGGCCGGCACGCGCCCGCCCCGGCTCCGCTCATCCACGACTTGCGCCATGGATGGCGTTGGAGCATCCGGGCCCCAAGGAATACCCCAGCCTGTTCTTCAAGATTAGTGCAGGATTGGCCCGCGGAAAGGAAAAACTCTCAGTGGACCAGCCGGCGGCGCGCGAGGATCACCGCGAGGGCGAAGCTTGCGGCGGCAAAAGCGGCCAGCACGGCGAGGTTGAGCAGCGGGCGAGCGGGCTCGGTGCCGACGATCAGCGGGCGGATCAGCTCCACCGCGTGGGTCAGCGGCAGCCAGTCGACGAGGGCGCGCATCGCCTCGGGCAGGGTGTCGACGGGGTAGAACACCCCGCACACCAGCAGCATCGGGGTGATGACGAGGACGAAGTAGTAGTTGAAGAAGTCGTAATTGCTCGCCCGCGCGCTCATGACGATGGCCGGCCCGGCGAAGGCCAGGCCGGTGAGGAAGGCGGCCGGCAGCGCCCACAGGGCCGCCAGGCCGTGCGCCACGCCGAGCGTTGCCGCGACCAGCAGAATGCCCGCCGCGCTGAAGGCCGACTTGGCCGCGCACCAGAGCATCTCGCCGAGCAGGATGTCCTGGATCTGCAGCGGCGTGGCGAGCATGGCCTCGTAGGTCTTCTGCGGCACCATGCGGGTGTAGACCGAATACATGCCCTCGAAGGTGGCGGTGTTCATGGCGCTGGAGGCGACCAGGCCCGAGGCGAGGAAGGCGAGGTAGGGCAGCCCGTCCAGGGTGCCGACGAAGGTGCCGAGGCCGAG
The DNA here is from genome assembly GCA_049322715.1 of Pseudomonadota bacterium. Classification (GTDB taxonomy): domain Bacteria; phylum Pseudomonadota; class Gammaproteobacteria; order Halothiobacillales; family Halothiobacillaceae; genus Thiofaba. Next base: position 43,825 of record JBMOQP010000036.1, read on the forward strand.
CCCCAGGCCGAGCAGGTAGAGCGCGGGCTCACCCAGATTCATCACCAGCGCGGGCCAGAACAGCCGGCGCCAGACCAGAAAGTTGCGCCGGAAGACGGCCAGGGCACCGTGGATGGACAGGTCGAAGGCCATCAGGCGTCCCTCAGGTCGCGCCCGGTCAGGCGCAGGAACACGTCCTCAAGGCCGGCCGGACGATGCAGCACGGTCAGGCCAGGGTGCCCGCCGAGGTGCGCCATGCAGGCCACGCTGTCGTGGGTGTGGATGACCAGGCTGCCGCCGTGCCGCTCGACGCGGCACTCGGCGGGGATGTCGAACGGCGGCGGCGCATCGACCGCCAGGCCGCGCACCTCGATCACCTCCGGCTCGACATGGCGGGCGATCAGTTCGCGCGGCGAGCCCCGGTCGAGCAGGCGGCCGTGGTCCATCACCACCAGTTCGTCGCACAGCCGCTCGGCCTCCTCCATGTAGTGGGTGGTCAGCAGCAGGGTGGTGCCGCGCGCGCGCAGCTCCTCCAGCCGCCCCCACAGCAGATGGCGCGCCTGCGGGTCGAGGCCGGTGGTCGGCTCGTCCAGCACGACCAGCTCGGGGGCGTTGATCAGGGCACGGGCCAGGGTGAGGCGCCGCTTCATGCCGCCGGAGAGGTTCTCCACCCGGGCGTCGCGCCGGTCCTGCAACCGCGCGAACTCGAGCAGGCCCTCGATGCGCTCCTCGACGAGCTGGCGTGGCAGGCCGAAGTAGGCGGCGTAGATGCGCAGGTTTTCGACCACGGTGAAGTCGGGATCGAGGGTGTCGGCCTGCGGCACGATGCCGATCCGGGCGCGGATCGCGCGTGCCGCCTCCGGCATGGGCATGTCCAGGACGGCAAGCTCGCCCGTGGTCGGCGGGGTGAGGCCGAGCAGCATGCGCAGGGTGGTGGTCTTGCCGGCGCCGTTCGGACCGAGCAGCCCGAAGCAGATGCCGCGCGGCACGCAAAGGTCGATGCCATCCACGACCCGCAGGCCGTCGTAGACCTTGCTCAGGCCGCGGACGACGATGGCGGGGGTGGACATCGGGAGGGCGGGCCCCTTACTGGCCGATGGTGGACAGGCGCTGGCCCTTCACCTTGCTCAGCCAGTTGCGGCAGTACTGCGCCTCGGGGTGATCCTTGCCCAGGGCGCCCTCGGTGATGAGCGTTGCGCGCTCGAAGGCCTGCTCGGCCTCGCCAAGCTTGCCCTCCATGGCGAGGTTGGTGCCCATGCCGGCGAGGCTGCGTGCCACCACGGGGTCGCTCGCGCCGAGCGATTTCTCGCGGATGGACAGGCAGCGCAGGTGCGTGCCGTGGGCCTCGGCGTGCTTGCCCTGCAGGGCGAGCACGTTGGCCAGGTTGTAGAGGTCCTTGGCCACCTCCAGGTGATCGGCACCGAGAGCCCGCTCGTCGACCTCCAGGGCACGGCGGTACAGCGGCTCGGCCTCGGCGTAGCGGTCCTGCTGGTAGTAGAGGCCGGCCAGCTGGCTGAGGCTGGTTGCCACCGCCAGGTGGTTCGGGCCGAGCGCGGCCTCGTACATCCCGAGCGCCTGCCGGTAACCGGCCTCCGCCTCGGCAAGGCGATTCTGCCGCACCCGCAGGGTGGCGAGGTTGCTGATGGCCGTGGCGTGATGCTTGGTGTTGGCGGCGGACTTCGAAGCCTCGGCGATCGCCTGCTGGCAGAGGGTCTCGGCCTCGGCGAGTCGCTGGCTGTCCGCCGCCTCGAGGCAGCGCTGGTTCTGTGCCTCCGCGGCCGGCGCGGTGGAGACGGCCGCCACGCTGGCCACGCTGTAGGCCGCGGCCGCGCCGGCGGCGGCCTTGCCCGCCTTGGCCTGGGGCTTCTGCGCGGCACCGGCCTTGGCCTGGGATTTCTGTGCCGTGCCGGCCTTGGGCGTGGCAGCGGGTTCGGCGGCCAGGGCGGCGCTGCCGAACGGGACGAGCAGGACAGTCAGGGCGACGAGATGGGGCAGGCGCATGATTCACTTCCGGGCGGGGCCATCGAATATCAGCCCATCTTACAGGATAAGGAACCGCTGAAAAGTTCAGCGGTTCCTGCTTGCGGCAGGATGCCGCAACGCGAACAACGACATAAGTCGTTGACTCGCGGAGGATGCCGCGAATTCACTTCGCGGCAATCCGGACTGAAAAAAGCCATGGATGGATTTTTTTCAGTGTTTTCATAAGGGGCCGCATCCGGCCATGCCTGATCAGCGGGCTGTGCTAATGTCGGAACGGTCGAGGGTGCGGGGATGCGGGCAGTACGACCATGACAACGCGGCTCATGCTGGCCATCGGCCTGATCCTGCTGCTCGGACCGCTCGCCTTGGCGCTGGACGCGGCCCAGCTTGCGGCGCTGGAGCGCCAGTACGGGGCCGAGGCGCGGCAGCGGGCCGAATCGTGGCAGCAACTGCTCGACGGCTCGGCGGGTCTTGCCGAGATGGACAAGCTGCGCGAGGTCAACCGCTTCTTCAACCGCCTGGCGTTCGTCAGCGACCGGGAACACTGGGGCCGGGAGGACTACTGGGCCACGCCGCTCGAGTTCCTTGGCACCGGCGGGGGCGACTGCGAGGACTTCGCCGTCGCCAAGTATTTTTCCCTCAAGGCCCTCGGCGTGCCGGTCGACCGCCTGCGCCTGACCTACGTCAAGGCGGTGCAGCTGAACGAGGCCCACATGGTGCTGACCTACTACCCCGAGCCCTCGGCCGAGCCCCTCGTGCTGGACAACCTGGTGCCCGACATCCGCCTGGCCTCCGGCCGCCGTGACCTCGTGCCGGTATACAGCTTCAACGCCGACGGCCTGTGGCTGGCGAAGGAGCGCGGCCTCGGCCGCTTCGTCGGCAAGGCCGACCGCCTGAGCCGCTGGACCGAGCTGCAGCGCCGCATGGCGCGCGAGACCGGCGCGAATCCATGAATGGAGTGTGTGCATGACCCTCTATCGCCAACTGCTGATCGTCCTCCAGTCGCTGTTCCTGCTGATCTTCGTCGGCACCCTGGTACTCGGGGTGCAGGGGGTGCGCGCCTTCCTGGCGGACCAGCTCGCCGCCCACGCGCAGGACACCGCCACCTCGCTCGGCCTGTCGCTCTCGCCCGCCGTCGAGGCGGACGACCGGGCGACCATGACCGCGATGGTGGATGCGATCTTCGACCGCGGCTACTACCGCTCGATCGTGCTCGAGTCGGTGGATGGCCGCCCCCTGATCGAGCGCCGCCTCGACGTGGTGGTCGAGGGCGTGCCCGACTGGCTGGTGCGCTGGGTGCCGCTGGAAACGCCCGAGGCGGAGGCACTGGTGATGGCGGGCTGGCGCCAGGCCGCCACGGTGCGGGTGGTCAGCCACCCGGGCTATGCCTACCGCCTGCTGCGCGACAGCCTGCTCGAGCTCGGCGCATGGTTCGCCGCACTGGCCCTGCTGGCGTCGCTGCTCGCCTGGGGCGCCGTGCGCCTCCTGCTTAGGCCTCTGCACGCCGTCGAACGCCAGGCCGAGGCCCTCTGCCGGCGCGAATACGACGTGCAGGCACGCCTGCCGCGCACCCGCGAGCTGCGCAACATCGTGCTCGCCATGAACCGCATGATCGAACGGGTGCGCGCCATGTTCGACGACCAGGCCCGCGAGGCGGAGCGCCTGCGCGAACAGGCCTTCCGCGACCCGCTCACCGGGCTTGGCAATCGCCGCCTGTTCGAGGTGCGCCTGGCGGCGGCCCTCGCGCCGGAGGCGGAGCCCGCCGGGGGCATGCTGGCCCTGCTGCGGCTGGAAGGGCTGGAGGAGCTCAACCAGCGGCTCGGCTACGAGGCGGGCGACCATCTGCTGCGCGAAGTCGCGGCCGCCCTCGCGCCCCTCGCGCCGGAGGAGGGGGCACTGCTGGCGCGCCCGGGCGGCGCGGAGTTTGCCCTCCTGCTGCCCGGTTCCGATGGGGCGGAGGCGAAGGCCCGTGTCATCCGCGCCTGCGAGTCGATCGAGGCGCATCTCGCGGCGGCCGATGTCGCCGAGGTGAGGTTCCGCGTGGGCGCAACCCTGATCCATCCCGGCGAGACGACGGCGGACGTGCTGGCGGCGGCCGACGAGGCCCTGCGCGCCGTCGAGGACGGCGCGCCGCGCCACTGGGCCTTCTACGGCCGCGAGGCGACGGCGGAGACGGAACCGCATGGCCGCCAGGACTGGCTGGCCCACCTCGATCGCGTGCTGGACGAGGGACGGCTGGTCCTGCACGCCCAGCCGGTGGTGGAGATCGGCGCCCCCGATCGCCTCCTGCAGCGCGAGATCCTGGTGCGCATCCCGGGACTGGGGCATGGCCTGCACCCGGCGGGTTCGTTCATCGCCCTGGCCGAGCACGGCCCGCGCGCCCTCCGCCTGGACCGGGCGGTCGTCGCGCGGGTGCTTGAGCGGCCGAGCGCCGAACCGCTGGCCCTCAACCTGAGCGCCGCCGCGCTGGAGGATGCCTCCTTCGTCGACGAGCTGGTGGCTGGCGTGCGCCGCACGGAGGCCAGGCTCGCCATCGAGCTGCCGGAGGCCGTGCTGGTGGCGCGGGGCGATCGCCTGGCGCCCGCGCTGGCCCGCCTGCGCGCGGCCGGCTGCGGCCTCGGCGTGGATCACTTCGGGCGCGGCTTCGGTTCGCTCGCCTACCTCAAGGCCCTGCACCCTGACTACGTGAAGCTGGCGCACGACTACACCCTGCGCCTGATGGCGGACGAGGAAACCGCCTTCGTGCTCGGCACCCTTGTGCGCGCGGCTCACAGCCTCGACATCCGGGTCATCGCCCAGGGGGTGGAGGACCAGCGGCAGTGGGCGCGGCTGCGCGAGCTGGGGGTCGATGCCGTGCAGGGCTTTGCTGCGGGCCGGCCGGCGGCCTGGGGAGCGTCAGAGGATGTCGTCGTCTGAGGCCCCCCACAGCGGCCCCTCGCCGGTGAGGCGGGCGCGCGCGCTGCGGCGGGATGAGAGCTTGTGCTGGGCGGCGGGCGGGAGGTCGGTGAACAGGATGACGTGCTTGTCCACAAGCACCTCGATGAGATCCTCCATCACCCGCGCGAGCTCCTGGTCGCTGCGGTTCAGGTAGGCCTCGCTGTCCACCCGGCGTTCGTGCAGGAAGGCCTGCACCTGCGGGTCGTCGGGCGGCAGGAACTCCAGGGCATCGTCCGCGGGCTCGCGCAGCAGGGCGATGATGTGTCCGGCGGCGTCGCGGCGGGCATAGGGCATGATGTGCTCTCCCGGGGAAATCCCACGGTCTTGAGGATGCAGGTTTCGGCAGGGTCGGGCAAGATGAGATATAAAGCCCAATAGGCCGCTGCACGAGGCACGGCCGCTGCTGTGAGGCCTCGCGTGACGTCGCATGACACCACTGCCGCCCCCGCGATGGGGGCGCCCCACCTCGACTCGAGGGTGTTCGACGACCCCCTGCTGGGTGCGCTCATCCTGCTGGCGGGGGCACATGACCGCCATGTCGCGCCCGAGGCGCTGGTTGCCGGGCTGCCGCTGCAGGAAGGAAGGCTTACGCCGCCCCTGCTGGTGCGCGCTGCCGACCGCGCCGGCTTCTCGGCGCGGGTCGCGCGCCGATCGCTGGAATCCATCCCGCCGCTGGTGCTGCCGGTCATCCTCCTGCTCGAGGATGGCCGGGCCTGCGTGCTGACCGACCTCGACGCGCCGGGGGGGCGGGCGCGCATCCTGCTTCCCGAGACCGGTGGCGGAGCGCAGGAGGTGGCGATCGGGGAGCTCGCCCGCCGCTACACGGGGCAGGTCGTATTCGCCAAGCCGGCCTTCCGCTACGACGCCCGCGCCCCCGAGACCCTGCGCCTCTCCACGCGGCACTGGTTCTGGGGCGTGATCGGCCGCTCCTGGCGCATCTACCGCGACGTCCTGCTCGCCTCCCTGCTGATCAACCTGTTCGCCCTCGCCACCCCGCTGTTCATCATGAACGTGTACGACCGGGTGGTGCCGAACAACGCGGTGGAGACCCTCTGGGTGCTGGCCGCGGGCGTCACGCTGGTCTATGTGTTCGACTTCATCCTTCACACCCTGCGCAGCCACTTCCTCGACCTGGCGGGCAAGAAGGCCGACATCCTGCTTTCCGCCGCGCTGTACGAGAAGGTGCTGGGCATCCGCCTGTCCGCCCGCCCCGCGTCCGTCGGCGTGCTCTCCAGCCACCTCGGCGAGTTCGAGAGCGTACGCAACCTGATCACCTCCGGCGCCGTGACCGCCCTGGTCGACATGCCCTTCGTCGTGCTGTTCCTGGTGGTCATCGCCTATGTCGGCGGGCCGCTGGTCTATGTGCCGCTGGCGGGCATCCCGCTGATCCTGCTGGTGGCCTTCGCGGTGCAGCGCCCGCTGCGCCAGGCGGTCGAGCACACCTTCCGCGCGGGCTCCCAGAAGCAGGCCACGCTGGTCGAGAGCCTGGTCGGGCTGGAGACGGTCAAGGCCCTGGGCGCGGAGGGCGTGGTGCAGTCGCGCCTGGAGCAGGCGGCCGGCCATGCCGCGCACTGGAACATCCGTTCGCGCCTCCTGTCGACCTGGACGGTACAGCACACCGTCTTCGTGCAGCAGATGGTCACCGTGGGGATACTCGCATTCGGGGTGTACCAGATCGCCGCCAAGGAGATGACCACTGGCGCCCTGATCGCCGTGGTGTTGCTGAGCGGGCGGGTACTGGCACCGATGGTGCAGGTCAGCAGCCTGGCGACCCACTTCTATCAGGCCTGGGCGGCGCTGAAGGCGCTCAACGGCCTGATGGAGTTGCCCGAGGAGCGCGACCGGGAGCGCAGTTACGTGCAGCACCCCAGCCAGGGGGCGATCGAGTTCCGCGACGTGAGCTTCACCTATCCCCACCAGTCGGCCCCCAGCCTGCACCACGTCGCTTTCCGCATCGCGCCGGGCGAGCGGGTGGGGATCATCGGCCGCTCGGGCTCCGGCAAGAGCACCCTGGCCCGCCTGCTGCTCGGGCTGTACGAGCCACAGGATGGGGCGGTGCTGCTGGACGGGGTGGACATCAAGCAGGTCGATCCGGCGGAGCTGAGGCGGCGGGTGGGCTACGTGCCGCAGGACGTGATGTTGTTCTACGGCACGGTGCGCGACAACATCGTGTTCGGCCTGCCGATGGTGGAGGACGAGGCCGTCCGGCGCGCCGCCGAGATGGCAGGCGTGTCGGAGTTCGTCGACCAGCATCCGCTGGGCTACGACCTTGTGGTGGGCGAGCGCGGCGAGGGCCTGTCCGGCGGACAGCGACAGACCGTCGTCATCGCCCGCGCCCTGCTGCGCGACCCGTCGATCATGGTGATGGACGAGCCGAGCAACTCGATGGACGTGATGAGCGAGTCGCGCCTCGTCCAGCGCCTGAAGGAAGGGCTGGCCGGCAAGACCTTCGTGCTGGTCACCCACCGCTCCTCCCTGCTCGCCCTGGTGGACCGCCTGATCCTGCTCGATGACGGCAGGGTGGTGGCCGATGGGCCGCGCGAGCAGGTGCTCGCCGCCCTCAAGGAGGGGCGCATCCAGGTCAGGAGGGCCGTGTCATGAACCGCAAGGCACCCCGCCCCGAGGACCTCGAGTACATGGGGGAGAGCGCCGCCGCGCTGCTGGAACAATCGCCACGCGGCGCGCGCCTCATCCTCTGGCTGGTCGCCCTGTTCGTCGCCCTGTTCCTCGGCTGGGCCGCCATCGCGGAGCTGGACGAGGTGACGCGCGGCGGCGGCAAGGTCATCCCCTCGCGCCAGGTGCAGGTGGTGCAGAACCTCGAGGGTGGCATCGTCTCCGAGATCCTCGTGCGCGAGGGAGAGACGGTCGACCCCGGCGCGATCCTGCTGCGCATCGACGACACCCGCTTCGCCTCCTCCCTGCGCGAGAGCGATATCCGCCTCAACGTGCTCAAGGCCAAGTCGGCGCGCCTGCAGGCCGAGGCCGAGGGGACGGACTTCGTCCCGCCCGCGGATGTGCAAAAGGCCCATCCCGAGCTGGTCGAGCGGGAGCGGCGGCTGTACGAATCGCGACGCATCGAGCTGGAGAGCAACCTCGCCATCCTGCGCCAGCAGATGGAGCAGCGCCGCCAGGAAGTGAGCGAGCTGGAGTCCCGCCGCGCCCACCTCGAGCAGGGCCTCGCCCTCGTCGGGCGGGAGATATCCATGAACCGGCCCCTGGTCCAGCAGGGCGTGGTGTCCGAGGTGGAGCTGCTGCGCCTGGAGCGCGAGGCCAACCAGATCCGCAGCGAACTGTCGTCGACCAGGCTCTCCATCCCGCGGGGCGTGTCGCGGCTGGACGAGGCGAAACGCAAGCTGGAGGAGGCGGAGTTGAGCTTCCGCAGCCAGGCGCGGCTGGAACTGAGCTCGGTGCAGGGCGAGCTGTCCGGCCTGGCCGAGTCCTCGGTCGCCCTCGAGGACCGGGTCCGGCGCACCCAGGTGCGCGCCCCGGTGCGCGGCATCGTCAAGCAACTGCGGGTCAACACGGTCGGCGGTGTGGTCCAGCCGGGCATGGACCTGGTTGAGATCGTCCCGCTGGAGGACACGCTGCTGGTGGAGGCGCGCATCCGCCCCTCCGACATCGCCTTCATCCACCCGGGGCAGAAGGCGGTGGTGAAGTTCAGCGCCTATGACTATTCCATCTACGGCGGGCTCGAGGGCGAGGTCGACCACATCAGCGCCGACACGCTGGAGAGCGAGGACGAGAGCTACTACCTGGTGCGCGTGCGCACGGACCGCAACTTCCTCGGCCGCGCGGAGGCCCCCCTGCCGATCATCCCCGGCATGACGGCCTCGGTGGACATCCTGACCGGCAAGAAGACCCTGCTGCACTACCTGCTCAAGCCGGTGCTGCGCGCGCGCGAATACGCCCTCACGGAGCGCTGAGGCCCGCCGATGCTGATCCTCGCCAGCGCCAACGACGCCCTCCGCCAGCGCTGGCGCGCAGCCCCGGGCGAGGGCTGCCGGGAAGTCACGAATGCCGCGGAACTGGCCGGGGCTCTGCGGGCGACCCCGTCGGCGCTGGTCCTGCTGCATCTTGCCCTGCCGGGGCTCGGAGGCGTGGAGGGCATCGGGGCGTTGCGCGAGGCCTGGCCAGATGCCCCCCTGCTGGTGCTCAGCGACCTGCCCGCCGAGCAGGAAGGTCGCGCCCTGATGCGCCACGGCATCCGAGGCTATGCCAACGCCCACATCAATGCCCGCCTGCTGGCCAAGGCGGTGCGGGTCATCCGCCGGGGAGAGGTATGGGTGGGGCGCCGGCTCATGCAGCACCTGATCGAGGAACTGACCCATCAGGAGCCGCCCCATCCATCCCTCGACACCCTCACCCCGCGCGAGCGCGAGGTCGCCAAACTGGTCGCCACGGGGCTGTGCAACAAGCGGGTCGCGCAGCGGCTGGCGGTCAGCGAGCGCACCGTCAAGGCACACATGACCTCCATCCTGCAGAAGACCGGCGCGGGAGATCGCCTGGTCCTGGCCCTGCTGGTCAAGGGCCACGGGCTGCACGGAAAACCGCCGCCCGCGGGATGAGCCGCCGCCCCGGGCGGGTTGTACCAAGGTACGATGGCAAAGCGGCCGACCGTGACCTAAAGATATAGATACGCAATCTATTGATCCGTGCATTACGCACCAGAAAGGAGGTAGACATGGCCACTCCGTCTTCCATGGGGAGCCCCCCGCAGGGCCAGCCCATCGGATTCGTGATCGCGCAATCCGGCCCCGCCACCGCGCAGGGTGCCAACGGCGTCGCACGCGACCTGCAGCTGGGAGCCCCCGTCTTTGCCGATGACGTGATCCAGACCGGCTCCGCCGGAGGGATCAGCATCGGCTTCGTCGATGGCACCCGCCTGGATCTGGGGCGCGAAACCCAGGCCATGCTCGACGCGGACGTGTTCGACCCGTCCGCCGTCGCGGATACCGCGGCAGCCGCCTCGGTCGAGGCGATGCAGGCCGCCATCCTCGCGGGCGAGGATCCGACCAAGGCCTTCGAGGCCGCCGCCGCGGGCGCCCCGGGCGAGGAGGCCGCCGGAGGCGGGCATGAAGCGGTGTTCGTCGAGCGCACCGGCCAGCAGACCGTGCCGACCTCGGGCTTTGAGACGACCGGCCTTGCGTTCGCCTTCCCGCCGCAGGTGGAAGCCCTCGGCGTCGTCCAGGAGGAGGCCCCGCCACCGCCACCGCCACCGCCACCGCCACCGCCACCGCCGCCGCCGCCACCGCCGCCACCGCCGCCACCGCCGCCGCCGCCGCC
>JBMOQP010000037.1:0-53581 GCA_049322715.1 Pseudomonadota bacterium
CCTACAACCTCATCCGCATGGGAACGATCGGCGGGTGGTGGCGAGGTGCCCATGTGTAGGACAGGTGCGTCAAGAATGCGCCGGGGAGCCGTGAAAACCGCTCTCCGAGTGGTCAAGAGGCCCATATCAGCGGGCCTTGCCCCGCGGATCGGCAGGGGGCACAACGTCCCGCCGGATAATCTCGGAAATTTTTCAACGGCCTGTGAGAGCTTGAGAGAGCGTTAAGTATCGTATCTCGGATGATTGGGGGCATCAGCGTTCGCATTTGGTGAGGCGCAGGGCCAGCATCAATCCTGCTCCGGACGCCAGCAGATGCTTGAGGCTGTGGCCACTGATGAACTCGCCGGTCCAGGCGAAGATCGCACCATCCATCCATTCGGACGCGACGGCGGCGGCATACAGCAGGAACGCGGCCGCAAGCATCCGCGGCGCGGGGGCATGCGGCAGCAGGGTGAGCAGTGCCGCCATGCAGCCGGCCTGGAAGGCGAGGTAGGGCCACAGCGTCTCCGCGCCCCACAGCGGACTCAGCCCCCACCACAGCGTGGCTGCAAGTCCCAGGGCCACCAGCGAGGGCAGCGTCCAGCGCCGGGCAAGTCCCGTGTCGGCCAGCACGGCGCCCAGCAGGGCCGCGAGGCTCGCGGCGATCGGCAGGCGATCCCACAGCAGGCGGGCATTGTCCGGCTCGAGGTGGTACCAGGCCGAGCCCGCGCCCACGGCGACCAGGGCGAGAAAGAACAGTCCGTAGGCTTGCCGGGCCTGCCGGTTTCCGGTCGGTCGGATCCGCAGGACGACGAGTCCGAGGATGCCCGTCAGCAGGAAGCCGAAGTTCGAGATCACGTTCAGGCCGTTTGTCAGGCCTAGTATTTCGCGCTGGTCCGCGAAGCGGTGGTAGCCCTGCGGCTGGGGCAGGGCGGGCAGCAGGGGCGCGAACAGCACCAGCGCGCCCAAGGCGAGGGGGATGCTCCAGGGAGAGATGGTCCTCATGCCTGGTCGTCCTGCGCCGCCATGCTCCGGAGTAGCCCGGTCAGCGCGCGAGAGGCATTCGAGACCGTGCGCCCGGCGTGGCGCACGATGCCCAGGGTGCGGTGGATGTCCAGCCCCTCGACCGGCACCTCCACCACGTCATCGCCGAGCATCACCCGGGGCAGGGCGCTCCAGCCGAGGCCGATGGCGACCATGGTGCGGATGGTCTCGAGGTAGTTGGTCTCGAGGATGACGTCCAGTGCCCCGTGCCGCTGCAGGATGGGCGCCTCGATGATGGTGCGGGTGTAGGTGCCGACGGCGGGCAGAATGGCCGGATGTCCGCCCAGTTGCTCGAGGGACACGCCGGCCTGGCCGGCCAGGGGATGGTCGGGGGCGACCGCGATCACGAGCCTGTCCTCCCACAGCGGGATGTATTCGAGTAGGGGCGAGGGGCGCAGCGGCAGGGTGACCACGCCCAGCTCGAACACGCCCCGCTCGACCGCCTGGCAGGCCTGCTCCGAGTCCATGAAGGCAAGGTCCAGGCGTACGCGGGGATGGCCGCGGGTGAAGTCGCGCAGGATCGGCGGCAGCCGGCGCAGGCCGATGTGGTGCGAGGTGACCAGCGCGAGCGGGCCGCTGACCTCTTTGGTGAGATTGGCTATGACCTGGCGCGTTTCGCGCACGTCTCCCAGGATGCGCTCGGCCAGCGGCCGCAGGGCGCGCCCTCCCTCGGTCAGGGCCACGCGGCGGCCGAGCCGGTCGAATAGCGGGGCGCCAAGCTCGCCCTCGAGCTGGGCGATGCGCTTGCTGACCGCGGGCTGGGTCAGGTGCAGCCGCTCGGCTGCCAGCGAGAAGGATTCCAGCTCGGCCACCGCGAGGAAGGCCGCGTAACTTTGTATTTCCATTCGGAATGGATTCCATGAAAAGAATGCATTGGAGTTATGGATAGTCCATTCCTACAATGCCTGCAAGACATTCGAGGAGGTTGCAGTCATGGCTGCCAGAACGCTTTACGACAAACTCTGGGACATGCACGTGGTGCGTCAGGAAGACGACGGCACCGCGCTGCTCTACATCGACCGCCAGCTCGTGCACGAGGTGACTTCGCCGCAGGCCTTCGAGGGGCTGCGCATGGCGGGTCGCCAGCCGTGGCGGCGCGAGGCGATGCTGGCCGTGCCTGACCATAACGTGCCGACCCTCGGCCGCCGTGATGTCGGCGTCGCGGGCATTGCCGACCCGGTCTCGCGCGAGCAGGTCAGCACGCTGGACAAGAACTGCGCCGAGTTCAAGATCGTCGAGTTCAAAATGAACGACGTCCGTCAGGGCATCGTGCACGTGATCGGTCCGGAGGAGGGCTTCACCCTGCCGGGCATGACCATCGTCTGCGGTGACTCGCACACCTCGACCCACGGCGCGTTCGGCGCGCTGGCCTTCGGCATCGGCACCTCCGAGGTCGAGCATGTGATGGCGACCCAGACGCTGATCCAGAAGAAGGCGAAGAACATGCTTGTGCGCGTCAACGGTCACGTCGGCCCGGGCGTGACCGCCAAGGACATCGTGCTCGCCATCATCGGCAAGATCGGCACTGCGGGCGGCACCGGCTACACCATCGAGTTCGCCGGCGAGGCGATTGAGGACCTCTCCGTCGAGGGCCGCATGACCGTCTGCAACATGGCAATCGAGGCCGGTGCCCGCGCCGGCATCGTCGCGGTCGACCAGAAGACCATCGACTACGTGATGGGGCGTCCGTTCGCGCCGCAGGGCGAGATGTTCGACAAGGCCGCCGCCGCCTGGCGCGACCTGCGCTCCGATGCGGGCGCGCACTTCGACCGCGTGGTCGAGCTGAGCGCCGCCGACATCGTGCCTCAGGTCAGCTGGGGCACGTCGCCGGAGATGGTGGTTCCGGTGTCCGCCGTGGTGCCGAACCCGGATGCCGAGGCCGATGCGGTCAAGGCCAACGGCATGCGCAAGGCGCTGGCCTACATGGGCCTCGAGGCCGGCCAGTCCATCGAGTCCATCCCGGTCGACAAGGTGTTCATCGGCTCCTGCACCAACTCGCGCATCGAGGACATCCGTGCTGCCGCCGCCGTGATCAAGGGGCGCAAGAAGGCCGACAGCGTCAAGCTCGCGATGGTCGTGCCGGGCTCCGGCCTGGTGAAAAAGCAGGCCGAGGATGAGGGGCTGGACAAGGTCTTCATCGAGGCCGGCTTCGAGTGGCGCGAGCCGGGCTGCTCCATGTGCCTGGCCATGAACGCCGATCGCCTGGAGCCGGGCGAGCGCTGCGCCTCCACCTCCAACCGCAACTTCGAGGGCCGCCAGGGGCAGGGCGGGCGCACTCACCTGGTCAGCCCGGCGATGGCCGCCGCCGCCGCGATCGCGGGCCATTTCGTCGACGTGCGGAATTTCTGAGGAGCGTTTAAGACATGCAAGCCTTTAACCAACACACCGGCATCGTCGCGCCGCTCGACCGCCCGAACGTCGATACCGACGCGATCATTCCGAAGCAGTACCTGAAGTCCATCCACCGCACCGGCTTCGGCCCGAATGCGTTCGACGACTGGCGTTACCTCGAGCCGGGCGAGCCGGGCATGGACCATTCCAAGCGCAAGAAGAACCCGGACTTCGTGCTCAACCAGTCGCCGTATGACCGTGCCACCATCCTGCTGGCGCGGGAGAATTTCGGCTGCGGCTCCTCGCGCGAGCATGCGGTCTGGGCCCTCGACCAGTTCGGCTTCCGCGCAGTGATTGCGCCGAGCTTCGCCGACATTTTCTTCAACAATAGCTTCAAGAGTGGTCTTCTTCCCATTGTTCTTCCTGCTGAAACGGTCGATCGTCTCTTCAGGGCCATCGAGGCGAAGCCGGGGCTGGAGCTGACCATCGACCTGGAGAGCAAGACCATCCGTGGCCTTGGCGACGAGGTCATCGAGTTCAATGTCGATGACTTCCGCCGCTACTGCCTGCTGCACGGCCTGGACGACATTGGCCTGACCCTGCGTCATGCCGACGACATCCGCGCCTACGAGAGCCGCCGCAAGGCCGAGGCGCCCTGGCTGTTCTAAGTTCATGCAGTTTTATTCCGTCCGTGGAATAAAACTGCTCGCTCAAGTCCGGCACATGTCCGGACTTGGCTCCGGAATGGATCACATCGCGATCCATTCCGTTGGGGCTCCTGCCCCAAGATTTTTGTTACAAAGAATTCATAAGGTATTGAAATGACAAAGCGTGTTCTGGTTCTCCCGGGTGACGGTATCGGCCCCGAGATTGTCGATGAAGCGGTAAAGGTACTGGACGTCCTGGTCGGCGAGTTCGACCTCGACATCGAGATGGACGAGGGCCTGATCGGTGGAGCGGGCTATGACGCGGCCGGCCATCCCTTCCCGGATGCCACCCGCGAGATGGCCCTCGAGGCCGACGCGATCCTGCTCGGCGCCGTCGGCGGCCCGCAGTACGACAACCTGGATCGCCCGCTGCGCCCGGAGCGCGGCCTGCTCGGCATCCGCTCTGCCCTCGGCCTGTTCGCCAACCTGCGCCCGGCCATCCTCTACCCGCAGCTCGCCTCGGCCTCCACCCTCAAGCCGGAAGTGGTCGCGGGCCTGGACATCCTGATCGTGCGTGAGCTGACCGGCAGCATCTACTTCGGTCAGCCGCGCGGCATCCAGGTCAACGACAAGGGCGAAAGGGAAGGCTTCAACACCATGCGCTACTCGGAGTCCGAGATCGAGCGCATCGGCCGCGTCGCCTTCGAGGCCGCGATGAAGCGCAACAAGAAGGTCTGCTCGGTCGACAAGGCCAACGTGCTGGAGACCTCCGAGCTGTGGCGCGAGGTGATGGAGCGCGTGGCGAAGGACTACCCGGAGGTCGAGCTGTCCCACATGTATGTCGATAACGCCGCCATGCAACTGGTGCGCGCGCCCAAGCAGTTCGACGTGATGGTGACCGAGAACATGTTCGGTGACATCCTCTCCGACGAGGCCTCCATGCTCACCGGATCCATCGGCATGCTGCCGTCCGCCTCGCTGAACGGCTCCAACCAGGGGCTGTACGAGCCCAGCCACGGCTCCGCGCCGGACATCGCGGGGCAGGGCATCGCCAACCCGCTGGCCACCATCCTTTCCGCTGCCATGATGCTGCGCTACAGCCTTGGGCGCGCGGATTTGGCCGACCGCATCGAGCGCGCCGTGTCCGTGGTCCTCGACCAGGGCCTGCGTACGCGCGACATCATGGAGGCGGGCATGGCGGAGGTTTCCACCTCGGCCATGGGCGATGCTATCGTTGCGGCCTTGCGTCAAGGTTGATATGCGCCTGAAGCGTGCCTAAGAAGCTGACCATCACCCTCTCCAGCGCCCGCGGAGCGCGGCAGCTCGCGCTGCACGTGGCCGTGGTGCGCTTGGTGGCGGGGGTTGTCCTGGTCGCGATTCTCGCCCTGCTGGGGGGCGTGGTGCTGGTCGGCTGGCTTGGCAAGACCGTGGGCACCCTGCAGGCCGAGATCGCGACCTACGAGGCGCGCAAGGAGGCGGCCATCGCGGATTATCAGCGTGCGCTGGAGGCGCAGAACCAGCAGGTGCTGACGTTGTCCGAGCTGCTGCGCTCCAAGACGGGCGAGGTCGACCAGTTGCAGAGCGCCTATTCCAGACTGGCCGGCGAGTTCGATCTGCCGTTCGAGGTGGGGAAGGGCCTGCCCGGGGAGACCCTGGACCAAGTCGACGTAACCTTGGCGGAACGCCGGGTGATGCTCGGCCGTATCCCCAGCGGGTTCCCGGTGCAGGATTTCACCTTCTCGGATGGCTTCGGCTGGCGCACCCATCCCGTGACGGGGCAGCGCAAGCACCATGACGGAGCGGATCTGTCCGCGCCGGCCGGAACACCGGTCTACGCGCCTGCCGATGGCGTGGTGATCTTTTCAGGCTATGACCATAGCGGCTATGGCAACCTGGTCGTCATAGCCCACGGCTATGGCTTCAGTAGTGCCTACGGCCACCTGCAGAAGTCGGATGTCAGGGTGGGCGAGGTCGTGTTCCGGGGGCAGCAGATAGCCCGCGTGGGCAACAGCGGGTCCAGCACGGGGGCCCATCTGCATTACGAGGTGCGCTTCCTCGAGCAGCCGCTGAATCCCCGTCCCTTCATGGACTGGAACGAGCGGGACTTCTCTTCGATTGCCCACAGCGTGAGGAATGTCCCTTGGGCCTCGCTGGCAGAGCTGGTGCATCAGGAAGTGCGGCTGATGGCGGGACGCTCCTCGCCGGAGATATCCCAGGCCGAGGCCAACTGAGCATGGTGGCACGATGCTGGCGCGGCGTTCAGGGAATGGGTTCTGGCGTCTCACCGAGTCGGTGCTGAGGTGGTGATGGGCGAGCGCATGTCGCTTTGCCACGCTGGTCAGCGGCCGCTCCCGAATTCGTTACATGTATTGAGGTGATTGATCATGAGTCGTGTGTTTGATGTCGCCGTCGTGGGCGCCACCGGTGCGGTCGGCGAGACCATGCTGTCGATCCTGGCCCAGCGCAAGTTCCCGGTCGGCAAGGTGTATGCATTGGCTTCCGAGCGTTCGGCGGGCAAGCGCGTGCAGTTCGGCGATGGCTACCTGAAGGTCGAGAACCTGGCGGACTTCGATTTCAGCAAGGTGCAAATCGGCCTGTTCTCGCCGGGGGCCTCGGTTTCCGCCGTCTACGCGCCCAAGGCGGCCGCGGCCGGCTGCGTGGTGATCGACAACACCTCCCAGTTCCGCTATGACGACGACATCCCGCTGGTCGTGCCGGAGGTCAATCCGCACGCCGTGGCGCAGTACAAGAACCGCGGCATCATCGCCAACCCGAATTGCTCCACCATCCAGATGCTGGTGGCTCTCAAGCCCATCCATGACGCGGTCGGCATCGAGCGCATCAATGTCGCCACCTACCAGGCCGTGTCCGGCACCGGCAAGGAGGCGATCGAGGAGCTGGCCTCGCAGACCGCCAACCTGCTCAACGGCAAGCCGGTCAAGGCCGAGGTCTATCCCAAGCAGATCGCCTTCAACGTCCTTCCGCAGATCGACGTCTTCATGGACAACGGCTACACCAAGGAAGAGATGAAGATGGTGTGGGAGACCAAGAAGATCATGGGGGACGACTCCATCCTGGTGAACCCCACCTGTGTGCGCGTGCCGGTGTTCTACGGCCACTCCGAGGCGGTGCACATCGAGACGCGCGGGAAAATCACCGCCGAGCAGGCGCGCGAGCTGCTGCGCAAGGCCCCGGGTGTCGAGGTGCTGGACGAGCACGTGCCGGGCGGCTACCCGACCGCCGTGACCGAGGCCGCCAACCACGACGCGACCTACGTCGGCCGCATCCGCGAGGATGTCTCCCATCCGCGTGGCTTGAACCTGTGGGTGGTGTCGGACAACGTGCGCAAGGGCGCTGCCCTGAATAGTGTGCAGATCGCCGAGATCCTGATCCGGGATTACCTGTAAGCCCCCTCCCGACCGATCCGTCGGGCTCTCGAAGGCCGATCTCGAGGGCCGTACCCCGCAGGGGCTTCGGCCATGGATGGCCGAAGGGCCCGAGAGGAGGGACCAGCCCCGAAGGGGCTTCAACAACGGCGTATGGAACGCCGTTGGGTCGCCGCAAGGCGACACCCGAAGGGCGGAATCCATGGATGGATTCCGCCGGCATGGATGCCGGAAGGGACTGAGAGGAGGGACCAGCGGATCGGAAGTCGCCGCGAGGCGACCCCGAAGGGGGCCGACTAGGGATGGTCGGCATCCGCCGGCGCCATGATGGGGCCGGCGTTCAGGCGGGTGAAAAAGGTTGTGGAATCTGCCCAACCGCGATTATTTTGTGGAAACCTCGAGAAATGCCATCCATGGTGTCTTTCGAGGGCGTTGACTGCGGGAGACTCGCAGTCAACTCGCGCGTTTCAATCGCTTACGCGATTTCGCGGCGGGGCATTCGTGCCCTTGTGTATACACTGAAAAAATTCATCCTTGGATTTTTTTCAGTTCGGCCCACCGCGAAGTGAATTCGCGGTAGCCTCCGCAAACCAAGGGCTTGCGCCCTTGGTTGTGTTGGGGCATCCATGCCCCAAGCGGGAAGCGCTGAATTCTTCAGCGCTTCCCTTGTGGTTGAGACGGCAGCATGAGGCGGTTGTCCACCTCATGCACCCTTGGGGCCCCTGGGGGCCCGAGAGTTCTATCCAGCATCCTGGGCGGTGTGGAACACCGTCCCCTTGGAGACACGACATGCGGAAACTGGCCCTCGCGCTTGCATGCGCCTCGATTCTCGGAACATCGAACGCCCAGGCCATGGGGCTGGGGGAGATGGCAGTTCGCTCTTATCTCAACCAGCCATTGCTCGCCGAAATCCCCCTTGTCGATCTCTCGGCCAATGATCTGGAGGGCATCCGCGTCCGCCTGGCCAACGCGCAGGCCTTCGAGCGGCAGGGGTTTTCCCTGAGTGCCGTGTCGGGGCGCATCCAGGTCCAGCTCCAGGGGGGCAAGCAGCCCCGTGTCGTGCTGACATCCAGGAGCCCGGTCCATGATCCGGTGCTGGGTGTGGTGCTGGAACTGGAGGGGCCGGACGGACTCATCCAGCGGGGCTATGACATCCTGCTCGACCCCGTCAGCTACCGTGCCCCGCAGCAACCCGTGCTGCCGCCCGTGAGCGGGCGGAGAGCTGTATCAGGCGCCCCCGTCCCCGACGTGACCCTTCAAGGAGGCGTCGAGGACGGGCGTTACAGGGTGCGCGGCGGCGACACCCTTTGGCGCATCGCCTATAACCTGCGCCCGAAGGGGGTGAGCACCGAGCAGATGATGGCGGCTCTGCGCGAGGCCAATCCCAAGGCGTTCGTCGATCCGGGCAGGAACGAGACGCTGCTTTCCGGCGCAGTCCTGCGCGTCCCCGAAACTGATGAGATTCTTCGGGCAAGGGTGAGGAAAGCCTCGGCGCCTGCCGAGGCCGCCGTGCCAGCCGTCAGGACGGGCGAAGCCGCCGCCGAACCCAAGGTGGCCATCGTGGCTCCTGCTCAACCGGTGGTTCCGGTCGTGGCCGCTCCGGTGGTGGGCGAGGTTGTCAGCCCGCCTGTGACGGCCTCGGAGCCGGCGGGCGTGGCCGGCGGCGAACCCGTCCCGATGCAGGAACAGCTCGAGGCGGCGAAGGTCGAGAAGGAGCAACTGCTTGAGCGCCTGGAGGCGGTCGAGGGGCAGATGGAGAAGATGGAGGAGCTGCTGCGTCTCAAGGACGAGCAGATCAAGCAGCTGGAGCAGCTTCTGCAGGCGGCCGCGCCTGGTTCGGAAAAGACTGCTCCGGTCGAGGTGAAGGAATCCCAGCAGCCGGTAGCGGCGCCCTCGCAGCCCGAGGAGAAGGGCGGCTTGCTGGCCGCCCTGACCCATCCCGTCACTCTCGGTGCGGGGGGCGTGGGCGCCTTGTTGCTGGCCCTGCTGATCGGCCGTCTGCGTCGTCGTCGCGAGGAGGCGCTGGCTCAGGCCGCACCGGTGGTCCAGCCCGAGGCGCCGGCCCCGGTCGCCGAGGTCGTGCCCATGGCGGCTGTCGCAGGGGCCGCCGTTGGCGGTGCCGTGGCGGCGAGTCTGGGGGGGGAGGAAGCGCCCGGGGCTGCGATCGATCCGGTGCAGTCGGCACTCGAGGAAGTCGACGTCATGCAGGCCTACGGGCTGCATGACCGGGCTCGCGAGGTGCTTGACGAGGCCATCGAGCGCATGCCCGAGGCCGATGTCCTGCAGGCCCGCCGCATCCGACTGTTCCATGAGATGGGGGCGCAGGATGAGTTCCTGCGTGCCGCCAAGGAGTATCGCGCGACTCATCCCGCCGAGGATGACCCGCACTGGGCCGCCATCCAGGCCATCGGCGCGGCTGCCTATGCGGACGCCCCCCTGTTCGGTGGTTCCGGTGTCGTCCAGCCTGAAACCTCGGGCGAGCTTGCGGCCACGACCGCCAACGAGGCACAGGCCGAGGCCGCGCCAAAGCTCCATCCTCCCTTCGTCCTGCCCGAGGCAGTAACCGAGGTCGAGCCGGCGGCCGTCATCCAGGCGGGGGAGGTGGCGCTCGAATTGCCGATGGCGTCCGAATCCGTCGAGACGCCCCCTGCGGAGATCGGTGCGCCGGAACAGCCCGCCCAGGAGGAGGCGAGCATCGAACCCCTGTCGCTGGAATTGCCCGCCCTTGAGCTGGGCGAGACCAGGGGGACGGAGGCGCCCCGGGCCGTCGAGCCCGAGCCGCTCCCTGTTTTCGACCTGCAGGCCCTGTCGCTCGAGCCCGCCGTGGCGGAGGTGCCGTCTCCGGCGCCTGTGGCCGGAGAGACGCCGGTTCTGCCGGAGGTGGCCAGCCCCGAGGTTCCGCCGATGCCGGCCGCGGAGGCGCCGGTCATGGCCGAGATGGCTGCCGAGGGGGCCATCAGCGAGGACGACCTGATGCTGCTGGGGTTGGATGCCGCCAGCATCGAGGCCCAGCCGCTGGATCTTCCCAGCCTGCCCGCGAGCGAGGAGCCGCAGGCGGTTCTCCCGCTCCCGGCGGAGGCGCTCGCTGCGCCGACAGGGGATGCGTCCGCCACACCGGTCGCGATGCCGGCGGCCTCCTTCGATGAGCGCGCGGTCAAGCTGGACATGGCGCAGGCCCTCGTCGATCTGGGCGATCTCGACGGGGCGCGTGGCATGCTGGAGGAGATCATCTCCACCCGGGACGACGAACTGTCCGAGCGTGCCCGCGAGATGCTTGAGCGCACCGCCGATTGATCCGTCCCTTCATCCTTTCCTTTGCCAGCCCTCGGGCTGGCTTTTGTGTTTTTGAGTCATGAGAGTCGCCCTCGGCATCGAATATCAGGGCACGCGCTACCACGGCTGGCAGAAGCAGGCCGCCGTGGACAGCATCCAGGCCCGTCTTGAGGCCGCCATCTCGAGCGTTGCGGCGCATCCGGTCGAGCTGGTCTGCGCCGGACGTACCGACCGCGGGGTGCATGCTACTGTCCAGGTCGCCCACTTCGAGACCACGGCGGTTCGCGATCCGCATGCCTGGCATCTCGGCACGCTCGCCAACCTGCCCGAGGACATTGGGGTCCTCTGGGCCCGGGAGGTGGGTGAGGACTTCCACGCGCGTTTCTCGGCCACCGCCCGGCAGTATCGTTACGCCATCTACAACCGCATCAACCGCCCGGGCCTGTTGCACGGGCGTGTGACCTGGCAGCGCAGGCCGCTGGATGTCGAACTCATGCACGAGGCGGCCCAGCACCTGCTCGGCACACACGACTTCTCCAGCTTCCGTGGCAAGGACTGCCAGGCCAGGAGTCCGGTGCGCACCCTCGAGTGGATCCGCTTGACGCGCGAGGGGGATTACATCTACCTGGACTTGCGCGCCAATGCCTTCCTTCATCACATGGTGCGCAACATTGCCGGTACGTTGATGCAGGTGGGCATGGGGGTGCGATCTCCCGAGTGGGTGGTCGAGGTGCGCGACGCCTGCCTGCGCGAGGCGGCCGGCTTTACCGCGCCTGCCGATGGCCTGTACCTCGTGCATGTCCAGTACCCCGCCGAGCATGGCCTGAGGCTTGCGCCGCGCCTGCCGGTTTTCTACTGAGTGCGTCCGTGCTCTGTTACCATTACGGTTTATGTCTCCCTCATCCCATCATCGCACCCGCATCAAGATCTGCGGCCTGACCCGCCCTGAGGATGCCCTCGAGGCTGCGCGTCTTGGCGCCGATGCGATCGGCCTCGTGCTCTATCCGCCCAGCCCGCGCGCGATCGATGTCGTGCGCGCCGCGCGCATACGCGACGTTCTGCCGCCGTTCGTGCAACCGGTCGCCCTGTTCGTGGATCCGGCCGAGGCCGAGGTCGAGGCGGTGCTGAACCTTATCCCCGAGGTGATGCTGCAGTTCCACGGCAGCGAAACACACGAGTTCTGCGCCTCCTTCGGGCGTCCTTACCTCAAGGCCCTGCCGATGGGCAAGGGGAGCGATCCGGTCAACGAGGCCGCCCGCCATGCGCGTGCCAGCGGCTTCCTGCTCGACAGTCATGATGCGGGTGGGGTAGGGGGAACCGGCCATGCCTTCGACTGGTCGACCATACCATCCCTGGACCGCCCCATCGTGCTCGCCGGAGGATTGCGTCCCGAGAACGTGGGCGAGGCCGTGCGCGGGGTACGCCCGTGGGCGGTGGATGTCAGTTCGGGCGTCGAGAGCGCCCCAGGAATCAAGGATCCCGCCAGGATGGCCGCATTCATCAACGAGGTTCGCCATGCCGACCGCACCGATTGATTTTTCCAACTACCCCGACGAGCACGGCCATTTCGGCATCTATGGCGGCATCTTCGCCCCCGAGACCCTGATGGCGCCCCTCGAGGAACTGGCCGAGGCCTATGCGCGGCTGAAGAACGACCCCGCCTTCCAGGCCGAGCTCGATGCCGACCTTGCGGACTATGTCGGCCGTCCGAGCCCGCTCTATCTTGCGAAGCGCATGACCGAGGAACTGGGGGGCGCCAAGGTCTACCTCAAGCGCGAGGATCTCAATCACACCGGCGCGCACAAGGTGAACAACACCATCGGCCAGGCCCTGCTCGCCAAGCGCCTGGGCAAGACGCGCATCATCGCCGAGACCGGCGCCGGCCAGCACGGCGTGGCCTCCGCCACCGTGGCCGCCCGTCTCGGGCTGGAGTGCGTGGTGTACATGGGCGCCGACGACGTGGTGCGCCAGGCGCCGAACGTCGCGCGCATGAAGATGCTCGGTGCCACCGTGGTGCCGGTCACCTCCGGCACCCGCACCCTGAAGGACGCCCTCAACGAGGCGATGCGTGACTGGGTGACCAACGTCGACAACACCTTCTATATCATTGGCACCGTCGCCGGCCCGCACCCCTACCCGATGATGGTGCGCGACTTCCAGACCGTGATCGGCCGCGAGGCACGCCGCCAGTGCCTGGAGAAGGAAGGACGCCTGCCAGACGCGCTGGTCGCCTGCGTGGGCGGTGGCTCCAACGCCATCGGCCTGTTTCACCCCTTCCTCGGCGATGAGTCGGTCAAGCTGTACGGCGTGGAGGCCGGCGGCGAGGGTCTTGAGACCGGCCATCATGCCGCGCCGCTGTGCGCCGGCCGTCCGGGCGTGCTGCACGGCAACCGCACTTACCTGATGGAGGATGAAAACGGCCAGATCATCGGCACGCACTCCATCTCCGCGGGGCTCGACTACCCGGGCGTCGGCCCGGAGCACGCCTGGCTGAAGGACGTCGGCCGCGCCAACTACGTGGCCATCACCGACAACGAAGCGCTGGAAGGCTTCCGCATGCTGACCCGCACCGAGGGCATCATCCCGGCGCTTGAATCCAGCCATGCCGTCGCCTATGCGATGAAGCTCGCACCGACCATGGCGAAGGACGAGATCATCATCGTCAACCTGTCTGGTCGTGGTGACAAGGACATGAACACCATTGCCCGCATCGAAGGCTTCGAGTTCTGAACATGAGCCGTATTGCTTCCCGCTTTGCCGAACTGCGCGCCGCCAACCGTGCCGCGCTGATCCCCTACATCACCGCCGGAGACCCCAACCCGGGCGAGACCGTCGGCCTCATGCACCATCTGGTCGCCCAGGGGGCGGACCTGCTCGAGCTGGGCGTACCGTTCTCCGACCCCATGGCCGACGGTCCGGTGATCCAGCGCGCCACCGAGCGCGCCCTGGAGCACAACGTGTCCATGCACGACGTGCTCGACATGGTGCGCGAGTTCCGCGAGACCGACACCGCCACGCCCGTCATCCTGATGGGCTACCTCAACCCCATCGAGGTGCTGGGCTACGAGGCCTTCGCCCGCGAGGCGGCGGATGCCGGCGTGGACGGGGTGCTGACCGTGGACATGCCGCCAGAGGAGACCGCGGGCTACAGCGAGGCCCTGCAGGCAGCCGGCCTCGACCGCATCTTCCTCGTCTCGCCGACCACCCCGGCGCGTCGCGTCAAGGCCATCGCCCGGCAGGGCAGCGGTTTCGTCTACTACGTCTCGCTCAAGGGCGTGACCGGTGCGAAGACCCTGGACGTGGCCGACGTGGAGCATCACCTGTCCGCCCTGCGCGGCCAGATCGAACTGCCGCTGGGCGTCGGCTTCGGCATCCGCGACGCGGTGTCCGCCGGCCAGGTCGCGCGCATCGCCGATGCGGTGGTCGTGGGTTCCGCCCTCGTGCACCTGATCGAACAGCAGCAGAACGACCCGCAGGCCATGCGCCAGGCTGTGGGTGCCCTGGTGGCCGAGATGCGTGCCGCCATGAACCAGGCTCGCAGCGGAGGAGTTTGAGCATGAGCTGGATCCAGAAACTTCTCCCGTCCCGCATCCGCATCGAAGGGGCGGCCAAGAAGGCCATCCCCGAGGGGCTGTGGATCAAGTGCGACGCGTGCGGCTCGGTGCTCTACAGCGCCGAGCTGGAGCGCAACCTGCAGGTGTGCCCGAAGTGCGGCCACCACATGCGCATCGGCATCCGCAAGCGCCTGGAGCACTTCCTCGACGCCGAGCCGCGCGAGGAGATCGCCGCCCACCTCGAGCCGGTCGACGTCCTCAAGTTCCGCGACCAGAAGAAATACAAGGACCGCATCGTCCAGGCGCAGCGCGCCACCGGCGAGAAGGATGCCTTCATCGCCATCAAGGGGCGCGTGCTGGGCGTGCCGCTGATCGCCACCGGTTTCGAGTTCTCCTACATGGGCGGCTCGATGGGCGCGGTGGTGGGCGAGAAGTTCGTCCGCGCCGCCAACCGTGCGCTGGAGGAGAAGATCCCGCTGGTCACCTTCACCGCCAGCGGCGGCGCGCGCATGCAGGAGGCCCTGTTCTCGCTGATGCAGATGGCCAAGACCTCGGCCGTGCTCACCCGCCTGTCCAAGGCCGGAGTACCCTACATCGTGGTGCTCACCGATCCGACCATGGGTGGCGTGTCGGCGAGCTTCGCCATGCTGGGCGACGTGCAGATCGCCGAGCCGAACGCCCTGATCGGCTTTGCTGGCCCGCGCGTGATCGAGCAGACGGTGCGCGAGAAGCTGCCGGAAGGCTTCCAGCGCAGCGAGTTCCTGCTCGCGCACGGGGTGGTGGACATGATTGTGCCGCGCAACGAACAGCGCGAGACCATCGCCCGTATCGTCAGCATGCTGCAGCGGCGCCCGGTCCCCGTCGCCTCCTGATCCCCGTCTTCAGCCGTCCATGTTCCACGCCGAGACCCTGGCCGAGTGGCTGAGCTTCCTCGAGGCCCAGCACCCCAGGGGGCAGGCGGGCATCGAGCTCGGGCTCGAGCGGGTGCGCCGGGTGCTCGGGGCGATGGGGCTTTCCCCGCGCTTGCCTTTCCCGGTCGTCACCGTCGCGGGGACCAATGGCAAGGGCTCTTCGGTGGCCATGCTGGAGGCCGTCCTGGTCGCCGCCGGCCACCGGGTGGGGGCCTATACCTCCCCGCATCTGCTGAGCTACAACGAGCGCGTCCGGCTGGACGGCCATCCCGTCGCGGATGAGATCCTGGTGCGCGGCTTCGCGCGAGTCGAGGCCGCGCGCGGCGAGGTCCCGCTGACCTACTTCGAGTTCGGCACCCTCGCCGCGCTGGCCGTCTTCCTCGAGGCCGGGGTCGATGCGGCCATCCTCGAGGTGGGGCTCGGCGGCCGGCTGGATGCGGTCAACGTCGTCGATGCCGATGCCGCGCTGATCACCAACGTCGCGCTCGATCACGTCGAGTGGCTGGGCGAGGACCGCGAATCCATCGGCCGGGAGAAAGCAGGCATCCTGCGCGCCGGGCAGTGGGCCGTCATCGCCGAGACCGATCCGCCCCGCAGCGTGCTTGCCCAGGCCGAGGCGCTGGGCTTGCGGCCCTGGCGGCGCGGCATCGACTTCGACCTCAAGCGCGGACAGGGGCGTTGGACATGGACCGGGCCGGAGGGGGGGCATGACTTGCCCGTGCCGGCCCTGGCCGGGGCGCACCAACTCGACAACGCCGCAGCGGTGGTGATGCTGCTCGAGGGGCTGCGGGCGTCCCTGCCGTGGCGGGTCGAGGATCTGCGTGCGGGCCTGCGCGCGGTCCGCCATCCGGGGCGTCTGCAGCGCGTGCTGCAGGGCGGCGTGCCGGTGTGGATCGACGTGGCGCACAATCCCGCGGGGGTCGAGGCCCTGGCGCGGGCCATGGGGGACCTGCCCGCAGCCGGCCGCACCCTCGCCGTGTTCTCCGCCCTGGCCGACAAGGATGCCGTCGGCATGGCGTGCAAGATCGCCGACCGGGTCGATGCCTGGTATGTGGCCGGGCTGGAGGGGCCGCGCGGGCGCCAGGCCGGTGATCTGGCCGAGCTGCTCGGGCAGGCCGGCTTGCCCGTGGCCGGGGCGTGGCCACGGCCGGCCATGGCGTATAATGCGGCCTTGGGCGAGGCCGGCGCCGGCGATCGGCTGCTCGTCTTCGGTTCCTTCCTGTGCGTGGCGGATATTCTCGACCACATCCATCCTTCGGATCCTGAGGCATAACGTGGATCGTGTGTTGCTGAAGCGGCTGCTTGGGGCGGGGGTCATCGTGGCCCTGGCGGTGATCGTGCTGCCGTTCGCCCTGCAGGGGGAGGGGTACAAGGCCGCCCTGCGCACCGATATCCCCGCCCGTCCACAGCCGCCCCAGCCGCTGGACACCGCCAGTGTGGAGCCGCCCGCGGAAGTGCGCGAGCTGATGGAGGCTCCGCCACCCTTGCCCGTTCCCGCTGCTACCCGCACGGAACCCTCCAGGGATCTCGCTGACGTGGGGGCGGCCAAGGCGCAGCCCGGATCTCCGATCCTTCAGCCATCCATGGCTGAAGCCCCGCTCCGCGGGGAAAGGCCGTCCACACAGCCCCCGAAGTCGCCGGAGCCCGAGGTCAAGGCTGCCCCCAAGACCCAGCCGCCAAGCCCGAAGCCCGCAATGGATGCGCCCAGGCCCGCCGCGCCCGCGGCCAGCCTTGCGGGAGTTGCGGCATCCATGCCACAAGCCCCTTTGGGGTCCGGCCCTCGGGAGCCAGACGGCGTTGGTGATGCCGCCGCGCGACCCGGCAGCGCGGTTGCGACCAAGCCGATGGCCGTTGGGCAGTGGATGATCCAGCTCGGCAGCTTCAGTTCCGAATCCAATGCCCAGCATTTGCGGGGCCAGGTGCAGCGTGCCGGCATTCCCTGCCTGATCGAGCCGCTGGATATCGAGGGCCGCAAGGTATGGCGTGTGCGCGCTGGACCATTCGCCAGTCAGGCCGAGGCGGATGCCGCGTTGAAACGCCTGCAGGGCGGCCTCAGGCTTGGCGGCATGGTGATGCAGGTCCGCTGACCGGTCCCTCCCTCATTTCTTCGGGATCTCATGAACGACATTGCCCCTGATTACGCGCCCGTTGCGGACATGGTGGCCCATGATGGCGGCAGTGCCCGCCAGCACGACCGCAAGCTGAGCGCCCTGCGCGCGCCTCCGCACTCGATGGAGGCCGAGCTGTCCGTGCTCGGCGGCCTGATGCTGGACCCCGACGCCTGGGAGCGCGTCGCCGACCGCATCACCGAGGACGACTTCTATCGCCGCGACCACCGCCTGATCTTCCGCGCGCTGCAGTCACTCGCCGACGCCGACCAGCCGCGCGACGTGGTAACGGTGGCCGAGTGGCTGGACAAGCACGCCCTGCTGGATGACGTCGGCGGCCTGGCCTACCTCGGCCGGGTGGCGGCCGACACCCCGACCGCGGCGAACATCGTCGCCTATGCCGATATCGTGCGCGAGCACGCCATCAAGAGGCAGCTGATCGAGGTCGGCACCGGCATCGCCCAGAGCGCCTACCAGCCCGACGGGCGCGACAGCCGCCAGCTGCTGGAGGAGGCCGAGCAGAAGGTGTTCCAGATTGCCGAGCAGGGCAGCCGCCAGCGCAAGGGATTCGCCCCGATCAAGGGCCTGCTCACCCTTGCCGTCGAGCGCATCCAGACCCTGTACGAGCAGGACGAGCCGATCACCGGCCTGCCGACCGGCTTCGACGACTTCGACACCATGACCTCGGGCCTGCAGAAGGGCGACCTGGTGATCGTGGCCGGGCGACCGTCGATGGGCAAGACCACCTTTGCGATGAACATCGGCGAAAATGCGGCGATCCGCACCAAGAAGCCGGTCGCCGTGTTCTCCATGGAGATGCCCGGCGAGCAGCTCGCGCTGCGCATGATGTCCTCGCTCGGCCGCATCGACCAGCACCGCGTGCGCACCGGCAAGCTCGAGGACGAGGACTGGCCGCGTCTGACCTCGGCCGTGGTGATGCTGTCCGAGGCGCCGATCTTCATCGACGACACCCCCGCGCTCAGCCCGACCGAGTTGCGCGCCCGTGCCCGTCGCCTGAAAAAGGAGCATGGCCTGGGGCTGATCATCATCGACTACCTGCAGCTGATGCAGGTGCCGGGCAACAGCGAGAACCGCACCGCCGAGATCTCCGAGATTTCCCGCTCGCTCAAGGCGTTGGCCAAGGAGTTGGAGGTGCCGGTGATCGCGCTGTCGCAGCTCAACCGTTCGCTCGAACAGCGGCCGAACAAGCGGCCGGTGATGTCCGACCTGCGCGAATCGGGCGCGATCGAGCAGGATGCCGACCTGATCGTGTTTATCTACCGCGACGAGGTCTACCATCCCGACAGCGCGGACAAGGGGGTCGCCGAGATCATCATCGGCAAGCAGCGTAACGGCCCGATCGGCACGGTGCGCCTGACCTTCCTCGGCAAGTACACCCAGTTCGCCAATTACACCCCCGAGGTCTATTCCAGCGGGGATTACGAGTGAAAAATGCTGTCGGGAACGGCGTTGGGGCACCGAAAGGCGACACCCAGAGGGTGGATGCCGACCATCCGTGGCCGGCATCCTCCGGGCTTGCTCAGGAGCAAGCTCCGATCCGTTCCATACGGATCGGTGAATCCAGGGATGGATTCCACAGTCTTTCCGTCCGGGCCGCTCAGGCTCGCATCGACCTCGAGGCCCTGCGCCACAACTTCGGCGTGCTGCGGGGAGCGGCGGACGGCGCGAAGGTCTTCCCCGCGCTCAAGGCGGACGCCTACGGCCATGGCATGCTCGCCTGCGCCCAGGCCCTGCGCGATCTCGCCGACGGCTTCGTGGTGGCGACCCTGGGCGAGGCCGAGGTCCTGCGCCGCGCGGGCATCACCCAGCGGCTGATGGTCTTGCAGGGCTTTGCCTCGCTGGCCGAGGCTCGGCAGGCGGCGCGCCTGATGCTGGAGCCGGTCGTGCACCAGTCCTGGCAGGTCGAGCTTCTGGAGAGCGGCCACACCGGCCTGCCGCTCCGGGTCTGGCTCAAGATCGACACCGGCATGCACCGCATGGGGATCGAGCCGGAGCAGGCCGGGGAACTCCATGCCCGCCTCATGGCGAGTGGTCGGTTGCGCGGCACCCCTGGCCTGATGACCCATTTCGCTTGCGCCGACGAGGCCGACCCTGCGGCCACCCGGCGCCAGATCGAGGTCTTCCGTCAGGCCGTCGAAGGGCTGGAGGGAGAGCGCAGCCTGTCCAATTCGGCTGGGCTGCTCGGCGGCTACGGCGCGGGCGGGGACATCGTGCGTCCCGGCATCGCCCTCTATGGCGGAAACCCGTTTGTGCGCGGGAGCGCGGCGGACCATGGCCTGCGTCCGGTGATGACGCTCACCACCCGTCTGCTGGCGGTCAAGCAGCAGCCTGCCGGCGCGGCCATCGGCTACGGCGCCACCTGGACCTGTCCCGAGGACATGCCGGTCGGCATTGCCGCCATCGGCTATGGCGACGGCTACCCGCGCCGCACCCCGGCTGGTACGCCGGTGCTGGTCAATGGCCAGCGTGCCTCGCTCATCGGGCGTGTCTCGATGGATCTCGTCACCCTCGACCTGCGCGGCATCGAGGCTCGCCCGGGCGACGAGGTTGAATTGTGGGGAGGGGGGCTGCCGGTGGACGAGGTGGCCAAGGCCATCGGCACCATCAGCTACGATCTCACCTGTGCGGCGGGCGCGCATGTGGGCCGCCACTATCTGGCCTGACCGATCCGTCCGGAACGGATCGGGAGTCGCCATGAGGCGACCCCGAAGGGGGCCGACCAGGGATGGTCGGCATCAGCGACTCTCTGATCGTCACGGTTCTGGCTGGAGAGTGACGGATTTCTCACTGCGGCGACCGTTGTTCAGGATGGTCAGCCGGACCGTGTCCCCCACCTCGAACTCATCCAGCCGCGCAAGGAATGCGCTGACGGAGGTGACGGGACGGCCCTCCAGCGCAAGGATGATGTCGCCCGGCACGATGACCCCTTCGCGGGAGAGCGTGGCGCCGACCAGTCCCGCCGTCTCGGCGGCGGAACCGGGGGCGATCCCGAGGATGACCACGCCTTCCACCCCCAGCGCGCGGGTCAGTCTTCGGTTCAGTTCCTCGTTCACCTGAATCCCCACGGAGGGGCGAAGATAGCGTCCGTGGCGGATGAGCCGTGGCACGACGCGGTTGACCGTGTCCACCGGCACGGCGAAGCCGATGCCGGCGCTCGTGCCGCTGGGGCTGTAGATGGCCGTGTTGATGCCGATCAGCCGTCCCGCCGAATCCAGCAGCGGGCCGCCGGAATTGCCCGGATTGATCGCCGCGTCGGTCTGGATCAGGTGCTCGATCGTGGTGCTGTTGTCCGTGGAGAGGGATCGGTCGAGCGCGGAGACGATGCCGGTGGTGAGCGTCCAGTCGAGACCGAAGGGGTTGCCGATGGCAAAGACCTTCTGGCCCACCCGGAGGGGGTGGCTTTCCCCCAGGGGAATGGGGGCCGGACGCTTCAGACCCAGTCCGATGCGCAGCACCGCGAGGTCGTGCGCGGGGCTGGCACCCACAAGGGAAGCCCTGAGCTGGCGGCCGTCGGCCAGCCGGATCCACGCCTCGCTGGCGCCCTGGATGACGTGGAAGTTGGTGACGACGTGGCCTGCCTCATCCCACAGGAAGCCGGAGCCCGTGCCCCGCGGCACGCTGAAGACGTCGCGGGTCCAGAGGTCCTGCACCTGCTCGCGCGTGGTGATGAACACCACGGACTCGCGTGCCTTCTCGAATAGTTCGATGGTCGCAGCCTCGTCCGCGGCAAGGTCGCCGCGCGGCGTGACGGTGCGGGGTTCGGTCCCCGAGCCGCCCCCGAACCATGGGCCGAAGGGAACCTGCCAGATCAGGATGAGCAAGACGGCCAGCAAGGCCAGCCAAGGCAGGCGGGAGAGGAGGCGCGCTGAGAGTGGGGGCATGTCGATGCACCGGGAAGAGGAGCCCCGATTTTATCCGATCGATGCCGTCTGTCCCCGTCACGCTTTCCGATGCCCCGCCGAGGGCTGACCGTCAGTCGCTGACCCCGGGATTCCTCAGCCTGCGGGCGGCTTCCACCATGTTGCGCAGGCCGGCCTCGCTCTCTGCCCAGCCGCGGGTCTTCAGCCCGCAATCCGGATTGACCCAAAGGTTGCGAGGGGAAATGACCTTGGCGGCCTTGCGCAGCAAGCGCTCCATCTCGGCAGCCGGAGGCACGCGCGGGGAGTGGATGTCCCATACGCCGGGGCCGATTTCATTGGGGTAGGCAAAATCGCCGAAGCCTGTCAGCAGGTCCATGTCCGAGCGCGAGGTCTCGATGGTGATGACATCGGCGTCCAGTGCGGCGATGGCGGGCAGGATATCGTTGAACTCCGAGTAGCACATGTGGGTGTGGACCTGCGTGGCGTTGCCGACCGGCGATGCGCTGATGCGGAAGCAGCGGCCGGCCCAGTCGAGGTAGTCCCTCCAGTCGCTCCTGCGCAGCGGCAGGCCTTCGCGGAAGGCCGGCTCGTCGATCTGGATGACGCGGATGCCGGCCCTCTCCAGGTCGGCCACCTCGTCGCGGATGGCCAGCGCGATTTGTTCGCAGGTCTGTCTGCGCGGCTGGTCGTCGCGCACAAAGGACCATTGCAGGATGGTCACCGGGCCGGTCAGCATGCCCTTCATCGGCCGGTCGGTGAGCGACTGGGCGTAGCTCGTCCAGGCGACGGTCATGGGGGCAGGGCGGCTGACATCGCCGTAGATGATCGGCGGCTTGACGCAGCGGGAGCCGTAGGACTGCACCCATGCGTTCCGGGTGAAGGCGAAACCGGCCAGCTGTTCGCCGAAATACTCCACCATGTCGTTGCGCTCCGGCTCGCCGTGGACCAGCACGTCCAGGCCGATCGACTCCTGCCGGTGTACGATGCGCGCGATTTCCTCGCGGATCACGCCCTCGTAGGCCGCCTGGGTGATGTCGCCCCGGCGGAAGGAGGCGCGTGCGGCGCGCAGCTCGGCGGTCTGCGGGAAGGAGCCGATGGTGGTGGTGGGGAAGGGCGGCAGAGCCAGCGTCTCGCGCTGGATGCGCTGGCGCTCGGCGAAGGGGGCGGCGCGACGGTCGGCATCCGCCGGCAGGGCGAGCAGGCGCCCGGCCACCTGTGCATCGTGCACGCGCGTGCTGGCGCGACGAGATGCGATGGCGGCGCGCGCGGCAGCGAGTGCCTCGTGGACGCTTTCATCGCCGCCGCTCAGCGCTTGGCCCAGCACATTCAGTTCGATCAGCTTCTGGCGGGCGAAGGCCAGCCATGATTTCAGTTCGCCATCGAGCCCGTTTTCCTGATCGAGGTCGATGGGCACGTGCAGCAGGGAGCAGCTTGGCGCGAGCCACAGCCTGTCTCCGCGTTGCCCTGCCAGCGGCCTGAGCCGGGCAAGCGCGGCGTCGAGGTCGGCGCGCCAGATGTTGCGTCCGTCGATGATGCCGGCGGACAGCACCTTGTGAGCGGGCAGCCAGTCAGCCACGCGGGATAGCTCGTCCGGCGCGCGCACGGCATCGACATGAAGGCCGTCGACCGGCAGCTGGCAGGCCAGGCGCAGGTTGTCGGCCAGGCGGCTGAAGTAGCTGGCCAGCAGCAGATTCGGACGATGGTTGGCCAGGCGCGCATAGGCGGTCTCGAAGGCCCGGCACCAGGCAGCGGGCAGATCGAGGCCGAGGATGGGCTCGTCGATTTGCACCCATGCAACCCCCAGCTGCTTCAGTCGGGCGAGGATCTCGCCATAGGCCGGAAGCAGGCGTTCGAGCAGGTCGAGACGATCAAAGTCCCCTGCCTTTTCCTTGCCCAGCCAGAGAAAGGTCAGCGGGCCGATCAGTACCGCCTTGACCGGATGGCCGAGGGACTGGGCTTCGGCTACCTCCTCGAACAGGCGCCGGGAGGCAGGCCGGAAGGTCGTCTCCGGGGTGAATTCGGGCACCAGGTAGTGATAGTTGGTGTCGAACCACTTGGTCATTTCCAGCGCACGCTGGTCGCCGGCATCGTGGTGGGCGCCACAGCATGAGGGCGCCTGGTCGCTCACCCCGCGCGCCATGATGAAGTAGCGGGTGAGTTCATCTTCATCGCCAAACCCAAAGCGCGCCGGCTCGCAGCCGAGCAACTGGATATGGTCGAGCACGTGGTCGTAGAGGGCGAAGTCGCCGACCGTGACGAAGCCCAGGCCGGCCGCACGCTGGATGTCCCAGTGGCGGGCACGCAGGGCGCGGGCGGTCTCGTGCAGGGCGTCGGCGTTGGTTTCGCCCCGCCAGAAGGCCTCCAGAGCGAACTTTAGCTCGCGCTGGAGGCCTATGCGCGGGAAGCCAATGGTATGGGTGGTATTCATGACAGCACTCCGTTGATGAATGCATGACATGATCTTGCGGGGTTATTTATGATTCAAACGAATGTTTTTCATTTTTTGATGATGGTGATTCATGATTGAGTTGCGCCACCTGCGCATGGTCCAGGCCCTGGCAGAGACGGGTTCGGTGTCGGCGGCGGCGGTCCGGGTGCATCTGACCCAATCCGCGCTGTCGCACCAGCTCGGCGCGTTGGAACGCTATTTCGGCATCCCGCTGGTCGACCGCTCGCGCCGCCCCCTGCGCCTGACTCCTGCGGGGGAGCGGTTGTTGCTGGCGGCGCGGCGTGTCCTGCCAGAGGTGGAGGCGGCGCGCGCCGATCTCCTGCGCCAGGCGTCCGATCACACGCCCGAGAGCCTGCGCATCGCGGTCGAGTGCCATTCCTGCTTCGACTGGCTGATGCCCGCGATGGACGCCTACCGCGCCGAGCGGCCCGAGGCGGAGCTCGACCTGGTCGGCGGCTTCCTGCCCGAGCCCGTCGACCTGCTGCTGGAGGGGCGGGCGGACCTGGCCGTGGTGTCCCAGCCGGATGAGTGCCCGGGGGTAAGCTATCTGTCGCTGTTCCGCTATGAGATCGTTGCCTTGCTGGCCCCGGGGCATCCCTTGGCTGATCGTGATTTTCTGACCGCCGCCGATTTCGCGGGGCAGACGCTCATCAGCTATCCCCTGCCGGACCAGGCACTGGACGTGGTGCAGCGTGTCCTGCGTCCCGCCGGGGTTTTGCCGGAGCGCCGGACCGCCGAGCTGACCGTCGCCATCCTCCAGCTCGTCGCCTCCCGCCGCGGGCTGGCCGCCCTGCCGCGCTGGGCGGCGCAGACGCAGATCGAGCGCGGTTACGTGCTGGCGCGCGGCATCGGCCAGGAAGGCATGTGGAGTACCCTGTACGCCGCTGTGCGCACAGAGGAAGCCGATGCCAGGGGGTCCTTCATTTCTACCTTGCGTCGTACGGCTTTCGCGACCCTGCAGGGCATCGAGCAGCCGGCCAGCCAAGGTTGACCTCGGCACTCGGGAATTTGCCTTCGCTCTGTGCTATAAACGCGCAGAAAGCCGTTCCCGTTCATTCCAAGGAGATCCGACATGGCCTTCGTTCTGCCCGAACTGACCTACGCCTATGACGCGCTGGATAAATCCATCGACGCCCGCACCATGGAGATCCACCACACCAAGCACCACGGCGCGTATGTGAACAACTGCAACGCCGCCATTGCCGGCACCGAGTGGGACGAGAAACCGATCGAGGAGCTGATGGCGAACGTCTCCAAGCTGCCGGTCGCGGTGCGCAACAACGGCGGCGGCCACTTCAACCACAGCCTGTTCTGGCAGGTTCTCTCGCCGAACGGCGGCGGCAAGCCGAAGGGCGATCTGCTTTCCGATATCGAGGCGACCTTCGGCGGTTTCGAGCAGTTCCGTGAGAAGTTCTCCACCGCCGGCGCAACCCGCTTCGGCTCCGGCTGGGCATGGCTGATCGTCGACGGCGCCGGCAAGCTGCAGATCTGTTCCACCCCGAACCAGGACAACCCAATCATGGACATCGCCGAGGTCAAGGGTACCCCGGTGCTCGGCCTGGATGTGTGGGAGCACGCCTACTACCTGCGCTACCAGAACCGTCGCCCGGATTACATCAACGCCTTCTGGGACGTGGTGAACTGGGACGAGGTCACCCGCCGCTACGCGTCTGCCAAGGGCTGATCCACTGCCCTCGAGGCCGTCCGCGTCGCCCTTCACAAGCCCGGGCGGCGCGGTTAAACTCCTGAAAACATGGCCCGTTCGCCGGGCCATTTTTGTTTCTGGAAAACGCTGATTCATTCGCTGAGGCGACGCGAAATCGCCTGATCAAATCGATCAGACACCTTCATGGAGCGGGATTTCATGTCCACCCCCCATCTGATGAACACCTACAACCGCCTGCCCGTCACCTTCGCGAAGGGGCAAGGCGCCACCCTCTGGGACACCGAGGGCAAGAGCTATCTCGATGCCATCACCGGCGTGGCCGTCTGCGGCCTGGGGCACGCCCAGCCGGACATCGCCCGGGCCATCTGCGAGCAGGCCCAGACGCTCATCCATACCTCCAACATCTACGGCATCGCCTGGCAGGAGAAGCTGGCGGATCGGCTGTGCGAGGTCGCCGGCATGGAGAAGGTTTTCTTCTGCAACTCCGGCGCCGAGGCCAACGAGGCTGCGATCAAGCTCGCCCGCCTCTATGCCCATCGCAAGGGCATTGCCGAGCCGCGCATCGTGGTGATGGAGTCCAGCTTCCACGGCCGCACCCTGGCCACCCTGTCCGCCACCGGCAACCGCAAGGTCCAGGCCGGCTTCGAACCGCTGGTCGGCGGCTTCGTGCGCGTTCCATACGGTGACCTCGAGACCCTGCGCCAGGTAGGCAGCCACGACCGCAGCATCGTCGCCGTGCTGGTCGAGCCGGTGCAGGGCGAGGGCGGCGTGCGCGTTCCGCCGCCTGCCTACCTGCAGGGCGTGCGAGAGATCTGCGATGCGCACGGTTGGCTGATGATGGTGGACGAGGTGCAGACCGGCATCGGACGGACCGGCCACTGGTTCGGCTTCCAGCACGCCGGCATCCTGCCGGACGTGATGAGCCTGGCCAAGGGGCTGGGCAACGGCGTGCCGGTCGGCGCCTGCCTTGCAGCCGGGGCCGCGGCCGAACTGTTCGCGCCCGGCAACCACGGTTCGACCTTCGGCGGTAACCCGCTGGTCTGCCGCGTGGCCCATACCGTGCTCGAGGTGATCGAGCGCGACGGGCTCGTCGAGCGTGCGGCGCAGCTCGGCGCCCGCATCCGCGACGGCCTGGCCGCTCGCCTGGCGGGGCTGCACGGGGTGGTCGAGGTGCGTGGGCTCGGCCTGATGATCGGCGTCCAGTTGGACCGTCCCTGTGGAGACCTGGTCAAGCAGGCCCTGGCGCGTGGCCTGCTGATCAATGTCACCGCCGACTCGGTGATCCGCCTGCTGCCCGCGCTGGTCATGAGCGACGAGCAGGCTGACCAGCTGGTGGACATCCTCTCCGGGCTGGTAAAGGACTTCCTGGCGGCAGAGGTGAAGGCATGAGAGCCCCGCGCCACTTCATCTCGCTGGACGATCTGAGTCCGGATGAGCTGCGTCGGGTGCTGGACCGCGCCCTCCACCTGAAGGCTGCCCGCGCGCGCGGCGAGCAGGTGCTGACCCTGCAGAACCGCGTGCTCGGCATGATCTTCGAGAAGGCCTCAACCCGTACGCGCGTGTCGTTCGAGGCCGGGATGGCGCAGCTTGGCGGGCACGCCATCTTCCTCTCCCCGCGCGATACCCAGCTTGGGCGTGGCGAGCCGATCGCTGACAGCGCCCGCGTGCTGTCGCGCATGGTCGACATCATCATGATCCGTGCGCATCACCACGCGGATCTGGTGGAGTTCGCCGCCCATTCGCGCGTACCGGTCATCAATGCCCTGACCGACCTGAATCATCCCTGCCAGCTGCTGGCCGACATGCTGACCTACGAGGAGCATCGCGGTAGCATCGCCGGCAAGACCGTGGCCTGGGTTGGCGATGGCTTCAACATGTGCCACAGCTATATCCAGGCGGCACGCGTGTTCGGCTTCAGGCTGAATGTCGCCACCCCCGCCGGCTATGGGCCCGACCCGGCCATCGTGGCCGAGGCGGACGGGCAGGTCATGCTGACCCATGACCCGCGCGTGGCCTGCCGCGATGCCGACCTGGTGGTCACCGACGTGTGGACCAGCATGGGGCAGGAGGAGGAGACCGAGCGCCGCCGTCGCGACTTCGCCGGCTATTGCGTCGGCGAGGAGCTGATGGCCCTGGCACGCCCGGATGCGCTGTTCATGCACTGCCTACCGGCCCACCGAGGCGAGGAGGTGGACTCCGCCGTGATCGACGGCCCTTGGAGCGTGGTCTGGGATGAGGCGGAGAATCGCATGCACACCCAGAAGGCCCTGCTCGAGTTCCTGCTCGGCGCCCTGGACTGAGGCCTCAAGATGAGCGCAGACACGCATCCCACCCTCCAGCAGCTGCTGCGGGATGCCGCGCCCTACATCCATGCCCACCGCGCCAGGACCGTGGTTCTGGCCTTCGCCGGCGAGGCCCTGCTCGAGCAGGGGTTGGAGGCCCTGGCCTCCGATGTGGCCCTGCTCTCGAGCCTCGGCGTCCGCCTCGTGCTCGTGCCGGGATCGCGCCCGCAGATCGAGACTGAGCTGCATGCCGCAGGCCTTCGTTCCCGCTTCCACGCCGGCTTGCGCATCACCGGCGAGGCGGAGTTGCCACATGTCAAGCGCGCAGTGGCCGTGCAGACCGTGGACCTCATCGCCCGTCTCTCCCAGGGCATGCCCAACACCCCGCTCGAGGGCGCGCGCCTGTCGGTGGTGACCGCCAATCTCGTCATTGCCCGTCCCGCCGGGGTTCGCGACGGTGTCGATCTCGGCTGGACTGGAGAGGTGCGCAAGGTCGAGTCCGAGCGCCTGACCAGCCTGCTGGACGCCGGGCACGTCATCCTTCAGCCCTGCCTTGGCACCTCGCCGACTGGCGAAGTCTTCAACCTGCGCGCGGAGGACGTGGCGGTGGAGTTGGCCGCCGCGATCCGCGCCGACAAGCTGGTGTTCCTCACCGAGTCGGCCAGCAGCCTCCCGGCGCAGATGACCGTCGCCGAGGCCGCCGCCTGGCAGGACAGCGCGGCCTTGTCGGCCGAGTTCCGCCTCCATCTGGCGAGCGCCGTACAGGCCGTGCGCCGCGGGGTGGGGCGGGTGCACCTGGTCGACCGACGCAACGAGGGCGCCCTGCTGCGCGAGCTGTTCACTCGCGAGGGCAACGGCACGCTGGTCACCGCCGAACCGGTAGAGAAGCTGCGCCGTGCGACGATCGACGACGTAGGGGGTATTCTTGAACTGATCCGTCCGCTTGAGGACGAGGGCGTGCTCGTGCGCCGCCCGCGCGAACAACTCGAGCTCGAGATCGAACGTTACTGGGTGGTTGACCTGGACGGGCGCATCATCGCCACGGCGGCCTTGCATACCTTCATGGACGCGCCGCTGGCCGAACTGGCCTGCCTGACCGTGCACCCCGACTACCGTCGCGGTGGGCGTGCCAGCCAGCTTCTGCGCCAGATGGAGCGGGAGGCGGCCCAGCGTGGTCTGGAAGGGGTGTTCGTGTTGACCACCCATACCGCACACTGGTTCATCGAGCACGGTTTCCGCAAGGCAGAGGTGAGCGACCTGCCTGTTTCGCGCCAGGCCATCTATAACGCCCAGCGCAATTCCAAGGTCTTCATCAAGGCCCTTCAGGTCGCATCGGTGCCTGCGCGGGTCGATGATGCGCCTTCCTCAAGCGCCTGATGACCCACTCCATCATGGTCGTGCCCGAGGGGGCGGGCTGGGTTGGTCAGGCCCGGCTGCTCGCTCATCGCCTGAATGCCCCCTATGCTGATCATCCACCGGCTCATGGCTTGCTTCTTCTGGTCGGGGCGGGCGGCCTGGCCCTGCATGATGCCGATGCCCGCCGCGAGCAGCCGCTGCGCGTTGATTTCAGCGCCGGTGCGATGGGTTATCGCCAGCGGGCCGGCTTCCGCCGCGACGAGCTGCTCCCGCGTGCCGCGGGCATCAAGGGGGCGCATCTGCCAACCATCCTTGATGCCACGGCGGGGCTCGGGCGTGACGCCTTCATGCTCGCGAGCCTGGGCTGCGAGGTCACCCTGTTCGAGCGCAATCCCGTCGTCCTGGCATTGCTCGAGGACGGGCTGCGCCGGGGCGGACAATTGCCTGCCCTCGCCCCGGTTATAGGGCGGATGCATCTGCTGGCTGGCGACGCCGCCGCATACTTGGACTCTGCTGCGGCTGTCGTTCCTGATGTGGTCGTGCTGGATCCGATGTTTCCGGAGCGGGGAAAGTCCGCACTGGTGAAGAAGCCGATGCGTCTTTTTCACGGCCTGGTGGGAACGGATCCGGATGCGGACGGGCTGCTGGAGCGGGCGATGGCGAAGGCTCGCAGGCGCGTGGTGGTTAAGCGGCCGCTGCATGCCCCGGCGCTGGGCGGGCTTACACCTTCCCTGAGCTACAAGGGCAAGGCAGTGCGTTTTGACGTCTATCTGACCGGAGTGGGGGCGTCGGGCAGGGAGGGCTGAGCGGGGGCGGGGCGCCTGTCCGGAGTGGCGCGGTTGCATGAGCGTGTGTGCGCGACGCACAAACAAAAAGGGCGCCCCGAGGGGCGCCCTTTGCGTCAGGCGGTCTCCAATTACTTGGAGGCGGCGTTGACGGTCACTTCTACGCGACGGTTCTTGGCGCGGCCAGCCTTGGTCTTGTTGTCGGCAACCGGCTGGGACTCGCCCTTGCCAGAGGCCTTGATCTTGGCGGCCGGTACGCCCTTGCCAACCAGGTAGTCAGCAACGGTCTTGGCGCGGCGCTCGGACAGCTTCTGGTTGTAAGCGTCGGTACCGATGCTGTCGGTGTGGCCTACCACGGTGATCTGCTCGACCTGGTCGATCTTCATTTCGGCAACCAGCGCGTCGAGGGCTTTCTTGCCTTCGGGCTTCAGGTTGGACTTGTCGAAGTCGAAGTAGGTGTCGGCGTTCAGGGTGATCTTCTTGGCGGCGACGACCGGGGCCTTCGGCGCTTCAACGGCCGGCTTGGCCTCGACCTTCTCTTCCTTGAAGTATTCCGGGTGGCATTCCTTGATGGCGCTGTCGGCGCTCAGGGCGATGTGGCCGTTGAGGACGCACTTGCCCACGCCATCCTTAACCACGACTTTCTGGCTGTCATAGACATACGCGGTCGGCTTGTCGGCAGCGAAGGCCGGGGCGGCCAGGACAGCAGAAGCCAGCAGGCCTGCGCTGAGAGCAGCGAAGTTCTTCATGATTGTCTTCCCTTCTCGAAGGTTGAGTTTGCAAAAGGGCAAGCCATCGCATTCAACGGCTTGTTGGAATTTATAATACGTTCCCGATGCCGAAAAAGCTAAGAAACGTTGTTTTTTTGCACGGCCGCTGTTGCTCGCCTGCACAGCAATTCGCCCACGGCGCCCTTGCATGAAACTTGTATAGCGCCCCGCTGGCCGGTTCACAAGTCCAAATAACACGAGACCTTATATAGATGAGTAGCTACGACGCCGTCCGCGCCCTGGTTTGGAAGCATGACGTCCTGGAATTGCTCGACCAGCGTCGCTTGCCGGCCGTGCGCGAGTTTGTGCGTTGCACGACGGCCCCTCAGGTTGCCGAGGCTATCCGTGCCATGGTGGTGCGAGGGGCGCCCGCGATCGGCATCGCTGCGGCCTTTGGCGTGGTGCTGGCCGCGCGCCAGAACGGACTGGCCGATGCCGACGCTGTCCGCCGGGTGGAGGAGGATATCGAGCGCCTCGCCCAGTCGCGCCCGACGGCGGTCAACCTGTTCTGGGCGATCGAACGCATGCGCCGCGTCCTCGAGCGGCAGGGGGACGTCGCATCCCTGGAGCAGGAGGCGCGGCGGATCGAGGCGGAGGATCTCGAGGCCAACCGGCGCATGGGTGAGTTCGGCGCGGCCCTGATCGAGCCCGGCCGGGATGTTCTGACCCACTGCAATACCGGGTCGCTCGCCACGGCCGGACTCGGGACGGCGCTCGGTGTGATCCGCACCGCTTATGCGCAGAAGCGGGTGGGGCATGTCTTTGCGGACGAAACCCGCCCTTGGCTTCAGGGTGCCCGCTTGACCGCGTGGGAGCTCAAGGAGGACGGCATCCCTGTAACCCTCATCTGCGAGGGCGCTGCGGCCAGCCTGATGAAGGGGGGGCGCATCGGCTGGGTCATTGTTGGCGCCGACCGCAT
Organism: Pseudomonadota bacterium; assembly: GCA_049322715.1. Lineage (GTDB taxonomy): Bacteria > Pseudomonadota > Gammaproteobacteria > Halothiobacillales > Halothiobacillaceae > Thiofaba. The sequence continues at coordinate 31,342 of JBMOQP010000037.1, forward strand.
CACTGCCAATGGCGACACGGCCAACAAGATCGGCACCTATGGCCTGGCCATCCTCGCCAGGCATCACGGGGTGCGCTTCATGGTGGTGGCGCCGTCCTCGACCTTCGACCTTGCCCTGCGGTCGGGGGCGGAGATCCCCATCGAGACGCGTCCGATGGATGAGGTGACCTCGCTGGGGGGGCAGCGTATCGCCCCCGAGGGGGTGGAGGCCTGGAATCCCTCGTTCGATGTCACTCCGGCGGAGCTGATCGATGCCATCGTGACCGAGCGCGGCGTGATACTGCGGCCGGACGCCGGGCGGGTGCGTGCGATCCTCGGCGGCGCCTGAGGCGGCGCGAGCCTTGCCGGGCACAGGCGGTTTTGCCCGCCTGTGGTATAGTTTCGGGCTTTGATGTGCCCTAAACCGAGTGTCATCGTACATGGCTGATTTCGCCAAGGAGATCTTCCCGGTCAATCTCGAAGACGAGATGCGTCAGTCCTACATGGACTACGCGATGAGCGTCATCGTTGGCCGAGCCCTTCCTGATGTTCGTGACGGCCTGAAGCCCGTGCATCGCCGCGCCCTGTTCGCCATGAGCGAGCTGGGCAACGACTGGAACAAGCCTTACAAGAAATCGGCCCGCGTGGTCGGTGATGTCATCGGTAAATACCACCCGCACGGTGACACGGCGGTGTACGACACCATCGTGCGCATGGCCCAGCCGTTCTCCATGCGCTACGTGCTGGTCGACGGCCAGGGCAACTTCGGCTCGATCGACGGCGATGCCCCGGCCGCCATGCGTTACACCGAGGTGCGCCAGGCCCGCATCGCGCATGAGCTGCAAGCGGATATCGACAAGGACACCGTCGATTTCGTGCCGAACTACGACGGCTCCGAGCGCGAGCCTGCCGTCTTCCCGACCCGCGTCCCCAACCTGCTGGTCAACGGCTCGGCCGGCATCGCCGTGGGCATGGCGACCAACATCCCGCCGCACAACCTCGGCGAGGTCATCGATGCCTGCCTGGCGCTGGTCGACGACGCGGACGTGGAGGACGCTCGCCTGCTCGAGCTGGTGCCGGGGCCCGACTTCCCGACTGCCGGCATCATCTTCGGCGGCGCCGGCATCCGCGAGGCCTACCTGACCGGCCGCGGTCGCATCCAGGTGCGTGCCCGCGCGCACGTCGAGGAGGACGAGCGCACCGGCCGCCAGACCATCATCGTCACCGAGCTTCCCTACCAGGTGAACAAGGCGCGCCTGATCGAGCGTATCGCCGAGCTGGTCAAGGAGAAGAAGATCGAGGGTATCTCGGAGCTGCGCGACGAGTCCGACAAGGACGGCCTGCGCGTGGTGATCGAGGTCAAGCGCGGTGAGATGGCCGAGGTGCTGCTCAACAACCTCTATCAGCAGACCCAGCTGCAGACCGTGTTCGGCATCAACATGGTCGCTCTGGTCGACGGCCAGCCGCGCACCCTGCCGCTGCGCGACATGCTGGAAGCCTTCCTGCGCCACCGCCGTGACGTGGTCACGCGCCGCACCCTGTTCGACCTGCGCAAGGCGCGTGATCGAGCCCACATCTTGGAAGGCCTTGCGGTCGCGCTGGCCAACATCGACGAGATCATCGCCCTGATCAAGGCGGCGGCGAGCCCCGCCGAGGCCAAGGAGCAACTGCTCGAGCGTCGCTGGCATTCGGGCCTCGTGCGCGAGATGTTGGCACGTGCCGGGGCCTCGGCATCCCGTCCCGAAGGACTGGATGCCAGCTTTGGCATGGCTGAGGACGGCACCTACCGGCTCTCCCCGGCACAGGCACAGGCCATCCTCGAGCTGCGCCTGCACCGCCTGACCGGTCTCGAGCAGGACAAGATCGTCGGCGAGTTCGCCGAGATCCTCAACACCATCGCCGAGCTGCTTGAAATCCTGGCTAATCCCGACCGGCTGATGGCAGTGATCCGCGAGGAACTGGTGGCGATCCGCACTCAGTATGCCGACGCGCGCCGCACCGAGATCCAGGCCGCCCGCGCGGACCTCTCCGAGGAGGACCTGATCGCCGAGGAGCAGCGCGTGGTGACCCTCTCGCATGCCGGCTACATCAAGACCCAGTCTCTGTCCGACTATGCCGCCCAGCATCGCGGCGGCCGCGGCCGCAGCGCGGCGAAGGTCAAGGGCGAGGACGCCATCCAGAAGCTTCTGGTTGCAAGCTCGCACGACATGGTGATGATCTTCACCAGCCGCGGCCGCGTGTACTGGAAGAAGGTGTGGGAGCTGCCGCTCGGCAGCGGCCAGGCCCGTGGCCGGCCGATCGTCAACATCCTGCCGCTGGAGGAGAACGAGCGCATCGAGGCCCTGCTGCCGCTGCGCGATTTCTCCACCGAGGCGTACGTGCTGTTCGCCACCCGCAACGGCATCGTCAAGAAGACCTCGCTGGAGGAGTTCTCCCGTCCGCGCCCGAGTGGCATCATCGCCATCGACATCCGCGAGGGTGACAGCCTGATCGGTGCAGCCCTGACCGACGGTGCGCAGGACGTGATGCTGTTCACCAACGCCGGCAAGGTCATCCGCTTCCCGGAGACCGACGTGCGGGCGATGGGGCGCAGCGCCTCCGGCGTGATCGGTGTCCGTCTGGCGGAAGGCCAGACCGTGGTGTCGATGATCGTGGCCCAGGACGGCGACAACAAGGGCGACATCCTGACCGCCTCCGAAAACGGCTACGGCAAGCGCACCCCGCTGGACGACTTCCCGCGCCACGGCCGCGGCGGCCAGGGCGTGATCGCCCTGCAGACCACTGAGCGCAACGGCCTGCTGGTCGGCGCGGTGCAGGTGGCGGAAGAGGACGAGCTGATGCTGATCAGCGACCAGGGCACGCTGGTGCGCACTCCGGTCGCCGAGATCTCCCTTGTCGGGCGCAATACCCAGGGCGTGACGCTGATCCGCCTGGGCAAGGACGAGCATCTGGTCCAGATCGAACGTATCCAGAGCGTGGGCGAGGTCAGTGATGCCACCGCCGACGCTCCGTCAGAATCCACAGATCAATAATTTGAAGAGGGGAGTTCCCATGGCCCGTGTGTACAACTTCAGTGCTGGCCCGGCAATGCTGCCGACCGAGGTTCTCGAGCGCGCGCGCGACGAGATGCTGGACTGGAACGGCTCCGGCATGTCCGTGATGGAGATGAGCCATCGCGGCAAGGAGTACGTCTCCATCGCCGAGAAGGCCGAGGCCGACCTGCGCAAGCTGATGGCCATCCCCGATAACTACAAGGTGCTGTTCCTGCAGGGCGGCGCCTCCGCGCAGTTCAGCATGGTCCCGATGAACCTGCTGCGCGGCAAGACCAGCGCCGACTACCTGAACACCGGCCACTGGTCCGAGAAGGCCGTTGCCGAGGGCAAGCGTTACTGCAACGTCAACATCGTCGCCGACACCAAGGGCAGCAAGTACACCACCCTGCCGGACGCCTCCGAGCTGTCGTTCAGCAAGGACGCGGCCTTCGTGCACTACACCCCGAACGAGACCATCGCGGGCGTGGAGTTCGGCTACATCCCGGAGACCGGCGACGTCCCGCTGGTGGCCGACATGTCCTCCACCATCCTGTCCCGTCCGGTGGACGTGTCCAAGTTCGGCGTGATCTATGCCGGCGCGCAGAAGAACATCGGCCCGGCCGGCCTGACCATCGCCATCGTGCGCGATGACCTGATCGGCGAGACCCTGCCGGGTACCCCGGTCATGTTCGACTACAAGACCCATGCCGACAACGGTTCGATGTACAACACCCCGCCGACCTACGCCTGGTACATCGCCGGCCTCGTGTTCGAGCACCTGCTGGCCAAGGGCGGCCTGGCGGCGATGGCCGAGATCAACAAGCGCAAGGCGCAGAAGCTGTACGACGCGATCGACAACTCGCCGTTCTACTCCAACCCGGTGGACAAGAAGTGCCGCTCCTGGATGAACGTGCCGTTCATCCTCGCCAACAGCGAGCTGGACAAGGCCTTCCTCAAGGAGGCTGAGGCCGCCGGCCTGTCCACTCTGGCCGGCCACCGCTCCGTCGGTGGCATGCGCGCCAGCATCTACAACGCCATGCCGGAAGCTGGCGTCGATGCGCTGGTCGACTTCATGAACGATTTCGCTCGTCGCAACGGCTGATCAAGTAATCAATTCAGGGGTTTATAAGATGTACAAGATCCTTACTCTCAACAACATCTCCGCCGTCGGACTGGACCGTCTGCCGCGCGACAAGTACGAGATCGCCTCCGAGATCCAGCACCCGGACGCCATCCTGGTGCGCTCCGCCAAGATGCACGGCATGGAAGTCCCCGCCACCCTGAAGGCCATCGGCCGCGCCGGCGCCGGCGTAAACAACATTCCGGTCAAGGAGATGAGCGAGAAGGGCATCGTGGTGTTCAACGCCCCGGGCGCCAACGCCAACGCCGTGAAGGAACTGGTCGTGGCCGGCATGCTGATGGCCGCGCGCAACATCAGCCAGGCCTGGAAGTTCGCCGTAGAGCTGGAGGGTGACGATGCCTTCCTGCACAAGGCGGTCGAGGACGGCAAGAAGAACTTCGTCGGCTTCGAGCTGCCGGGACGCACCCTGGGCGTGATCGGTCTCGGCGCCATCGGCGTGCGCGTGGCCAACGCCGCGCGCGCCCTCGGCATGAAGGTCATCGGCTTCGACCCGGGCATCACCGTCGAGCGCGCCTGGGAGCTGTCCGCTGACGTGCAGCAGGCGACCAGCGTGGACGAAGTCCTGGTCAAATCCGACTTCGTCACCTTCCACGTGCCGCTGATCGACGCGACCCGCAACTTGGTCAATGCCGAGCGCCTGAAGTTCATGAAGGACAACGTCGTGGTGCTGAACTTCGCCCGCGAGGGCGTAGTGGACGAGGCCGCGATGGTCGAGGCCCTGAATTCCGGCAAGGCGCACGCCTACGTGTCCGACTTCCCGACCAACGCAACCAAGAACCATCCGCGCTGCATCACCCTGCCGCACCTGGGCGCCTCCACCGGCGAGGCCGAGGATAACTGCGCGATCATGGTCGCCGACCAGGTGCGCGACTTCCTGGAGAACGGCAACATCACCAACTCCGTGAACTTCCCGGAGGTGAAGCTGCCGCGCAAGGGCACCCATCGCCTGGCCATCGCCAACAAGAACCTGCCGGACATGGTCGGCCAGATGTCGCACATCCTCGGCAGCCACAAAGTCAACATCGCCCACATGGTCAACGAGTCCCGCGGCGATATCGCCTACACCCTGATCGATGTCGAGGGCGAGGTTCCGGCGGCGGCGGCGGATGCCATCCGTGCCATCGACGGCGTGCTCAACGTACGCGTGATCTGATCGGTCATGAGTGAGGGCGTGAAGCCGTTGCCGCGGCTTGAGGAGGTACGGGACCGTATCGACCAGGTCGACCAGCGGCTGCTGGAGTTGCTGTCCGAGCGCGCGCGCCTGGCTCACACCGTGGGTGAGATCAAGCGCGCGGAAGAGGGCGAGGGCAGCGTCATCCAGTTCTATCGCCCGGAGCGGGAGGCGCAGGTCCTGCGCCGCGTGCAGGGGCTCAACCAAGGTCCCCTGGACGACGCCAGCATCGCCTGGCTGTTCCGCGAGATCATGTCGGCCTGCCTGGCGCTGGAGCAACCGACCCGCGTGGCCTATCTCGGCCCCGCAGGAACCTTCAGCCAGATGGCCGCCCTGCGCCAGTTCGGCCATGCCGCCGAACTGGTGCCCTGTAATTCCATTCCCGAGGTGTTCCGTGCGGTCGTCTCGGGCAACGCCGCTTATGGCGTGGCCCCGGTGGAGAACTCCACCGAGGGTGGCGTCGCCCAGACGCAGGAAGCGCTTCTCGCCCACGATCTGTCGATCTGCGGCGAGGTGGCCCTGCGCATCCATCACCAGTTGCTCTCCAGGAGCGAGTCCCTCGCCGAGGTGCGCCGCGTGTACGGCCACGCCCAGTCGCTCGGGCAGTGCCGGCGCTGGCTGGACGAGCACCTGCCACTGGCCGAGCGCGTGCCTGTGAGCAGCAACGGCGAGGGCGCACGCCTGGCCGCCGGGGAGGATGGCGCCGCCGCGATCGCGCCCGAGGTGGCGGCCGACCTTTACCGGCTCGCCATCCTGGCGGCGAACATCGAGGACGAGGCGCACAACACCACGCGCTTCGTCGTGCTGGGCGAGAACGATGCCGGTCCGAGCGGCGAGGACAAGACCTCGCTCGCGGTGTCGACCGCCAACCAGCCCGGTGCGCTCTATCGCCTGCTCAAGCCGCTGGCGGAGCGGGGCATCAGCCTGACCCGGATCGAGTCGCGTCCGGTGCGCGCGCGCGCATGGGAATACCTCTTCTTCATCGACCTGGAAGGTCATCGTGCCGACCCGAAGGTGGCGGAGGCCCTGCACGAACTCGAGGGGCACGCGGCCTGGCTGCGCGTGTTCGGTTCCTATCCCAAGGCGGTACTCAAGGCATGACCACCAACGCATGGCTCGGGCTCGCCCTGCCCGCGGTACAGGGGCTGTCCCCCTATGTTCCGGGCAAGCCGATCGATGAACTGGAGCGTGAGCTCGGCATCCAGGGAGCCATCAAGCTGGCCTCCAACGAGAATCCGCTCGGCCCGTCGCCACAAGCGCTGGAGGCCATCCGTGCCCATGCCGGCCAGGTCCACCTCTACCCGGATGGCAGCGGCTACGCGCTGAAACGCGCCCTGGCCGGGCAGCTGGGGGTGGATGTCGAGAACATCACTCTCGGCAACGGCTCCAACGATGTGCTTGATCTCATCGCCCGCGCGTTTCTCGGCGAGGGACGGGGGGCTGTGTTCTCCGAATACGCCTTTGCCGTCTATCCGATCAGCACCCAGGCGGTGGGAGGGATCGCCCAGCTCGCGAAGGCCCTGCCTGCCGATCATTCGCATCAACCCCTCGGCCACGACCTCGAGGCCATGCGCCGGGCGGTGGACGATCGGACCCGCGTGGTGTTCCTCGCCAACCCCAACAATCCTACCGGCACCTGGCTCGGGAGGGAGGAGCTGCGGGACTTCATCGCCTCGCTTCCGGCCCGAGTGCTGGTGGTGGTGGACGAGGCCTATATCGAGTATGTCGATGAGGATGCGGGTTTCCCGAACGCCATCGAGTGGCTGGACGCCTTTCCCAACCTGATCGTCACCCGCACCTTCTCCAAGATCCACGGCCTGGCGGGGTTGCGTGTCGGCTATGCGGTGTCCAACCCGCAGGTCGCGGACGTGCTCAACCGCGTGCGCCAGCCGTTCAACGTGGGGCTGCTATCCCTCGAGGCTGCGCGGGCCGCGCTGGCCGACCCCGGGCATGTGAGCCGCACACGCGAGCTGAACCGCGCGGGCCTGGCGCAGGTGCGCGAGGGGCTGGCGGCGCTGGGGTTGTCCGCCTTGCCGAGCTTCGGCAACTTCCTCTGCATCGACATGCGGCGGCCGGCCATGCCGGTGTACGATGGCCTGCTGCGCGAGGGGGTGATCGTTCGGCCGGTGGGTAACTACGGTCTGCCGAACTTCCTGCGGGTGAGCATCGGCACGGAAGCGGAGAACGCGCGCTTCCTGGCCGCGCTCGGCAAGGTGCTGGAGGAGGCGCGGTGAGCTTCTACTGTCCGCGCCTGTGCATCGTCGGCAGCGGTCTGATCGGCGGTTCGCTTGCGCTCGCGCTCAAGCGCGCCGGGCGGGTTGGGGAGGTGGTCGGCGCAGGCCGTAACGTCGAGACCCTCGAGCGTGCGCGCGGGCTCGGCATCATTGACCGCTACTCGACCGATCTCGCCGAGGCGGCCCGCGGGGCCGACATCGTCGTCCTGTCGGTGCCCCTGCTGGCCATGCGCGACGTGTTCCAGCAGCTCCTGCCCGCGCTCCAGCCAGGCATGATCCTGACGGACGTGGGCAGCGCCAAAATGAGCGTGATCGAGGACGCGCGCTCCGTGCTGGGCCAGCGCAGCCGCCAGTTCGTGCCCGGCCATCCGATCGCCGGCACCGAGCGCAGCGGCCCCGAGGCGGCTTTCGCCGAACTGTTCGATGGACGGCGGGTGATCATCACCCCACTCTCCGACAACGACGAGGCCGACGTGACGCGCATCGCCGAGATGTGGCGGATCGTCGGCGCGGAGGTGGAGGCGATGACCGCCCTGCATCACGATCACGTGCTGGCCGCCACCAGCCACCTGCCGCACCTGCTGGCCTTTGCCCTCGTCGAGAGCCTGGCGCGCATGGAGGAGAGGCACGAGGTGTTCCGCTATGCCGCCGGTGGTTTCCGCGACTTCACTCGCATCGCTGCCTCCGACCCCACCATGTGGCGCGACATCGCGCTGGCCAACGCGGCCGAGATCAAGGGCATGCTCAAGCGCTATCAGAAGGACCTCGAGCATCTCTACCAGCTGCTCGACGCGGGCGATGGCGAGGCCCTGCACGCCCTGTTCAGCCGCGCCAAGCAGGCGCGCGAAGGGCTGAAGCTCTGAATCCCGCGCGCGGCGGTATGCTCGCCGCATGAAACCCTATCCAGGGAAGCGCTGAATTTTTCAGCGTTTCCCTAGAATGAATTTTTTTCAGCATCGCCCCCGATATCCCGACTCCAAAGGCTCGACCATGACCCTGCGTTATATCGTCCAACCCGGCGGCAAGCTTACCGGCCGTGCGCGCGTCCCGGGTGACAAGTCCATTTCCCACCGCTCGATCATGCTCGGTGCCCTCGCCGAGGGCGTGACCGAGGTCTCCGGCTTCCTCGAGGGTGAGGACAGCCTCAACACCCTGCGTTGCTTCCGTCGCATGGGCGTGGAGATCGAAGGGCCGGAAACCCTCGGTGCCGGGCGAGTCCGCATCCATGGCGTGGGGCTGCATGGCCTGAAAAGGCCGGACGACACGCTGTGGCTTGGCAATTCAGGAACCTCCATGCGCCTGATGTCGGGCATCATCGCCGGCCAGGATTTCGATGCGGTGATGGAGGGCGACGCCTCGCTCTCCCGCCGTCCGATGCGCCGTGTCACCGAGCCCCTGGCCCTGATGGGCGCGCGCATCGACACCGCCGAGGGCGGGCGTCCGCCGCTCACCGTGCACGGCGGCTCCAGGCTCAAGGGCATCCGCTACGTCATGCCGATGGCGAGCGCCCAGGTGAAATCCTGCATCCTGCTGGCCGGCCTCTATGCCGAGGGCGAGACCTGCGTGACCGAGCCCGCGCCCACCCGCGACCACACCGAGCGCATGCTGCAGGGCTTCGGCTACGAGGTGCGCCGCTCCAAGGGCGAGGGTGGCTCGAGCACTGTTTGCCTGACCGGCGGCGGCAAGCTGACCGCGACGGCCATCGACGTGCCGGCCGACATCTCCTCCGCGGCCTTCTTCCTGGTCGCCGCCAGCATCGCCGAGGGCTCGGACCTTACGCTCGAGCACGTGGGCATGAATCCGACTCGTACCGGGGTGATCGACATCCTGCGCCTGATGGGCGGCAACATCGAGGTGCTGAACGAGCGCGTGGTTGGTGGCGAGCCGGTCGCCGATCTCCGGGTGCGCAGCGCGCAACTCAAGGGCATCCGCATCCCCGAGGAGCTGGTTCCCCTCGCGATCGACGAGTTCCCGGTCCTGTTCATTGCCGCCGCCTGCGCCGAGGGCGAGACCGTGCTGACCGGCGCGGAAGAGCTGCGCGTGAAGGAATCCGATCGCATCCAGGTCATGGCCGATGGCCTGACCACCCTCGGCATCGAGGCGCGCCCCACGCCGGACGGCATGGTGATCCGCGGCGGCACCCTGGGCGGCGGCACGGTGTACAGCCACGACGATCACCGCATCGCCATGTCCTTCGCCATGGCCTCGCTGCGCGCCACGGGAGAGATCCGCATCGAGGAGTGTGACAACGTCAACACCTCCTTCCCGGGCTTCGTCGAGCTGGCCCGGGGCGCAGGCCTTGCCATCGCCACGGAGGTCGCAAGCGCATGAGCGACATTCCCGTCCTGACCATCGACGGGCCGAGCGGCTCGGGCAAGGGCACCGTCGCCCGCCTGCTGGCGAAGAAGCTCGGCTGGCACATGCTCGACTCGGGTGCCCTGTACCGCCTGACCGCGCTGGCCGCCCAGCGCCGCGGCATCGACCTGGCCGACGCCGATGCCGTGGCCCGTGTGGCCGCCGGGCTGGACGTGCGCTTCGAGGGAGACGAGGAGACCCGCGTCATTCTCGAGGGGGATGACGTCACCCTGCAGATCCGCAGCGAGGAGGCCGGCGCCGCCGCCTCCACCGTCGCCGCACACCCCGCGGTGCGGGAGGCCCTGCTCGACCGGCAGCGCCGCTTCGCCCAGCCGCCGGGACTGGTGGCGGACGGGCGTGACATGGGCACGGTGGTGTTCCCGCGCGCCCCGGTCAAGATCTACCTCGACGCCAGTGCCGAGGTGCGCGGCGAGAGGCGCTATAAGCAGTTGAAAGACAAGGGGCTCGATGCTAACTTAGATCAGATCATCGAGGACATCCGTCAGCGCGACCAGCGCGACATGCAGCGCCCCGTGGCGCCGCTCAAGCCGGCTGAAGACGCCCACGTGATCGATTCGAGCCATTTGACAGTGGAGCAAGTGCTTGCCGAGTGCCTCGGTCGGCTGGGTCGCTGACCCGCCCCGGGCCCCGTCTGGTAGCCATCCCACGGCCCCGCGTGCAGGCAGGCGCGCGGGTTTTTTGTTTGACCATGCCGACATGGAAGCCTCAGGCATGCGAAACCCTAGAAAACTCCCAACCCAACATGACTGAAAGTTTCGCCCAACTCTTCGAGGAAAGCCTCAAGACCACCCCCATGAAGCCGGGCGTCATCGTCCACGGCACCGTGGTTGAAGTTCGTCCCGACTTCGTCGTCGTCAACGCCGGTCTGAAGACCGAAGGCGTGATCCCCGCCGAGCAGTTCAAGGACGAGAACGGTGAGATCAGCGTCAAGGTCGGCGACGTCGTCGAAGTGGCGCTCAAGTCCCTCGAAGATGGCTTCGGCGCAACCCAGATGTCCCGCGATGACGCCAAGCGCGCTCAGGCCTGGATCCTGCTGGACAAGGCCTTCGAGAACAACGAGATCATCACCGGTCGCATCACCGGCAAGGTCAAGGGCGGCTTCACCGTCGACATCGGCGAGATCCGCGCCTTCCTGCCGGGCTCCCTGGTCGACGTGCGCCCGATCCGCGACACCACCTTCCTGGAAGGCAAGGACATCGAGTTCAAGCTGATCAAGCTGGACCAGAAGCGCAACAACGTGGTCGTTTCCCGCCGCGCGGTCGTCGAGCAGGAATACAGCGCCGAGCGCGAGGCCCTGCTGGAGAACCTGCAGGAAGGCCAGATGATCAAGGGTATCGTCAAGAACCTCACCGACTACGGTGCGTTCATCGACCTCGGCGGCATCGACGGCCTGCTGCACATCACCGACATGGCGTGGAAACGCGTCAAGCATCCGTCCGAGGTGGTCAACATCGGCGACGAGATCGAAGTGCGCGTGCTCAAGTTCGACCGCGAGCGCAACCGCGTCTCCCTCGGCCTCAAGCAGCTGGGCGCAGATCCCTGGGCTGACCTGGCCCGCCGCAACCCGGTCGGCACCCGCCTGTTCGGCAAGGTCACCAACATCACCGACTACGGCTGCTTCGTCGAGATCGAGGATGGCATCGAGGGTCTGGTGCACGTGTCCGAGATGGACTGGACCAACAAGAACGTCAACCCGGCCAAGGTCGTTTCCGTGGGCGACGAGGTCGAGGTGATGATCCTCGACATCGACGAGGAGCGTCGTCGCATCTCCCTGGGCATGAAGCAGTGCAAGGCCAACCCGTGGGACGAGTTCGCCGCGACCCACCAGAAGGGCGAGCGCGTGGTCGGCCAGGTCAAGTCCATCACCGACTTCGGTGTGTTCGTGGGCCTGGATGGCGGCATCGACGGCCTTATCCACCTGTCCGACATCTCCTGGAACGAGCAGGGCGAGGAAGCCGTGCGCCGCTTCAAGAAGGGCGACGAGGTCGAGGCGGTCATCATTGCCATCGATCCGGAGCGCGAGCGCATCTCCCTGGGCCTCAAGCAGCTCGAGAATGATCCGTTCACCACCTATGTAGCCGATCATCCGAAGGGCAGCATCGTCAAGGGCACCATCCTGGACGTCGATGCCAAGGGTGCTACCGTGCAGCTGGCCGACAGCGTCGAGGGCTACATCCGCGCCTCCGACATCTCCCGCGATCGCGTGGAAGATGCCCGCAGCGTACTGAAGTCTGGCGAGGAGATCGAGGCCAAGTTCGTCGGCATCGACCGCAAGAACCGCACCATCTCCCTGTCCATCAAGGCCAAGGACAGCCAGGAAGAGGCCGAAGTGATGAGCGAGTACAGCCGTGCCGCCAGCGCTGCCGCGCCGACCCTGGGCGACCTGCTCAAGGAGCAGCTCGGTCGCGGCGAGTAACCCTCGCCCTGCCGCCAGCGTGCACCCATCCCCGGGTGCACGCTTCCCATCCATGCACTCCTAAGCTTACACGGGACATGACGAAGTCCGAGTTGATCGAACTCCTGGCCCGACGACAGGAGCACCTCCCGCCTCGTGATGTCGAGATGGCGGTCAAGTGCATCCTGGAGCAGATGGGCTCGGCGCTGGCCACTGGCGAGCGCATCGAGGTGCGTGGCTTCGGCAGCTTCACCCTGCATTACCGTCGCCCGCGTCAGGGACGCAATCCCAAGACCGGCGAGCAGGTGATCCTGGAGGGCAAGCACGTTCCGCACTTCAAGCCCGGCAAGGATCTTCGTCTGCAGGTCAACGGCCTGCCTGCCCAAGGCAAGGCAGGGAATGACGACGATATGGACGAGGACTGAGGTCTTCCGGCCTCGCTGCCTGGCTCAATCATCAAGGCCCCCGTTTCGGGGGCCTTTTCTTTTTCATGTTTTCCGGGACATGGCGGCCGTTTTCCTTGCTGTCGTGCCTTCCGGGGGCGATGCCTGGGTCTGGTAAACTGCGGGAGTGATCCCGCGCCTGCAAAGGCTGCCTATTCCGGACTGCTTGAGGACATTCCCCGCCATGGCCTTCACCGATTCCCGTATTGTTGTTGCCCTCGACTACGCCAATCCTGCAGAGGCCATCGCCCTGGCGCAGCAGCTCGACCCCCGCGGCTGCCGGCTCAAGGTGGGCAAGGAACTGTTCACCCTCGCGGGCCCCGCGGTGGTCGAGCGGCTGCACCAGCTCGGCTTCGAGGTCTTCCTCGATCTCAAGTTTCACGACATCCCCAACACTGTGGCGCAGGCGGTGAAGGCCGCCGCTTCCCTCGGCGTGTGGATGGTGAACGTGCATGCCCTCGGTGGGCGGCGCATGATGGAGGCCGCGCGCGAGGCACTGGAGGGCGGGCAGCACCGGCCGCACCTGATCGCGGTCACCGTGCTGACCAGCATGGACGAGGAGGATCTGCACGAGATCGGACTGGCGGGCAGCCCCGCCCATCACGTCGAGCACCTGGCGGGCCTTGCGCGCCAGTGCGGCCTGGATGGGGTGGTGTGTTCGGCACGGGAGGCCAACGAGCTTCGGCGCATGTGGGGGCCGCGCGGCCTGCTGGTAACCCCGGGAGTGCGTCCGCGCGGGAGCGACGTTGGCGACCAGCGCCGGGTGGTGACGCCGGGCGAGGCGATCGCTCTCGGGGCGAGTCATCTGGTGGTGGGGCGTCCGATCACCCGCGCGGACGACCCCCAGGCGGCGCTCGAGGCCATCCGCGCCGAGATCGGCGAGTTGTCCTGAGCCTGAGCCAATCCGGCAGTGCTGCCCGGGGCCTCGCCCTGTGACATGTTCAGGGCGAAGGAAGGGCCAGGTTAACAAGGGTGTTGAAAAATACCCTTGTTAAGGCAGGCCATGGATGGCTTGCACGACTATCAAGCACGCTAAGTGCTTGATATTCGGAGCCCGTCGCAGGCGTGTACCGCGACGAGGCGAGTTGAAAAAGGGCAGGAAAGCCCTTTTTCAACAGTTGCTGCTAATCCTGCGATGCCCGCTCTGCCATCATCCGCCGGTACAGCCCGACGTACTGGCGCGCGCTGTTCTCCCAACTGAAGTCACAATTCATGCCGGCGCGCTGGATGGCGTGCCAGCGCGCCTTGTCGCGGAAGTGTCCGAGTGCCTGCCCCACCGCCCAGATGATCGCCGGGGCGTCGAGATAGCGCATCACGATCCCGTTGGCCGTCCCGTCCGCGAGGGTCTCTGGGGTGATGTCGACGACGGTGTCGTTGAGGCCGCCGACACCGTGCACGATCGGCAGGGTGCCATAACGCAGGCTGTACATTTGATTCAGCCCGCAGGGCTCGAAGCGCGAGGGCATGAGGAACACGTCGCTGCCGGCCTCGATGCGATGGGCCAGGCCCTCGTTGTAGCCGAGATGCACGCTCACGCGGCCGGGGTAGCGCTCCATCAGCTCCATGAAGCGCATCTCGAGCGCCTTGTCGCCGCTGCCAAGCACGGCCATCTGAACCGGCATGGCAAGCACGCTGTCCGCCGCCTGCAGCACGAGGTCCAGTCCCTTCTGTTCGGTCATGCGTCCGATGACGCCGATCAGCAGGGCGTCGTCATCCCGCGCAAGCTCCAGTTCCGCCTGCAGTACGCGCTTGTTCTCACGCTTGGCGTCCAGGTGCTCGGCGTCGTAGTTGTGGGGCAGGGAAGGGTCGTGGGCCGGGTCCCATTCGCGTGGGTCGATGCCGTTGAGGATGCCGACCACGTCCGCCCGCCGGTGCCGCAGCAGGCCGTCCAGGCCGTTGCCGAACGGAGGGGTCTGGATTTCCCGCGCATAGCTCGGGCTGACGGTGGTGATGAAGCGCGCACCGTTGATGCCGGCCTTGAGAAAATTCATCTCGCCCCAGTGCTCAGCCCCGTGCGGCTGCCACAGTGTCCAGGGCAATCCCAGGCGCTCGAAGGTCGCGCGGTCGAACACCCCTTGGTAGGCGAGGTTGTGGATCGTGATCAGGCGAGCCGGGCTGTGGGGATGGAGCTGGAGAAGGGCGAGCAGCAGGCCGCTTTGCCAGTCGTTGGCATGCACGATGTCGGGCTGCCATCCGATCACAGACTGGTCCAGGGCGACCCGTTCGCAGGTCCGGCTGAACAGGGTGAAGCGCTCGGCGTTGTCCGGCCAGGCATGGCCGTCGGCGGTGTTGTAGGGGTTGCCGGGGCGGTCGCTGAACAGTGGGTGCTCGACCAGAAGCACCGGTACATCGCTGCCCGGGAGGATCGTCTCGAGGATGCGGCAGGGGCCGAAGGGCTCCACGTGCAGCTCGCTCAAGGGGTGCCAGGCGGGCAGTCGCGCCAGGGTGTCGGCATAGGCCGGCATGATGAGGCGCACGTCGGCTCCCTGCGCCCGCAGGGCGGAGGGGAGGCTGCCTGAAACATCGCCCAGTCCGCCGGTCTTCATCAGCGGATGGGCCTCGGAGGTGGCGAACAGGACGCGCAAGGGTGGGCTCAAGGTTGCTCCCGGGCAGAGGGTGTTCATTCGGCCTGCAGGATGAGGGCGCCGAGCGGCGGCAGGATCAGGCGGATGGAGAAGGGCAGTCCATTCCAGCCGGTCGCCTCGGCCTCGGTCTCGGCCGGCCCGACGTTGCTTCCGCCGTAGGTCTCGGCATCCGTATTGAGCAGCACGCGGTAACGCCCCGGGGCAGGTACGCCAACCCGGTAGCCCTCCCGCGGAACCGGGGTGAAGTTCATCACCACCAGCACCTGCTGGCCGCTATCCTGGCGCAGATAGCTCAGCACGGATTGCGCGGCGTCGCCGCAGTCCACCCAGTGGAAGCCGCTCCAGTCGAAGTCGCGGGCATGCAGGGCGGGCAGTTTTCGGTACAGCCGGTTCAGGTCGCCGATCAGGCGCTGCATGCCGCCATGCTGCGGGTACTGGGTCACCCACCATTCGAGTTCGCGGCCGAAGGCCCACTCTGCCACCTGGCCGAATTCGCCGCCCATGAACAGCAGCTTCTTGCCGGGATAGGTCCACATCATGCTGAACAGCAGGCGCAGATTGGCGAAGCGCTGCCACTCGTCGCCGGCCATCTTGCCCACCAGCGAACCCTTGCCGTGCACGACCTCGTCGTGGGAGAGGGGCAGGACGAAGTTTTCCGAGAAGGCGTACAGCAGCCCGAAGGTGAGGTCGTTGTGGTGGTGCTGGCGGTGGATGGGGTCGCGGCCCATGTAGCCGAGCGTGTCGTGCATCCAGCCCATGTTCCACTTCATGGTGAAGCCGAGGCCGCCGACGTCGGTCGGCCGGGTCACGCCCGGCCAGGCGGTGGATTCCTCGGCGATGACCGAGGCGCCGGGGAAGCGGCCGTGCACCACGCGATTGAGCTCGCGCAGGAACTCGATCGCCTCGAGGTTCTCCCTTCCGCCGTACTGGTTGGGCAGCCAGTCATGCGGGTCGCGCGAGTAGTCGAGGTAGAGCATCGAGGCGACCGCGTCCACGCGCAGGCCATCGATGTGGTATTCCTCCAGCCAGTGCACGGCGGAGGCGAGCAAGAAGTTGCGTACCTCGTTGCGGCCGTAGTTGAAGATGTAGGTGCCCCAGTCGCGGTGTTCACCACGGCGCGGATCCGCGTGCTCGTACAGCGGGGTGCCGTCGAAGCGGGCCAGCGCCCACTCGTCCTTGGGGAAGTGGCCGGGGGCCCAGTCGAGCAGTACGCCGATGCCGTGCTGGTGCAGGTGGTCGACGAAGTAGCGGAAATCGTCGGGGGTGCCGAAGCGGCTGGTGGGGGCGAAGTAGCCGGTGGTCTGATAGCCCCAGGAATCGTCCAGCGGGTGTTCGGTGATGGGGAGCAGCTCGACATGGGTGAAGCCAAGCGGTTCGAGGTAGTCGACCAGCTGGTGGGCGAGGGTGCGGTAGTCGAGGAAACTGCCGTCCTCGCGGCGGCGCCATGAGCCGAGGTGGACCTCGTAGATCGACATCGGTCGGTTCAGCCAGCCCTCCTGCCCGCGGCTCTGCATCCATGTCCCGTCGTTCCATGCATGCGTGGATGGGGCGGGCACGCGGGCGGCCGTGCCCGGCCGGTGCTCGAACCAGGCCCCATAGGGGTCGGTCTTGAGCAGGATGGCTCCGTTGTCGCGGTTGCGTAGCTCGTACTTGTACAGATCGCCGGGCACGAGTCCCGGGATGAACAGCTCCCACAGCCCGCCGCCGCCCCGGCTGCGCATCATGTTGCGCCGGCCGTCCCACTGGTTGAAATCACCCACCACGCTGACGCGCTCGGCGTTCGGTGCCCACACGGCGAAGCGCACGCCGTCGATGCCGTCAACCTGGTGGGGATGGGCGCCCAGCACGCGGTAGACATGCCAGTGGCGGCCCTCGCCAAACAGGTACATGTCCAACTCGCCGAGCTGGGGCTCGAAGGTGTAGGGGTCGATCAGTTCGAAGGCATGGCCATTACGGTCGGTGCAATGCAGGCTGTGATGCCGGGGCAGGTCGCCGTCCGGACCTTCCCACTGCCACAGGCCGCGCGGATCGATGCGTTCCATGGCGGGTCCCTGCGGTCCGAGCCTGACCGAAGCGGCCTGTGGCAGCAGGGCGCGCACGCAGGACCAGCCCTCGCCGAGGGGGTGCCTGCCGAGCAGGCTGAAGGGGTCGTGGTGGCGTCCGTCGAGCAGACGGGCAATCGACTGATCCATGGGTTCTCCCGGCGGTCGAGGCTGCAGTAGTTTTTTAACAGACTAGACTCATAGTACAGGCCTTAAGTTACAGTCGAAAACGGTCA
The DNA here is from genome assembly GCA_049322715.1 of Pseudomonadota bacterium. Classification (GTDB taxonomy): domain Bacteria; phylum Pseudomonadota; class Gammaproteobacteria; order Halothiobacillales; family Halothiobacillaceae; genus Thiofaba. The sequence continues at coordinate 48,976 of JBMOQP010000037.1, forward strand.
TCCAAGCCAAGGAGCATGTCGATATGCTGATCGCACAGCCGCAGCGTCTAGTCAGCCGCATTACCCGGGATACCCTGGCCCTGGTGCTGGCGGGGGGGCGAGGATCGCGCCTCAAGCAGCTGACCGACTGGCGGGCCAAGCCCGGAGTGCCATTCGGCGGCAAGTTCCGCATCATCGACTTCCCGCTGTCCAACTGCGTGAATTCGGGCATCCGCCGCATCGGCGTGCTGACCCAATACAAGGCGCATTCGCTGATCCGCCACATCCAGCTCGGCTGGGGCAATTCCAACCCGTCGATGGGCGAGTTCATCGAGCTTCTGCCGGCCCAGCAGCGTATCCACGAGAACTCGTGGTATTCCGGCACCGCGGATGCCGTGTATCAGAACCTCGACATCATCCGCTCCCATGATCCCGAGTACGTGCTGATCCTCGCCGGCGACCACATCTACAAGATGGACTACGGTCTCATGTTGGCCTATCACGTGGAAAAGCAGGCCGACCTGACCATCGGTTGCATCCAGGTTCCGCTCGAGGAGGCCAAGGCCTTCGGCGTGATGGGCATCGATGCCGACGGACGGGTGCAGCGCTTCCGGGAGAAGCCCGACAACCCGGACCCCATCCCCGGCAAGCCGGATACCGCGCTGGCTTCGATGGGGATCTACGTGTTCAACACCAAGTTCCTGTACGAGCAGCTGATCCGCGATGCCGATGACCCGAAGTCGGAGCACGACTTCGGCAAGAACATCATCCCGTCGGTCATCAACAACTACCGCGTGTTCGCCTACCCCTTCCTCGACGTGCAGAGCGGCAAGCAGAGCTATTGGCGCGACGTTGGGACGGTGGATTCGTACTGGGCCGCCAATCTCGAGCTGATCGGCGTCACCCCGGACCTGAACCTTTACGACAAGGAATGGCCGATCTGGACCTACCAGGAACAGCTGCCTCCGGCCAAGTTCGTATTCGACGATGAGGACCGCCGTGGCATGGCGGTGGACTCCATGGTCTCTGGCGGCTGCATCATCTCCGGCGCCGTCGTGCGCCACTCGCTGCTTTTCTCCAACGTGGTCGTGAAGACCGGGGCGATGGTGCAGGACAGCGTGATCCTACCGAACGTCACGGTGGGCGAGGGCGCGCGGGTGCGCAAGGCGGTGGTCGACAAGGGGTGCATCATCCCGCCAGGGATGGTGATCGGCGAGGATCCGTCCGAGGACCGCAAGCGCTTCGAGGTCAGCCCTGGCGGGGTGGTGCTGGTGACCCCGGAGATGCTCCACCAGCCCCTGCATCATGTCCGCTGAGGCCGATGCGATGGCCAGCCGCCTGCATGTCGTGCTGCTGTGGCACATGCATCAGCCTGAATACCGCGATCCCTTCAGCGGACAGTACCAGCGTCCGTGGACCTACCTCCACGCGATCAAGGACTACGTGGACATGGCCGCTCACCTCGAGGCGCATCCCGAGGCCCATGCGGTGGTCAACTTCGTGCCCGTCCTGCTCGAGCAGATCGAGGACTACGCCGGGGCCCTGCGGGCGCACCTCGCCGGCGGGGGGGCACTGCCGGACCCGCTCCTGGCTGCGTTGGCTTCGGGCGATGCGCCCGCGGGGGGCGCGGAGCGCGCAGGGCTGCTCGAGGCTTGCCTGAAGGCCCACGAGCAGCGGCTGATCCGGCGTTTTGCTCCCTATGCCCGCCTGGCGCGGATCGCACGGGATTTCCTCGTCCATCCGGAGGGCCTGGTCTACCTTGAGGGATCCTTCTTCGTCGACCTCAACGTCTGGTACCACTTGGCCTGGCTAGGGGAGAGCGTGCGCCGCCAGGACGCGCGCGCCCGCCGCCTGATCCACAAGGCCAGCGGCTTTGACGCGGAGGATCGCCGTCAGCTACTGGAGCTTCTCGCCGACCTGATGGGGGGGGTGATCGAGCGCTACCGGCAACTGGCCGACTGTGGCCAGGTCGAGTTGAGCATGACCCCTTATGCCCATCCCATCATGCCGCTGCTGCTCGACATGGAGTCCGCGTGCGAGGCCTGGCCCGAGGTGGTGCTGCCCGATGTAACCGACTATCCCGGCGGGGAGGAGCGAGTGCGCTGGCATCTCGCGGAGGGATTGCGCGTGTTCGAACGCTTCTTCGGCTGCCGACCCGCCGGCTGCTGGCCATCCGAGGGCAGCCTCAGCGAGCGGACCCTGCCACTGCTGGCGGAGGCCGGCTTCCGCTGGTGCGCCACCGGCAGCCAGGTTCTGCACAACAGCCTGCACCAGGCCGGCCTGTTCGAGAACTATCGCCATTGCCTGCACCGCTTCTACCAGTACAGCATGAATGGCAACGGGGGGAACGGAAACGGCGTGGCCAAGGCGACGCCGACCCTGTTCTTCCGAGACGACGGTCTCTCCGACCTGATCGGCTTCCGCTACGCGGACTGGCATGCCGATCATGCGGTGGAGGATCTGGTCCGCCATCTGGAAACCATCGCGGATGCCTGCCACGACGGCCAGTATGTCGCCTCCATCATCATGGACGGGGAGAACGCCTGGGAGTACTACCCGGAGAATGGCTATTACTTCCTCGATGCCCTCTACCGCCGCCTGGTGGAGCACCCGCGCCTGCATCTGACCACCTATCAGCAGCTGTTGGACGAGGCCCCGCCGATCACCCCGATCCCGCGGCTCGTCGCCGGAAGCTGGGTCTATGGCACCTTCTCCACCTGGATCGGCGAGAAGGACAAGAACCATGCCTGGGCGCTGCTGATCGAGGCCAAGAAGGTCTATGACCGCGTCGTGGCCAGCGGCCGCCTGACGGACGAACAGGGCCGCGCCGCCGAGCGGCAGCTCGGCATCTGCGAGGGGTCCGACTGGTTCTGGTGGTTTGGTGACTACAACCCCGCGGATGCCGTGCGCGATTTCGAGCGTCTGTTCCGCCTGCACCTGCGCCGGCTCTACGAGCTGCTGGGCGAGCCCCCGCCCGGGGTCCTCGAGCATGTCCTCGCCGAAGGTCACGGAGCGCCCTCCATGGGCGGTGTCATGCGCACGGGGCAGGTCGGATGATGGAGGGGGGGGAATCCGAAATCCTGAGCCATCGCCGCGCGGGCATCCTCCTCCATCCCACCTCGCTGCCCGGCGGAACGCTGGGCGATGAGGCCCACCACCTCGTCGACCGTCTCGCCGCCTGCGGCATCACCCTCTGGCAGATGCTGCCGCTCGGACCGACCCATGTCGATGGCTCGCCCTACCAGTGCCTGTCATCCCATGCCGGCAGTTCCTCCCTCATCAGCCTTGAGCGGCTGCGTCAGGAGGGCTGGCTGGAGCCTTCCGGCACGAGCCTGCGGGACGCGTTCGCCGGCTTCATGCGCCGCGCCCGGCCGGATGAACGCATGGCGTTCTCCTCCTTCATGGAGCAGGAGGCGGCATGGCTGGAGGACTACGCCATGTTCGTCGCCCTGCGCGAGAGGCACGGCGGGCAGGCCTGGTATGACTGGCCCCCCTCGCTGCGCGACCGCGATGCGGATGCGCTGCGCCAGGCGCGGGTCGAACTGCACGAGCGCATCGACCTGGTGCGCTTCGAGCAGTTCGTCTTCTTCCGCCAGTGGCGTGCGCTCAGGTCCCACGCGCGGCGGCAGGGCATCCTTCTGTTCGGCGATGTGCCAATCTACGTTGCGCACGACAGTGCCGAGGTCTGGGCGCGCCCGGATCTGTTCACCGTGGACGAGCAGGGACGGGCGGAGGAGGTGGCCGGCGTGCCACCCGACTACTTCTCCGCCACAGGCCAGCGTTGGGGCAATCCCCTCTATCGCTGGGAGCGGCACGAGGCCGACGGCTTCGCCTGGTGGAAGGCGCGCTTCGCCACCCAGTTCAAGTTGTTCGACCTGGTGCGCATTGATCACTTCCGCGGTCTCGAGGCCTACTGGGCCATCCCCGCCGCCTGCGAGACCGCCATCGACGGCCGCTGGATCAAGGCGCCGGGCGAGGCGCTCTTGAGCGCCCTGAACGAGCACTTCGGCCCCCTGCCGGTGGTGGCCGAGGATCTCGGCATCATCACCGACGAGGTCACCGAGCTGCGCCAGCGCCACGCACTGCCCGGCATGCGCATTCTGCACTTCGCCTTCGACGGCAACCCCGACAACCCCTACCTGCCGCACAACCACACGCGGGATTCCGTGGTCTACACCGGAACCCACGACAACGACACCACCCTCGGCTGGTGGGCCGCGCTGGATGACGGGACGCGCGCGCGCGCGCTCGAGTACCTCGGCCACATCCCCGAGCCCATGCCCTGGCCGCTGATCCGCGCGGCCCTCGAGTCCGTCGCCAACCTCGTCATCCTGCCGTTGCAGGACGTGCTCGAACTCGGCAGCGAGGCGCGCATGAACACCCCGGGCACCACCGAGGGCAACTGGCAGTGGCGTTTCGACTGGGGGCAATGGGACGAGGCGCGGAGCGAGCGCCTGCGGCGGGAGATCGAGATGTACGGCCGGCGGCCGGACCGATTTGCCTAAGGAAATGCTTATGTCTTGACACGCTCCCCCCTGGAGTGTGTCCTCCGGCTGATCCCCGGAGCGATGGCAGGACAGGCTGTGGAAATGCTGAGGTTGTTCGAACCTGTGATTCAGATCAGCCG
>JBMOQP010000038.1:0-52760 GCA_049322715.1 Pseudomonadota bacterium
CCAGGCTCACGTAGCTGAACAGGTCGGATTGGGGATCGGTTAGGCCACGCATCGGTCAGGGGCAGTTCATGAAAGAGACAAGGCTGATCATGCCATGCGGCAGGTGGAGTTTTTCAACGGCCTGCTAGTTATAGAGGCCGCATTTGAGTACTGGAAGGATGAGCTTCAATAGCCATCACCTAACATGTCAATCTAGCGGACCCGTTAAAGCAGGCTGCTAATTTCCAACGTTGGGCATCAAGGCTCTACGCTTAGCCGGAGGAGATTAAATGAAGTATTTATTCAGTTTCAGGCAGTTGCTTCTTGTTCTACTGTTATTTGTTGGCGCCAGTGGGTACTCTTTTGCGGCCTCGCCGGCGAAGGGTCCTCTAACCTTGGGCGGCGTCAACCTGGAGGTCTGGGGTAGTTACAAGATCAGACATATGCTGTTTCCCAATGAGGAGTGGGAATTCTTCGTCATAGTGGTACCGAAGGGCGTCGGACAAGGAACCCTAATCAAGATCGCCAAAGAGTTTTACGCAAAATTTCCCAAAACGAGAGCGCGCTTTTTCAGCGACAAGAAGCACATAAAACAGTACGCCGACAGGGACCGTTACATGAATGACAAGACCGGCAAGATCCGTGAGGTGGAATTCCCTAACAAAGAGTGGGTACAGAACCACCTGCTAGGCAACATCAACAACAGGTCAAGCACCTACAAGCGACACTGGATGCTTGAGGATCGTTACGGCAATAACATTTCGCTGTTGCCGTAATCACTTGATGCCAAACCGGCAGTCAACCGGACGCTGCGCGATAAAGCCGCGTAGCGTCCGGTTACTTCTGCGTTAGGCTTTGGCCAAGGAGGCAAGCAATGAGGGTTATCCAAGTAGCATTGTTGTTCACGCTATCTGCCAGCAATGCACTCGCTTTCGACATTGTGGCTTACTGTCGTCAAATCAGTGACGCTGTGGGTGGCAGTTACCAGATAGAAAAGACTTGCCGAGATCAGGAATATCGAGCTAAGCAAAACATCGAAAAAATGAAGATTCCGGATCGGATCACAAAATACTGCACCGATGTTGCCGGTGCAGTTGGGGGTAGTTACAACATTATGGAGGCCTGCATTAAACAAGAAGCTGATGCCCTGAATTCGCTTCATTAATTAATTTTCTCGGGAGTTATTATGGGTGTCGTCAAAGAAAAAAGTTTGCCGCTTGCAATTGGCCTTAATCTGCTGCTGCCTGGTGCAGGTTACATGTATATGGGCAAGTGGGTCGTTGGGGTTTTCGCCTGTTTTCTTATTTTCATGATTTATTTGTCCTCTGCGCTTTTTCTCGCGGTGCCAGCTTGGCTGGTTATGAACATCATCATGGGTATCGATATGTTGATCTTGAATAACAAGAACAAGAAGAAGGTCGTCGAGCAAAACATGAAGAAATGTCCAAACTGTGCCGAGTTAATTCAACGCGAGGCAAAATTATGTCGATTCTGTGGCACAAAGTTTGATGCCGCATCAGCTTAACAATCGCTTCGAGAGGGACGCTATAGCAGCCGGCTTCGCCGCTTGTTTCCGCGCCTCTCAAGCTAAACGTTAGGACTTCATTCGCCCCATGGCGCCACGTCCCATCTCGCATCAACTGATCGGCCTGCTTGGGTGGTTGTTGGTTGTCTTCGCGGCTGCTGCAGTCGGGGCCATTGCATCGGTCAACGCACCAGCGTTCTATGCCCAGCTGATCAAGCCCGAATGGGCTCCGCCGGCCGGGGTTTTCGGCCCGGTATGGTCGGTGTTGTATGTGCTGATGGGGATTTCTGCCTGGTTGGTGTGGCGCTCGCCGCGTCCCCGTCGGGGCGCACTCGTGTTGTTCCTTGCTCAGCTTGCAGCCAACGCGCTTTGGTCGTGGTTGTTCTTCGCCTGGCATCATGGCGCTCTGGCAGCGGTGGATGTGTTGGTTTTGTTGGCGCTGATAGCAGCCACCATGCGATCGTTCTGGCAAATTGATCGGCTTGCCGCCGTCCTGCTAGTGCCCTATCTGTTGTGGGTATCATTTGCGTCCGCGCTGACCTGGTCCGTCTGGCAAGGTAATCCTGGTCTCTTGTCGTGAGCGCCAGTCTCAGCGTTGGAGGCGGTGGCTCATGCCAGGCATCCGGCTGGTTCTGCCCGGGATGCCGGGGCGAAGATGCGGTATGGTGAGGGTGTGCCGAGTCCGGTCCGGACCAAGGAGACGCGATGCCTGTTGCCGAAATCCCGGTTGACCAGCGAGTCATCGATATCGATTCGCGTCGTTTCGCCTCGCTGGAGAAGGCGCTGGTCGAGCTGATCACCAACAGCGACGACAGCTACCTCCGCCTCGGCGAGGAGGGCGGGGAGATCCTGGTGCAGTACGAGCGGCACCTGTCCGGCGCGCTGCTGAAGGTGACCGACCAGGCGGAGGGCTTGTCGCACGCGCAGGCCTGCCGCATCCTCAGCTATGGTGGCGCGCACAGTTGTCTGGCGCGCGGCGAAGGCTGCGGGCGGGGCTATTTCGGCCGCGGCCTGAAGCAGGCGATCTTCGGCCTGGGTTACGGCTGGATCGAGACGATCCGTGACGGGCGCCATGCGCGCATCGATCTGTTCCGCAGCGAGAACGGCGGCTACCTCTACGACGACGGCAAGGGGGACCGGCCGGTGGAGGCGTCGGACCGGGAGCGGCTCGGCATCGAGAACAACGGCACCCGGGTGACCATCGTCGTCGACAATCCCCACGCCAGCATCTCCCAGTTCTCTTCCCTGCTGCACGCGCTCGCCGATAACATCTACCTGCGCGAGGTGCTCGGACGCCGCCAGGTGGTGCTGCAGGAGATGCATGAGGGGCGGGCGGACGGCCGCCGCATCGACGTGCGCCACGAGGAACCCGCGGCCACGGTGCTGCTGGGGCCGGAGCAGGCCGGCAGCTTCGTCCACGAGGGGCGGCGCTATCCCTTCACCCTCACCCTCAAGCGCGCCCTGGGGGCCGAGCTGAACCTGCGGGGGGACGAGCGGACCAACGGCCTGGTCGTGATTGCCGAACACGCCGTGCTGGACTGCCAGCTGTTCGAGTTCGAGAACAAGGTGGGCACGGAGTACCTGTTCGGCAGCGTGCGCTGTCCGGCACTGCTCGAAAAGCTCGGGCAGGGCGAGGCCATCGTCAGCGACGAGCGCGAGGGGCTGAATCTGCGCAACGGCTTCGTGGCGGCCTTCTCCCGCGCCGTGAGCGACCTGATTGCGCCCTGTGTGCAGGCCGAGCTGGAGCGGCTCAGGCACCTGCAGCACGCCACGACCTCCGGGCGCACCGGCGAGATGATCGATCACCTGCTGCTGCGCATGAGCCAGGTGGCGATCCACGATCTGGGCATCACGCTGGGGCCGGACGAGGAGCGCGCGGAGACCGTCGTCGAGGCCGATCCACCGGCCGCACTGCGCTTCTCCACCCCGTTCTACTACCGCCGGCCGGGACATCCCTTCCATGTGACCCTGCTCGTCGACCCCGGACAGTTGGGGGACGATGCGGTGCTGAAGATCGGCTACACGCTGCCCGAATCGATGCGCATCGAACCGGCCGTGCGGGAGGTGCCACTGAGCGCGCTCGAGGGCGGGCACACGCTGGCGTGGACCGTCGTGGGGGAGCGGGCGGGCGAGCGTGGCGAAATTTCCGTCTCGGCGGGGCCGTTTCTCGCCTGGTGCGAAGTGGCCGTGGCCGAGCAGGCCTCCACGCACCATCACCCCGCCAGGGCGGTGCCGCACGCCATGCGACGGCGGCCGCAGCACGACCATGGCGTCATCCTGTTCTCGGGCTACGACTTCCGCGCGCTGGACAACGAGGTGGACCGGGCGGTGTACAGCCCGGCGGAGAGGAAGGTCATCATCAACACGGCGGCGCCGACGGTGCAGCTGTACGTGGATGGCCGCGGCCGTTTCCGCGATTCCGCCCGGATGCTGCTGGCGGAGCTGTTCCTGGACGTGATCGCCGACGAACTGGCGCGGCGCATGGTGGCGAGGTCGGGGCGTGGCGGCAGCGAGGAGGCCCGTCAGGCCGTCAAGCGGGAGATCATCCACCGCTACGGCAGTGATATCCACCGCTCGTTCCTCAGCGCATGACGCCCGGCCTGGATGGGGCGGCCGTGCCCGCCTATCCATCCGGCCTGTATTCCAAGGGCCGGGTTAATCGCCAGCCTCTGGCGCAATCATCAGCCCGCATCCCACCCGCCGCCCTTCTCCGGCGAGGATGTTGTAGATGCGGCAGGCCGATGGGGTGCTGACGAATTCGAGGCCGATGCCGTGCCGGGCGAAGAAACGCATGACGGTGGCATTGGGTACGAGCTGGCGCGGGCCGGTCCCGATGATGACCAGCTCGGGCTCGTCCTCGAGCAGCGGGGCGAGCAGTGCCTCGTCCAGGCTGGCGGCATCCAGGGCTGCCCAGTCGAGCCGTCTTTCCGGGGTGAGGATCAGGCTGTGCCCGATGCGCTCGCCGTTGATCGTGACGTGGGCATCCCCGTAGTTCTGGATGATGAAACGCTGGTCGGTGAAGTTCAGGTGCAGTTTCACGACAGTACTCCCGTAGATGCGGCAAATGGCGGCTTGCGGCATGGCGAAAAGCCGCATTGACAGGCTATGAGGCGGCACCTAATGTTGCCTGTTTTAGTGCCCCGCACACAAACATCCCCCGCGCCAGCCATGACCACCATGCTCCTCAATCCCGTCCGTAAATCCTCCAAGCTGGCGAATGTCTGCTACGACATCCGCGGTCCGGTGATGGAGCGAGCCCGCCAGATGGAGGAGGAAGGGCACCGCATCATCAAGCTGAATATCGGCAATCCGGCCACGTTCGGCTTCGAGGTGCCCGAGGAGATCATGCAGGACGTGATCCTCAACCTCGGCGGCGCCTCGGGCTATTCCGACTCGCGCGGCCTGTTCGCCGCGCGCAAGGCGGTGATGCACTACACCCAGACCAAGGGCATCCGCGGGGTGCAGATCGACGACATCTACGTCGGCAACGGCGTGTCCGAACTGATCGTGATGGCCATGCAGGCCTTGCTGGACGACGGCGACGAGGTGCTGGTGCCCTCGCCGGACTACCCGCTGTGGACCGCCGCTGTCGCCCTCGCCGGCGGCACGCCGCGCCACTACGTGTGCGACGAGCAGGCGGGCTGGTTCCCGGACCTGGACGACATCCGCGCCAAGATCACTTCGCGCACCCGCGCCATCGTCCTCATCAACCCGAACAACCCCACCGGCGCGGTCTACCCGGTCGAGCTGCTGCAGGAGATCGTGGAGATCGCCCGCCAGCACCAGCTGATCGTCTATGCCGACGAGATCTACGACAAGGTGCTGTACGACGAGGCGCAGCATACCTCCGTCGCCTCGCTCGCCGATGACGTGCTGTTCGTCACCTTTAACGGACTGTCCAAGAACTACCGTGCCGCCGGGTATCGTGCCGGCTGGCTGGTGGTGTCCGGCGACAAGCGTCATGCGCGCGACTACATCGAGGGCCTGAACATGCTCGCCTCGATGCGCCTGTGCTCCAACGTCCCGGCGCAGTTCGCGATCCAGACCGCGCTGGGCGGCTACCAGAGCATCAACGACCTGGTCGCGCCCGGCGGCCGCCTGCGGCGCCAGAGGGATCTCGCGCACGAGATGCTGGAGGCGATCCCGGGGGTGAGTTGCGTCAAGCCGCAGGGGGCGATGTACCTGTTCCCGCGTCTCGACCCGAAGATGTATCCGATCCAGGACGACCGCCAGTTCATCCTCGAGCTGCTGGAGCAGGAGCGGGTGCTGGTGGTGCAGGGTACCGGCTTCAACTGGGCCGATACCGACCACTTCCGCGTCGTCTTCCTGCCGAACATGGACGACCTGGGCGAGGCGATGAGCCGCATCACGCGCTTCCTCGACCAGTACCGGAAACGCTATACCCACGTGCTGGGTTGACGCGGGTGGCCGCAGGAAGCCTTGCGACGATGCCGGGGGCGTCGTCGGGCCGCGTCCTGATGAGCAATCTGGGTTAAAATTCCGCGCATCGCTTTCGACAGAGAACAACTATGAAGCCTGTGAAGGTCGGCCTGCTTGGGCTGGGCACGGTGGGCGGCGGCACGGTCAACGTGCTGCGCCGTAACCAGGATGAGATCTCGCGCCGCGCCGGGCGGGGCATCGAGGTGGTCGCCGCCTCTGCCCGCCGGATCGACAGCCCGCGCATCTGCGACACCACCGGCATCCGCCTGACGACCGATCCCTTCAGCGTGGTCAACGACCCCGAGGTGGAGGTCGTCTGCGAGCTGATGGGGGGCGTCGAGCCCGCCCGCGAGCTGGTGCTGCGCGCCATCGAGCTCGGCAAGCATGTGGTCACCGCCAACAAGATGTTGATCGCCCTGCACGGCAACGAGATCTTCCGTCGCGCGCAGGACAAGGGCGTGATGGTCGCGTTCGAGGCGGCCGTGGCCGGCGGCATCCCGATCATCAAGGCGATCCGCGAGGGGCTCGCGGGCAACCGCATCGAATGGCTGGCCGGCATCATCAACGGCACCGGCAACTTCATCCTCACCGAGATGCGCGACAAGGGCCGTGACTTCGACGACGTGCTCGCCGAGGCGCAGCGCCTGGGCTACGCCGAGGCCGATCCGACCTTCGACGTGGAAGGCATCGACGCCGCGCACAAGCTGACCATCCTCGCCTCCATCGCCTTCGGCATCCCGCTCCAGTTCGACAAGGCGGTGACCGAGGGCATCACCCGCATCACCCGAGAGGACGTGGGCTACGCCGAGGCGCTCGGCTACCGCATCAAGCATCTCGGCATCGCGCGCCGCACCGATCGCGGCGTGGAACTGCGCGTGCACCCGACACTGATCCCCGAGCGTCGCCTGATCGCCAACGTCGACGGCGTGAAGAACGCCGTGCTGGTGATGAGCGACGCGGTCGGCCCGACGCTGTACTACGGCGCGGGTGCGGGCGCCGACCCCACCGCCTCCGCCGTGGTGGCGGACCTCGTGGACGTGGTGCGCACCATGACCGCGGACCCGGAAAATCGCGTACCGCATCTGGCCTTCCAGCCCGATGCCCTGCGCGACCTGCCGATCCTGCCGATGAGCGAGGTCGAGACCGCCTACTACCTGCGCCTGACCGCCGAGGACAAGCCTGGCGTGCTGGCGGACGTGACCCGCATCCTCGCCGACCAGGACATCAGCATCGAGGCCATCCTGCAGAAGGAGGCCCCGGAGGACGAGACGGACATCCCGGTCATCATCCTCACCCACCGCGTGAAGGAAGGCCGCATGAACGAGGCCATCGCCCGCATCGAGGCGCTGGCGGCCATCAAGCGCCCGGTGGCGCGCATCCGGGTCGAGAGCCTGGGCTGATCGCCGGATGAGGGGCTGTGTCGCCTCAGGTGCCAAGATTTCATACGGCGGGTCAGGTTTCAGTAACCCGCCCTACGCAAGAGCACATATTCAAGTTTTTCGGAGTCCACCATGCCATTCCGCAACCGCTACACCGGCCTGATTGACCGCTACCGCGACCGCCTGCCGGTGTCCGACGACACCCGCATCATCTCCCTGGGCGAGGGCAACACCCCGCTCATCCGCCTGCACAACATCCCGAAGCTGATCGGCAAGCAGGTCGACATCTACGTCAAGTACGAAGGCCTGAACCCGACCGGTTCGTTCAAGGACCGTGGCATGACCATGGCGGTCACCAAGGCGGTGGAAGAGGGCTCCAAGGCCATCATCTGCGCCTCCACCGGCAACACCTCCGCCGCAGCCGCCGCCTACGCCGCGCGTGCCGGCATCACCGCCTTCGTCCTGATTCCGGACGGCAAGATCGCCATGGGCAAGCTGGCCCAGGCGATGATGTACGGCGCCATCACCCTGCAGATCAAGGGCAACTTCGACGACGGCATGCGCCTGGTCAAGGAGGTTGCCGGCGAGGCGCCGGTGACCATCGTCAACTCGGTCAACCCCTACCGCCTGCAGGGCCAGAAGACCGCCGCCTTCGAGATCATCGAGGAGCTGGGCCGCGCCCCCGATTACCACTGCCTGCCGGTTGGCAACGCGGGCAACATCACCGCGCACTGGATTGGCTACTGCGAGTATTCCTCCGCCTCCGGCGAGCACGTCACCGAGTCCTGTGCCTACTGCAACGGCAAGTGCGCCTATGCGGGCGGCGCCATCGTCGGCAACCGTCCCAAGATGATCGGCTACCAGGCGGCCGGTTCCGCGCCCTTCCTGCGCGGTCACATGGTCGACCATCCGGAGACCGTCGCCACCGCCATCCGCATCGGCCATCCGCAGTCCTGGGACCGCGCCTGGAAGGTGATGGAGGAGTCCGGAGGATGGTTCGCCGAGGTGACCGACGAGGAGATCCTCGCGGCGCAGAAGATGCTCACCCAGCACGAGGGCGTGTTCTGCGAGCCGGCCTCCGCCGCCTCGCTGGCGGGCGCGATCAAGGACATCCAGAGCGGCAAGATCCCGGAAGGTTCCAGCCTGGTGCTCACCCTGACCGGCAACGGCCTGAAGGACCCGGACACCGCGATCGCCCAGTGCCAGGGCAAGGCTACGCTGATGACCATCGACGCGACCCTGGACCAGGTCAAGCTCGCCATCCTGGACAACATGCTTTGAGCGCCTTTCCCCGCGGGAGCGGGGCTTGGGGCAGGGATGCCCCAAGGGTGCGAGAACAGGATGCGCTGATCCTGAGGCAAGCCGGCGAGAACAAGGCCCGCATCTGCGGGCCTTGTTTGTTTGCGGCAACAAAAAAAACCGCCGAAATCGGCGGGTTCCGTCGCGTGCGGCGCGGGCGGGTCAGCGCATGTTGCGCTTCATCTCGCTGATCAGGTCGACCTCGAGGTGCTCGAGCGCCCGCAGGCGGCTGTCCGCGGCATTGCCAAGCCACTGGATGATCTCGGCCCGCTTCTTGGCGAAGTAGTCGAGGATGAAGCGCTCGGACATGAGCATGTATTCGATGGCCTTCTTCGGGTCGACCTGGATGAAGGGATTGCGGGCGACCTGCTTGGCGGCGGCCTCCTGTTGCTCGCAGAAGGCGTTGAGCAGGAAGAACAGGTTCAGGCGGGACTGGCGAAGGTTCTGCTGCGTGGCGGAGGAGTTGACGTAAAGGCTGGCGTCGACCATGGAATCCAGCCAGCGGGTCAGCTGGCTCTCGGCCATGACCCATTCCTCGCTCATGATGCGCTGGTGCAGGTCGCTGATGCGGTGCTTGATGTTCTCCTCGTGCTTCTTCGCGCCCCAGGGCAGCAGGCGGGAGAACATCGAGGTGGGGCGCTTGAGCTGATCCTCGAGGGCGTTCAGCTCCTCCAGCAGGTCCTTCTTCTTGAGGTCCGAGTCGTTGATCTGGCGGCGCTTGTCGTTCATGTCGGCGGCCGCCACCTCGAGCTGCAGGGCGTGATATTCGCCGAGGGTGGCGTCAACCTTGCCAGAGAAGTGCTTGAGGCGCTCGAGGGCATCGCGCAGTCTCCCCTCGAAGCGTCCGGGGTTGTTGAGCAGGCATTCGCTGATCACGAGCTCGGCCTTGGCCATGCGGGCACGCTCGGCATGGACATCGGTGACGATCTCCCGCAGGCCGTGCATGGTCTGCGACATCGCATAGTTTGTCATCTTGCCGGCGCGCCACTTCTCCAGGGCAGGGGTGGTGTCGGCGATCTTCTGCCGCAGGCGGGCGATGGCGATGTCCGCCTCGTAGCCGCGCGCCTTGTCCAGCGCCTGGGCGGCCTGGTTGCCGAACTGCTGTTCCAGGGCCTGCTGCTCGCGCAGTTCGTGCACATTCAGGTCGAAGGAGAGTTTCTCCAGCACCCCGCGCAGGGGCTGGGGGGAGTTGCGGATCAGTTCGGCGGGGATGGTTTCGGGAAGGGTCTCGAGCGGCAGGCTTGCCACCTTGTCCAGCGGCATGCTGCGCACCATGGAGACGAACTGGTCGACGGTCAGGCGCTGGCTCATCCTTCCTTCCTTTGCTGGGTTTTTAGATTACCCCGCAAAAGTAGGACGAATGGAAGGACAATTCAAGTGACGCTTGAGAGGGAGGTGTGCGGCCCCGGCGGGGGCCGCACGGCAGGTGGCGGTCAGGCCTGGAAGCGGCGGAAGACGAGGCTGGCGTTGGTGCCGCCGAAGCCGAAGCTGTTGGAGAGGATGGTATCCAGCTTGGCGTTGTCGACGCGCTGCTGGGCGATGTTCACGCCTTGCGCGGCCGGATCGAGGGTCTCGATGTTGGCCGAGGCGGCGATGAAGCCATGCTCCATCATCAGCAGCGAGTAGATGGCCTCGTGCACGCCGGCGGCGCCCAGGGCGTGGCCGGACTGCGACTTGGTGGAGGTGACCACCGGCATGTTGTCGCCGAACACCGCCTTCATGGCCTCCAGTTCGCGGATGTCGCCGACCGGGGTGCTGGTGCCGTGGGCGTTGATGTAGTTGATCGGCGTGTCGACGGTGGACAGGGCCATCTGCATGCAGCGGATGGCGCCCTCGCCGGAGGGTTGCACCATGTCGTAGCCATCGGAGGTGGCGCCGTAGCCGACCAGCTCGCCGTAGATCTTCGCGCCGCGGGCCAGGGCGTGCTCCAGCTCCTCCAGCACCACCATGCCGCCGCCGCCGGAAATGACGAAGCCGTCGCGGAACTCGTCATACGGGCGGGATGCGGTCTGGGGGGTGTCGTTGTACTTCGAGGAAACCGCGCCCATGGCGTCGAACATGGCGGACTGCACCCAGTGCAGTTCCTCGCCACCGCCGGCGAAGATCACGTCCTGCTTGCCCAGCTGGATCAGTTCCATGGCGTTGCCGATGCAGTGCGCGGAGGTGGCGCAGGCGGAACTGATGGTGTAGTTCACGCCCTTGATGCCGAACGGGGTGGCCAGGCAGGCGGAGGTGGTGGAGCTCATGGTGCGGGTGACCATGTACGGCCCCACGCGCTTGATGCCGCGGCTCCTGGCGATCTCGGCTGTCTCGACGATGTTCGCGGTGGACGAGCCGCCGGAGCCGACGATCAGGCCGGTGCGGACATTGGAAATCTGGTCATCGCTCAGGCCCGAATCCGCAGCGGCCTCGGCCATGGCGAGGTAGCTGTAGGCGGCTGCCTGGCCCATGAAGCGGAAGAGCTTGCGATCGATCAGCTCCTCGGGGTTCAGCTTGAGGGTGCCGGCGACCTGCGAGCGGAAGCCGAGGTCGGCGTACTCCTGCATGAATTCGATGCCCGAGCGACCTTCGCGCAGGCTGGTGAGGACTTCTTGCTTGTTGTTGCCCAGGCTGGAAACGATGCCCATTCCGGTGACGACGACGCGGCGCATGGTCATGACCCTCAGAATCCGCTAGTGGAGGTAAACAGCCCGACACGCAGGTCGGTGGCGTGATAGATCTCGCGCCCATCGACCAGCATGGTGGCATCGGCGATGCCCATCACCAGCTTGCGGTTGATGGTGCGCTTCATGTTCACCTTGTAGGTGATCAGCTTGGCCTCTGGCAGGACTTGGCCGGTGAACTTCACCTCGCCCACGCCGAGGGCGCGGCCATGGCCCTTGCCGCCGATCCAGCCGAGGTAGAAGCCGACCAGCTGCCACATGGCATCCAGGCCCAGGCAGCCGGGCATCACGGGATCCCCTTCGAAATGGCACTGGAAGAACCAGAGGTCCGGCTTGACGTCCAGCTCGGCGATGAGCTCACCCTTGCCGAAGGCTCCGCCGTCTTCGTTGATCTGCATGATGCGGTCGAACATCAGCATCGGCGGCAGGGGGAGTTGGGCGTTGCCGGGGCCGAACATCTCGCCGCGGCCGCACTGGATCAGCTCATCGTAGGAGTAGGAGGATTTCTTCATGTCCCTCTCGCAGGGGGTGCGTGCATAAAAATGTGAATGGTATGACAAAACCGGCCCGAAGGGCAGGGAAGCAGGCTGTTTCAAAAGTCTTTGAAACAGCCTGGAAGAGCAAGCCATGGATGGCTTGCTCGAAGATAAAACACTCTAAGTGTTTGATCTTCGCAGTCCGTCGCGGGCATGTACCGCGACGAGACGAGTTGCAAAAGGGCAGGGAAGCCCTTTTGCAACAATCTGGAAGGGGATGCTATTCGGCCTCGCCGAAGCGTCCGCTGACCAGTGCGCCGAGGGCCTCGAGGGCCTGCTCGGCGTCCGGGCCTTCAGCCTGGATGGCGATTTCGGTGCCCTGTGGGGCGGCCAGCATCATCAGTCCCATGATGCTCTTGCCGTTGGCCATGAGCTCGCCGCGCCGCACGCTGATCCGGCTGGTGAAGGTGGCGGCCAGGCTGGCGAAGCGGGCGGCGGCGCGGGCATGCATCCCGCGCTTGTTGACGATCCCGACGGTGCGGTTTCTTTCCATCAGGCCACGCCGCGCGCGTCGAAGATCCCCTCGCGCCCGCCGCTCAGGGCCTTCTGCACCAGCTCCTCGAGCGGCAGATCGGCGTAGTTCAGCGCGCGGATCAGCATCGGCAGGTTGATGCCGGAGATCACCCGCACCGCATGCTCGTT
Source organism: Pseudomonadota bacterium (assembly GCA_049322715.1). GTDB lineage: Bacteria > Pseudomonadota > Gammaproteobacteria > Halothiobacillales > Halothiobacillaceae > Thiofaba. The sequence goes on from JBMOQP010000038.1 coordinate 12,464, forward strand.
GTCGCCCAGGCGGTGGGCGATGTTGCTCGGGGTCGAGCCATACATGTCGGTCAGCACCAGCGCGCCGGCGCCCTGGTCGATTTCCGCCAGCAGGCGGCGGGCTCGCGCCAGCAGGTCGACGGGGTCGTCGTCCTGCAGGACGTCCAGGCTGCGGACCTGCGGCGGGCGCCGGTTCAGCATGTCGGTGGCGGTCTCGAGCAGCTGCTGGCCGAGATGGTTGTGGGCGATGATCAGCACTCCGGCGCGCATGGGGGCATCAACTCAGTTCGCGGTGGCGGATAGCGAGGGAAGGATAGTGTTTGCGCAAGCGTTCGGCCAGACGTTCCACCATGAACACCGAACGGTGCTGGCCGCCGGTGCAGCCGAGCGAGACGCACAGGAACTGCCGCTGCTCGCGCTCGAACATGGGCAGCCAGGCCAGCAGGGCCTGCTCCAGCTGGTCGAGCATGGCGCGTACTTCGGGCAGGTCGCCGAGAAAGGCGGCCACCTCGGCATCGCGCCCGGTCAGCGGGCGCAGGCGGGGTTCCCAGTGGGGGTTGGGCAGGCAGCGCATGTCGAAGATGAAGTCGCTGTCGGTGGGGGCGCCGTGCTTGAAGCCGAAGGATTGCAGCAGCAGCGAAAGCCCGCGGCTGTCGTCCTCTAGGAGGCGCGCCCGCAGCAGGGCGCGCAACTGGTGGATGTTGCTGCGCGAGGTGTCGATGATCAGGTCTGCCGCCTCGCGCAGCGGGGCGAGCAGTTCCGCTTCCGCCAGCAGGGCTTCGTCCAGTGGCAGGCCCTCGCGCCCCAGGGGGTGCAGGCGCCGCGTCTCGCTGAAGCGGCGCAGCAGCACCTCGTGCTCGGCGTGCAGGAACAGCAGCTGGATCTGCAGCTCCGGGTGTCCCTCGCGCAGCCGCGCCAACTGCTGGTGCAGATGGCGAAGCTCGCTGACCCCGCCGCGGACGTCGATGCCGATGGCGGCGCGCTCCTGGGGCGCCATCGCCTGCTCCGGTCCCAGGCAGAGGGGCTGCAGCAGGGCGGTGTCGACGAAGGCCGGCAGCAGGGCGAGGGGGAGGTTGTCGACACAGTAGTAGCCGGCATCCTCAAGGGTGTGCAGGGCGATGGTCTTGCCCGAGCCGGACAGGCCGCTGACGATGACCAGCTTCACAAAGATTCCTTGCCGAGGTGTTCTTCGAGGCGGCGGGAGAGTTCGTGGGCGGCATTATATCCGATGCCTTCCCCGGCGCCGCATGCCCGTAAACGGGCCGCCGTCTCCACCAGGAGGGCGAGGTTGCGACCGACGCGTACCGTCAGGGGAAGCTCGGGGACGGCGTGCTCTCCCAGGCGATAGTCGCGCCAGGCCCCCTCGAGGCGCTCCTCAAGGCGGGATGGGCCGGAGGGCGTCTCCTCCAGCCGGATGACGAGGTCGAGCGGATGTTCCGCGCAGATGGCACGGTCGCCGAACAGGCGCCGGACGTTGAGGATGCCGAGCCCGCGCACCTCGAGGAAGTCCTGCAGGGGGAAGGGGCAGCGGCCCAGCCAGCGGCCGTCGGCCTGCAGGCGGAACACGGGGCTGTCGTCGGCGACCAGGGCATGGCCGCGGCTGACCAGGTCGAGGGCGAGCTCGCTCTTGCCGATGCCCGCCTCGCCAAGGATCAGCACGCCCGCCGAGGTGGATGGCACCACCGATTCGTCTGGTTCTCGATGGCCGTACCCCGAAGGGGCTTCCGGCATGGATGCCGGAAGGGACAAAGAGGAGGGACCAACGAATCGGGTATTGCCCCCAAGGGGCAAGCCCTGCGGGTGCACACCTGGGATGGTCGGCACCCGCAGGGTGAGGAAGACGCCATGCAGGCAGGTTTCGCCGGGGGATAGGGCCGGATCGGTCGGGCTGGCCCTTCGGCTTTGTAGCGGAATCCTTCCGTGGATTCCGCCCTTCGGGGGATGCAGTGCATCCCAACACCATTCCTGATGGCGTTGTTCAGGATCGGCCTTGGGCATGCCCGGCCTCCGGGGCATCGCCGGGGGCGCCCTCCACGCTTGCCACCTTGCGGGTCAGCAGGCTGAAGGCGATCTCGCTGCTCTGGGCCTGGCGGATGGCGGTGCAGAATTCGGGGTCGCTGAAGCGGCGCGCGAGCTGACCGAGGATGGACAGGTGGGCTTCTTCTCCTCCTTCGGGGACGAGGATGGCGAAGATCAGGCTCACCGGCAGGCCGTCCGGGCTGTCGAAGTCGATCCCGCTGTCCAGGCGCACGAAGGCGCCCACCGGGGCCTTCAGGGCGGGCAGTTTGCCGTGCGGGATGGCGATGCCGCGGCCGACGCCGGTGCTGCCGAGCCGCTCGCGGGCCAGCAGGGTATCGAAGATGGCCCACGCTTCGAGCCCTTCCTGGGCGCCGGCGACGATCTGGCTGACGAGCTCGAGCGCACGCTTTTTGCTCGAGCATTCCTGGTCGAGCTTGACACGCTCGGGGGTGAGGATGTCGGCAATGGTCAGGGTATTCATCAGCAGAGACGCTTGCGCTCGTTGGAAGGGGGAATGCCGAGGGACTCGCGGTACTTGGCGACGGTCCGACGGGCGACGTTGATGCCTTCAGCCTCCAGCAGCTGGGTGAGGCGGCTGTCGCTCAGCGGCTTGCTGGTCGGCTCGTCCGCCACCAGCTGCTTGATCCGGGCGCGGATGGCGGTGGAGGAGGCTTCCCCGCCATCCGCGGTCCCCACGTGGCTGGAGAAGAAGTGCTTGAACTCCACCACGCCGCGCGGGGTGTGCATGTACTTGTTGGTGGTGACGCGCGAGACGGTCGACTCGTGTAGCCCCAGCTCCTCGGCGATCTCGCGCAGCACCAGCGGGCGCATGGCGGCTTCGCCGTGCTCGAGGAAGTCCTGCTGGCGGCGCACGATGGCCTCGGCGACCGCGAGCAGGGTCTCGTTGCGGCTCTGCACGCTCTTGATGAACCAGCGCGCCTCCTGCAGGGCGTTGCGCATGTAGTTCATGTCCTCGCCGCGGCGGCCGCGCTGGATGAAGCCGGCGTACAGGTTGTTGATGCGCAGTTTTGGGGTGATGTCGGGATTGAGCTCGACGCGCCACTGCCCGCCGACCCGGCGCACGATCACGTCCGGGATCACGTATTCGACGTCCTGGCTGCGCAGTTCGGCGCCGGGGCGGGGGTTGAGTCCCTGCAGGACCTGCAGGGCGGCCTTGAGGGCCTCGGCGTCGATCTTCAGCAGGCGCTGCAGGCGGACGTAGTCGCGCGTGGCCAGCAGATCGAGATGCTCGAGCAGGCGGGCGGCGTCGGCGTGGGCCGGGGTGGGGGCCTCGACCTGGCGCAACTGGAGCGCGAGACATTCGCCGAGGTCGCGCGCCGCGACGCCGGGCGGGTCGAACTGCTGGACGAGGTGGAGCATGGCCTCCGCCTCGTCGGCCTCAAGCTCCGGCAGATCCCGGCGCAGTCCCTCGACGATGCTGTCCAGCGGCTGCTCGAGGAAGCCGTCCTCGTCCACGGATTCGATGATGGCGGTGGCGATCTGCTGGTCGCGCGGAGAGAGGGGGGTGAGCAGCATCTGCGAGAGCAGGTGGTCGTGAAGGCTCTCCTGCCCGCTGCTGGTGTAGCTGAGGAAGTCGCGCTCCTCGTCCTCCGCGCTGCCCTTGCTGTAGCTGGTGCTGCCGTCGGCTTCGAAGATGTCATCCCAGCGGCTGTCGACGGGCAGCTCCTCGGGCATTTCCTGGCGCGGGGCCTCGAGGTCGAGGGTGGTGTCCGCCTCGTCCAGGCTGGTGGTGGGCAGGGCCTCGCGGGTCTCGATCGCGGCTGGCTCGGCCTCCTCGCCGCTCTCGTCCTCGATCTCCAGCATGGGGTTGGCCTCGATGGCCTGCTGGATCTCGGTCTGCAGTTCGAGGCTGGAGAGCTGAAGCAGCCGGATGGACTGCTGCAGCTGGGGGGTCATCGCAAGCGACAGCCCCTGCCTGAGCTCGAGTCCGGCCTTCATGCCTGCATCAATGGGATGGTCATCATGGCGTCATTCTAGCGCAGACCGGCGGCGGGGCACGAAACCTGACCGATCCGTCGGGAACGGATCGGGGGTCGCCATAAGGCGAACCCGCAGGGTGGCGACCAGGGATGGTCGGCATCCATGATGGGGCGGGCCGCTACAGGCTGAATTGCTCGCCAAGGTAGACCTCGCGCACGCGCGGGTCGGCGAGGATGGTTTCCGGCGTTCCCTCGGCCAGCACCCCCCCGGCATGCATGATGGTGGCGTGGCTGCAGATGCGCAGGGTCTCGCGCACGTTGTGGTCGGTGATCAGCACGCCGATGCCGCGTTCGGCGAGGTGGCGGATCAGGCGCTGGATGTCCAGCACGCTGATCGGGTCGACGCCGGCGAAGGGCTCGTCGAGCAGCAGGAAGCGCGGTTCGGCGGCTAGGGCACGGGCGATCTCCACCCGCCGTCGCTCGCCGCCGGACAGACTCAGGCCGAGGCTGTGGCGCACGTGACTGATGTGCAGCTCCTCGAGCAGTCCGTCGCAGATCTTCTGCCGGTCGCTGGCGCGGCGCAGGTCCGGTCGCAGTTCGAGCACGGCGAGGAGATTGTCCTCCACGCTCAGCTTGCGGAAGACAGAGGGTTCCTGCGGCAGGTAGCCGACGCCGAGGCGGGCACGGGTGTGCATCGGCAGGGACGAGATGTCCTGGCCGTCGAGCAGTATCTGCCCGCCGTCCGGCTGCACCAGGCCGGTGATCATGTAGAAGCTGGTGGTCTTGCCCGCACCGTTGGGTCCGAGCAGGCCGACGATCTCGCCGGTGCGTACCTCGAGCGTCATGTCGTGCACCACGGCACGCGAGCCATAGCGCTTGTTCAGCCTCTCGGCACGGAGGATGTGGGGCGCGGATGCCGACCATCCTTGGTCGGCCCCCTGCGGGCGGGCTTGCGCCAGCTTCGCGTTCGCCTGTCGGCGATCCCCGATGTGTTCCCGGCAAATCTGTTCCGTCACGGCTTCTTGCCCTCGGGGGTGTTGCGCGGCTGCAGGGTCATGCGCACGCGGTCGCTGCCGCCGGCGCCGGCGTCCACCACCTCGCTCTTGAGGCGGTAGACGATGCGTTCGCTGGCGAGGGTGTCGCCGGCCCGCTCGACCCGCGCCTGGCCGCTCAGGGTGATGACCTCGTCGAGGGCCTGGTAGTCCATCCGGCGGGCCTCGCCGCGTACCGGCAGTCCCTGTTCGTCGCGGTCCTGGTAGGTCGCGGGGCGCCCCTCGAGAATGGCGCGGTCGAACTGGCCGTCGCGCAGGTGGATGACCGCCTTGTCGGCCTGCAGCAGCAGCTGGCCCTGGCGGATGATGACACGCCCCTCGTAGGTGGCCTCGCCGCCCTTGTAGTCGGTGTGCTTGCGGTCAGCCTCGATCTCCAGCGGCAGCTTGCGGTCGGCGGAGGCCGCTTGAGCCTGGGGCGTTAGCCACAGGGGGGACAAGAGCAGGGTGGCGAGGATGGTCTTAACGACGGGGCGGTTCATGGCGATCATGCACGCGGCCTTCCTGCAGGAGCAGTTGTTGAGTGAAATCGGCGCTGAAGGCAGCAGCCTGGCTTTGCCAGTGCTGGCCTTCGGCCGTCATGGGTTCGTTGCTGGTGGCGGTGCGCGCGGCGAGGTCGAGGGCGACGTCGCGCGCTTGCAGCCGCAGGGCATCGGAGGGCGGGACCTGCTCGCGGTCGATGGTGACCGCGCCCGCAAGCCAAGCGTGCCTGCGGTCGTCGTCGAGGCGGGCCTGCTCGGCGCGGAGGCGCCATATCCCGTGCTCGCCCTCCCTGGGATGAGCGAGTAGCTCGGCCCCGCTCAGCAGGTAGTCGCCGCTCTCCGCCCGGTGCTCCAGGCGGGAGCCGAGGGCCTCGTAGGCGGGGCGTCCCTCACTGTCGAACAGCCAGGCGTGCGGCCGGGTAAAGCTGTGGTCGGCGCCGTGCAGGCGCGGTGTGGCGGCGGGCAGGGGGCGCTGCAGGGACCAGTTGGCCAGGCCGCTCAGCAGGGCAGCCCCTCCGAGCAGGCCCCAGAACATCGTGCTGCGGCCGGGCTTCAATCTCATGCCAGGTAGCGCTCGAGCAGGGCATCCAGCTTGCCCTGGGCTTCGAGGATCAGGTCGCACAGGTCGCGTACCGCCCCCTGGCCGCCGCCGCGCTCGGCGGTCCAGTGGCAGTGGCGCTTCACGATGCCGGGCGCGTCCTGCACGGTGGTGGCGAGGCCGACCCGGCTCAGCACGGGCAGGTCGATCACGTCGTCGCCCATGTAGGAGACCTGCTCGTGCGTCAGCCCCAGGCGTTCGATCAGCTCGAGATAGGTGGCGCGCTTGTCGTGCTGGCCCTGGAAGACGTGCGGGATGCCGAGGTTGCGCATCCGGTGAGCGACCGCGGGCGAGCTGCGCGCGGTGATGACGCCGACCTCGATGCCGGCCTCCATCAGCAGCTTGAGGCCGTGTCCGTCGCGGGAATGGAAGGCCTTGATCTCCTCGCCGTCGGCATTGAAGATCAGGCGGCCGTCGGTGAGTACGCCGTCGACGTCGAACAGTGCCAGGCGGACCTGGCGGGCGCGGGCGAGGATGTCCTGCATCAGGCCACCCCGGCGCGCAGCAGGTCGTGGGTGTTGAAGGCGCCGACCGGGCGGCGGTCCTCGTCGACCACGATCAGGGCGTTGATCTTATGCCGCTCCATCAGGCCGAGGGCCTCGGCCGCCAGCATCCCCTCCGGACAGGTCTTGCCGCCCTGGGTGTAGAGCTCGTCGACGCGCGCGCCGCGCAGGTCGATGTCGGCGTGGTCGAGGGCGCGGCGCAGGTCGCCGTCGGTGAACACCCCGGCGAGCCGCCCCTCGGCATCCACCACGGCAGTGATGCCCAGTCCCTTGCGGGTGATCTCCATCAGTGCGTCGCGCAAGGGGGCACCCAGTTCGACCTTGGGCAGGCGCTCGCCGCCATGCATGACGTCGCGCACGTGCAGCAGCAGGCGGCGTCCCAGTGCGCCGCCCGGATGGGAGAGGGCGAAGTCCTCGGCGGTGAAACCGCGCGTCTCCAGCAGGGTAATGGCCAGGGCGTCGCCCATGGCGAGGGCGGCGGTGGTGCTGGCGGTGGGCGCGAGGCCGAGCGGGCAGGCCTCCTTGTCGACCCCGACATCGATGTGCACCTCGGCCTCGCGCGCCAGGGTGGACTGCGGGCGGCCGGTCATGGCGATCAGCGGCACGCCAAGGCGCTTGATGATCGGCAGGATGGCAAGGATCTCCGGCGTCTCGCCGGAGTTGGACAGGGCCAGCACGACGTCCTGGCGGGTGATCATGCCCAGGTCGCCATGGCTGGCCTCGCCCGGGTGGACGAAGAACGCGGGGGTGCCGGTGCTGGCCAGGGTGGCGGCGATCTTGCCGCCGATGTGGCCGGACTTGCCCATGCCGGTGACGACCACCCGCCCGGTGCAGGCGAGCACCAGCTCGCAGGCGCGCACGAAGGCCCCGTCGAGCCGCTCGTTCAGGCGGACGAGGGCGGCGGCCTCGGTCTCGAGCACGGCGCGGGCAAGGCCGAGCAGGCGGTCGGAATGCATGGGGTGGGCGTCTTGGGTTGAGGAAATCAAGGACAAAAGTATACCGAAGCCGAGGGCATGACCTGAAGGCAGGTGTTGATACAATGTTTCCCATGGAAGGAATGGAAGTACAAGCGTTCGAACCCGAGGCCGCCCGCGCCAGCGAGCTCGGCTGGGATGTGGCGCGTGCCCGGCAGCGCGAGGCCGCCGTGCGCCTGGGGCTCGAGGTTTGCTTTCGTGACCTGGTCGGCGGATTCGAGGGGCCTATGCTTGCCCTCGTCCCGTCCGGTTACTTCTTCATGGGGGCGCCCCTGGAGGAATACGCCCGCCAGTCGTGGGAGGGGCCGCAGCACAAGGTTACCGTGCTGCACGACTTCGCCCTCATGCGCCATGCCGTGACGATCGGGGAGTACGCGCGTTTCTACCAGGAAACCGGCCACCCTCGTCCGCGCCGCTACAGCTGGACCGATCCAGAGCTGCCGGCCTTCAATGTCAGTTTCCAGGACGCCCAGGCCTATGCCGAATGGTTGTCGCAGCGGACCGGCCAGCGCTATCGCCTGCCGACCGAGGCGGAGTGGGAATATGCCGCGCGCGCCGGCACCACCACCGCCTTCGCCTTCGGCGACCGCATCCACCGCAGCGAGGTGAACTGCGCCGGCGGCCTGCACTGCACCCGTGGCCTTTACCTCTGTGGCCCCAAGCGGCCGGTGCCGGTCGGCAGCCTGCCGGCGAACGCCTGGGGCCTGCATGAGATGCACGGCAACATGCAGGAGTTCGTGCTCGATCACTGGCGCGAGGCCTACAGCGGCGTGCCGCGCCTGGCGCATGAGGTCTGGACCGGCGGCAACACCCGTCTGCGCGCCGTGCGAGGCGGCTCGTGGTTCGATGCGCCCGGCATGTGCCGCAGCGCCGCACGCTGGTTCCGCGAGCTGGGCGAGTTCGACCTCAACCTCGGCTTCCGCCTGCTGCGCGAACTGGGTGCCCGGGCATGATCGCGCTGGGATGCTTTGACTGGCGACACGCCGCCTGGCAGGGAGGGTTCTATCCCGATGACCTGCCGGCCGAGTGGCGACTGACCTTCTATGCAAACGAATTCGATGCGCTCGGCCTCGAGGCCGCGGCGTGGCTCGAGCCCTCCCTGGACGAACTGGGCGGCTGGGTGGCGGACACGCGCGAAGGCTTCCGCATCTATCCCGAACTGCCCGCCCGGGCGGTGCCGGACCTCGAGGCGCGCCTGAAGGCCCTGGGTCCGCGCCTGGGCGCCACCCTGGCCGGGGAGGGATGCTCGCCCGAGCTCATCGAGCTCGCCGGGCGTTTCGCCCCGGTATGGGCACAAGCCGCGATAACAGCGCCGTCGGTGAATCCAGGGATGGATTGCGCCGAGGGCCTGCCGCCGGTGGCGCACGACCTGGTCGAGGCGCTGGAGCCCGGCCGTGCCCCGCTGGTCGTGCTCGACTCCCCGGGCGTCGACCTGCGCGCCGCGCGCAGGGTCATGGAGGCGCTTGGGCCGCGCGATGCGACCCTCCTGCTGCGCGATGCCGGCACGGCGCTCGAATCGCTGCAGGGGCTGCGCACCCTGCGCGACCTCCTGGGGTGGCAATGAGCATGGACGGTGACAATCTGATCGAGGTCTGCAACCTCACCTTCCGGCGCGGCTCCAAGGTGATCTTCGACGACCTGAGTCTGACGATCCCGCGCGGCAGCGTGGCGGCCATCATGGGGCCGAGCGGCACCGGCAAGACCACCCTGCTCAAGCTGATCGGCGGCCAGCTGCGCCCGGACCGCGGCGAGGTCTGGGTGGACGGGGTCAACGTGCACAAGCTGCGCCACGCCGAGCTGTTCGAGCTGCGCAAGCGCATGGGCATGCTGTTCCAGCACGGCGCGCTGCTGACCGATCTGTCGGTGTTCGAGAATGTCGCTTTCCCGCTGCGCGAGCATACCCGCCTGCCGGAGTCGATGATCCGCGATCTGGTGCTGATGAAGCTCAATGCGGTCGGCCTGCGCGGCGCGCGCGACCTGATGCCCGCCGAGCTGTCTGGCGGGATGGCGCGCCGGGTGGCCCTGGCGCGGGCCATCGCGATGGACCCCATGCTGGTGATGTACGACGAGCCCTTCACCGGCCAGGATCCGATCACCCTCGGCGTGCTGGTGCGCCTGATCCGCAGCCTGAACGATGCCCTCGGCCTGACCAGCATCCTGGTCTCGCACGACGTGGCCGAGGCCACGTCGATCGCCGACCGGGTGTATGTCCTCGCCGGTGGCAAGGTGGTGGCCTCGGGCAGCGCGGAGGAGGTGAACGCGAGCGACTCGCCGTGGGTGCGCCAGTTCATGCAGGGCTTGCCCGACGGCCCGGTTCCGTTCCACTATCCCGCCCCGCCGCTGGCGGGGGATTTCCTTGGCGATGTCGCGGACAAGGGGAGAGCCGCATGATCCGTCTCCTCGCCCGGCTGGGGCAGCGCGCACAGGAATCCCTGGCGCGGCTTGGCCGCCTGCACCTGTTCCTGCTCTCGCTGCTGCCGGCCCTGCCGGCGGGGCTGCTGCGCCCGCGCCTGGTGGTCGACCAGCTGTTCCACATCGGCGTGCTGTCGATGCAGATCATCCTGGTCTCCGGCTTGTTCGTCGGCCTGGTGTTGGGGCTGCAGGGCTACAACATCCTCACCACCTTCGGCTCGGCGGAGTCTCTCGGCGTGGTGGTGGCGCTGAGCCTCGTGCGTGAGCTCGGGCCAGTCATCACCGCCTTGCTGTTCGCTGGCCGCGCCGGCTCGGCCATCACCGCCGAGATCGGCCTGATGAAGTCCACCGAGCAGTTGGGCGGGATGGAGATGATGGCGGTCGATCCGCTCAAGCGCGTGGTCGCGCCGCGTTTCATCGCAGGCTTCCTGGCCATGCCCCTGCTCGCCGCGCTGTTCTCGGCCATCGGCGTGCTGGGTGGGTATTTCATCGGCGTTGGCCTGCTCGGGGTGGATGCCGGGGCCTACTGGTCGCAGATCGAGTCGCGCGTCGATTTCCACGAGGACATCGTCAACGGCGTGATCAAGAGCCTGGTGTTCGGCGTCGTGGCTATCTGGATCGCGGTGTTCGAGGGCTTCGACTGCGTGCCGACCGCCGAGGGCGTCAGCCGTGCAACCACCCGCACCGTGGTCAATACCTCGCTCGCGGTGCTGGGTCTCGATTTCATCATGACCGCGTTGATGTTCAACGTGTGAGGGACAGCATGAAGTACGACACGACAATGCGTGACGTTTGGGTGGGCGTGTTCGTGGCCCTTGGGCTGGCCGCGCTGGTCATGCTGGCACTGCGGGTCAGCAACCTCGCCAGCCTGTCCAACGATGCGGGCTACCGGGTGGTCGCCCAGTTCGACAACATCGGCGGGCTCAAGGTGCGCGCGCCGATCAAGCTGGCCGGCGTGGTGATCGGGCGGGTTGAGTCCATCAGCATCGATGCCGAGACCTTCCGCGCCGAGGTTGGACTGCGCATCGAGAACCGCTACGGCATCCTGCCGAAGGATACCTCGGCCGCCATCTATACCTCGGGCCTGCTGGGCGAGCAGTACATCGGCCTGGCGCCCGGGGCGGAGGAGGCCGTGCTCAAGGATGGCGACCGCATCACCCTGACCCAGTCCTCGATCGTGCTGGAGAACCTGATCGGCCAGTTCCTGTACAACAAGGCCGCCGAAGGAGAAAAACAATGAAAGGGATGCGTGCGATCCTGCTGGCCCTCGCCAGCGTGCCGGGCCTGGCCGTGGCCGAGCCCCTGAACCTGGACAAGGCCGTGGAGATGGCTTTGCAGGCCGACCCGCGCATCCGTGAGCGCGAGGCGGTGGTCGAGCAGGCCCGCGCCCTGCTCGACGAGGTCAAGGGGCACGGCGGGCTGAGCCTGCAGAGCAACCTCTATCTCTCCGCCGCGGAGGCGGTGAAGGGGGGCTTCTTCAAGGAAGGCACCACAGAATTGCGCAATGACGCGGGCGAGTTCAAGGACGGTCTGTCCCCGCTGGTCGGGCTGCAGCTGGCCCTGATCAAGCCGCTCTACACCTTCGGCAAGATCGAGCATTACGGCGCGGCCGCCACGGGCAACATCAGCGTCAAGCAGGGCGACGTGAAGGTCGCGCGCGCGCAGACCCAGATGGACGTGCGCCGCGCCTGGTATGGGCACCTCACCGCGCGCGAGAGCCGCGCCTTCCTCGAGGACCTGGACAAGCGGGTCGACGGAACCATCGAGTCCTTCGACCGTCGCGCCGCCAACGGTACCCCGCCGCGCCAGGCCGACCGTTTCGCGCTCGAGGCGGTGAAGGGACTGGTCGGGCGCTACCTGGCACAGGCGAGGGCGATCGAGAACGTGTCGCTGGACGGGCTCAAGACCCTGGTCGGCCTGCCGCTGTCCGCCACGCTCGAGGTGGCCGATGCTCGCATCGAGCCGGTCGAGCTGCCGGAGGGCTCGCTCGACGAGATGGTCAGGAAGGCCCTCGCGCAGCGCGCCGAGATGGAGCAGGTCGAGGCCGGCATGGCCGCCCTGCGCGAGATGGTCGAGGCTCGCCGGGCCGAGACGAGGCCCGACCTGTACGCCGCCGTGGTGGGGGATGTCGCCTGGGCCCCGCGCCGCGACACGCTCGACAATCCCTACCTGTCCGACCCGTTCAACCACGCCTATGCCGCGCCGGTGGTGGGCATGCGCTGGAACTGGCAGCCGGGGGTGCAGGATGCGCGCGCGCGCCAGGCCGAGGCGGACCTGCGCGCGGTGACCGAGAAGGCCAATTACGCGCGTATGGGCATCCCCTTCCAGGTGGCGGAGGCCTATCACCAGGCGCGCGGCATGCAGGAAGGGCTGGAACAGCTGAAAAGCGGCTATCAGTCCGCGCGGCGCTGGATGGTGGCCAACTTCATCGACATGGAGGCCGGCTCGGCTGGCATGGATCAGGTGGTCGAGGCCTTCAAGACCTACGCCACCATGTACGGGGACTATCTGCTCGGCGTGAATGATTACAATATGCAGGTTGCCGCCCTGCGACAGGCCCTTGGAGAATGGCATCAATGAAATTCCTTACAGTGCTGTTCGCCGCGCTCGTCCTCATGCTTGCGCCCCAGGTGCAGGCCGACATGGCCCCCGACGAACTGGTGCGCGCCACCTCGGACAAGGTGCTCGAGGCCATCAAGCAGAACCGTGAGCAGCTCAAGAGCGACCCCCAGCTGGTCTACCGCATCGTCGACGAGCTGGTGCTACCGCATTTCGATTTCGAGGCGATGAGCAAGCTGGTGCTGGGGGTCAACTGGCGCCGCGCCACGTCCGCCCAGCAGGCGGCCTTCACGCGCGAGTTCCGCACCCTGCTGGTGCGCACCTACGCCAAGTCGCTGGCCGAGTATGACGAGCAGGGCATCCGCTACCTGCCGATGCGCCCGGAGTCCGACCCGGGCGAGGCCACCGTGCGCACCGAGATCCAACCCAAGGCCGGACCCTCGATCCCGGTGGATTACCGCCTGCGCAAGACCGACAGGAGTTGGAAGGTGTTCGATGTCAGCATCGACGCGGTCAGCCTGGTGACCAACTACCGCACCACCTTCGCGCAGGACGTCCAGCGCATCGGCATGGACGGTTTGATCAAGCAGCTTCAGCGCCGCAACGCAGGTGACGGGGCTTGAATGCGCTCCGCGTCACCCGCATGGGCGAGGCATTGAGACTCGAGGGTGAGCTGCGCATCGGCGGCATCGTGCAGGCGCTGGAACTGCTCCGGCGCGAGCTGGCCCACGGGCCGGCGGCCATGCTCGACCTCGCGGGCGTGACCGCCTGCGACAGTTCGGCCGTGGCGCTGATGCTGGAGATGCGGCGCCTGGGAGTGGCCGGGATCAGGCATACCCCCTCCGACATGGATGCCATCGTGCGCGCCTGCCAGCTCGAGGAGCTGCTGCCGGCCGATCCATCCCCTGCCGAGGCAGGGGCATCGAAGAACAACGAGAATTCATGAACAAGCTGCTGATTCAGGGAGGCGTGCCGCTGACGGGCGAAGTGCGCATTTCCGGGGCGAAGAACGCCGTCCTGCCGATCATGGCCGCCGCGCTGGTGGCCGACGCCCCGGTGGTGATCGAGAACGTCCCGCATCTGATGGACGTCACCACCATGATGGAGCTGATCGGCGGCATGGGCGCCCAGCTCACGCTCGGCGACCGCATGAGCATCCACATCGACCCGCGCACGGTGCACCGGTACTCCGCGCCGTATGAGCTGGTGCGCACCATGCGCGCCTCCATCCTCGTGCTCGGCCCGCTGCTCGCGCGCCACGGCCAGGCCGAGGTGTCGTTGCCCGGCGGCTGCGCCATCGGTTCGCGCCCGGTTGACGTGCATCTCAAGGGCCTGGAAGCGATGGGCGCCGACATCCGCGTCGAGGGCGGTTACATCCGCGCCACCGCCGAGCGCCTCAAGGGCGCGCGCATCGTCATGGACCTGGTGACGGTGACCGGCACCGAGAACCTGCTGGTGGCCGCCTGCCTTGCCGAGGGCACCTCGGTGCTGGAGAACGCCGCGCGCGAGCCCGAGATCGTCGATCTGGCCCGCTTCCTCACCGCCATGGGGGCGCGCATCGAGGGCGCCGGCACCGACACCATCACCGTGCACGGCGTCGAGCGACTCGGCGGCGCGACCCATCGGGTGCTGCCGGACCGCATCGAGGCAGGAACCTTCCTGGTCGCCGCGGCCATGACTGGCGGGCGGGTGAAGCTGAAGGATGCCGACCCGGGCTCCCTGGACGCGGTGTTGGCCAAGCTGCGCGAGGCGGGGGCGTCGGTCGAGACCGGAAACGACTGGATCAAGCTCGACATGCAGGGGCGCCGGCCGCGCGCGGTGGATATCCGCACCGCTCCGCACCCGGGCTTCCCGACCGACATGCAGGCCCAGTTCGTCGCCATGAACGCGATCGCCGAGGGTACCGCGACGGTGGTCGAGACCATCTTCGAGAACCGCTTCATGCACGTGCACGAGCTTTCCCGCATGGGTGCCAACATCAGCGTGCAGGGCAACACCGCCATCGTGCGCGGGATGGACAAGCTATCCGCCGCGCCGATCATGGCGACCGACCTGCGCGCTTCCGCCAGCCTCATCCTCGCGGGACTGGTGGCGGAGGGCGAGACCGAGGTAAACCGCATCTACCACATCGACCGCGGCTACGACGCGATCGAGGAAAAACTGGCCAAGCTCGGCGCCAACATCCGCCGCGTGCCGGGCTGAGGACATCGCATGACCGAAACCCTGACCATCGGCCTCTCCAAGGGGCGCATCTACAAGGAAACCCTGCCGCTGCTGGAGGCGGCTGGAATCGTCCCCGCCGAGGATCCGGAGAAGAGCCGCAAGCTGATCCTCGAGACCAACGTGCCGGGCGTACGCGTGGTGCTGCTGCGCGCCTCCGACGTGCCGACCTACGTCGAATACGGTGCGGCCGACGTCGGCGTGGCCGGCAAGGACGTGCTGATGGAGCATGGCGGGGAGGGGCTGTACGAGCCGCTTGACCTGAACATCGCCCGCTGCAAGCTGATGGTGGCGGGCAAGCCGGGCGCGCTGGACGGCAACCACCGCCTGCGCATCGCCACCAAGTACGTCGAGAGCGCGCGCGCCCACTTCGCCCGCCAGGGCCGCCAGGTCGAGGTGATCAAGCTGTACGGCTCGATGGAGCTGGCGCCGCTGGTCGGCCTGGGCGACTGCATCGTGGACGTGGTCGACACCGGCAACACCCTGCGCGCCAACGGCCTGGAGCCGCTCGAGCACATCGCCGACATCAGCTCCCGCCTGATCGTCAATCGTGCGTCGATGAAGATGAAATCGGCGCGCCTGCGTGAATTCATCGAACACATGCGTGCCGCCGTCGAGGCGCGCAAGGGCTGAGCAGACCTATGAACATCCAACGCCTGTCCACCTTTGATGCCGACTTCCAGACCCGCCTGAACGCGCTGCTGGAATGGGAATCCGTCTCCGACGACAAGGTCTTCGCCACCGTGCAGGGCATCCTGCGCGACGTGCGCGCCCGCGGCGACGCCGCCGTACTGGAATACACCGCGCGCTTCGACCACTTCGAGGCCGCCTCCATGGCCGATCTCGAGATTCCCCACCCGCGCATGGATGAGGCACTGGACCGCATCCCCGTTGCCCAGCGCCAGGCGCTGGAGCAGGCGGCCGAGCGCATCCGCCGCTATGCCGAGCACCAGAAGCTGGAATCCTGGAGCTACCGCGAGGCCGACGGCACCCTGCTCGGCCAGCAGGTCACCCCGCTGGACCGCGTCGGCCTGTACGTGCCGGGCGGCAAGGCCGCCTATCCGTCCTCGGTGCTGATGAACGCCGTCCCGGCCAAGGTCGCGGGCGTGCCCGAACTGATCGTCGTCGCCCCGGCCCCGCGCGGCGAGCTGAACGACCTCGTGCTGGCCGCCTGTCGCATCGCCGGCGCGGACCGCGTGTTCGCCATCGGCGGCGCGCAGGCCGTGGCCGCGCTGGCCTACGGCACGGACACCATCCCGCAGGTGGACAAGATCACCGGCCCCGGCAACATCTTCGTCGCCACCGCCAAGCGCATGGTGTACGGCACCGTCGGCATCGACATGATCGCGGGCCCGTCCGAGATCGTGGTCGTGTGCGACGGCAAGACCGATCCGGACTGGATCGCCATGGACCTGTTCTCGCAGGCCGAGCACGACGAGCAGGCGCAGTCCATCCTGATCTCCCCGGATGCCGCCTTCCTCGATGCCGTGGCCGCGGCAGCCGACCGCCTGGTCGAGGAGATGCCGCGCGGCGAGATCATCCGCCAGTCCATGGAAGGCCGCGGAGCGCTGATCCATGTGCGCGACCTGGACGAGGCCGCCCGGGTGATCAACTTCATCGCACCCGAGCACCTGGAGCTGTCGCTCGAGGATGCCGAGGCCTACGCAGCCAGGGTTCGCCACGCCGGCGCCATCTTCATGGGCCGCTACACCGCCGAGGCCCTGGGCGACTACTGCGCTGGCCCCAACCATGTGCTGCCGACCTCGCGCACCGCGCGCTTCTCTTCGCCGCTCGGCGTGTACGACTTCCAGAAGCGCTCCAGCCTGATCGGCTGCTCCGCGCAGGGAGCCTCGGAACTGGGCAAGCTCGCCCGCGTGCTGGCGGAAGGGGAGGGGCTGTTCGCGCATGCGGCCTCGGCGGCGTATCGCGTCAAGGATTGATCCGCTGTCGTAGGGCGCATTAGGGAAGATCTGAACAAATCCATCCATGGATTTGTTCAGCTCGGCTCGTCGCGGCACATGTCCGCGACGGCCTCCGCGAATCAAGGACTTACGTCCTTGTTCGCGCCGGGGCATCCATGCCCCGGACGGGAAGCGCTGAATTATTCAGCGCTTCCTTAGGGAGGCGTAATGCGCCGCATGCATTGATCTGCGGCGCGTGCCCCATCCGGCGGGTTAATTCGAGTGCCGTACCCGTCAGGGCTTCCGGCATGGATGCCGGAAGGGTACGAGAACAGGATGAACTTCGCTAACCCGCCCTACGGGGCGATTTGAATTCTGAATCGGGGTTGTCCCATGAGTCGTTTCTGGAGTCCGCTGGTATCCCGCCTCTCGCCCTACGTCCCGGGCGAGCAGCCGAAGATCGCCAACCTGGTCAAGCTGAACACCAACGAGAACCCCTACGGCCCTTCGCCGAAGGTGCTTGAGGCCATCAGTGCGGAGGTGGGTGATGGCCTGCGCCTCTATCCTGACCCGGAGGCCACGGCGCTCAAGGAGGCGATCGCCACCTACCACGAACTGAAGCCGAGCCAGGTGTTCGTCGGCAACGGCTCGGACGAGGTGTTGGCCTTCATCTTCCAGGCCCTGTTCAAGCACGACGAGCCGATCCTGTTCCCGGACGTGACCTACAGTTTCTACCCGGTCTACTGCGGGCTGTATGAGATCGCCTACAGCACGGTGCCGCTGGCGGACGACTTCTCCATCCGCATCGACGACTATCGCAAGCCGAACGGCGGCATCATCTTCCCCAATCCGAACGCGCCGACCGGGCGCCTGCTGCCGCTCGAGCAGATCGAGGCCCTGCTCGATGCGAACCCCGACTCCGTGCTGGTGGTGGACGAGGCCTACATCGACTTCGGGGGCGAGACCGCTATCCCGCTGGTCCACCGCTATTCAAACCTGCTGGTCGTGCAGACCCTGTCCAAGTCGCGCTCGCTGGCCGGGTTGCGGGTGGGCTTCGCGGCCGGCCACCCGGATCTGATCGAGGCCCTGGTGCGGGTCAAGGACAGTTTCAACTCCTATCCCCTGGATCGCCTCGCCATTGCCGGTGCGGTCGCGGCGTTCCATGACGAGGCCTGGTTCCTTCAGACCCGCCGGGCGGTGATGGAGAGCCGCGAGTCGCTGGTGCGGGACATGGCGGCCATGGGGTTCGACATCGTGCCCTCCGCCGCCAACTTCATCTTTGCCCGTCATCCGGGTTTTGAGGCGACGCGCATCGCCGCGGGCTTGCGCGAGCACGGGGTGATCGTGCGTCACTTCAACAAGCCGCGCATCGACCAGCACCTGCGCATCACCGTCGGCACGCCGGAGCAGAATGAGGCGCTGTTGAAGGCCCTGCGGCTCGAACTCCAGGTCCGTTGACATGACCATCGAGCGCGACACGCTGCTGTCCTACTGCGACGGCCTGCTCAATGTCGGAGCCTTCGCTGACTACGCGCCCAACGGTCTGCAGGTCGAGGGGCGCACAGGCATCGGACGGATTGTCAGTGGCGTGACCGCAAGCCAGGCCCTGCTGGATGCGGCGGTCGAATTCAAGGCGGATGCCGTGCTGGTGCACCACGGCTATTTCTGGAAGGGCGAGGATGCCCGGATCACCGGCATGAAGCGCAGGCGCCTCGCGACCCTGCTGCGGCACGACATCAATCTCATCGCCTACCATCTCCCGTTGGACGGGCATCCCACGCTTGGCAACAACGCCCGGTGGGCGAGGGCGCTCGGCCTCGTCGATACCCGGGGCTTCCTCGGCAAGCCGGGGGCCGAGATCGGCGTGCGCGGCGCCCTGCCGGAGGCGGTGTCGGGTGGCGAGCTTGCGCGCATGCTGGAGATCCTCCTCGGCCGCCCGGTGCTGCACGTGGCGGGCCATGACCGGCCCATCCGCAGCCTCGGCCTGTGCAGCGGCGGGGCGCAGGGCTACATCGGCGAGGCGGCGTCGCTCGGTCTCGATGCCTACCTTACCGGCGAGGTTTCGGAGCACACCGTGCACGTGGCGCGCGAGATGGGCATCCACTTCTACGCCTGCGGCCATCACGCCACCGAGCGCTTCGGCGTGCGTGCCCTGGGCGAGCATCTCGCCGAACGCTTCGGCCTCGAGCACTGCTTCGTCGACATCGACAATCCCGCCTGATCGTCGCACCGCCGCAGGCACCTGGCGGCGGATTTACCCAAGTGCCTCGCTTGGGATTATCTGTGCATAAGAAATCCTTAACATGCTGATGGCATGAATGCCTTGTCAGGCGGGGCCTGTTCAGGGATCCTTGGCGGGATTTTGCCCCGAGCGGGCACCGGGTCCGTGCCCGGTTCATTTTGACCGACAGGAGAGATGCATGTCCGAGCAGGACGTTGATCTGCGCCGCCGCCGCTTCCTGACCGGCGCCGCCACCGTGGTGGGCGGTGCCGGCGTGGTTGCGGCCATGGTGCCCTTCATTTCCTCCTTCCAGCCCAGCGCCAAGGCCCAGGCCGCCGGCGCGCCGGTGGAAGTCGATATCGGCAAGCTGGCCCCGGGCCAGATGATCACCGTCGAATGGCGTGGCAAGCCGGTGTACATTCTGCGCCGCACGGAGGCCAACCTGGCCTCGCTCAAGGCACTGGAAGGCAACCTGCGCGACCCGGCTTCCGAGATCCCGCAGCAGCCCGACTACGCGCGCAACGAGCACCGCTCGCTCAAGCCCGAAATCTTTGTCGCCATTGGCATCTGCACCCACCTCGGCTGCGCGCCGACCTACCGGCCGGAGATCGCGCCGGCGGATCTGGGGGCGGAATGGAAGGGCGGTTTCTTCTGCCCATGCCACGGTTCGCGCTTCGACCTGGCCGGCCGTGTCTACAAGAGCGTGCCCGCGCCGACCAACCTGGAGGTGCCGCCGTATGCCTTCCTCAGCGATACCACCCTGCTGATCGGCAGTGACGGGGAGGGCAAGGCATGAACGCACTTCGCAGGCTGTTCCACTGGTTCGACGATCGCCTGCCGATCTCGCACTTCTGGAACGCGCACCTCACCGGCTACTACGTGCCGAAGAACTTCAACCTCTGGTATTTCTTCGGCTCGCTGGCGCTGGCCGTGTTCGTCATCCAGATCGTCTCCGGCATCTGGCTGACCATGAACTACAAGCCCTCGGCTACGGAAGCCTTTGCCTCGGTCGAGTACATCATGCGCGACGTCGAGTGGGGCTGGCTGATCCGCTACCTGCACTCCACCGGTGCCTCGGCCTTCTTCATCGTCGTCTACCTGCACATGCTGCGCGGGATGATGTACGGCTCCTACAAGAAACCGCGCGAGCTGGTGTGGATCTTCGGCATGCTGATCTACCTCACGCTGATGGCGGAGGCCTTCATGGGCTACCTCCTGCCGTGGGGCCAGATGTCCTACTGGGGCGCTCAGGTGATCATCTCCCTGTTCGGCGCCATCCCGTTCATCGGGGAGGACCTCGCGCTTTGGATCCGCGGCGACTACGTTGTGGGTGACGCCACCCTCAACCGCTTCTTCGCCCTGCACGTCATCGCCCTGCCGCTGGTGCTGCTGTTCCTGATCGGCGGCCACGTCATGGCCCTGCACGAGGTTGGCTCGAACAACCCCGATGGCGTCGAGATCAAGGAGCACAAGGATGCCCAGGGCCGTCCGCTGGACGGCATCCCCTTCCATCCGTACTACACGGTGAAGGACATCGTCGGCGTGACCGTGTTCCTGTTCTTCTTCGCCATCGTGGTGTTCTACCTGCCCGAGATGGGCGGCTACTTCCTCGAGAAGCCGAACTTCGTCCCGGCCAACCCGATGCAGACCCCGGAGCACATCGCCCCGGTATGGTACTTCACCCCGTTCTACGCCATCCTGCGCGCGGTGCCGGACAAGTTCCTCGGTGTGGTGGCGATGGGCGCGGCGATCTTCGTGCTGTTCCTGCTGCCTTGGCTGGACCGCAACCCGGTGAAGTCCATCCGCTACCGCTCGACTACCTTCAAGGCGCTGCTCGGCATGTTCGTGGTCAGCTTCATCGTGCTCGGCTGGCTGGGCATGAAGCCGGCCACCCCGACCCTGACCCTGCTGGCGCAGTTCTTCACCATCCTCTACTTCGGCTATTTCGCCGCCCTGTGGTGGATCAGCAAGAACGAGAAGACCAAGCCCGTGCCGGAGAGGATCACCCGATGAAGCGATTTGGATGGATTGCAGGCCTTCTGCTGATGCCGGCCGCCGCCATGGCCGCGGGCGGGCACGGCATGACGCTGGACAAGGCCGGCATCGACATTTCCGACACGGCCTCCCTGCAGCGCGGCGCCCAGCTGTTCGTCGACAACTGCCTGAGTTGCCACTCCGCGAAGTACATGCGCTACAACCGCATCGGCCAGGACCTGGGCTGGACCGACGAGGAGGTCAAGCAGCGCCTGATCAAGGGTGAGGCCAAGGTCGGCGAGACCATGGCCAGCGGCATGCCCGCCGAGTATGCGAAGAACGCCTTCAACGGCGCGGTGCCGCCTGACCTGTCGCTGGTAGCCCGCTCACGCGGCGCGGACTGGCTGTACACCTACCTGCGCAGCTTCTATACCGACCCGGCGCGGCCGATGGGCGTCAACAACCTGCTGTTCAAGGACGTCAGCATGCCCAACGTCTTCTGGCGCGAGCAGGGGGTGGTCATGCCCGTCACCCACGAGGTCGCGCACGAGGGTGGCTCGAAGGAGATCGTGGTGGACAGCCTCAGGCTGGAGCAGCCCGGCAGCATGAGCACCGAGGAGTTCGATGCCATGATCCGCGACCTGGTCGGTTTCATGGTCTACATGGGCGAGCCCGCCCAGCTCAAGCGCCTGGCCCTCGGCCCCTGGGTGCTTGGTTTCCTGGCGCTGTTCTTCGTCATTGCCTACCTGCTCAAGAAGGAGTACTGGCGCGACGTGAAGTGAGGATACCCTCGCCACGCCCATTCAAACGCCCGGTTCGCCGGGCGTTTTGCTTTGTCCCCGCGAGCCTTGTGCGGGTGTGCTAGAATCCGGCCGTTTTCAACCCCTTTGGAGAGGTCCCGCATGGGCAGCAGCGCAAGTCGCCGCGGCGTCATGACGCTTTTTTCGCATCCCGAGAACCCGGAGAGCCATCGCACGCGCATCGTGCTGGCCGAAAAAGAGCTCACTGCCGACATGGTGGAGGTCAACCCGGCCAATCCGCCCGAGGACTTCCTCGACCTGAGCCCGACCGGCACCCTGCCGACCCTGGTCGACCGTGATCTGGTGCTGACCAACGCGCGGGTGATCATGGAGTACCTGGACGAACGCTTCCCGCATCCGCCGCTGATGCCGATCGATCCGGTCAGTCGCGCCAAGGTGCGCACCGCCCTGTACCGCATCGAGCACGACTGGTATCCGTTGCTGCCGGAACTGGCCGAGGGCGGCAAGGGTGCGACCAAGGCGCGCAAGGCCCTGCGCGAGGGCCTGCTGTCCATCATGCCGGTGTTCGCCGCCAGCCCGTACGTCATGAGCGACGAGTTCAGCCTGGCCGATGCCACCCTCGCGCCGATCCTCTGGCGCCTGCCGGTGTATGGCATCGAGATCCCGGCCCAGGCCAAGGCCCTCAACGACTACATGGACCGCATCTTCAGCCGCCCGACCTTCCGCGAGAGCCTGTCCGACCTCGAGCTGGAGATGCGTGCGTGACCTCGAGCCGCCCGTACCTGCTGCGCGCCCTGTACGAGTGGATCGTGGACAACGACCACATCCCCTACATCGTGGTGGATGCCCGGCAGCCGGGGGTGGTCGTGCCGCCCGAGCACGTGAAGGACGGCCAGATCACGCTCAACATCGCCCCCCACGCGGTGCAGGGGCTGAGCCTCGGCAACGCCGAGGTGCGCTTTTCCGCCCGCTTCAGCGGCCGTGCCTTCACCGTCAGCGCCCCGGTGCAGGCGGTGCTGGCGATCTACGACCGGGAGACGGGGCAGGGGATGGGCTTCCCGCCCGAGACCATGCCCGGCGAGGTGGCGGGCGAGTCGGCGGGGGACGTTCCCGCGGCCGGCGGAGCCGGTGCGCCGGGCCCGGAAGAAACTCCGCCCACTCCACCGCGCCGCGGTGGCCATCTGCGTCGCGTCAAGTAATGTTTCGCCCGCGAGACCGAAGCCGCTTTCAGGCAGAGTTCAGTCGCGGGAGGATGTCAGCTTGAGATGGATCAGGCCGGCGGTCAGGGCGTCGTGGTAGGCGTCATGGCGGCCGCCGGCGGGCAGGTCCAGGGCATGCAGGATGGTCTCCAGGCGCAGGTCCGCCGGCCGGTGCGCCAGGCGGCCGAAGCGCCAGTGGTAGTATTCGGTGGCCACCTCGATCCGTCGGTTTGGCAGCCGGATGCCCAGCCAGTCATGCACGTAGCGGTCGATCAGGTCCATGTCGAAATCGACGTAGTAGCCGACCACCGGGCGCGGCCCGATGAAGTCGAGCAGCCGGCCGAGGGCCTCTTCCACCGGCAGGCCGCCGGCCACGTCGACATTGCGCAGGCCGTGCACCCGGATGCTCTCCCCTCCGACGACCCCGCGCGGACGCACCGTCAGGCGCAGGGCCGAGCTGGTCTCCAGCCGGCCGGCGACGATGCGGATCGCGCCGAGCGACAGCAGTTCCCCGGTCTTCGCGGACAGGCGGCTGGCTTCGCAGTCGAGGCACACCGCCTCGCCCGGCGGCGGCGCATCGAACAGGTGGGCGAAGCGCGCATCGCGTAGCCTTCGCCGGTACCACCAGCGTGCGACAGGATTCATGGGTGGATGTCCTCCTGACTTGCATCCTGGGGTCGTAATCCGTGCAATAGTACCAAGCTCACCATCGCAGAGGCCGCATGCAGTCAGCCTACGCCATTCCCCCGTCCCCGGACCGGCTCGAACAGCTGGCCGCCTGGTGGGCGACACCCGACGCCGCTGCCTTGTGGCGCAGGGAGGGCGCGGCCGTGGAGGATTGGCTGTCCCGCTGCTTCGGCTACCATGCGGCGCTGCTCGGGCTGCAGCCGGCCCTGCTGGGCGAGGTGCGGGGGCTGCGCATCCCCCACCAGTTCACCCTCGGCCCGCGCTCGGGGGACGTGAGGGGGTTGTTCGAGGCCCTGCCAATCGCGGCGGAATCGGTCGACCTCGTGCTGCTGCATCACGTGCTGGAATATGCCCTCGACCCGCACCAGGTGCTGCGCGAGGCCGATCGCGTGCTGTTGCCCGAGGGGCACCTGCTGCTGATGAGCTTCAACCCTGTCGGCCTCTGGGGGCTGCGCGGTCTGATCCATGCGGGACGCCGTGCACCGTGGTACGGCCATCGCCTCGGGCGCAGGCGCCTGCATGACTGGCTGGGTCTGCTCGGCTATGACGTGCAGGCGGAGGCCTGGGCAGGGCACGGCTGCATCCGTGATTTCAACCGCGACGGTGAAGGCCGGATGGAGCAGTGGGGCGCACGCTTCCTGCCGCGTCTTGGCATGAGCCACCTGCTGCTGGCGCGCAAGCGGGTCAGCATGCCGGCGCCCATTCGCCATCGCTGGAGCCTTGTGCCTGTCCTTGGGGTCACGGGGCGTCAGGCTCAGGCCCGTAATACCTTTGGAAGACAAGCATGAAGCCCAAGCAGCCATCCTCCGGAACGGAAGAGTCCATCTCCTCATCCCTGGTCGAAGCCTGGACCGATGGTGCCTGCCGGGGCAATCCGGGCGCGGGTGGCTGGGGGGTGGTGCTGCGCGCGCGGGGTCATGAAAAGCAGCTCTGGGGCGGCGAGCCGCACACTACCAATAACCGCATGGAGCTGACGGCCGCCATCCGTGCGCTCGAGGCCCTCAAGCGTCCCTGCAGGATCCGCATCACCACCGATTCGCAGTACGTGATGAAGGGCATCACCGAATGGATGCCGAACTGGAAGCGGCGTGGCTGGCGAACGGCGGACAACAAGCCGGTCAAGAACGACGACCTGTGGAAGGAGTTGGACGCCATGTGCACCAGGCACCAGGTCGAATGGGCCTGGGTGCGTGGCCATGTCGGCCATCCGGAGAACGAGCTGGCGGACAGGCTTGCCAATCGCGGCATCGACGAACTGAAGAAGGGCGCGGCATGAGGCAGATCATCCTCGACACCGAAACCACCGGCCTGGAGCCGCGCGAGGGGCACCGCATCATCGAGATCGGCGCAGTCGAGATGCTCAATCGCGGCATCACCGGGCAGGACTTCCACCAGTACCTCAACCCGCAGCGCGAGATCGACTTTGATGCGGTGCGCGTACACGGCCTGACCAACGAGTTCCTCGCCGACAAGCCGACCTTCGCCGAGGTGGCGGACGCCTTCCTCGACTACGTGCGCGGCGCCGAGTTGATCATCCACAACGCGGCCTTCGACGTCGGCTTCATCAACCACGAGCTGGCGAAGCTCGGCCCGGGCTACGGCCGCCTGGAGGACCATGTCAGCGGCGTGCTCGACACCCTGCTGCTGGCCCGCCGGATGCACCCCGGCCAGCGCAACAGTCTGGACGCGCTGTGCAAGCGCTATGCGGTGGACAACAGTAACCGCGAACTGCACGGCGCGCTGCTCGACTCCCGCATCCTCGCGGAGGTCTACCTCGCGATGACCGGCGGCCAATCCAGCCTCGGGCTGGACAGCCAGGAGGCCGGGATGCTCGATCCAGCCGCGCTGGCGCCGCGGCTGCTGGCTGCCGATCGCCCGCGGCTCAAGGTGCTGCGCGCGGGCGAGGCGGAGCTGGAAGCCCACCGGAAGAGGATGGAGGCGGTCGCCAAGGCGGCGGGTGGGGAGTCGATATGGGGGCGCCTGGAGAGGCGCTGAGGCAGGCGCCCCCGCCGTTTCGCGGCGGGGGCGCCGCTCCTACGGATGCCCGATCAAGCTAGAGTTCACTGACCACTGACCACTGACCACTGACCACTGACCACTGACCACTGACCACTGACCGGCATCACGCGCTGTGCCGCATCAGGCGGCCCTTCTCGCGCTGCCAGTCGCGCTCCTTCTCGGCCGCGCGCTTGTCGAATTCCTTCTTGCCCTTGGCGAGCCCGACCTCGACCTTGACCCGGCCTCCCTTCCAGTACATCGCCAGCGGGATCAGGGCATAGCCCTTGCGTTCCACCGCGCCGATCATCTTGCCGATCTCCTCGCGGTGCAGCAGCAGCTTGCGGGTGGCCGTAGGGTCCGGACGGACGTGGGTGGAGGCGGATAGCAGCGGCGAGATCTGCGCGCCGAACAGGAAGGCTTCGCCGTTCTTCAGCAGCACGTAGCTGTCGGTGATCTGGACCTTGCCCGCGCGGATCGCCTTGACCTCCCAGCCCTGCAGCACGATGCCCGCCTCGAAGCGCTCCTCGATGAAGTACTCGTGCTTCGCCTTCTTGTTGAGGGCGATGGTCGAGCCGCCGTGGGTGTCTTTCTTGTCTTTGGCCATGGTGCCGGGCGGTGTCGCCAGGATGTTCAAGCGGAAGGCGGCATCTTACCATTAAGGTCCCGTGAAACCGCCCGTTCAGGAGAATGAGCGATGACCATCGCCAAGCGCGAATCCATCCATGGCCAGTGGTCCTCCCGCCTGGCGTTCGTCCTTGCCGCAACCGGGGCCGCCGTCGGCCTCGGCAACATCTGGAAGTTCCCCTACATCCTTGGGCAGAACGGCGGCGGCGCCTTCGTGATGGTTTACCTCGCCTGCATCCTGCTGGTCGCCACGCCGATCCTCATCACCGAGATCATGCTTGGCCGACGCGGGCGGCGCAGCCCGGTCAATGCCATGGCCGAGCTGGTGCGGGAGGAGCGCGCCCCTCCCGCCTGGCGCTATCTCGGCTGGATGAGCGTGGTCACGGGCTTCCTCATCCTCAGCTACTACAGCGTGATCATGGGGTGGGCCATCGCCTACGTGAAGCAGGCGGCCACCGGCAGCTTCAGTGGCCTGGATGGCGCCTCGATCAAGGGCATGTTCGAGTCCTTCGTGGCCAGCCCCATGGAACTGCTGTTCTGGCACACGGTGTCGATCGTGATCACCATGCTGGTCGTGGCGCGCGGCGTGCGCGCGGGGCTCGAGTCCTTCACCACCCTGTTCATGCCCCTGCTGTTTGTCATCCTGCTTCTGCTGGTCGGTTACGGCATGAGCACGGGGGCCTTCGGCCAGGCGCTCGGGTTCCTGTTCGCGCCTGACTTTAGCAAGCTTACGGCCACCTCCGTCGTGGTCGCCCTGGGGCATGCCTTCTTCACCCTCAGCATAGGCTTCGGCACCATCATGGCCTATGGCTCGTACATGCCGGAGCGCGCCTCCATCGCCAGCACCGCCTTGTTCATCGTCGCGGCGGATACGGCGGTATCCCTGCTGGCGGCCATGGCCATCTATCCGGTGGTGTTCGCCAATGGGTTGGAGCCCGGGGCCGGTCCGGGGCTGGTGTTCCAGACCCTGCCCATCGCCTTCGGCCAGATGCCGTTCGGGCTGATGTTCGGCACCTTGTTCTTCGTCGCGCTGGTGTTGGCTGCCTGGACCTCGTCCATCTCCATGATCGAGCCGGTGGTGGCCTATTTCGTCGAAAGCCGGGGCTGGACGCGGGTGCGTGCGGTGGTCGTGCTGGGCTTCGCGGCATGGGCTCTCGGCATTCTCACCGTGCTCTCGTTCAACCACTGGGCGGAGATCCGCCTGTTCGGTAAGAACTTCTTCGAACTGCTCGATTTCGTCACCTCCAACATCATGCTGCCATTCGGCGGGCTGATGATGGCGGTGTTCGCGACCTGGTTCATGCGGCGCTCCTCGACCGTCGAGGAGCTGGGGCTGTCGAACGCGGCCTATACTCTCTGGCGTGTGCTGACCCGCTATGTCGCGCCGCTGGGCATCCTCGTCGTCCTCCTCAACGGCCTCGGCCTGCTCGGATAAAAGACCATGACCATGCTTCATCGCGAGGCCATCGTGCCTTACACCCCGAACGAGATGTTTACCCTGGTCAATGCCGTCGAGGACTACCATGCCTTCCTGCCGTGGTGCAGCGAGTCGCGCCTGATATCACGCGGGGAGGATGAGCTGCGTGCCAGCGTCACCATCAGCAAGGGTGCCCTGCGCAAGAGCTTCACCACCCACAACCTGCTGCAGCAGGACAAGATGATCGAGATGCGCCTGGTGGATGGCCCGTTCAGGCACCTGCACGGTTTCTGGCGCTTCGAGCCGATCGGGGAGGGTGGGTGCAAGGTCAGCCTGGACCTGGAGTTCCAGTTCTCGAACAAGTTGATCGAACTGGCGGTGGGGCCGGTGTTCACCACCATCGCCGGCGAGATGGTGCAGTCCTTCCACCGCCGTGCGGAGCAGGTCTATGGCCGGCGCGTCTGAGCACGGTGGCGCGGGTGCAATGATCCCGGTCGAGGTCGCCTATGCCCTGCCCGAGCGGCAGACCCTGCTGCGACTGGAGGTGCCGGATGGCACCACCGCCGAGGAGGCGATCCGGAGGTCCGGCATCCTGGACCGCCATCCCGAGATCGACCTCGCCGCGAGCAAGATCGGCGTCTTCGCCAAGCCGGTGCCGGCCAGCCGCGTGCTGCGCGAGGGGGACCGGGTGGAGATCTACCGTCCGCTGATTGCCGACCCGAAGGCCGTGCGCAAGCAGCGCGCGGAGGAGGGCAAGAAGATGAAGAAGGGTGGCGGCGAGATCAAGGGCGACTGATCCCGCGCAGGAGGCTTACTTCGCCGCCTCCAGCGGCGGCTCGATGCGTGCCAGCCGGCCGGCCTCGAAGAACAGGCTGATCCGGCGCTGCTCGGGCTCGTCCTTGCCCGGCTTGTTGTAGTAGACGTAATCCCAGCGGTTCTGGTGGAAGACATCCACCAGCATCGGGCTGCCGAGCAGGAAGCGGACCTCGTTCTCGGTCATGCCAAGACGCAGGCCTTTCACCTTGTCCTCGTCCAGGATGTTGCCCTGGTGGATGTCCATCTTGTATACCTGCAGGAAGTCCGGCATCGAGCTCGATGCGCAGGCACTCAGGACGAGTGGAAGGGCGAGGGCGAGCAGAGGGCGTGCATGGCGCATGGTTATTCGCTAGCTGGCAGTCAATCCGCGCTAAAATACACTCCCAAGCCGTTCGCATCCACTCCGGGAGCCCTGTTACGTGGAAACCCATGAACTGAAGAAGGCTGGCCTGAAGGTCACCCTGCCGCGCATCAAGATCCTCGAGGTGCTCGAGCAGAATGCCCACCAGCATCTTTCCGCCGAGGACATTTACCGCATCCTGCTCGAGCAGGGCGAGGAGATCGGCCTGGCCACCGTCTACCGGGTGCTCACCCAGTTCGAGAGCGCCGAGATCGTCACCCGTCACCAGTTCGAGAGTGGCAAGGCCGTGTTCGAGCTTGTCGCCAAGGGCAACCACGACCATATCGTGTGCGTGAAGACCGGTGTGGTGGAGGAGTTCCACGATCCGGTGATCCAGGAGCGCATCAACAAGATCGCCGAGGAGCATGGCTTCGAGATCACCGACCACGCCCTCGTGATCTACGGCATCAAGCGCAACAACGCCTGATCCGCCCGTCCTTCCGAATGGCGGGGGCCAGCCCCCGCCCCCGCCTTCTCAGCTGACCTGAAACTGGCCCACCAGGTGTCCCAGCCTGGCTGCGGTCTGGTGTACCTCATCCGAACTCATGCGCAGCGCGCGGATGGCGTTGCCGAGCCCCTCCACGGCATCTGCAACCTCGGCAATGCCGTCGCTCTGGCGTTTCGTCCCGTCGTTGATTTGCCCCAGTGTGGTGAATAGCCGCCGCATGCTTTCCTGCAGTTCGGTCTTGTCGTTTGATGCGGCCTCCGCCATGCGCAGGCCGTTTTCCACATCGCGCAGGCTGTTTTCCATCGCGGTCACCGCCTTCTGGGCATCGCCCTGGATGTCGCCGATCATGCTGGAAATGTCCTGCGCGGCGCTGGCAGTGCGGGCCGCCAGGTTGCGCACCTCTTCGGCCACCACGGAGAAACCACGGCCGTGCTCTCCCGCCCGGGCGGCCTCGATGGCGGCATTGAGCGCAAGCAGGTTGGTCTGCTCGGTGATGCCGGTGATGACCTTGACGAATTCGGCGATCCTGCTGACCCGCTCGTTGAGATTGCGGATCGTGCCGGTCGTGTTTTCCACCGTTCCCTGCAGCGACTGGATCTCGCCCCGGGCGGTATCGAACTGGGAGCGGGCCTCGAGGACCACGTGTTCGATGGCTTCCCGCATGGTGGAGGCCGTCTCGCCGGCACGGCGTGTCTCTTCGCCCTGGGCTGCGAGCATGACGAGCAGGTTCCCGACGATGCGGTTCACGGCATCGGCGGTCTCCTGCGCGGCCTGCTGGCGGTCGAGCATGCGGGCGTTGGTGTCGGCGACCTCCCCGCTGGCGCGGATCACCTCGCGCACGGTGCCTTCCAGGTTGTCGATGAAGCTGTTGATCCAGCGCCCCATGTCCCCGCTCTCGTCGGCGGTGAGGAACTGGGGCGTCAGCCGTTGCCGCAGGTTGCCGCCGCCCTCGGCGATGGCGCGGATGACCTCGGTCATGGCCATCAGTCGGCTGGTGAGCGTGCGTTTGACAAGACGGTGGAAGAGAAGGGTGGCGAGGACGACCAGCAGCATGGTGATCGCCTCGGTGGCGAGCACGGGCAGGTTCAGGAGCTTGCCCATCAGGGTATGCGCGCCCCACAGGCCGAGCACGATGAGAAGGAATCCACGCATGAGCTGGAAGCCGTGCGAGCGCCGCCGGTAGACCTCTTCGAGGTCCGCCTCGCACATCATGCCCCAGCGGTCGGGCGAGCCGGGCAGCTGGAAGGTGACGCCCTTGCCGATGACCGGGATATGCCGGTAGTCGGAATAGCCGGGGTAGGTGACGAACAGGTTCTCCCCCTTGCGGATGGTTTCCCGTACGCCGGGGTGGAGTTCGCGGGTGGCCGGATCGGTGAAGCGGATCTCGAATTCCGTGTGCTGGCGGACCTGCACGGTGCCCCAGGGGGTGTGGACCCCGGATTTGAGGTTCTCGCCATGGGTGAAGGTGCTGTCCTCGAAGCGCGAGCGGGAGAGTGCCGTGCCCGGCTTGATGGAGGGGTCGAAGCGCGACTCCACCATGAAGACGTAGTTGTCGCCCGACTCGGGGTAAATGTGGCCGGCCTCGCGCTGGATCAGGTCGCTCATGACGTCGTTGGGCACGCGCCCGCACAGGCAGCCCACGATCTGCCCGTCCACCTCGATCGGCCGGTAGAACATGAGGGTGACGGCATCGTGGAAGCCCGAGGTCGACGGGCCGATGACCTGGGTTAGCGGATCGACGTAGGGGCCGTGCAGGAAGGGGCCCTTCATTCCCCTCTCGACGGCCTTGGGCGGCAGGTCGCGCCCACCGACATGGGGCGCGTGCGTGCTGCACAGGACCTTGCCTTCGGCGTCGATGACGAAGAGCTCGGAGAAGTCCCGCGCCGAGCGCCTGCGGCTCTCAAGGAAGGCGTGGTCCTGCGCCGGCCAGCCGTTGGCCAGGTGGGCGGCGGTCGTCTCCAGCTGCTGCCACTGCTGCGTCGCCCACAGCGTGAGCAGCCTGACTCGGGTGGCGGCGATACCCTCGAAGGTCTGCTCCACGACGGGGTAGTACGACCGGTTCGTGAGGCAGCTCCATCCCATGGCCATTTTCCCCGTCTTCCCCCACCACGGTAGCCAGTGTCTTTCTGCCGACGATCGGTTCATTTCAAGGCTTTTCAGTACGTGCCGCGGCATGAGTCCTTGCTCTTCACTTAATAAGGGTGCGGATGGAGCAAGCAATAGTCGCGCCAGCGGGGAAGTCCTTGTTACTTCTTGGCGAGGCGGCTCGGTGTGCACCAAATGAGAGCGCGAAGGGCCTCATCGTGGTGCATGCGCCTTTGGTTAGATGGGCAGGACGGTCAGCCGTGGCATCGGGAACGGGCTATATTCGTAGCTCGAATGCCCATTTCCGGAGGACGCCATGCGCACAATGATGATGGGAATGCTGGCCTGGGTGGCGATTGGAAGCGCCCAGGCCGCCATCGTGACCAAGGAAACCAGCTACGAGGCGGATGGTCAGCGATATCTGGCCTACATCGCCTATGACGACGCCATCAAGGACAAGCGTCCCGGCGTGCTGGTGGTGCACGAGTGGTGGGGGCACACCCCCTATGTGCGCAAGCGCGCGGAGATGCTGGCCGGGATGGGCTATGTCGGTATGGCGCTGGATATGTACGGCGACGGCAAGACCGCCAGCCATCCCAAGGACGCGGGCGGCTTTGCCCAGGCCGCCATGGCGGACTTCCCCAAGGCGAAGCGGCGCTTCGAGGCGGCACGTGCACTGCTGGCCAGGCAGCCGCAGACGGATGGCAGGCACATCGCCGCGATCGGTTACTGCTTCGGCGGAAGCGTGGTGCTGAACATGGCCCGCGCGGGCGCGGACCTGGACGCTGTGGCGAGCTTCCACGGCGCGCTCGCGACCGCCCAGCCGGCCGAGCGGGGCGGGGTGAAAGCCAAGGTATTCGTCGCCAACGGCGCGGCCGACCCGATGATCAAGCAGGACGACGTGCTGAACCTCCACGAGGAGATGCGCGCGGCGGGGGTGGAGTTCACCTACATCGAATACCCGGGCGTGAAGCATAGCTTCACCAACCCGGACGCAGACCGCTTCGGCAAGGAATTCAACATGCCGCTCGCCTATGACGCCCACGCGGACGCCCATTCCTGGGCGATGATGAAGACCTTCCTGGAGCAGGCGCTCAAGTAGGACGGGCTTCTCCGGATGTGACCTGATGTCCGGCCGTAGCCCGGATGAAGCGGACTTCGTCAGCTTGACGCGGGCTTGCGCCAGCTTCGCGTTCAGCTGGCGCAAGCCCGCGTTCCAGCGGAATCCGGGTTACCCTACCGGCACCACGGCGCGTTCCAGCATCTCCTTCGCCAGGCCGCGCGTCTGTGCGGTGATCTCGACCCCGCCCATCATGCGGGCCAGCTCCCCGATGCGTGCCTCCCGGTCGAGCGGGATCAGCTGCGTGCGGGTGCTGTCCGCGCTCTGTTCCTTGCGCACGTGCAGGTGGTGGCTGCCCTGCGCCGCGACCTGCGGCAGGTGGGTGACGCACAACACCTGGCGCTGGCGGCCAAGGCTCGCGAGCAGTCGCCCGACCACCTCGGCGACGCTGCCGCCGATGCCGGTGTCGACCTCGTCGAACACCAAGGTGGCGACCTGGCCGTGCACGGCGGTGGCCACGCGCAGGGCGAGGCTGATGCGCGACAGTTCGCCGCCGGAGGCGACCTTGCCGAGCG
This sequence comes from Pseudomonadota bacterium, assembly GCA_049322715.1. Lineage (GTDB taxonomy): Bacteria > Pseudomonadota > Gammaproteobacteria > Halothiobacillales > Halothiobacillaceae > Thiofaba. Next base: position 45,365 of record JBMOQP010000038.1, read on the forward strand.
CCTGCAGCGGCTGGCCGGGGTTGGTGGTGACGCGCATCTCCACCGTATCCAGTCCGTGCGCGGTGAAGCTTCCCCCTTCCTGCGGGGTGACCTGGATGGCGAAGCGGGCGTGCGGCATGCCGAGGCCGCGGATGGACTCCGTCACCGTGTCGGAGAGTCCTGCGGCCGCTCGGGCACGGGCCCGGGAGAGGGCGAGGGCGGCCTCGCGGTAGGCAGCTTCCTGGGCTGCGAGGCGGGCCTCGAGCTCCTCCAGCGACTCGCCTTCGCCCTCGAGTCCGGCCAGTTCCCCGGCCAGTTGCCGGGTGAGCTCAGGCAGGTCCTCCGGGCGGACGCGGTACTTGCGCGCGGTGTCGTGCAGGGCGGTCAGGCGCGCCTCGACCTCGGCCAGGCGCTCGGGGTCGAGTTCGAGGCTGCGGGCGTAGTCGCGCAGCTGGTCGACCCCCTCGTGCAGCACGATCTCGGCCTGCCGCAGCAACTCCAGTGCCGGTTCGAGGCCCGGGTCGGTGCGCCGCCCCTGTTCCAGCAGGGCGTTGACGTGGGTCAGACCGCCGTGAAGGGTCTCTCCCTCGCCCTCGTACAGCGCCTGCAGGGCGTTCTGGCACAGTTCGATCAGGCGCCCGGCGTGGGTCAGCCGGCGGTGCTCGGCCTCGATCCGCTCCCATTCGTCCGGCTCCAGGCGCAGGGCCTCGAGCTCGCCGACCTGGTAGCGCAACAACTCGATGCGCTGGCTGCGGGTATCGTCGGCCTGGCGCAGGGCATCGAGTTTCTCGGCCGTGGCGCGCCAGCCGGCAAAGGCCTGGCCGACCCGGGCCAGCAGCGTCTCGTGCCCGCCGAAACCGTCCAGCAGCTCCCGCTGGGCGCCGGGGCGCAGCAGGTTCTGGTGTTCGTGCTGGCCGTGGATGTCGACCAGAAGCCCGCCCAGCTCGCGCAGAGTGGAAAGGTTGACCGCGCGGCCGTTGACGTAGGCGCGGCTGGCGCCCTCGCGTGCGATCACGCGGCGCAGGAGGCACTCGCCCGATTCGTCGTCGAGCGCCTGCTCGGCGAGCAGCTGGCGGGCCTCCGGACTGTGTTCCAGGCTGAACAGGGCCTCGAGTTCGGCGCGGTCGGCTCCCGGGCGGATGGCCTCGCTGCCCGCGCGCTCGCCCAGCAGCAGGCCGAGGGCGTCGACCAGGATGGACTTGCCGGCGCCGGTCTCGCCGGTCATCACGGTCAGGCCGCCCTCCAACTCGAGTTGTACCTCGTCGATGATGGCGAAATTGCGGACGTGGATGTGTCTGAGCATGGCGTCGTCTTACGGATGTCCGCCCCAGTGCAGCTTGGCACGAAGGATGTGGAAATAGTCGTAGTCCGCCGGGTGGATCAGGCGTGCGGTGTGGACCGCGCGGCTGATGTTGAGCCGGTCCTCCGGCTCCATGTCGATCATGGTCTGGCCGTCGAAGCTCACCAGGCTGTTGGCGCGCGAGTGGCGCGTGGCCCTGATCTCTATGCTTGCGCTCGCGGGCACGACGATCGGCCGGTTGCTCAGGGTGTGCGGGCAGATGGGCGCCAGCACGATGGCCTCCAGGCCCGGCGTGAGGATCGGCCCGCCGGCGGAGAGGGCATAGGCGGTCGAGCCGCTCGGCGTGCTGACGACCATGCCGTCCGAGCGCTGGGTGAACAGGTAGCGGCCGTCGATATGGGTCTCGAACTCGATCATGCGCACCGCGTCGCGCACCTTGTAGACCAGGTCGTTGAACACGATGCCCTCATGCACCACCGTTTCGCCGCGCAGCACACGGCCGCACAGCAGGAAGCGGTCCTCGGCGATGTACTCCCCCGCCAGGATGCGGTCGAGGCGGCTGCTGAGCTCGTCCGGGGAGATGTCGACGAGGAAGCCGAGCCGGCCGAGGTTGATGCCGAGCACCGGCTTGCCATGCGGGGCGAGGCAGTGGGCCGCATTGATGAGGGTGCCGTCGCCGCCGACCGCGATCACCAGGTCGCTTTGCTGGCCGATCTCGTCGCGGGTGGCGCGTGGGTAGTCGCGCAGGCCCGGCAGGTCGGGCAAGGTGGCCTGATCGAGCAGGATGCCGAGGCCACGCGCATGCAGGTGCCCGACCAGCGTTTCCAGGGTGCCGGACAGGCGCTCATCCGAGGGTTTGGCGAGGATGCCGACGATGCGGAAGGCGAGACTCATGCGGGCCCTGGTGTTGCGTGTGTCGGATAACGATAGCAAACCCGGGGCGAGGGTAGAAACGCCGAGGAATCGACGAGAAAACGGCACCGGAATCTGCGCCCGAATTGTCGTCGGAAAAGAAAAAACCCGCCGAAGCGGGTTTTTCAATATGGTGGCTATGGGTGGGCTCGAACCACCGACCCCGGCATTATGAGTGCCGTGCTCTAACCGGCTGAGCTACATAGCCTCAAAATCGAGACGCGCATTATGTCCATGCGCGTTTTGCTCGTCAATACCCGAATTGAAAAAATCAGACGTTGAACAGGAAGTTCATCACGTCGCCGTCGCGGACCACGTAGTCCTTGCCCTCGGCGCGCATCTTGCCGGCTTCCTTGGCGCCCTGCTCGCCCTTGTACTGGATGAAGTCCTCGTAGGCGATGGTCTGGGCACGGATGAAGCCACGCTCGAAGTCGGTGTGGATCACGCCGGCGGCCTGCGGGGCGGTGTCGCCCTTGTGGATGGTCCAGGCGCGAACTTCCTTCACCCCGGCGGTGAAGTAGGTTTGCAGGCCGAGCAGGTCGTAGCCGGCGCGGATCACACGGTTCAGTCCGGGCTCGGTCAGGCCCATGCTCTCGAGGAACTCGCCCTTGTCGGCGTCGTCCAGCTCGGAGATCTCGGCCTCGATAACGGCGCAGACCGGCACCACGACCGCGCCCTCGGCCTTGGCGTGCTCGCGTACCTTGTCGAGGAGGGGGTTGTTCTCGAACCCGTCCTCGTTGACGTTGGCGATGTACATGATCGGTTTGATGGTGAGCAGGTGCAGGTCGCGGATCTGCTTCTTCTCGTCGTCGGAAAGGTTCAGGCTGCGCGCGCTGTGGCCTTGGTCGAGGTGGGCGTGCAGGCGTTCGAGGATCTCCTTCTTCGCCAGCGCCTCCTTGTTGCCGGACTTGGCGGCCTTGGCGGCGCGGTCGAGGTTGCGCGCCACGGTGTCGAGGTCGGCGAGGATCAGTTCGGTGTTGATGACGTCGATGTCGTCCAGCGGGTCGACCCTGCCCGCGACGTGGATTACGTCATCGTTCTCGAAGCAGCGCACGACCTGGGCGATGGCGTCGGTCTCACGGATGTTGGCAAGGAACTGGTTGCCGAGGCCCTCGCCCTTGGAGGCACCCTTCACCAGGCCCGCGATGTCCACGAATTCCATGGTGGTCGGCAGCACGCGCTCCGGCTTGACGATCTCGGCCAGCTTGTCCAGGCGCGGGTCCGGCATGGGCACGACGCCGACGTTCGGCTCGATGGTGCAGAACGGATAGTTGGCGGCCTGGATGTTGGCCTTGGTCAGTGCATTGAACAGGGTGGACTTGCCGACATTGGGCAGGCCGACGATGCCGCATTTGAAACCCATGGTAGTGCCTTACTTCAGAGCGTGCAGGTGGTTCATGACCGCGGTCGCATCGCCGCGGAGCAGGGTGGGGAACTGGCGGCGCGCCTCGTCGATGACGAAGTCGATCTTCTCGCGATCAACCTTGGACGGGGCATGCAGCACGTAGTCCGCGACCTGGTCCTTGCTGCCGGGGTGACCGACGCCGATGCGCAGGCGCCAGTAGTTCGGCGTGCCGAGGTGGGCGTGGAGGTCGCGCAGGCCGTTGTGGCCGCCATGGCCGCCGGCGTACTTCAGCTTGATCTGGCCGGCGGGCAGGTCGATCTCGTCGTGCGCGATCAGGATTTGCTCGGGGGCGATCTTGTAGAAGCGGGCGAGGGCGGCGACGGACTGGCCGCTGCGGTTCATGAAGGTGGTGGGCTGGAGCAGCCAGAGCTCACGCCCGTCGAGCGTGGTGCGGGCTGCCTCGCCATGAAAACGGGGCTCGGGACGGAGGGTGGCACCCGCCAGGCGGGCGATCTCGTCCACGAACCAGAAACCCGCGTTGTGGCGGGTGTCCGCATAGCGCGACCCGGGGTTGCCGAGACCGACGATCAGCCGGATGTCGGGTTGGGGCGCTGCTGCTGCGGACATGGGGGCTGATCAGGCCTCGCCTTCGGCGGCGCTGCCCTTCGGCATGTGGATGGCCACGATGCCCGGGTTGTTGCCGTGGGCGGCCAGTTCGAACGCGCTCACGCCGGCCGGCAGGGCGATGTCGGCCAGGTGCACGATCTGCTCGACGTCCACGCCGGCCAGGTCGACCTCGATGAACTCCGGCAGGTTGCCCGGCAGGCAGGTGATCTCGATCTCGGAGGCCAGGTGACTGACCACGCCGCCCTTCTTCACGCCCACCGAGGTGGCTTCGTTGACGAAGTGCAGGGGCACCTTGACGTGCAGGAGGTCGTTGGCGCCCACGCGCTGGAAGTCGGCGTGCATGACGACCGGCTTGTACGGGTGGCGCTGCAGGTCACGCAGGATGGCCTTCTCCGTCTTGCCGTCGATCTCGATGTCGAGGATGTGCGAGTAGAAGGCCTCGTTCTCCAGGCTGTGCCAGAGATCCTTGTGAGCGATGGTCAGGGAGACCGGCTCGGCATCGCCGCCGTACAGCACGGCCGGGACGTTGCCTTCGCGACGCAGGCGGCGGCTCGCACCTTTCCCCAGATCGTCACGGCGGGTGGCCTTCACGGTGAAGGATACGCTCATGGTGTTACTCCAAAGTCTTACAAGCAAAAACCCGCCTTGCGGCGGGATGGTCCGCCGGGCCGCGACCAGCCCGGGGTTTGCCGCCTCGCTTCAGCATGGCCGAGGAGGCGGCGAAAGCGTCAGTCGAGGTAGAGCGAGCTGACCGACTCGTCGGTGTGGATGCGGCGGATGGTCTCCGCCAGCATGCCGGCCACGGACAGCACGCGGATGCGCTCGCAGGCCTGGGCCTCGGCGCTCAGCGGGATGGTGTCGGTGACGACCAGCTCGTCCAGCTGCGAGCCGTTGATGTTCTCGATCGCCTTGCCGGACAGCACCGCGTGGGTGGCGTAGGCGATGACCTTGCGCGCACCGTGTTCCTTGAGGGCCTCGGCGGCCTTGCACAGGGTGCCGGCGGTGTCGACGATGTCGTCGATGATGACGCAGGTGCGGTCTCGTACCTCGCCGATGATGTGCATCACCTGGGCGACGTTCGCCTTCGGGCGGCGCTTGTCGATGATGGCGAGGTCCACGTCGTTCAGGCGCTTGGCCAGGGCGCGGGCACGCACCACGCCGCCGACGTCCGGGGACACCACGGTCAGGTTCTCGTGCTGCTGGCGCCAGATGTCCCCCAGCAGGATGGGGGAGGCGTAGACGTTGTCCACCGGGATGTCGAAGAAGCCCTGCACCTGCTCGGCGTGCAGGTCGATGGTCAACAGGCGGTCGAAGCCCACGCTCTGCAGCATGTTGGCGACCACCTTGGCGGTGATGGGCACGCGGGCGGAGCGGACGCGACGATCCTGGCGGGAGTAGCCGTAGTACGGCACGACGGCGGTGATGCGACCGGCGGAGGCACGACGCAGTGCGTCGGCCATCACCATCAGTTCCATCAGGTTGTCGTTGGTCGGCGCGGAGGTCGGCTGAATGACGAAGACGTCGCGGCCGCGCACGTTCTCGAGAATCTCGACAAAAGTCTCACCATCGCTGAAGCGGGTGACGGTGGCCTGGCCGAGCTGGAGGTCAAGGTTCTCAACCACACGCTGGGCAAGCGCGGGGTTAGCATTCCCCGTGAAGACCATCAGCATAGGATGCACCACGTTCGAGAGGATCTGGAGAAGGAAATTGGCTGGGCCGCTAGGGATCGAACCTAGGAATGCCGGAATCAAAATCCGGTGCCTTACCGCTTGGCGACGGCCCAGGAGAGGTTGTGCATTATATGGATCGGCGCGCGTTGCGCAAGCCCCCTTGGGGAGGTCTGAAAAAATGCGCCTGGATTTTTTGAGAAGGCTTTGCTACGCGCCTTAGATCACGCGAAATAAGCAACACATGCAAAGCTTGGTCATCATTCGCGGTCTCCCTGGCTCTGGCAAAACCACCCTCGCCCAGCGCTATGTCGAGCATGGCTTTGCATGGACGGAAACCGACCTGCACATGCTCAATGAGCATGGTCGATATGCCTACAACCTAGAAGCCCTGAGTCGTGCCATTGTGCGTGTTGAGGCGGATGTGACCCAGTGGCTCGCCGAGGGTCGCAACGTGGTGGTTAGTGGCGTGTACACGCGACTGTCCGCCCTTTCAGGACTCCTTCACGCCGCGCGACATGCCGGCGTGGTTCGTGTTCATGTTCTCGAACCGGATACCCCGTGGGCATGGGACATCGAGGAGCTAAAACGCAGGACGGTCCATGGTGTTCCCCATGAGAAGATCCAGAAAATGCTGGATGGGTGGGAACCCTTGAAGACGGGCGGGCACGCGACAGGAAAACTCATTCGCCTCGCATCGCGAAAGCATCGGAGAAGTTGATGGACGATCAAAAAGCAAGGTTGATGGGGTTGGTTTTCGCCAAGGGGGCAATCCTCTCCCTGACCGGCAATTCCTCCAGAAGCCCAGGCATGTCGCTTGAGGCAATGGAGAGAAACCGTGTTCAAAGCCTGCTTCACCCTGTCTTATCGAGTGCTGACCGCCAATAAGGCATTTCTTGGCGCCGAGCGCCCAAGGTCTGATGGACGCATCAAGATCGGTGGCACCACGCTTACACCGCCGGCCTCTCGCCGTGGTGATTGGGGTGTTGAATATGTCCCTGGCGCCGGTCAAGGAGGCGTGCTCGCCAACATGCTGGCTGCCGATGGTCAGCACGATGCAGCCAAGGCTCTGCTCGCCGCCGAACAGGCCGCCATCGCGGCCCGCAAGCCCGATCTCAAGATCGCAGCCTGACTCAACCTCACACCCCTGTTCCGCCTTGCGGTTCAGGGGTTTTCTTTTCTGCTCAAGCGGTATACCCATTTACACGCCGAGAAGCTGGCGGAGAAGATGAGTAAAATTCCACTTGAAAGAATCCGCGACACGGAACAAAATCAATCATGATCCACTCATTCAAGTGTCCAGACACTGAGGCCCTCTTTCATAGCCGCGCCGTCCCCCGCCTCAGAAACATCGAGCGGGTAGCCCGTCGGAAGCTGCTGCAACTTCATGCGGCAACCGAACTGAACAGCCTAAGGGTTCCGCCCGGCAATCGCCTGGAGCCCCTCAAAGGAGACCGGGAAGGCTCGTACAGCATCCGCGTGAATGACCAGTGGCGTGTCTGTTTCCGCTGGGCGGATGACGGGGCGCACGATGTTGAAATTGTGGACTATCACTAGGAACCGCGA
>JBMOQP010000039.1:0-7015 GCA_049322715.1 Pseudomonadota bacterium
TTACACACCAGGGTGCGGCCTTGGATACTGTTCGAACTCTTGATGAGGGTGATGGAAGGCGGCTGATCTGAATCACAGGTTCGAACGACCTCAGCATTTCCACAGCCTGTCCTGCCATCGCTCCGGGGATCAGCCGGAGGACACACTCCAGGGGGGAGCGTGTCAAGACATAAGCATTTCCTTAGAAGCGGAGGGTCAGCCCTTCTCCGGCAGCGGGTTCGATGTACACCGGCGGGCCGGCGCGAGTTTGCAGTTCGATCGAACCCAGCGTTCCCAGGTCGCAGAGATGCGCAAGCTTGGCGGCGTTCCTGCCGATGGCGATGCCCAGGCCCGACAGGACCTCGGGGCATCCGCAGGCGGTCCCTGCCCCGTCGGTGGCCAGGCATTTTCCCATGCCGTCGATGACGAGGCTGACTGCGGGGCGGCGGTCGTTCACAATGATTCTCCCTTCAATTGTGGGTGAATCATTGTTGTAGACCATGATGACGGGGGTGTGAAGTGGGCAGAGTGTCGGCATGGCCCAAGAGCTCCGGCCCTCGGCTCCCGCCGTCGAGGCTTATCCCACCCTCCGGATGCACTCCAGGTAGGCCTGCTCGTCGGGGCCTTGCGGGCCTGCCTCGTTGAGGGCCTGCAGCAGGCAGGCGATGATGCGGTGCTCGGCCTCGTGGGCGTCTCGCAGCTTCGCCGCCAGCCGATCAAAGGCGGCCCGGATGCCCGCCGGTCGGTCGGTGCTCACCTGCTCGCGAAGGCCGAGATGCATGCCCATGTGCAGGAAGGGATTGCTCATACCCTGGTCCGGCGACTCCTCCCACGCCAGGGTCTTTTCCTCGTCCTCGAGCAGGGCATGGTATTCGGGATGCAGGGCGACGACGTCGGCGATCATCAGGTCGAGCGCCTCCATCGGCAGGCCCAGGCGGCGCTTGCGCCAGGCCTCGACGTACATCAGGCGCAGCTTGTTGCGGTCAGGACTAAACAACATCGGGGAATCTCGAAGGGTTGGGGCAGGGGGCGGTCTTGTGCCTGAAATCGCACAGGTCGCACACCGGACAGATGCCGCATTTCGGGCTGCGCGCGGTGCAGGTGTAGCGGCCGTGCAGGATCAGCCAGTGGTGGGCGTCCTGCATGAACTCCTTCGGAATGACCTTGACCAGCCGGTCTTCCACCGCGCGCACGGTCTTGCCCGGGGCGAGGCCAGTGCGGTTGGCGACGCGGAAGATGTGCGTGTCCACCGCCATGGTCGGCTGGCCGAAGGCTGTGTTGAGGATGACGTTGGCGGTCTTGCGCCCCACGCCGGGCAGGGCCTCGAGGGCCTCGCGGCTGGCCGGCACCTCGCCGCCGTGCCGCTCCAGCAGCAGCCGGCACAGGCCGATCACGTTCTTTGCCTTGGTCTGGTACAGGCCGATGGTCTTGATGTACTCGCGCAGCCCCTCCTCGCCGAGCGCGAGGATGGCCTCGGGGGTGTTGGCGACCGGGAACAGGCGGTCGGTGGCCAGGTTCACCCCCTTGTCGGTGGCCTGCGCGGACAGCACCACGGCGACGAGCAGCTCGAATGGGGTCGAGTACTTCAGTTCGGTGGTCGGATGCGGGTTGAGCGCGCGCAGGCGTTCGAAGAATTGGCGGCGGGTGTGGGCGTTCATCGGGAAAATTATAGCCCGGCCTTTATCTGCAAAAGGCACTCAAGCCTTGTGGGGTGCCTGCCGATTAACTGTTAGCATACGTCCAAGCCTCGTGGCCGGCCTCCGGTCACAGATCAGAGTTCAGGGGACCAGTCAGGCATGTTCACAATCATCGGATGGGTCGTCGTCGCCGGCGTGATTCTCGGCGGCTTCGCCATGGCCGGTGGCCACCTCGCCGTGCTGATGCAGCCGATCGAGGTGCTCATCATCTTCGGCGCGGCTGGCGGCGCGCTGGTGGCGGGCAACTCCACCAAGAACCTGAAGGCCTTCGGGGCCGGGGTGGGGGCGGCCTTCAAGGGCTCAAAGTACGACAAGGACATGTACATGCAGACCCTCGGCCTGATGTTCAACCTGTTCGCCCGGGCCCGCAAGGACGGCCTGATGTCGATCGAGGGCGACATCGAGGAGCCGCACACCAGCGAGATCTTCAACAAGGCGCCCAAGGTGGCGGCGGATCACCACGCGACCGACTTCATCGCCGACTACATGCGCCTGATGATCAGCTCGAGCCTTGACGTGCATCAGATCGACAACCTGATGGACATCGAGATCGATACCCATCACCACGAGGCGGAAGTGCCCGGCACCATGATGTCCAAGCTGGCGGACGGACTGCCGGCCTTCGGTATCGTCGCGGCGGTGCTTGGCGTGGTGCACACCATGGAATCGGTGGGCATTCCGCCGGCGGAACTGGGCAAGCTGATCGCCGCGGCGCTGGTGGGCACCTTCCTCGGCATTCTCGCTGCCTACGGCTTCGCGGCCCCGCTGGCGAACGTGATGGCGAAGCAGGCCGAGGAGTCGACCCAGTACTTCAATTGCATGAAGACGACCCTGATCGCCTTCATGAACGGCTACCCGCCGCAGGTGGCGGTCGAGTTCGGGCGCAAGACCCTGCCATCGCACGTGCGGCCGAGCTTCCGCGAGCTGGAAGAGTTCGTGAAGAACAACAAGTAAGCGAACGTCGCGGTTATCGTTGCCATGCAGACCGAACACCAACGCCCGATCATCATCAAGAAGGTCAAGAAGGGCGGCCATGGCCACCACGGCGGCGCGTGGAAGATCGCCTACGCCGACTTCGTGACCGCGATGATGGCCTTCTTCCTGCTGATGTGGCTGCTCGGCTCCACCAGCAAGGAGGATCTGCAGGGCATCTCCGAATACTTCCAGAACCCCCTTCAGGTTTCCCTCTCGGGCGGCTCGGCCACAGGGGACCGCACCAGCATCATCCCGGGCGGCGGCCAGGACCTCACGCGCGTGGACGGCCAGGTGAAGAAGGCCGACGTCGTCGATCCGGAGGAGGCCAAGAAGCGCCTGCGCGAGCAGGAGGCCAAGCGCATGCAGGAGACCAAGGAAAAGCTCGAGAAGATGATCGAGCAGGATGCCGTGCTCAAGGAATTCAAGAACCAGCTCAAGATCGACATCACTCCCGAGGGCCTGCGGATCCAGATCGTCGACCAGGACAAGCGGCCGATGTTCGACCTCGCCTCCGCGCGCATGGCGCCCTATGCCGAGGCCATCCTGCGCAAGGTGGCGCCGATCGTGAACGAGCTGCCGAACAAGCTCACCGTACTGGGGCATACCGACTCGCGCCCCTTCGGCAACGGCCGCGGGGACTACTCCAACTGGGAGTTGTCCGCCGATCGCGCCAACGCCGCGCGCCGCATGCTGAACAGCAGTGGCATCGTGGACGACAAGGTCATGCGCGTGTCGGGCCTCGCTGATTCCGTGCCCTTCAACCCGGGCGACCCCGCCGATCCAATCAACCGTCGCATCTCCATCATCCTGCTGAAGAAGGAAGTGGAGGAGCAATACGTCGCCAATACGGGGGGCGTGGTGCCACCGGGTGCCACGCCCGCCGCGTCGCCCCCTCAGGAACCCTGAAATCCATGAGCCTGACCTACGATCTCGCCCGCCGGGCGCTGTTCCTGTTGCCTCCGGAAACCGCCCACGAGGTGGCGCTGGAGGGGATGCGCCTCATCCTGCGCGGGCCGCTGGCCTCCTGGATGCGCTCGCGCGTGCCGGACAGCCCGCGCGAGGTGATGGGGCTGACCTTTCCCAACCCGGTCGGGCTGGCCGCGGGGCTGGACAAGAACGCCCGCTACATCGACGCGCTCGGCAGCCTGGGATTCGGCTTCGTCGAGGTCGGCACGGTCACCCCGCGCCCGCAGCCCGGCAACCCGAAGCCGCGCCTGTTCCGCCTGCCAAAGGCGCAGGCCATCATCAACCGCATGGGTTTCAACAACCTCGGCGTCGAGCAGTTCATCGCCAACGTCGAGCAGAGCCGCTTCGCCCGCGAGGGCGGCATCCTCGGCCTGAACATCGGCAAGAACTTCGACACCCCGGTCGAGAAGGCGGTAGACGACTACCTGTTCTGCCTGCGCCGCGTCTATCCGCATGCTTCGTACGTGACGGTCAACATCTCCTCGCCGAACACCGCCGGCCTGCGTACCCTGCAGCACGGCGATGCCTTCGATGAGCTGCTCGCCCGGCTCAAGGGCGAGCAGGCCCGGCTCTCCGACACTCACGGCCGCTACGTCCCGCTCGCGGTCAAGGTGGCGCCCGATCTGATGCAAGAGGAAGTCACCACCATCGCCGACGCCCTGCGCCGCCACCGCATCGACGGCCTGATCGCGACCAACACCACGCTCGGCCGCGAGGGGGTCGAGGGCCTGCCGCACGCGGACGAGAAGGGCGGGTTGTCCGGAGCGCCCGTGTTCGAAAGTTCCACCGCGATCGTCCGCCAGTTCAGCGCGGCCCTTGGCGGAGAGCTGCCGATCATCGCCGTCGGCGGCATCCTGAGCGGCGCGGACGCCCAGGCCAAGATCGATGCGGGCGCGAGCCTGGTGCAGATCTACACCGGCTTCATCTACCGGGGGCCGGAGCTGGTGCGCGAGATCGCCGCAACCTTGGCCGGTCCGGCCGCGGGCTGTGCCGGCGGCTGTTGCGGCTGCGGCACCTGACTCCCCTCGCGCCCGGGTTTATCGCGGGCGAGCTCCCCCCTACAATACGCGGTTTATCTTGCTGCCCCCGGAGCCTTCCCATGTCCGCCCAACTGATTGACGGCAAACGCGTTTCCGAGGAGGTTCTGGCCTCCGTGCGTGCCGGTGTCGAGCAACTCCAGGCCGCAGGCCGCCGCGTGCCGGGGCTGGCGGTGATCCAGGTGGGCGATGATCCGGCCTCCAGGGTGTATGTCGGCAACAAGCGTCGCGCCTGCGAGCGCACCGGCTTCCACTCGGTTGCGCACGACCTTGCGGCCGACACCACGCAGGAGGCGCTGCTTTCCCTGATCGATGCGCTCAATGCCGACGCCTCCATCGACGGCATCCTCGTCCAGCTGCCCTTGCCCGGGCACATCGATGCCGAGGCGGTGATCGAGCGCATCCACCCGGACAAGGACGTGGATGGTTTCCACCCCTACAATGTCGGCCGCCTCGCGCAGCGCATCCCGCGCCTGCGCCCCTGCACGCCCTACGGCGTGATGCGCCTGTTGCAGTCGGCGGGGGTGAACCCGAAGGGCATGGAGGCGGTCATCGTCGGTGCGTCCAACATCGTCGGGCGGCCGATGGCGATGGAGTTGCTGCTGGCCGGCGCGACAGTCACCGTCACCCACCGTTTCACCCGCGACCTCGCTGCCCATGTCGGCCGCGCCGAGCTGCTGGTCGTGGCCGCCGGCAAGCCGGGACTGGTCAAGGGCGAGTGGATCCGCCCGGGCGCCGTGGTGATCGACGTCGGCATCAACCGCCTGGCTGATGGCCGCCTGGTGGGCGACGTCGAGTTCGACGCCGCGGCCGAGCGTGCGGGCCAGATCACCCCCGTGCCGGGCGGCGTCGGCCCGATGACCGTCGCCATGCTGATGCAGAACACGCTGGAGGCGCGCCTGCTGCGGGATTGACCTCGCGCATGGAAAGTCCGCCGGGCAGGGCCTAATCTCCTGGGTTCGGGCCTGGAGGGCATTCCATGCTGGCAGATTTTGCCGTCGTCCTGGGCGGTACTCTCGTCATTCTCGTGCTGGCGGAGGTGGTCATCCGCCAGTCGGTTCTCATCCGCCACCACTACGGCCTGTCGGGCAGCTTCCTCGGGCTGACCCTCCTTTCCGTCGGCACGAGCCTGCTCGAGATCATGAACCACGTGATCGGCAGCATTCACATCCTGCGCGATCCAGGGTCGATGGTTACCCTTTCCGCCCTGCTCCTGGGCAGCAATGTCGGCTCGGACATCTTCCAGCAGAACGTCGTGCTGGCCGTGGTCGGCCTGTTCGCGACGGTGGTGGTGGTGCGCCGCAATATGCCGATCGAGGTTGGCGGGCTTGTCGCCGCTTCCGTCCTGCTGTGGCTGGCCTGTCTCGGCGGGGCGATCAGCCGGGTGGAAGGGGGGCTGCTGGTCGCGGCCTATCTGGCGTACCTCGCCTACCTGCGGCGGTTCGGTGAGCACGAGGCCCCCTCCCGGCAGCGCCATCCACGCTCATCCCGTCGCCTCGTCACTGCGTTCGGGGGCATCCTGGCGGGCTTTGCCGGCATGGCATGGCTGGCGGACCCGGTGCTGGTGGCGGCCAGTCATCTCGTGGAGCGGCTTCCCATGAGCGCGTCGCTGTTCGGGGTGGTCGTGCTCGGCATCTGTGCCGCCTTGCCCGAGCTCATGACGGCGATGGTTTCCGCCCTCAAGGGTGAGCGGGGGATCGCGGCGGCGGTCCTCATCGGCAGCAACATTACCAACCCCCTGCTCGGGGTCGGCCTGGGGGCCATGCTCTCGGGCTATGTGGTGCCTGCGGTGACCGTCGCCTACGACCTTCCGGTCAAGATCACGACCGGCGTGCTGCTCTACTTCCTGCTCGCGCGGGGACGGCTGGGGCGGAGGGGGGCGGCGGCCCTGATCGCCATCTATATCGCCTACGTGCTGCTGCGCGGCATCCTGTTTCCGCAGGATCTCTATTAGGAAAATGCTGCAAAAATCCATTCATGGATTTTTGCAGCTCGGCCTACCGCGAAGTGAATTCGCGGCAGCCTCCGCGAATCAAGGGCTTACGCCCTCGTTCGCGTTGCGGCCTCCTGCCGCAAGCAGGAATCGCTGAATTTTTCAGCGATTCCTTAGGGAAATGTTGAAAAAATTCATCCTTGGATTTTCTCAGCTCGGCTGATCCCTCCTCTCAAGCTCTTCCGGCATCCCTGCCGGAAGGTCCTTCGGACTTCATCTTTCGAGAGTGCCGCGAAGTGAATTTTCGGTAGTGTGCAGCTTTGTGTGCAAAAGCGATCCTGAACAGGACCGTGCGAGGTGGTCATGGTAAGAGGTTGATTACGACATCGACCTTGAACCCCTTGGGAGGGCGAACCATGACCATGAAA
>JBMOQP010000040.1:0-6735 GCA_049322715.1 Pseudomonadota bacterium
GGAACCTAAATCCAGTGCGTCTACCAATTCCGCCACTTTCGCCCGGCCGGATGACATGCGTCGGAATCGCATGCGCAGCGGGGGCGTCAATGTACCACACGACCCGGCCATGGACACCTGGCAGCGGACAATTGACCCGCCTTCGGCTAAATGACAGGGTAAGGTCTGATTCCAGTCCAAGGATGCAAGCATGTCCGAGCGACTCGCGGCCGACGCGCTCCACCAACCGGCGGATTTTGGCGACCTCGCCTTCGCCAGCACCGACGAGCTGCAGGATTTCGAAGGGCTGCTCGGCCAACCACGCGCGGTCCAGGCGATCGAGGTCGGCCTGGGCGTGCGCCAGCCGGGCTTCAACCTGTATGCCATGGGGCGCGGCGGGCTCGGCAAGCACAGCGCCCTGCGCGGCACGATGCGCGACAAGGCCGCCGAAGCCCCGCCGGCGCGCGACTGGTGCTATGTGCAGGACTTCGAGGACCCGCAGCACCCTCGCGCCCTGTCCCTGCCGGCCGGCATGGCCATCCGCCTGCGCGCCGACCTCGACCAGCTGATCCAGGACCTGCTCACCGTGGTCCCGCGCAGCTTCGCCTCGGGCGAATACCCGCAGGAGAAGCAGCGGATCGAGGAGAGCTTCGAGCAGCGGCGCAAGCTGGCGCTGGTCAGCCTCGGCGAGGCGGCCGAGCAGGACGGCATCGTCATCCTCGACACGCCCACCGGCTACACGCTCGCCCCGCTCGTGGGCGGCAAGCCGATGCCGCAGGAGGCCTTCAACAAGCTGCCGGAGGATGAAAAGAAGCGCCTCGACGAGTTGCTCGAGAAGCACCGCAAGGCCCTGCTGAGCCTGCTGCGAGAGGACGTGCCGATCTGGTACAAGGAGACCCTCGAGCAGCTGCGGGAGCTGAAGGAGAAGACCATCGGCGCGACCATCGAGCGCCTGGTCGCCGACATCCGTGCCCACTACGGCGAAGTGCCCGACGTCGTGGCTCATCTCGAGGCCCTGCAGCAGGACGCCATCGCCAACATGGGCGACATCCTCGGCGCCGAGAACGGACCGGACGAGGATGCGCTGGAGCGCTACCGCGTCAACGTGCTGGTGAGCAACGACCCGCACGGCGGAGCGCCGCTGATCGAGGAACTCAACCCCAGCCACGTCAACCTGATCGGCCGCATCGAGCACATCGTGCACATGGGCACGCTGGTGACCAACTTCACCCTCATTCGCCCCGGCGCCCTGCACCGCGCCAACGGCGGCTACCTGCTGCTCGACGCGCACAAGGTGCTGACCTCACCCTATGCCTGGGAGGGGCTCAAGTCCGCCCTGCAGGCACGCGAGATCCGCATCCAGTCGCTCGAGCAGGCCCTTGGACTCGTCAGCACGGTCAGCCTCGAGCCCGTGCCCATTCCGCTCGACGTGAAGGTGATCCTGGTCGGCGAACCGCTGCTCTACTACCTGCTGAGCGAGTACGACCCCGAATTCCCCGCCCTGTTCAAGCTCAATGCCGATTTCGCCGACGATTTCGAGCGAACACCGGAGAACACCGCGCTGTATGCCCGCCTGATCGCGACCCTGGTGCGCCGCGAAGGCCTCAGGCCGGTCAGCCGCGACGCCCTCGGCCGGCTGGTCGAGCAGGCCAGCCGCGACGCGGGCGACGCCCACCGCCTGAGCCTGCACATGCGCGGCATCCTCGACCTGTTGCGCGAGGCGCACTTCTACGCCGAAGAGGATGGCGCGGCAGCCATCGACCGCGCCCAGGTGGAACGCGCCATCCAGGCGCGCATCTTCCGGGGTGACCGCTACCGCGAGATGGTGCTGCGCGCCATCCGTGAGGATGAGCTGCGCCTGGTGGTCTTCGGCGTGGCCGTCGGCCAGGTCAACGGCCTGTCGGTGGTCGAGCTGGGCGAGACCCTCATCGGCCGTCCCTCGCGCATCACCGCCACGGTGCGCCTCGGCGAAGGCGACGTGATCGACATCGAGCGCGAGGTGGAACTCGGCGGGGCCATCCACTCCAAGGGGGTGATGATCCTCGGCTCCTTCCTCGGCGAGCGCTATGCGCGCACCACCCCGCTGTCGATCCGCGCGAGCCTCGCCTTCGAGCAGTCCTATGGACCGGTGGAGGGCGACTCCGCCTCGGTGGCGGAACTGTGCGCCCTGCTCTCCGCGCTCGCCCGGCTGCCGCTTTCGCAAGCACTGGCGGTCACCGGCTCGGTCAACCAGCACGGCGAGGTGCAGGCGGTGGGCGGCATCAACGAAAAGATCGAGGGCTTCTTCGACGCCTGCCAGACTCTCGGAGCCAGGCCGGAGCAGGGAGTGATCATCCCGCGCAGCAACGTCCACCACCTGATGCTGCGCGCCGACGTGGTGGACGCGGTGCGCGAGGGGCGCTTCGCCATCCATGCCGCGGACACGGTGGACGAGGTGATGGCCCTGCTGTCCGGCCTGCCGGCCGGCGAGGCGGACGCGGCCGGACACTTCCCGCCGGAGACCGTCAACGGCCGCATCCAGGCGGGGCTGGAGCAGTTCGTCGACGTGCAGAAGCGCCTCGCACGCGAGATGCACGGCGAGCCGGCCCCGGGAGACGAGGACCGGCAAGAGGAGGAGAACGATGGCTGAGGCCGGCCTGACCCCGCAGCTGCGCGCCCAGCTGGACTGCATCGTCGCCCGCGTGTCCACCGCCCTGATCGGCAAGCAGGACCGCATCCGCCTGGCCCTGACCGCCCTCCTCGCCGGCGGCCACGTGCTGCTGGAGGATATCCCCGGCGTGGGCAAGACCACCCTCGCCAACGCCCTGGCGCGCACCCTCGGCCTTCACGCCCGGCGCGTGCAGTTCACCAGCGACCTGCTGCCCGCCGACCTCATCGGCGCCTCCATCTACCAGCCGGCCTCGGGCGACTTCCGCTTCCAGCCCGGGCCGATCTTCACCGAGGTGCTGCTCGCCGACGAGATCAATCGCGCCAGCCCCAAGGCGCAGAGCGCCCTGCTGGAGGCGATGGAGGAGCGCCAGGCGAGCGTGGACGGGACGAGCCACCCCCTGCCCGACCCGTTCTTCGTCATCGCCACCCAGAACCCGGTCGAGCAGCAGGGCGTCTACCCGCTGCCAGAATCGCAACTCGACCGCTTCCTGCTGCGCCTCTCGCTCGGCTACCCGGAACGCGCGGCGGAGCGACTGATGCTCACCAAAGGCACCACCCGCCCGACCGCGCAGGGCCTCGCCCCCTGCCTGGACATCGAAGGCCTGCGCCGCCTGCGCGCATTGGTGCGCACGGTGCATGCCGGCCCGGTGGTGCTCGACCACCTGCTCGACCTGCTCGCCGCCTCGCGCCTGCCGGGGATGTTCGCCCAGGGCCTCTCCCCGCGCGCCGGCCTCGGCTGGCTGGATGCCGCGCGCGCCTGGGCCCTGCTGCACGGCCGCATGCACGTCGAGCCGGAGGACCTGCGCGAACTTGCACCGCATGTGACCGGCCACCGCCTGCATTTCACCGATCCGGCGCAACTGCACGGCGCGACCTCCGGGGCGGACTGGCTGCTCGAACGCGTGCGCGCCCCTGATTGATGCCCGTTCGCCTACGCCCCGAACCGCTCGCCTGGCCCTTCCTCGGCCTGCTCGCCGTGCTGGTCATCGGCTCGGCGCAGTACGCCAGCAACCTCGGCTTCTTCTTCACCTTCTGGCTCGTGTCCACCGCCGCCTTCGGCCTGCTCGCCACCCGCCGGCGCCTGCTCCGGCTCGAGGCGCGGACCGTGCACGTCGACTCGGGCTTCGAGGAGGAGACTCTGCGGCTCACCCTCGAACTTCGGGGCGAGGGCGGCACGGCGGTCGAGGCATCCTTCCGGGATGGCTCCGGCACGGGGGCCGCGAGCCCCGCGCCGGAGGGCGCGGAGCTCGTCCTCGACCTGCCCGCCCGCGGCCGCGGCACGCATGTCCCGCCACCGCTGCGCCTGGTCATGCACGACCCGCTCGGCCTCGTGCGGCTGGAGCGCGACCAGCCGCTCGGGCGGCGCTACTGGGTCTATCCTCTCCCGCACGGTGATCGCCCCCTGCCGCCCACCAGCGGAGGAGGCCCCCTCCAAGGGCAGGACGACTTCGCCGGCCTGCGGACCTACCAGCCCGGGGACAGCCCCGCGCGCATCCACTGGCGCTCGCTTGCGCGCGGCGGAGAGCTACAGACCAAGCAGTTCGGTGGCGAACAGCTGCCGCACGGCCCGAGGGAGCTGGACGAGGATCTGCTCTCCGACCTTCCGCGCGAGACCCGCCTGCGCCAGCTGAGCGCGTGGGTCATGGCCTGCGAGGCGGGCGGCCAGCCCTACGCCCTGCGCCTAAGGCACGGCACGGTCCTCCCTCGCGGCCTGGGTGCGGAGCACCGCACGCGGGCGCTGCGCCTGCTGGCGGAGGCCACTCCTGCATGAAGAGCGCCAGCCCCCCGCTCTCCCCCGCGCTGAAGACCCGCCTGCTCGGCGTGCTCGGGCTGGTGCTGCTGCCCCACGCCCTGCACCTGGCGCCATGGATCAGCCTGCTCGCCGCCCTGGGGCTGCTCTGGCACGCCCTCCATCTCCGCCATGACACGCCCTTGCCCAGCAAAATCGTCGTCAGGAACGACGATGGAACGCCGCGCGTTCCCCGAAGGGCTGGGTACAGGGATGTGCCCAGCAACATCGTTGTATGGAACAACGATGGAACGCGGAGCGTTCCCCGAAGGGCTGGGTACAGGGATGTGCCCAGCCGCCTCCTGCTCGCCGTCCTCATGCTGGCGGGCACGGCCGTGGTCTGGCTCACGCACGGCGGGATCTTCGGCCGCGACGGCGGGGTGAGCTTCCTCGTCCTGCTCACCGTGCTCAAGCTGCTCGAATCCCGCACGCGCCGGGACGGCGGACTGCTCGGACTGCTCGGGCTGTTCCTGCTCCTGACCCTGTTCCTGTTCGACCAGGGGCCGCTGACCGCGCTCTGGGCGCTCGGCGCCTTCGCCCTCCTGCTCGGCCTGCTGGGGGACGTGGCCTCCCCGCTTGAACCGCCCCCCCTGCGCCGCCGCCTGCGGGGCCTCGTCCCGACCATGGGGCTCGCCCTGCCCGTCGCGCTGCTGCTGTTCGTGTTCGTGCCCCGCCCCGCGGCGCCGCTGTTCGGCCTGCCGCAGGCCGACCGGGCCGTCACCGGCCTGTCGGACGAACTGGCCCCCGGCACCATCACCGACCTGTCGCACTCGGAGGCAGTCGCCTTCCGCGCCACCTTCGCGGGCGAGGAACCCGCACGCGAGCAGCTCTACTGGCGCGGCCCGGTGTTCTGGCACTACGACGGCCGACGCTGGGCCCGCCTGCCCGACCTGCCACGCCCGGAGGCGCTGACGATGGAGCCGGGCGATGCGCTGCTTGAATACAGCCTGATGCTCGAGCCGCAGGGCAGCACCATCCTGCCGGCGCTCGACATCCCCTTGGAGGCGCCCGAGGGGGCTCGGCTGCTGATCGACCACGATCTGCGCTTCAACCGCCCGCAGGAAACCCGCCGCATGCTGGACCTTCGTGCCACGCCCAACGCCAGGCTCGACCCCTGGCTTCCGGAGCATCTACGGCGGCAAGCCCTGCAATTACCCGCCGGCGAGAATCCCCTGCTGCTCGACATCGGCATGCGCTGGCAGGGGCTCGAACCGCGCGAGCGCATCGAGGCCGCCCTGCGCCTGTTCCGCGCCCAGGGCTTCCGCTACACCCTGCGCCCCCCGGCCCTGCCGGAGCAGGATGCCATGGATGCCTTCCTGTTCGACACCCGCGCCGGCTTCTGCGAGCACTACGCCAGCGCCTTCGTCCTGCTCATACGCGCCGCCGCCCTGCCTGCGCGCGTGGTCACCGGCTACCAGGGCGGCGAGCGCCATCCGGACGGCTACTGGATCGTGCGCCAGGGCGATGCCCATGCCTGGGCCGAGGTGTGGATCGAGGGCGAGGGCTGGCTGCGCGTGGACCCCACCCAGGCCATCGCCCCGGAGCGGATCGAGTTCGGGCTCGCGGCCGCCGTGCCGGAAACGGTTGGGGAGCTTCCCGCTGCCCTGCGTCGCGACTTCGGCTTCCTGCACCGTGCCAGACTCCGGCTCGACGGCATGGAGAACCGCTGGAACCGCTGGGTGCTTGGCTTCGACCGCGCCGACCAGCGCGCCCTGCTCGAACGGCTCGGCTGGCAGGGTGACCTGCGGCTCGGCCTGTGGGCAACCCTCGGGCTTGGCCTGCTGCTGTTCGCAGCCCTCGTCCTCACCCTGCGCCGCTGGCTCCCCTCGCGCATGGAGCCGGCCCCCCGCCTCTGGTCCGCCTTCGAACAGGCCCTGCGACCGGCGGGGGTGGAGCGCCATCCGGACGAAGGTCCGCGCGCCTTCGCCCGGCGCATCGCCCGCGAGCGCCCCGCGCTGGCTCAGGCCACCGCCGGATTCATCGAGGCCTACCTGCACTGGCGCCATGCCCCGGCCGGCGTCTCGCAGGCCACGGTCGAACGGGCTCTGCGCAGGGCGAAACAGGCCATCCGGGCCGAGCTGAAGGGGCTGTCCGGAGCGCGGCAATGACGTTGCCGCTCCCGGCCCCATGAACTACCTTCGATCCCGGACATCGTGCCCGTTTTTTTCATGCCGCCGAAGCGGACACAGGGATCGGCGTTCTCGGGGTTTCCTCGCTTCAGGGCGGCGCCACGCCATCGGAGGAGATCCGCAGATTGCGGATGGCCCGCGCTATCGAGGGGAGCAAGATGATCGATCACATCGGCATTTCCGTTCAGG
>JBMOQP010000041.1:0-45418 GCA_049322715.1 Pseudomonadota bacterium
CGGGCGCGGCTGCCGAAGAGCACGGCCCAGGCCACGTCAAATCGACCCGCCAACTTGTCCACGAAGGCATGGGCGGCTTGGTCGGTTACAGGGTCGAGTCGGGTATGGATCATGGTCTGACTCCTTGAGCATCAACCGCAAATCACGGTTTATAGCCTAGCAGGCAAGCACTTCTAGTCAACCGCAGAACACGGCTTCTGCCTCACATGCACCCAGATCGAGCAACATCGAGATCAACCACAAAAATCGGATACCCCAAAAAGAAAGCCGGGAATACCCGGCTTTCTTACACCCAAGCCCCGCAAGCCGAGGCAGAGATCAATTACTCGGCAGCAGCCTCAGCCGCAACCGGACGATCGACAAGCTCGACGTAGGCCATCGGAGCATTGTCGCCGGCGCGGAAACCGCACTTGAGGATGCGGATATAACCACCCGGGCGGCTCTTGAAGCGCGGCCCCAGGTCAGTGAACAGCTTGCCGACCACGTCGTTGTCACGGGTGCGGGCAAACGCCAGACGACGGTTGGCAACGCTGTCTGCCTTGGCCAGGGTGATCAGCGGCTCGGCGATGCGACGCAGCTCCTTGGCCTTGGGCAGGGTGGTACGGATGACCTCGTGCTTGAACAGCGAGTTGGTCATGTTGCGCAGCATGAGATTGCGATGCTCGGCATCGCGGCTCAGCTGACGACCAATATTACGGTGACGCATTGTCGTATTCCTTCAGCAGACTTCCGCCCTGATCAGGCGGACTTGTCGGAGAGGTTTTGGAGTTCGGCCGGCGGCCAGTTTTCCAGCTTCACACCGAGGGAAAGGCCATGCTTGGCGAGCACGTCCTTGATCTCGGTCAGAGACTTCTTGCCCAGATTCGGGGTCTTGAGCAGCTCGATCTCGGTACGCTGGATCAGGTCACCGATGAAATAGATGTTCTCGGCCTTCAGGCAGTTCGCAGAACGAACGGTCAGCTCGAGGTCATCGACCGGACGCAGGAGGACCGGATCGATACCGCTCTCGCGCACAGCGGGACGCTCGACACTCTCGGCCTTCAGGTCGATGAACACGGCCAGCTGGTCCTGCAGGATGCCTGCCGCCTTGCGGATCGCATCTTCGGGCGAGACCGCACCATTGGTCTCGATGTCGAGAACCAGGGAGTCGAGGTCAGTGCGCTGCTCAACACGAGCGCGCTCGACGGCATAGGCCACCTTGCGCACCGGCGAGAAGGACGCATCGACACGCAGACGGCCGATGGCGGCCGTCTCCTCACCTTCGGAGCGACGCTGGGAGGCGGGAACATAACCACGGCCACGCTCGACTCGCAGGGTCATGTTGAGCGCGCCTTCCTTGTTCAGGTGGGCGATCACATGATCCGGATTCAGGATCTCGATCGCAGCATCCCCCTTGAGATCGGCCGCGGTGACCACACCTGGCCCCTGCTTGCGCACGCTGAGAGTGGCCTCATCGCGGCCATGGAGCGCGATGGACAGCCCCTTGAGGTTGAGGAGAATCTCGATGACGTCTTCCTGAACTCCCTCGAGCGCGGTGTACTCGTGCACGACACCCTCGATCTCGGCTTCCGTGACAGCAGCGCCCGGAATCGAAGACAGCAGGATGCGGCGCAGGGCGTTACCCAACGTATGGCCGAAACCACGCTCCAAGGGCTCCAGCACAACCCGCGCCTGGCGCGGGCTGTGGGCTTGCACCTGGATTGTGCGCGGCTTCAACAGTTCGTTCATTTTGTCCTGCATGAGGCTGGACCCCAGGATTACTTGGAATAAAGCTCGACCACCAGCGACTCGTTAATGTCGGCAGGCAGATCGGCACGGTCAGGAAGACGTTTGAAGACACCTTCAAACTTGGAGGCGTCGACAGTCATCCACTCCGGGGCTCCACCACGCTGGGCGGCGATCTCCATGGAATCCTGGATACGCTGCTGCTTGCGCGCCTTCTCGCGGACGGCGATGACATCCTCCGGACGGACCTGGTAGGAAGCCACGTTGACCGCCTGGCCATTGACGGAGATCGCCTTGTGGCTCACCAGCTGACGCGCTTCGGCGCGGGTGGCTGCAAAGCCCATGCGATAGACGACGTTGTCGAGGCGCGACTCGAGGAGACGCAGCAGATTTTCGCCGGTGGAACCCTTCAGGCCAGAGGCTTTCTTGTAATAGTTGCGGAACTGACGCTCCAGCACACCGTAGATGCGGCGAAGCTTCTGCTTCTCACGCAGCTGCAGGGCGTAGTCGGACATCTTCGGACGGCGAGCGGCAGCGCCATGCATGCCGGGCGCCCGATCCAGATGACATTTGCTGTCCAGCGCGCGAACGCCGGACTTGAGGAACAGATCCGTGCCTTCGCGACGGCTCAGTTTGCACTTGGGACCGATATAACGTGCCATTGATCAATACTCCATCACACGCGACGGCGCTTGGGGGGACGGCAGCCGTTGTGGGGGATCGGGGTGACATCAGTGATGCTGCCGATCTTGTAGCCCACGTTGTTAAGGGCGCGCACTGCGGACTCGCGACCCGGACCAGGCCCCTTGACGAGGACATCCAGGTTCTTCAGGCCGTAGGCCTTGGCGGCCTCGCCCGCACGCTCTGCGGCAACCTGGGCAGCGAACGGGGTGCTCTTGCGGGAGCCACGGAAGCCGGAGCCGCCGGAGGTCGCCCAAGACAGGGTATTACCCTGACGATCCGTGATGGTGATGATGGTGTTATTGAACGACGCATGAACGTGAGCCAGACCGTCAGTGACGACCTTCTTCACCTTCTTGCGCGACTGAGCCGATGCTTTAGCCATGTAATCCTACTCTGTGATCAGAAGTATTCAGCCCGGATCACTTACGGACCGGGCGACGCGGCCCCTTGCGGGTACGCGCATTGGTCTTGGTGCGCTGCCCGCGCACCGGAAGACCACGACGATGACGCAGACCACGATAGCACCCCATGTCCATCAAACGCTTGATGCTCATGGAGACTTCGCGGCGCAGGTCCCCCTCAACGGTGAACTTTGCAACCTCGGCGCGCAGGGCCTCGACCTCGGCTTCCGCCAGGTCGCGAACCTTTGCCTCGGGACGCACGCCCGCATTGGCACAGATCTCTTTGGCGCGGGTCGGACCGATGCCATAGATCGAGGTCAGTGCAATGACAGTGTGCTTGTTCACCGGAATGTTAATACCAGCGATACGTGCCATGATTTTCCCCCAGGAAAAACGGGAAGCGCGGGAGTATAGTCGCCGCGCCTCATTAATTCAATAGGTTAAGTTAAGTCTGTCGTCAGCGGCCGCCGAGCCCACCCAGCCCGCGCAAGTGTGCCTTGCGCATCAGCCCCTCATATTGGTGAGACATGAGGTGGGCCTGAACCTGGGCCATGAAATCCATCAGCACCACGACGATGATCAGCAGGGACGTGCCGCCGAAGTAGAACGGGACATTCCAGTACAGGATCAGGAACTCCGGCAGGAGACAGACGAGGGTGATATAGATGGCACCCCAGAAGGTCAGCCGGGTCAGCACGCCGTCGACATAACGAGCAGTGTGCTCGCCGGGACGGATGCCGGGAACGAACGCACCAGAACGCTTCAGGTTGTCTGCGGTCTCACGCGCGTTGAAGACCAGCGCGGTGTAGAAGAAGCAGAAGAAGATGATCGCCGCGGCATAGAGCATCACGTACAGGGGCTGGCCAGGAGACAGCGTGGACGCGATGTCCTTCAGCCACTCCATGCCCTCAGACCGCCCAAACCAGTCGCCCAGCGTGGCCGGGAACAGGATGATGCTCGAGGCGAAGATCGGCGGAATGACGCCAGCCATGTTCAGCTTGAGCGGCAAGTGTGACGTTTGGCCTCCGACCATCTGCCCCCCCTGCTGCCGCTTGGCGTAGTTCACCGTGATCCGGCGCTGGCCGCGTTCGACGAAGATCACGAAACCGGTCACCGCGATGGCCATCGCAACCAACAGGAAAAGAACCAGCAGGTTCATCTCGCCGGTGCGCACCAACTCGAAGGTGCCGCCAATCGCAGAAGGAAGCCCGGCCACGATGCCCGCGAAGATGATCAGCGAGATACCGTTGCCGATGCCCCGTTCGGTGATCTGCTCCCCCAGCCAGACCAACAGCATGGTACCGGTGACAAGGGTTACCGTCGCCGTCACCATGAAGCCATAGCCCGGGTTGATGACCAGCCCCTGGCCATTCACCTGCTGCCCCTGAAGCGCGATGGCAACGCCAATGGCCTGGAACAGCGCCAAGACCAAGGTGCCGTAGCGGGTGTACTGGGTAATCTTGCGACGACCTGCATCTCCCTCTTTCTTCAACTGCTCGAGGCGCGGCACGACAACGGTGAGCAACTGCACAATGATGGAGGCCGAGATATACGGCATCACACCAAGCGCAAAAATGGACATCCGCTCAAGTGCGCCACCCGAGAACATGTTGAACATGTCCAGAATGGACCCGCGCGCCTGATCGAACAACGCTTCCATGACATGGGCATCAATGCCCGGCAGGGAAATGAAGGTTCCGATGCGGAACACGACCAGTGCACCCAGGACGAAAAAAATGCGCTGGCGGAGCTCGGTAAGCTTACCGGCTCCAGCCAGCGCAGTGATGCCTGCGGTTCGCGACACGTGTTACTCCACCCGACCACCAGCGGCGGTGATGGCCTCAACGGCGCCCTTCGTCGCCTTGATGCCCTTCAGGGTCACAGCCTTGCCGATGGAGCCGGACAGGACGACCTTGACGTAGAGAACATCGCGGCGAATGAGGCCGGAGGCCTTCAGGGACTCCAAAGTCACCTCGTCGCCCGCGACCTTGTTCAGGGCGGAGAGCGGAAGCTCGGCGCTGACAAGGGACTTCAGGGTAATGAAGCCAACCTTCGGCAGTCGACGCTGCATCGGCATCTGGCCACCCTCGAAGCCCGTCTTGAAATGACCGGTACGGGAGTGCTGGCCCTTGTGACCACGGCCACCGGTCTTGCCGAGGCCGGAACCAATGCCACGGCCAAGACGGCGCGGTGCCTTCTTGCTGCCCTCTGCGGGCTTGAGATCATTCAGGCGCATGTCACACGGCCTCCACGCTCAGAAGGTAAGAAACCTTGTTGATCATGCCGCGGTTCTCAGGCGTATCGATCACTTCGACCGTCTGATGCATGCGACGCAGTCCAAGGCCGCGCACGCAGGCCTTGTGGGCCTCCAGGCGACCGGCGACGCTCTTGACGAGCGTGACCTTGATTTTGGCTTTATCGGTCATGACATTATCCCAGGATATCTTCCACGCGCTTGCCGCGCTTGGCAGCCACGCGCTCGGGCGAGCCCATCTGGCGCAGGCCATTGATGGTCGCACGGATCATGTTCATCTGGTTGCGGGTGCCCACGCACTTGGCCAGGACGTTGCGTACGCCCACAGCCTCGAACACGGCGCGCATCGCACCACCGGCGATCAGGCCGGTACCATCACTTGCCGGCTTCATGAACACGTTCGCCGCGCCGTGACGCCCCTTGGTCTCGTGCTGCAGGGTGCCATCGTTCAGGGCGACGTCGAACATGTTGCGACGCGCCTTCTCCAGCGACTTCTGGATAGCGGCCGGCACTTCGCGCGCCTTGCCGTAACCGAAGCCCACGCGCCCATTGCCATCACCCACCACGGTGAGCGCCGTGAAGGAGAAAATACGACCACCCTTGACCGTCTTGGATACACGATTGACGGCAACGAGCTTCTCGATCATGCCGTCCGTGGCGGTGTTTTCGGCTTCAACCTTCATCGTCATGCCTCTTAGAACTGCAGACCGTGCTCACGCGCGGCTTCAGCCAGCGCCTTGACACGACCATGATATTTGAAACCCGAGCGATCGAAGGCGACCTTCTCGACACCGGCGGCCTTCGCCTTCTCGGCGATGGCACGTCCCACGGCAGTGGCCGCATCTGCATTGCCGGTGTAATTCACGGCCTTGCGGATATCCCCAGCGACAGTGGATGCGCTGGCCAGCACGCCCGAAGCATCGGCCGCGATGATCTGAGCGTAGATATGGCGCGGGGTGCGGTAGATGCAAAGGCGCGGCATCCCGAGCTCGCTGATTTTTGCGCGGGTGCGACGTGCACGGCGCAAGCGTTGTTCTTTCTTGGCGTTCATGCTGGCACCTTACTTCTTCTTCGCTTCCTTACGCAGGATGGTCTCATCCGCGTACTTGACACCCTTGCCCTTGTAGGGCTCCGGCGGACGGAAGCCACGGATCTCCGCAGCGACTTGACCAACGGCCTGCTTGTCGATGCCGCGAACGACGATCTCGGTCTGCGACGGGGTCTCGGCGGTGACGCCGGCCGGAAGCTGGTAGTTGATCGGGTGCGAATAGCCGAGGGCGAGGTTCAGCACGGCGCCCTGCGCCTGGGCGCGGTAGCCCACGCCCACCAGATGGAGGCGGCGCTCGAAGCCAGCGCTTACGCCGGTCACCATGTTCTGTGCAATCGCGCGCATGGTTCCCGCAAGGGCGTTGGAGGCCGCAGCCTCATTCACAGGGGCGAACTGGAGAACACCGTCATTCAGCTCGACCTTGACTTGCGGGCTGATGCTGAGGTCTTGGGCACCTTTCGGGCCCTTTACGCGCAGCACCTGACCATCCAGCACCACCTCGACACCTTTGGGCACTGTGATAGGTTGTTTAGCGACTCGGGACATTGCTTGTTACCTGAATTACTTAGCTAACGGTGCAGAGCACCTCGCCACCATGACCACCGGCACGGGCGGCACGATCGGTCATGACGCCATTGGAGGTGGAAATGATGGCGACGCCCAGGCCACCAAGGACCTTGGGCAGCTCGTTGGCGCCACGGAAGATACGCAGACCGGGACGGCTCACACGCTGAATGGCATCGATGACCGGCCGGCCCTCGAAGTATTTCAGCTTGATGGTCAGCACCGGGCGCACATCACCGCTGACTTGGAAGTCGGCGATGTAGCCCTCGTCCTTCAGCACCTGGCAGATCGCCAGCTTGAGCTTGGAGGACGGCATGCTCACCTCGGCCTTACGCGCCGCCTGACCGTTGCGCACGCGGGTCAGCATATCGGCGATCGGATCGTTCATGCTCATGTATTAGCTCTCCGGATTACCAGCTGGCCTTGCGCAGGCCGGGAACTTCGCCACGCATGGCGTGTTCGCGCAGCTTGTTGCGACCGAGGCCGAACTTGCGGTAGACACCTTTCGGACGACCGGTCACTTCGCAGCGGTTGCGCAGGCGGCACTTGCTGGAGTCGCGCGGAAGCGTGCTCAGCTTGGCAATGGCGGCCATGCGATCTTCGAACGAGGTGGACTCGTCGGCGATGATCTTCTTCAGCTCGGCACGCTTGGCTGCGTATTTGTTAACCAGCTGTTCGCGCTTTTTCTCGCGCATCAGCATAGAAGTCTTTGCCATCGTTCAACCCTCAGCGACGGAACGGGAATTCGAAAGCCTCGAGCAGCGCACGGGCATGATCATCCGAACGCGCGGAGGTGGTGATGGTGATATCCATCCCGCGCAGGGCATCGATCTTGTCGTAATCGATTTCCGGGAAGATGATCTGCTCGCGCACGCCCATGCTGTAGTTGCCGCGACCGTCGAAGGACTTCGGGTTCAGACCGCGGAAGTCACGGATGCGGGGCGTGGCGATGGAGATCAAGCGATCGAGGAACTCGTACATGTGCTCGCGGCGCAGCGTCACCTTGACACCGAGCGGCATGCCTTCACGCAGCTTGAATCCCGCGATCGACTTGCGTGCATAGGTCACCACCGGCTTCTGGCCGGTGATAGCAGCAAGCTCGGCGACCGCGTTTTCGATCACTTTCTTGTCGCGCGCGGATTCACCCAAGCCCATATTGAGCGTGATTTTTTCCAGGCGCGGAACAGCCATGACGTTGGTGATGCCAAGCTTCTCTTGAAGCTGCTTCACAACGGTCTGGCGGTAGTAGTCTTGAAGTCTGGCCATGGGGCGCACCTTATGCGTCAACGACTTCGCCGTTGGACTTGAAGAAACGGACCTTGCGGCCATCGTCCAGCGTACGGAAGCCAACCCGGTCACCTTTTTGGGTCGCGGGATTAAACAGCATCACATTAGAAATATCAATCGGCATCTCTTTCTCGATGATGCCGCCGGGGATACCGACCATCGGATTGGGCTTCTGGTGCTTTTTCACCAGGTTGATGCCCTGCACGACGATGCGGTTGTCCGCCCCCACCTTGAGGACGGTACCGCGACGGCCCTTGTCCTTGCCGGTGATGACGACGATTTCGTCACCCTTGCGAATCTTATTCATCTATCGCCACCCCGCTCAGAGCACTTCAGGCGCCAGGGACACGATCTTCATGAACTTGTCACCGCGCAGTTCGCGGGTGACCGGTCCAAAGATACGGGTGCCGATGGGCTCGAGCTTGTTGTTCAGCAGTACGGCGGCATTGCCGTCGAAACGGATGACGGAACCGTCTGCGCGACGCACGCCTTTTGCTGTGCGCACAACGACGGCGTTGTACACGTCACCTTTCTTGACCTTGCCACGCGGGATCGCGTCCTTGACGCTCACCTTGATGATGTCGCCCACACCTGCATAGCGGCGGTGGGAGCCACCGATCACCTTGATACACTGCACTTTCTTGGCGCCGCTGTTGTCAGCAGCATCCAGCACGGTCTGCATCTGAATCATGGATCTATCCTCAACCTGCGGTCGCGCGTTCTACCACGCGCACCAGGTTCCACGCCTTGGTCTTGGAGACCGGGCGGCACTCGACGATCTCCACCTTGTCGCCAGCGCGGCACTCGTTGTTCTCGTCGTGCACGTGCAGCTTGGTGGAACGGGTCATGTACTTGCCGTAGATCGGGTGCTTGACGCGACGCTCGATCAGGACGGTGATGGACTTGTCCATCTTGTCGCTTACGACGGTTCCCGTGAGGGTTCTCTTGGTATTTTCGGTCATGATCAACCCTCCGCCTTCTCGCCGAGCACCATCTTGATGCGCGCGATGTCGCGACGCACCTGGCGCACCTGGTGAGGCTTGACGGCCTGGGAAAGGCCCGCCT
Organism: Pseudomonadota bacterium; assembly: GCA_049322715.1. Classification (GTDB taxonomy): domain Bacteria; phylum Pseudomonadota; class Gammaproteobacteria; order Halothiobacillales; family Halothiobacillaceae; genus Thiofaba. Next base: position 9,029 of record JBMOQP010000041.1, read on the forward strand.
GCATGCGCAGATTGAATTGCTCCTTGCGCAGCGCGAGGAGCTCCTGATTCAGCTCGTCCACAGACTTGCCACGAAGTTCTTTAACATTCATCACATCACCGTCCGGGTCACAAAGGTGGTCTTGACCGGGAGCTTGGCGGCGGCCAGGCTGAAGGCCTCGCGCGCGATTTCTTCGGTCACACCTTCGATTTCGTACAGCATCTTGCCGGGCTGGATCTTGGCCACCCAGTACTCGACGCTACCCTTGCCCTTACCCATACGCACCTCGAGCGGCTTCTGGGTAATCGGGGTGTCCGGGAACACGCGAATCCACAGCTTGCCGCCACGCTTCACGCGACGGGTGATGGCACGACGGGCAGCCTCGATCTGGCGAGAGGTCAGGTTGCCGCGCTCGACCGACTTCAGGCCGAATTCACCGAAGCTGACTTCGTTCCCGCTCTGGGCCAGACCACGGTTCTTGCCTTTGAATTGCTTACGGAATTTGGTTCGTTTTGGCATCAACATGGCTTAAACCTCAATCAGCCCTTGGCCTTCTTGGCTGCGGCAGCGTCCTGAACGCCAAAGACCTCGCCCTTGTAGACCAGCACTTTCACGCCGATCACACCGTAGGTGGTCTTCGCCTCGGCGAAGCCGTAGTCGATTTCGGCACGCAGGGTGTGCAGCGGCACGCGCCCCTCACGCACCCACTCGGTACGCGCAATCTCGGCGCCGCCCAGGCGACCGGACATGATGATCTTGATGCCCTGGGCACCAAGACGCATGGTGTTCTGCACGGCGCGCTTCATGGCGCGGCGGAACATGATGCGCTTCTCGAGCTGCTGGGTGATGCTCTCGGCCACCAGCTGAGCATCCATCTCCGGCTTGCGGATCTCTTCGACGTTCACCTTCACGTTGGCGACGTCCAGCCCCAGCATCGGGGCGACTTCGGCGCGCAGACGCTCGATGTCCTCACCCTTCTTGCCAATCACGATGCCCGGACGGGCGGTGTGAATGGTGATGAAGGCGGAACGTGCCGGACGCTCGATCTGGATCTTGCTCACGGAGGCGTGGGCAAGCTTCTTCTTGAGGTAGTCACGCACCTGAATGTCGTTGTTCAGGTACTTGGCGAACGACTTGCTGTCAGCGAACCAGGTGGAAGTCCACTGTGTGGATACGCCGAGACGGAAACCCGTCGGATGTACTTTCTGACCCATTCGACTGCTCCCTTATTTCTCAGCGACAGTCACACTGATGTGACTGGTACGCTTCACGATGCGGTTGGCACGGCCCTTTGCGCGGGCGTGCAGACGCTTCATCACGGGACCTTCATCAACGCAGATGGCGGCGACGCGCAGGGCATCGACATCGGCACCGGCATTGTGTTCGGCATTGGCAATGGCGGATTCGATCACCTTGCGCACCAGGCCCGCGGCCTTCTTGTTGGTGAACTTGAGGATCTGCAGCGCCTCGGCGACATGCTTGCCGCGCACCAGATCCGCAACGAGACGGGCCTTCTGGGGCGATACATGTGCATATTTGTGTACGGCATTAGCTTGCATCACATCACCCCTTAGCGCTTGGCCTTCTTGTCCGCCACGTGGCCCTTGAAGGTACGCGTGGGGGAGAATTCACCGAGCTTGTGGCCCACCATCTGCTCGGTCACGAGGACCGGCACATGCTGCTTGCCGTTGTGCACGGCAATGGTCAGACCCACCATGTTCGGCAGAATCATGGAGCGACGGGACCAGGTTTTAATGGGACGCTTGTTGCCCTGCTGGACGGCGTCCTCAACCTTCTTGAAAAGGTGGTGGTCCACGAAGGGACCTTTTTTCAATGAACGCGGCACCTTGGAATCCCTCGATTACTTCGTGCGACGACGCACGATGAACTTGTCAGTACGCTTGTTGTTGCGCGTCTTGTAGCCCTTGGTCGGGATACCCCACGGAGTGACCGGATGACGGCCACCGGAGGTGCGACCCTCACCACCACCGTGCGGGTGGTCGACCGGGTTCATGACCACGCCACGGACGGTCGGGCGAACACCCAGCCAGCGCTTGGCACCGGCCTTGCCGTAGTTGCGCAGGTTGTGCTCATGGTTGCTCACCTCGCCCAGGGTCGCGCGACACTCGACGTGCACCTTGCGCATTTCGCCGGAGCGCAGGCGCAGGGTGGCGTAGCTGCCTTCGCGAGCGACCAGCTGGGCCGAGGTGCCGGCACTGCGAGCCAGCTGGGCACCACGACCCGGCTTCAGCTCGATGGCGTGCACGGTGGAGCCGACCGGCATGTTGCGCAGCGGCATGCAGTTGCCCGGCTTGATCGGCGCATCGACACCGGAGGAGATCGCATCGCCAACGCTCACACCCTTCGGAGCGAGAATATAGCGACGCTCTCCGTCGGCATACTTCAGCAGCGCGATGTGCGCAGTGCGATTGGGATCGTGCTCCAGACGCTCGACAACGGCGGGAATCCCGTCCTTGTCGCGCTTGAAGTCGACGATCCGGTACTGCTGCTTGTGACCACCGCCGACGTGACGAACGGTGATGCGACCGTAGTGGTTACGGCCACCGGACTTGGTCTTCTTCTCCACCAGGGCGGCCCAGGGAGCGCCCTTCCACAGGTGGGACTTGTCGATCATCACCGCGCCGCGACGGCCCGGCGATGTCGGTTTTGCTTTCTTGAGTGCCATGACTTTCGAACCTCGTGAGCTTAGGCGCCAACGCCGTAATCAATGGTCTGACCGGCAGCCAGCTTCACGTAGGCCTTTTTCCAGGCCTTGCGGGAGCCTTCCTTGAAACGGAAGCGCTTGCGCTTGGGCTTGACGTTGACCACACGTACCTGCTCGACGGTGACCTTGAACAGGGTTTCAACGGCCTGCTTGATCTCCGGCTTGGTTGCATCGGCGGCAACCTTGAAGACGTGCTGGCCGGCAATGGCATTCGCCAGGGAAGCCTTTTCGGTCACGTGCGGGGCACGCAGAACCTGCAGGATGCGCTCAGCATTCATGACAGCCACTCCTCAACCATCTTCAGTGCACCAACGGTGATGACCACCTGATCCGAGCCCACCAGGCTCACAGGATCAAGCGCACTCGGATCCAGCACGCCCACGTCACCCAGATTGCGGGCGGCGAGGTACAGGTTTTCGCTCACGACCTCCGGAACCAGCAGGGTCACACCCTTCAGGCCCATGCCATTGAGCATGGAGGCAACGAGCTTGGTCTTCGGGGCCTCGACATCGATCGCGTCGACAACGACCAGACGCCCCTGACGCACGAGCTCGGAAAAAATCGAGCTCATCGCGGCACGGTAGGCCTTGCGGTTGATCTTCTGCTCGTAGTCACGCGGCTGGGCGGCGAAGGCACGACCACCAGTTCGCCAGATCGGCGTACGGGTAGAACCGTGACGCGCACGACCGGTGCCCTTCTGGCGCCACGGCTTGACGTTGCCGCCACGCACTTCGGCGCGGGTCTTCTGCGCCTTGGTGCCAGCGCGAGCAGCAGCCATGTAGGCCACGACCGCCTGATGCACCAGACCCTCGTTGAAGTCACGGGCGAACACGCCATCAGCAACCTGAACGGAGCCACCATTCTGAAGTTTGATCTCCATTACTTAGCCCCTTTCGCCTTGATGGACGGACGCACGATCAGATCGCCACCGTCAGAGCCCGGAACAGCCCCCTTGACCAGCAGGAGACCACGCTCGGCATCCACGCGAACAACGGTCAGATTCTGCGCAGTGACGCGCTCGTCACCCATGTGACCGGCCATGCGCTTGTTCTTCCACACGCGCCCCGGGGTCTGGCGCTGACCAATGGAACCCGGCACGCGATGCGAGCGGGAGTTACCGTGGGTAGCATCCTGGGTACGGAAGTTGTGGCGCTTCACGGTACCGGCAAAGCCCTTACCGATACTGATGCCAGTGACATCCACGGCCTGCCCGGCCGCGAACAGCTCGACGGAGATCTCGGCACCCGCAGCGTATTGGGACAGCACATCCGCCTCGACGCGGAACTCCCACAGACCGCGACCAGCCTCGACACCCGCCTTGGCAAAATGCCCGGCAGCAGCACTGGTCACGCGGGTCGCGCGACGAACACCAGCAGTGACCTGAAGAGCGGTATAGCCATCGTTTTCGACGGTCTTCACCTGGGTCACGCGGTTGGGTGCCACCTCGATTACGGTGACGGGGACGGACACGCCCGCATCATCAAAGACGCGGGTCATGCCGACCTTACGACCGACAACACCTAGCGACATGTTTTTTTCCTCGTTACAGCACCGATTACGATTGACCGGCGCCAAGCCAAAATTCATGCAACAAAAAATGCATCGACCCGGAGGGGCCTAACCCTCCAGGTCGAGCGAGTCGCGCACTATAACAGAGTTTTTTCTGTTAGTTAAGCTTGATCTGTACGTCCACGCCAGCGGCAAGATCCAGCTTCATCAGTGCATCGACCGTCTTGTCGGTCGGATCCACAATTTCCAGCAGGCGCTTGTGCGTCAGCAGTTCGTACTGGTCACGCGCGTCCTTGTTGACGTGCGGGGAGACGAGGACCGTGAAGCGCTCGGTCTTGGTGGGAAGGGGGATCGGCCCCTTCACACGCGCGCCGCTACGCTTGGCGGAATCCACGATCTCGCTGGCCGAACGATCGATCAGGCGATGATCGAACGACTTCAGGCGGATACGGATGGTCTGCTTCGCCATGCTCTATTACTCGATGATCTTGGAGACAACGCCGGCGCCGACGGTACGGCCACCTTCGCGGATTGCGAAACGCAGGCCTTCTTCCATGGCGATCGGGTTGATCAGGGTGACGGTCATGGCAACGTTGTCACCCGGCATCACCATCTCCACACCTTCCGGCAGCTGGCATGCGCCAGTCACGTCGGTGGTACGGAAGTAGAACTGCGGACGGTAGTTGTTGAAGAACGGGGTGTGACGACCACCTTCGTCCTTGCTCAGCACGTACACCTCGCACTCGAACTTGGTGTGCGGCTTGACGCTACCCGGCTTGCACAGCACCTGGCCGCGCTCGACGTCGTCGCGCTTGGTGCCGCGCAGCAGCAGGCCGACGTTGTCGCCCGCCTGACCCTGGTCGAGCAGCTTGCGGAACATCTCAACGCCGGTGACAGTGGTCTTCTGGGTCGGACGGATGCCGACGATCTCCACTTCTTCGCCAACCTTGATGATGCCGCGCTCGATACGTCCAGTGACCACGGTGCCGCGACCAGAGATGGAGAACACGTCCTCGACCGGCATCAGGAAGGCGCCGTCAACAGCGCGCTCCGGCTCGGGAATGTAGCTGTCCAGGGCCTCGAGCAGCCGAATCACGGACGGAGCGCCGATCTCGGACTGGTCGCCCTCAAGGGCCTTCAGCGCGGAACCGACAATGATCGGGGTGTCGTCGCCCGGGAAGTCGTAGCTGGACAGCAGGTCGCGGATCTCCATCTCGACCAGCTCGAGCAGCTCGGGGTCGTCCACCATGTCGGCCTTGTTCAGGAACACGACGATGTACGGCACACCGACCTGGCGGGACAGCAGGATGTGCTCGCGGGTCTGCGGCATCGGGCCGTCAGCGGCGGAGCACACCAGGATCGCGCCGTCCATCTGGGCCGCGCCGGTGATCATGTTCTTGACGTAGTCAGCGTGACCCGGGCAGTCAACGTGGGCGTAGTGACGGTTGGCAGACTCGTACTCCACGTGCGAGGTGGAGATGGTGATGCCACGCGCCTTCTCTTCCGGGGCCTTGTCGATTTCGTCGAAGGCCTTCAGCTCGCCACCGAAGGTCTCCGCCGCAACCTTGGTCAGCGCCGCAGTCAGCGTGGTCTTGCCGTGGTCAACGTGACCAATGGTGCCCACGTTCACGTGCGGCTTCTTACGTTCGAATTTTTCCTTAGCCATGACTTATGGACCTCTGAATACTTGAAATTAACCTTTCACGCTCTTGATCACCGCTTCGGTGACATTGCGCGGAGCCTCGGAGTACTTGGCGAACTCCATGGAGTAGCTCGCGCGGCCCTGGGTCGCGGAGCGCAGATCGGTGGCGTAGCCGAACATCTCGGACAGCGGAACCTCGGCGCGGATCTTCTTGATGCCACCGAACTCGTCGTCCATGCCCTGGACCATGCCGCGACGGCGGTTGATGTCACCAATGACATCACCCATGTAGTCCTCGGGGGTCTCAACCTCGACCTTCATGATCGGCTCGAGCAGGACCGGGCTCGCCTTGGCGGCACCTTCCTTGACACCCATCGAGCCGGCGATCTTGAACGCCATCTCGTTGGAGTCCACGTCGTGGTAGGAACCATCGAACAGAGTGACCTTGACGTCCACCATCGGGAAGCCAGCGATGACGCCGTTCTGCAGCGCTTCCTGCACGCCCTTGTCGACCGCGGGGATGTATTCACGCGGCACGACGCCACCGACGATGGCGTTGACGAACTCGTAGCCCTTGCCTTCCTCGTTCGGCTCGACACGCAGCCAGACGTGGCCGTACTGGCCACGACCGCCGGACTGGCGAACGAACTTGCCTTCCTGCTCGACGGTGCCACGGATGGTTTCGCGGTAGGCCACCTGCGGCTTGCCGGTGTTCGCCTCGACCTTGAACTCGCGCTTCATGCGGTCGACGATGATCTCCAGGTGCAGCTCACCCATGCCGGAGATGATGGTCTGACCGGATTCCTCGTCGGTATGCACCCGGAAGGAGGGGTCTTCGGCCGCCAGCTTGGAAAGGGCGATACCCATCTTCTCCTGGTCGCTCTTGGTCTTCGGCTCGACCGCAATGGAGATCACAGGCTCCGGGAACTCCATGCGTTCCAGGATGATGATGTTGTTCGGGTCGCACAAGGTGTCACCGGTGGTGACATTCTTCAGACCGACAGCGGCGGCGATGTCACCGGCGCGAACCTCCTTGATCTCCTCGCGGGTGTTGGCGTGCATCTGCACGATACGGCCGATACGCTCACGGGACTGCTTGACCGAGTTGTACACGGCGTCACCCGCGTTCACCACACCGGAATAGACGCGAATGAAGGTCAGGGTACCGACGAACGGGTCGGTCATGATCTTGAACGCCAAGGCGGAGAACGGCTCCTCGTCGCCAGAGCGACGCTCCGCCGGCTCGCCACTCTCGAGCTCGCCCTTGATCGCGGGGACATCAGTCGGCCCCGGCAGGAACTCGATCACGCCATCCAGCATGCGCTGCACGCCCTTGTTCTTGAAGGCGGAGCCGCAGAAGGCCGGAATGATCTCGTTGTTCAGGGTGCGCGCACGCAGGCCAGCCTTGATCTCATCATCCGACAGCTCGCCGGATTCGAGATACTTCTCCATCAACTCCTCGCTGGACTCGGCCGCAGCCTCGACCATCTTCTCGCGGTATTCCTCGCACTGGGCAAGCATGTCCGCCGGAATGTCGCGGACATCATAGGTCATGCCCTTGTCGGCCTCGTTCCAGTAGATGGCCTTCATGCGGATCAGGTCGACAACACCCTGGAAGTTGTCCTCGGCACCGATCGGCAGGACCACCGGCACGGGGTTGCCGCCCAGACGCTGCTTGAGCTGGTCCATGACACGCAGGAAGTTGGCACCGGAGCGGTCCATCTTGTTCACGAACGCGAGACGCGGGACACGGTACTTGTTGGCCTGGCGCCATACCGTCTCGGACTGGGGCTGCACGCCACCCACCGCACACAGCACGAACACTGCACCGTCGAGAACGCGCAGGGAACGCTCCACCTCGATGGTGAAGTCGACGTGACCCGGGGTGTCGATGATGTTGAAGCGGTGCTGCTCGAACTGCTGGTCCATGCCGCTCCAAAAGGCCGTGGTGGCCGCGGAGGTGATGGTGATGCCGCGCTCTTGCTCCTGCTCCATCCAGTCCATGGTGGCCGCGCCCTCGTGAACCTCACCGATCTTGTGGGATACACCGGTGTAGAACAGGATGCGCTCGGAGGTGGTTGTCTTGCCGGCATCGATGTGGGCCATGATGCCGAAATTGCGGTACCGCGCGAGCGGTGTCGTACGTGCCACGGATCAGTCCTCGTGCCTTACCAACGGAAATGAGCGAAGGCCTTGTTGGCCTCTGCCATGCGGTGCGTGTCTTCACGCTTCTTCACCGCAGAACCGCGGTTCTCGGCAGCGTCCATGAGCTCACCGGCCAGGCGGTTCTTCATGTCTTTCTCGCCACGCTTGCGCGCAGCATCAATGATCCAGCGCATGGCCAGAGAGGTACGGCGGGACGGACGGACCTCGACCGGCACCTGGTAGGTGGCACCACCCACGCGGCGGGACTTCACCTCGACGGCCGGAGCCACGTTATCGAGGGCGCGCTCGAGCAGCTCGACGGCATCACCCTTGCCCTTGGCTGTGATGGTATCGATAGCACCATACATGATGCTCTCGGCGACAGACTTCTTGCCGTCGAGCATGATCATGTTCATGAACTTGGTGATCGTGGTGTTCTTGAATTTCGGATCCGGCAGAACCTGACGAACCGGCACTTCACGTCTTCTTGGCATGACTGACTACCTAAAACCTGATTAACCCTTCGGACGCTTGGCGCCGTACTTGGAACGGCCCTGGCGACGCTTGGCCACACCCTGGCAGTCCAGCGAACCGCGCACGATGTGATAGCGCACACCCGGAAGGTCCTTCACACGACCGCCGCGAATGAGAACCACGGAGTGTTCCTGAAGGTTGTGACCTTCACCACCGATGTAACCGATGACCTCGTAGCCGTTGGTCAGGCGCACCTTGGCGACCTTACGCAGCGCGGAGTTCGGCTTCTTCGGGGTGGTGGTGTAAACACGCGTGCACACACCGCGACGCTGAGGGCAATTCTGCAGCGCGGGCACATTGGACTTCTCGCTCACCCGCGTGCGGGGCTTGCGCACCAGCTGGTTGACTGTTGCCATCTAAAAATTTCTCCAACAGCAAATGGGTTCAAGCGGGGCGATAACAAGGCCAGAGCACCGCATTGAAAGGGGCCGGATTCTAGAGATCAAGCCCACGACTGTCAATGCCGCTTAACGCCCCCGTCGGTTTTCATTCCTCTTCCGAGTCGCTCGCGACCACGGTCTCGACCGGGACATCGCTGCCCAGATCGACGAGTCCAAGGGCTTCCCGCATCTGACGACGGCGCTCGTCGCGACGACCTTGATGGTAGGCAAGCCCGGAGCCGGCCGGAATGAGGCGGCCGACGATGACGTTCTCTTTCAGGCCACGGAGTTCGTCCACCGCGCCGCGCACTGCCGCGTCGGTCAGCACGCGGGTGGTCTCCTGGAAGGAGGCCGCGGATACGAACGACTCGGTAACCAGCGAGGCCTTGGTGATGCCGAGCAGCACGGGCTGATACTGGGCGGGCATCTTGCCCTTCTCGACCAGGTTGCGGTTCTCCTCGAGGATGCGGGCCTTGTCGACCTGATCCCCGACGATGTAGCCGGAATCCCCGGACTCGGTGATCTCGACCTTGCGCAGCATCTGGCGAATGATCACCTCGATGTGCTTGTCGTTGATCTTCACGCCCTGCAGGCGGTAGACGTCCTGGACCTCCTTGGTGAGATAGGAGGCCATCTCCTCGATGCCGCGCAGGCGCAGGATGTCGTGCGGGCTAAGCTCGCCGTCGACGATCACCTCGCCACGGCTGACATACTCGCCCTCGAACACGTTGACCTGACGCCACTTCGGGATCAGTTCCTCGTGCGTATCGCCGCTTTCGGCGGTGATGACCACGCGCTGCTTGCCCTTGGTCTCCTTTCCGAAGCTGATGGTGCCGGAGATCTCGGCCAGGATGGCCGGATCCTTCGGCTTGCGGGCCTCGAACAGGTCGGCCACGCGCGGCAGACCACCGGTGATGTCGCGGGTCTTCGAGCTCTCCTGCGGGATACGCGCCACGAAGTCACCCACCTCCACGCGGTCGCCGTCGTTCAGGTTGACGATCGCGCGCCCCGGCAGGAAGTAGTTCGCCGGCAGGTCGGTGCCCGCGAGCTTGAGGTCATTGCCCTGCTCGTCCACCAGCTTGACCAGCGGACGCAGATCCTTGGCAGCGCCTGCGCGCTGCTTCGGATCGGTGATCTCCTTGGACGACAGGCCGGTGATCTCGTCCACCTGCGAGTTGACGGTCACGCCTTCGACGAAATCGATGAAGCGCACGTAACCAGCCACCTCGGTGACGATCGGGTGGGTGTGCGGGTCCCATACCGCCATCGTGCTGCCGGCAGGCGCGTGATCACCTTCCTTGACGCGGATGACCGCGCCGTAGGGGATCTTGTAGCGCTCGCGCTCGCGGCCGTGGTCGTCGACCACGCCGATCTCGCCCGAACGCGACACGGCCACCAGGAAACCATCACGGTTGGTGACGGTCTTCAGGTTGTGGAAGCGCGCGCTGCCCGCGGTCTTGTTCTCGACGCTGCTGGCCGCGGCGGAGCGGGAAGCCGCGCCACCGATGTGGAAGGTACGCATGGTCAGCTGGGTGCCCGGCTCGCCGATGGACTGGGCCGCCATGACGCCAACCGCCTCGCCAACGTTGACCTGGTGGCCACGCGCGAGGTCGCGACCATAGCACTTGGAGCAAACGCCCCAGCGCGATTCGCAGCTGATCGGGGAGCGGACCCAAACCTCGTCCACGCCCGCCTCCTCGATCTCGCGCACCTTGGCCTCGTCGATCAGGGTGCCGGCCGGGATCAGGGTGGCGTTGCCGCCCGGGACCAGCACGTCCTTGGAGGTCACGCGACCGAGGATCCGCTCGCCCAGGCCCTCGACCACGTCGCCGCCCTCGATCACCGGGGTCATGCGCAGGCCGTCGCTGGTGGTGCCGCAGTCGTCGATGGTGATGACCATGTCCTGCGCCACGTCGACCAGACGGCGGGTCAGGTAACCGGAGTTCGCGGTCTTCAGCGCGGTGTCGGCCAGGCCTTTCCGTGCACCGTGGGTGGAAATGAAGTACTGGATGACGTTCAGTCCCTCACGGAAGTTCGCGGTGATCGGCGTCTCGATGATGGAGCCGTCCGGCTTGGCCATCAGGCCACGCATGCCGGCAAGCTGGCGGATCTGGGCCACGGAGCCCCGCGCACCGGAGTCCGCCATCATGTAGATGGCGTTGAACGAGTTCTGGCGCACCTCGTTGCCCTGGGCGTCTATCACGGTTTCGGTGGACAGGCCGTCCATCATCGCCTTGGTGATCTGGTCGTTGGCGCGCGACCAGATGTCGACCACCTTGTTGTAGCGCTCGCCGGAAGTCACCAGGCCGCCGTTGAACTGCTCCTGGATCTCCTTCACCTCGAGTTCGGCCTTGGCCAGGATACCGGCTTTGGCATCGGGCACACGCATGTCGTCGGAGCAGATGGAGATGCCAGCACGGGCCGCGAAGCGGAAGCCGGTGTACATCATCTGGTCGGCGAAGATGACGGTCTCCTTCAGGCCGAGGTGGCGGTAGACGTAGTTCAGCAGGCCGGAGATGGCCTTCTTGCCCATGTCACGGTTGACCAGCTCGTACGGCACACCGGCCGGCACCACACGGTACAGCAGGGCGCGGCCGATAGTGGTGTCGATCAGGGAGCGGACAGGCTCCAGTTCGCCGGCCTCGTTGCGGCGGTGCTCGGTGATGCGCACCTTGACGCGGGTGCCGAGCTCGACCTGCTCGGTGTCGTAGGCGCGCTGGACCTCGTCGAGGTCGGCCAGCACCAGGCCCTCGCCCTTGCCATTCACCTTGGCGCGGGTCATGTAGTAGATGCCAAGCACGATGTCCTGCGACGGCACGATGATCGGATCACCGTTGGCCGGGGAGAGGACGTTGTTGGTCGACATCATCAGCGCGCGGGCTTCGATCTGGGCCTCGAGCGAGAGCGGCACGTGAACCGCCATCTGGTCGCCGTCGAAGTCAGCGTTGAACGCGGAGCAGACCAGCGGGTGCAGCTGGATCGCCTTGCCTTCGATCAGCACCGGCTCGAAGGCCTGGATGCCGAGACGGTGCAGGGTTGGCGCGCGGTTCAGCAGGACCGGGTGCTCGCGGATGACCTCGTCGAGGACGTCCCAGACCTCCGGACCTTCACGCTCGACCAGCTTCTTGGCCGCCTTGATGGTGGTAGCCAGGCCGCGGCGGACGAGCTTGGAGAAGATGAACGGCTTGAACAGCTCGAGCGCCATCTTCTTCGGCAGGCCGCACTGGTGCAGACGCAGGGTCGGGCCGACCACGATCACGGAACGACCGGAGTAGTCGACGCGCTTGCCGAGCAGGTTCTGACGGAAGCGGCCCTGCTTGCCCTTGATCATGTCGGCCAGCGACTTGAGCGGGCGCTTGTTGGTGCCGGTGATGGCGCGGCCGCGACGGCCGTTGTCGAGCAGCGCATCCACCGACTCCTGCAGCATGCGCTTCTCGTTGCGCACGATGATATCCGGCGCGTTGAGCTCGAGCAGGCGCTTGAGGCGGTTGTTGCGGTTGATGACGCGGCGGTACAGGTCGTTCAGGTCGGAGGTGGCGAAACGGCCGCCATCCAGCGGGACCAGCGGGCGCAGGTCCGGAGGAAGGACCGGCAGCACGGTCAGGATCAGCCACTCCGGCTTGTTGCCGGACTCAAGAAAGGACTCGATCAGCTTCAGGCGCTTGGAGATGCGCTTGATCTTGGTCTCGGAGCCGGTCTCGGCCAACTCCTCACGCATCTTGCGCGCCTCTTCCTCGAGATTCATCTTGGCGAGGATGTCGTGCAGCGCCTCGGCGCCCATGCGGGCCTCGAACTCGTCACCATACTGCTCGATCGCGTCGAGGTACTCCTCATCGTTCAGCAGCTGGCCCTTCTGCAGCGGGGTCAGGCCGGGCTCGGTGACGATGAACGCCTCGAAGTAGAGCACGCGCTCGATGTCGCGCAGGGTCATATCCAGCATCAGGCCGATGCGGGACGGCAGGGACTTGAGGAACCAGATGTGGGCGCAGGGGGCGGCCAGCTCGATGTGGCCCATGCGCTCGCGGCGCACCTTGGACAGGGTCACCTCGACGCCGCACTTCTCACACACCACGCCGCGGTGCTTGAGGCGCTTGTACTTGCCGCACAGGCACTCGTAGTCCTTCACCGGGCCGAAGATCTTGGCGCAGAACAGGCCGTCACGCTCCGGCTTGAAGGTGCGGTAGTTGATGGTCTCAGGCTTCTTCACCTCGCCGAACGACCACGAACGGATCATGTCCGGGGACGGCAGGGAGATGCGGATGAAGTCGAATTCTTCTTCCGCCGCCTGGGGCTTCATCAGGTTGAGCAGTTCTTTCATGGCGAATCTCTCAAAAATGCAGCGAGGGACGGCGCGTCAGGGACGCGCCGCCCAGGCGGGGTAGATCAGTCTTCCTGCTCGAGCTCGATGTTGATGCCGAGCGAGCGGATCTCACGCAGGAGCACATTGAAGGACTCCGGCATGCTGGCCTCCATCTGATGGTTGCCGTCGACGATGTTCTTGTACATCTTGTTGCGGCCGTTCACGTCGTCCGACTTGACGGTCAGCATCTCCTGCAGGGTGTAGGCGGCGCCGTAGGCCTCGAGCGCCCACACCTCCATCTCACCGAAGCGCTGGCCGCCGAACTGGGCCTTGCCACCCAGCGGCTGCTGGGTGACCAGGCTGTACGGGCCGGTGGAACGGGCGTGCATCTTGTCGTCGACCAGGTGGTTCAGCTTGAGCATGTACATGTAGCCGACGGTGGTCGGGCGGTCGAACCGCTGGCCGGTGCGACCGTCGTACAGATACATCTGGCCGCTCTCGGGCAGGTCGGCGAGACGAAGCATGTGCTTGATCTCGGACTCGTGCGCCCCCTCGAACACCGGGGTCGCCATCGGCACGCCGCCACGCAGGTTCTTCGCCATCGCGATCAGCTCGTCGTCGCTCAGGCTGTCGAGGTCGACCTCCTTCACGCCGCGATGGTTGTAGACCTGGTCGAGGAACGCGCGCAGCTCCTTGAGCTGCTTCTCGCGCTCGAGCTCGAGCATGGCGCTGATCTTGTGGCCGAGACCACGCGCCGCGAGGCCGAGGTGGACCTCGAGGATCTGGCCGATGTTCATACGCGACGGTACGCCCAGCGGGTTCAAGCAGATGTCGATCGGCGTGCCGTTCTCCATGTACGGCATGTCTTCCTCGGGCACGATCATGGAGACCACGCCCTTGTTGCCGTGACGACCGGCCATCTTGTCGCCCGGCTGGATGCGGCGCTTGACGGCCACATACACCTTGACCATCTTCAGCACGCCCGGCGCCAGGTCGTCGCCCTGCTGGATCTTCGCCTTCTTGTCGGCGAACAGGCGCTCGGCCTCGGCACGCTGCTCCTCGATCTGGGTCTTGTAGGTCTCGAGCTCCGCGGCCGCGTCATCGCTGGCGAGGCGGATGTCGAACCACTGCTCTCGCTTGACCTTGGCCAGAGCGGAGGCGGTGATCTTCTTGCCGCCCTCGAGGCCGGCGCCGCCATCGGCGACCTGGCCGACCAGCAGCGACTCGACGCGCTGGAAGATGTCATCCTCGATGATGCGCATGCGGTCCTTGATGTTCTTGCGCACCGCGTCGAGGTCGGCCTCCTCGATCGCCTTGGCGCGCGCATCCTTCTCCACGCCATCGCGGGTGAACACGCGCACGTCGATGACGGTGCCTTCCATGCCCGGCGGCACGCGCAGGGAGGTGTCCTTCACGTCGGACGCCTTCTCGCCGAAGATCGCACGCAGCAGTTTCTCCTCCGGGGTCAGCTGGGTCTCGCCCTTCGGCGTGACCTTGCCTACCAGGATGTCGCCCGGCCGCACCTCGGCGCCGACAAACACCACGCCGGACTCGTCCAGCTTGTTGAGCAGGCCTTCGGAGACGTTCGGGATGTCCGCGCTGATCTCCTCGGGGCCGAGCTTGGTGTCACGCGCCACGCAGGACAGCTCCTCGACGTGGATCGAGGTGAAGCGGTCCTCCTTCAGCACGCGCTCGGAAAGGAGGATGGAGTCCTCGAAGTTGTAGCCGTTCCACGGCATGAACGCGACCAGCATGTTCTGGCCCAGCGCCAGCTCGCCGAGGTCGACGGAGGCGCCGTCGGCCAGGACGTCGCCCTTGGCGACCCGGTCGCCGTCATTGACGATCGGGCGCTGATTGATGCAGGTGTTCTGGTTGGAACGGGTGTACTTGTTCAGGTTGTAGATGTCGACGCCGATCTCGCCGGAGGCGGTCTCGTCATCGTTCACGCGCACCACGATGCGGGTCGCGTCGACGCGCTCGACCACGCCGCCACGGCGGGCGACAACGGAGGCGCCGGAGTCGACCGCCACCACACGCTCCATGCCGGTGCCGACCAGGGGCTTGTCGGCACGCAGGCAGGGCACGGCCTGACGCTGCATGTTGGCACCCATAAGCGCGCGGTTGGCGTCATCGTGCTCGAGGAACGGGATGAGCGAGGCGGCCACGGACACCACCTGCTTCGGCGAGATGTCCATGTAGTGCACCTGGCCGGGGTTGGCGAGGGTGAACTCACCCGCCTGACGGCAGGCGACCAGCTCGTCGGTCAGGTTGCCCTGCTCGTCCAGGCGGGCGTTCGCCTGGGCGATGATGTACTGGCCTTCCTCGATCGCGGACAGGTAGTCGACCTGGTCGGTGACCTTGCCCTCGACCACGCGGCGATACGGGGTTTCCAGGAAGCCGTAGTGGTTGGTGCGGGCATACACCGCCATCGAGTTGATCAGGCCGATGTTCGGGCCTTCCGGGGTCTCGATCGGGCACACGCGGCCGTAGTGGGTCGGGTGCACGTCACGCACCTCGAAGCCGGCGCGCTCGCGGGTCAGGCCGCCCGGGCCGAGCGCGGAGACGCGGCGCTTGTGGGTCACCTCGGACAGCGGGTTGTTCTGGTCCATGAACTGGGACAGCTGCGAGGAGCCGAAGAACTCCTTGATCGCGGCCGCCACCGGCTTGGCATTGATCAGCTCCTGCGGCATCAGGCCTTCGCTCTCGGCCAGGCTCAGGCGCTCCTTGACCGCACGCTCGACGCGCACCAGGCCGATGCGGAACACGTTCTCGGCCATCTCGCCAACGGAACGGATACGGCGGTTGCCAAGGTGGTCGATGTCGTCCACCTGGCCGTTGCCGTTGCGGATGTCGATCAGCACCTTGATCACGTCCAGGATGTCATCCTTGGACAGGGTGCCCGGACCGGTGATCTCTTCGCGGCCAACACGGCGGTTGAACTTCATGCGGCCGACGGCGGAGAGGTCGTAGCGGTCCTCGGAGAAGAACAGGCCACTGAACAGTGCCTCGGCGGACTCCTTGGTGGGCGGCTCGCCCGGGCGCATCATGCGGTAGATCTCGACCAGGGCCTCGAGCGGGCTGGTGGTCGCGTCTGCACGCAGGGTGCTGGAGATGAACGGACCGCGGTCGACCTCGTTGAAGTAGATGGTACGAACTTCACGGATGCCAGCTTCGTTCATCGCCGCGATCAGGTCGGCGGTGACGATGTCGTTGGCGCTGGCGAGGAGCTCGCCGGTACGGATATCGATGACATTGTGAGCCAGGGTCTGGCCAACCAGGTAGTCGATCGGACCGACCTGGGCGCCGACCCCCGCCTTCTTCATGTCGCGCAGGTGCTTGGCGGTGATGCGGCGACCAGCCTCGACGATCACGGAACCATCCTCGGTACGGATGTCGAACGGCGCGTTCTCACCCTTCAGGCGGTCGATCACGAGATCGACCTTGACCTCGTTGGCCGACAGGAGGGTATAGGTGGTGGTATCGAAGAAGGTGGCGAGGATTTCCTCGTTGTCCATCCCGATCGCACGCAGCAGGATGGTTACCGGCAGTTTGCGGCGACGGTCGATGCGCGCATACAGGAGATCCTTCGGATCAAACTCGAAGTCCAGCCAGGAACCGCGGTAGGGGATGATGCGCGCAGAGAACAGGATCTTGCCCGAGGAGTGGGTCTTGCCCTTGTCGGAGTCGAAGAACACGCCCGGGGAACGGTGCAACTGGGACACCACGACACGCTCGGTGCCGTTGATGACGAAGGTGCCAGTCTCGGTCATGAGCGGCAGCTCGCCCATATAGACCTCCTGTTCGCGCACGTCCTTGACGACCTGACTGCCCGCCGGGGCCTCCTTGTCGTAGATCACCAGACGCATCTTCACGCGCAGAGGGGCGGCATAGGTCAGGCCACGAACCTGGCATTCCTTGACATCGAAGGCCGGCTCACCGAGGCGATAGCTTACATATTCGAGCGCCGCGTTGCCGGAGTAGCTGGAGATCGGGAACACCGAGCTGAGCGATGCATGCAGGCCCATCGGGTCACGGCCCTGCGGGTTTTCAAGCTGCAGAAAGCCACGGTAGGAATCGACCTGGGTGGCCAGCAGATTCGGCACCGCAAGGATGGACTTGCGCTTGCTGAAATCCTTGCGGATCCGCTTCTTCTCGGTGATGGAGTACGTCATCGGATTTCCTCTGAGGAAACAGTATTTACTGACGCGGAGCGTCATCTAGAACCACAGTAGACTGTCGACATGTCTCGCGCCGCGCGGCGCCGGGGACATCGCAACAGGCCACTGGAAGTCCATCAAGCGGAAAAAGGCCGGCGGCAATCGCCGCCAGCCGGATACCCGTGTTTCGCAAGGCGAAAGCGGGATCGATTACTTGAGCTCGACCTTGGCACCGGCCTCTTCGAGCTTCTTCTTCATGGCCTCGGCATCGGCCTTGGCAACGCCTTCCTTGATGGTGGACGGAGCACCCTCAACCATGTCCTTGGCCTCTTTCAGGCCCAGACCGGTGATTTCGCGCACGGCCTTGATCACGTTGACCTTGTTGTCGCCGAAGCTGGTCATGACCACGTCGAACTCGGTCTTCTCTTCAGCGGCCGGAGCGGCAGCGCCAGCAGCCGGAGCAGCGGCGACGGCGACAGCGGCAGCGGCGGATACGCCGAACTTCTCTTCCATCGCGGAGATCAGATCAACGATCTCCAGGACGGTCATGTTGGAGATAGCCTCCAGAATGTCTTCTTTGTTGATTGCCATGGTTGTGTACCTAAAAGCGAAAGGATTGTTAAAAAGCCGTAAGTCTTACGCCGCTTGCTTCTGATCGCGGATGGCGGCAACAGTGCGGACCAGCTTGCCCGGAACCTCATTGAGGGTACGGACGAACTTGGCAACCGGGGCCTGCATGACAGACATGAGCATGCTGATGGCCTGGTCGCGGGTCGGCAGGTTGGCCACGCGATCGATCTCGGATGCAGCGATGAGCTGGCCACTGAGGGCGACGAGCTTCACTTTCAGCTTGTCGTTCTCCTTGGCCGCATCGCGCATCAGGCGTGCTGCAGCGCCCGGATCCTCCATCGAGAATGCCAGCACGAGGGGACCTACCATCCCGTCGGCCATGCACTCGAATTCGGTACCGCGAACTGCGATGCGGGCGAGCGTGTTCTTCACCACGCGCAGGTAAACGCCCGACTGGCGGGCCTTCACGCGCAGCGCGGTCAGTTGCTCGACCGTCATGCCACGATATTCCGCCGCAACAGCGGAATAAGCTTTGGCGGCGACTTCGGCTACTTCAGCGACGACAGCCTGTTTCTGATCGAACGTCAGTGCCATTGAAATAACCTCGGATCGCATGCCCCAAGGGACATGCTTCGCCTCGAACCGGGGCGCCCACGTTTCCGTGAATCCATCCCGAGGATGGAGGGGCACCCCGCCCTTACGGTGTCACACCAGGCAGAAATTCCTGGGCCTCACCGTCTGCGCAGGCAGGATTAAGCACTCGGAGACCTCGTGCGCCTGCGGTCTTGGACGCAACCGGACGAGTCCGGCAGCCCAAACTGCGCGGAGCGGCTCCTCACCGCCCCGCTCCGCATCAGCCAGCCAGGCTGGCCTGATCCACCTGCAGGCCCGGGCCCATGGTGGTGGATACAGTGATGCGCTTCATGTAGACACCCTTGGCCGCGGAAGGCTTGGCCTTGTTCAGGTCAGCAATCAGGGCGTTCAGGTTATCGAGCAGGGCCTCTTCGTCGAAGCTGACCTTGCCGATGGTGCAATGGATGATACCGGCCTTGTCGGTGCGGTAGCGGACCTGACCGGCCTTGGCGTTACGCACGGCAGCCGCCGGATCCATCGCCACGGTACCGACCTTCGGGTTCGGCATCAGGCCGCGGGGACCGAGGATCTGGCCGAGCTGACCGACGATGCGCATGGCATCCGGAGTGGCGATGACCACGTCGAAATCCATGTTGCCGGCCTTGATGGACTCAGCAAGATCCTCGAAACCAACGATCTCGGCGCCGGCGGCCTTGGCAGCCTCGGCGTTGGCACCCTGGGCGAACACAGCCACGCGCACGCTCTTGCCGGTGCCGCGCGGCAGCACAGTGGACCCGCGAACAACCTGATCGGAACGACGCGGGTCGACCCCCAGGTTGACGGCAACGTCGACGGACTCGACAAACTTGGAGGTCGCCAGCTCCTTCAGCAGGCTGAAGGCCTCCTTGACCGGATAGGCGCGCGCTGCGTCGACCTTTTCACGGACGGCTTTTTGACGCTTGGTGAGCTTGGCCATTACACGCCCTCCACATTCAGACCCATGCTCTTCGCGCTGCCAGCGATGGTACGCACGGCGGCGTCCATGTCTGCAGCGGTGAGATCCGGCATTTTGGTCTTGGCAATTTCTTCGAGCTGGGCACGGGTGATGGTGCCGACCTTCTTGGTGTTCGGGTTGCTCGAACCACTCTGGATGCCGACAGCCTTCTTGATCAGAACGGTGGCCGGCGGGGTCTTGGTGATGAAGGTGAAGCTCTTGTCGCTGTACACGGTGATGACCACCGGCAGCGGCAGACCGGGCTCCACACCCTGGGTCGCGGCGTTGAACTCCTTACAGAAGCCCATGATGTTGACGCCGTGCTGCCCCAGGGCCGGACCGATCGGGGGACTCGGGTTGGCCTGACCGGCCTTGACCTGCAGCTTGATGTAAGCCTGGACTTTCTTAGCCATGTTTCACTCTCTTTGGGTACAAACGCCCAACGGGCTCCCCAGTTGACGGTCAGACCTTCTCGACCTGACCGAACTCAAGCTCCACCGGGGTGGAGCGACCAAAAATACTTACCGCGACACGCAGGCGGCTCTTCTCGTAATCGACCTCTTCGACCGTGCCATTGAAATCGTTGAACGGCCCCTCGCAGATGCGGACCATCTCCCCCACCTCGAACAGCACCTTCGGACGCGGCTTCTCGGCGCCCTCGCGCATGCGATTGAGGATGGCCTCGGCCTCTCGATCGCTGATCGGCGCCGGACGATCCGGCGTGCCGCCAATAAAACCCAGCACCCGCGGCACGGAACGCACCAGATGCCAGGCTTCGTCATTCATGTCGATCTGCACCAGCACGTAGCCGGGGAAGAACTTGCGCTCGCTCTTGCGACGCACGCCATCGCGCATCTCGACCACTTCCTCGGAAGGCACGAGGATCTCGCCGAAGCGATCCTGCATGCCATCACGCTGAATGCGCTCCTCGAGCGCACGCTTGACCGCATTCTCATACTGAGAAAAGGTCTGGACCACGTACCAGCGCATGGCCATCGATCAGCCCCCCTGACCCGTGATAAGACGCACCGCCCAGAACAGCAGGGCATCCACGAGCCACAAAAAGATTCCCACGACCAACACGAGCACCAGGACCGAGAGCGTGACCTGCAGCGTTTCCTGCCGGGTCGGCCACACCACCTTGCGCAACTCGGCGCGCGCCTCGCGGGAAAAACCAAAAAGACCACGCCCCACGGGGGTCAGCGCCACTAGCCCCGCTGCCAGACCAACAAGGCCGAGCAGAGCCAGCACGCGCCACGCCAGCGCGACATGGTCAAACCAATAGAAACCAACCACCCCGACGAGCAGGACAAAGAGCGCGAGCGCGAGCTTGATGTTGTCCAGCGCTGACGCCGACGCTTCAGTCTTTGCGACCATCTGGTACTGCTTTCTATGAAGATGAATCCGGGCACCACCACCACAAGGGTGGCAGGGCAGGAGGGAATCGAACCCCCAACCTACGGTTTTGGAGACCGTCGCTCTGCCAATTGAGCTACTGCCCTGTATCGCGTGCACTTCAACAGGAAGCCGGGGATCATAGTCGATCCCCGGCTGAAAGACAAGACTCGAGACGAATTACTCGATGATCTTGGAGACAACGCCGGCGCCGACGGTACGGCCACCTTCGCGGATTGCGAAACGCAGGCCTTCTTCCATGGCGATCGGGTTGATCAGGGTGACGGTCATGGCAACGTTGTCACCCGGCATCACCATCTCCACACCTTCCGGCAGCTGGCATGCGCCAGTCACGTCGGTGGTACGGAAGTAGAACTGCGGACGGTAGTTGTTGAAGAACGGGGTGTGACGACCACCTTCGTCCTTGCTCAGCACGTACACCTCGCACTCGAACTTGGTGTGCGGCTTGACGCTACCCGGCTTGCACAGCACCTGGCCGCGCTCGACGTCGTCGCGCTTGGTGCCGCGCAGCAGCAGGCCGACGTTGTCGCCCGCCTGACCCTGGTCGAGCAGCTTGCGGAACATCTCAACGCCGGTGACAGTGGTCTTCTGGGTCGGACGGATGCCGACGATCTCCACTTCTTCGCCAACCTTGATGATGCCGCGCTCGATACGTCCAGTGACCACGGTGCCGCGACCAGAGATGGAGAACACGTCCTCGACCGGCATCAGGAAGGCGCCGTCAACAGCGCGCTCCGGCTCGGGAATGTAGCTGTCCAGGGCCTCGAGCAGCCGAATCACGGACGGAGCGCCGATCTCGGACTGGTCGCCCTCAAGGGCCTTCAGCGCGGAACCGACAATGATCGGGGTGTCGTCGCCCGGGAAGTCGTAGCTGGACAGCAGGTCGCGGATCTCCATCTCGACCAGCTCGAGCAGCTCGGGGTCGTCCACCATGTCGGCCTTGTTCAGGAACACGACGATGTACGGCACACCGACCTGGCGGGACAGCAGGATGTGCTCGCGGGTCTGCGGCATCGGGCCGTCAGCGGCGGAGCACACCAGGATCGCGCCGTCCATCTGGGCCGCGCCGGTGATCATGTTCTTGACGTAGTCAGCGTGACCCGGGCAGTCAACGTGGGCGTAGTGACGGTTGGCAGACTCGTACTCCACGTGCGAGGTGGAGATGGTGATGCCACGCGCCTTCTCTTCCGGGGCCTTGTCGATTTCGTCGAAGGCCTTCAGCTCGCCACCGAAGGTCTCCGCCGCAACCTTGGTCAGCGCCGCAGTCAGCGTGGTCTTGCCGTGGTCAACGTGACCAATGGTGCCCACGTTCACGTGCGGCTTCTTACGTTCGAATTTTTCCTTAGCCATGAAACACCCCCGGATGGGTCAGATGGACAAATGGGACGACGAAAAAGAGATGGAGCTCTTGACCAGAATCGAACTGGTGACCTCGTCCTTACCAAGGACGCGCTCTACCGACTGAGCTACAAGAGCAAAACTGGAGCGGGTGATGGGAATCGAACCCACGTCATCAGCTTGGAAGGCTGAGGTTCTACCATTGAACTACACCCGCTTAAGGGAGCAATTCCCATCATCCGCTAGAAATCAGCGAATTTGGTGGTGGGGGAAGGATTCGAACCTTCGAAGGCAGTGCCAGCAGATTTACAGTCTGCCCCCTTTGGCCGCTCGGGAACCCCACCGTCAAACGAGTTGCGCATTTTGCTCGAGCAGTTTTCCTCTGTCAAGCATGGTGCCGGCAGTGGGACTCGAACTCACGACCTACCGCTTACAAGGCGGTTGCACTACCAACTGTGCTATGCCGGCAACGGCCGCGGATTCTATGCCATCCCTCCCGCGGGGGCAAATGGCTCAGCCAGCCTGCGCCATCAGGACCACGCCTTCCAGCACGAGGTCCGGCCGCACCACATGCATCCGCCCCAGCGACTCGGCAAGGATGGCGGCATCACCGCCGGTCAAATACAGGCTCGCCCCCACTCCCGCCTCTCCGCTGGCCGCGTCGATGGCGCGCAGCGCGCCTCCGACGAACATGCAGCGCGCCCCGGCCGCCACGCCCGCCTCCGTACCGGCCTGTAGGATCCCGTCTGACGCAACCGCGGGGACACCGCCCCGCACCGCCCCCACTGCTGCAGCCCCACCCAGAAGACACTCGCGCAGCAGGCGCAGCCCCGGCATGATCAGCCCGCCGAGATGTCGCCCCCGCGCGTCGATGACGTCGACCGTGACCGCCGTGCCTGCATCGACCACCACTACCGGGTTGCCCGCTTCCCTGGCATGCGCCGCAACCAGCGCAGCCAGCCGGTCCACGCCGAAGCGCTCGGGCCGGGCATAGGCCACCTGCACGCCGCAGCATTCGGCCCGACTGACGAGAAAGGCCAGCGGCACGCCAGGCCAGCAATCCTGCACCGCCGCGCGGATGGCCTCGCCCACCGTCTCACCGGCCACGCTGGCGACATGAACGGCCTCGGGCCGCGGCTGGTCCACCCAGGACTGGCGCAGCAATGCCCGAAGATCCCGCCCGCGATGCTCGACCGCCTGCGCCACCGCCTGCCCGAACGCCCACTTGACCCGCGTATTGCCCGCGTCGATCGCAAGCCTCATCCGCCCCCCCTCACGCTGGCCTCGCCGGCATGGCAAAGGCGCTCCCCGCCCGGGGTGATCACGCGCAACGCCCCATCCTCCGTCACCCCGCCGGCCACCCCCTCCCAGACATCGCCGCCCGCCCCGCTGACACGCACCGGACGGCCGGCCAGGGCATCGCGACGGGCAAAGGACTCGCGCCACGCCTCATCATCCGAGCACATCTCCGCCATCAGTGCATCGAGCACGACATCAAGCACCCGCGACCGCGGCGGGACGCGCCTCCCGAGGATATCGCTCAAACTGGTGAGCGGCTGCCCAACCCTGCTCCGCCAGCCCCGAGGGAAGGCGTGATTGAGCCCCACTCCGACGACCAGCCCCGCTGCGCCACCCTCGATCAGGATTCCGCCCAGCTTGCGCCCATCCACGATCAGGTCATTCGGCCACTTGAGGCGCACGCTCCGAACCCCGAGGCGCGCGCAGGCCTGCGCCAGCGCCACCCCGACCCGCAACGATAGCGCGGCCGGGGGATGCCCGCCGGGCAGGAGCGCATAGGGCCAGGCCACCGACAGCGCAACCCCGCCACCGAGGGGCGTTAGCCAGCGGCGCTCATGCCGCCCCCGCCCGCGCGTCTGCTGCTCGGCCGCCAGGGCAGCACTGCGCGCAAGCCCCTGCTTCAGCGCCCGCAGCAGACGGGCATTGGTCGAATCGGTCTCGAAGCAGGTCACTGCACGTGCGCGGGCATTCCGGAGCGCGAGGGGCGTCACCATGGAACGCAAACGCACCCCCCGGACCGAGTCACATTGCAGGGGCGCCCCGCGCCGGGCATAGTCACGCAGGGCGCGACGCAGCGTCGGCGCCCCCACCCCACAGGACGCTGCACAGGACGCCAGGGAATGCCAGTGGCTGTCTGCCAGATACGCCAGCAAACGCTCCCAGAGGGGGTCTTGGCGACAATGCGGCCAGCCGGACATGCGGCCGGGCCTCATCAGACGCCCAGCCACTGCGCACGCCGGAGCGCCGCCCCCCTCTCCGCCTGGGGGTCGACCTGCAGCGACGCCCGGGTAGAGAGAGGCGGATCGAGACAGAGCCGAGCCTCGAACAGCTCGTCGCGCCGGAAGGCGTGCACACGCACCTCCTGGCCGATCCGCAGGCGGCGAAGCAGCCCCTCGAGACCGGCCGCGTCGACCCGCAGGCCGTCGATGGCGACCAGCACGTCGCGCGGGGCAAGCCCCGCGCGCTCGGCCGCCGCGCCGGCATAGACCAAGCCCAGCACCGCTTCGCCATGGCTGCCTACGCGGACCTCCGCCCCGAGCCATGGCGCCTCGCGCTCCGCCTCCCAGTCCAGGCGCAGCCCCAGGGTCGTCGCCACGTGTTCGAGGGGGAGCTCGGCGGTGCCGCGCAGCCCTGCCTCGAACAGATCGGCCAGGCCGACGCCCGCCCGAACTTCCAGCCAGGACTCGAGCTCGTCCTCGCTTACCCCGCGCCCCGTCAGGCCGTGCTCGTGCCAGAGGGCGCGCAACAGGTCATCCAGACTGAGGCGGTCACGGCTGCGCCGGCGCAGCTCGGCATCCAGCATCCAGGCGAACAGCGCGCCCTTGGTGTAGTAGCTGATGCCGACGTTGGCGGTGTTGTCATCCGCCTTGTAAAGCCGCGTCCAGGCGGTGAGGCTGGAGTGCTCGAGCGACAGACGCAGACGCCCCGGCGCGCGACGCACGCGCCCGAGGGTGGCCGCGAAGGCGTCGAGGTATTCCTGCGGAGTGATCACCCCGGCGCGCGCCAGCAGCAGGTCGTCGTAGTAGCTGGTCACCCCCTCGAACAGCCACAGCAGGCGGGTGTAGGCCTCGCCGTGCAGCGGGAGCCCCATCAGGGCAGCGGGGCGGATGCGCTTGACCAGCCAGGCGTGCAGGTATTCGTGCGCACACAGGCCGAGGAACTCGCGATAGGCGGCCGTGGCCCCCGCCTCGCCGGGGAGAGGAAAGTGCTCGCGCCGGCACAACAGGGCCGTACCCTCGCGGTGCTCCAGGCCGCCGTAGCCATCGCCGGTGACCAGGGCGAGGAACAGGTAGCGCGGGAAGGGTGGTGGCTCCGCGCCGAACAGGCCGACCACGGCATCGCAGGCACGCGCGAGGTCGGCCGCGAGGCGTTCCTCGTCGAACTCGACCCGCCCGAGCCAGGCGAAGCGGTGCGGCACGCCGCGCACATCGAACTCCAACTCGCGCAACGGACCGAAGGCGACGGGCGCATCGAGCAGGGCCTCGAAGTCCTCGGCGAAATAGGTGCCGTAGCCCTCGCCATCGACCGCATCAGGCGGGAGCATGACGGCAGCCCGCCAGCCCTGCGCGCACGGGCTGGCGGAACGCTGCAGCTCGACCCGGCAAGGGGCCCGCTCCAGGCCGAGCGGCCGGAGCCACAGGGCAGCGCCGTCGGCGAACCCCCACAGGGTGTCGAGGTGGGCGGTGCGCACGGACAACTCGTGCGCGTGCACCCGCCAGCGCAGGGTCAACGGCCCGTCGACGGGTGCGGCGCGCCAGGTCTGCTTGTCCACCCAGGTCAGCGGCACGGCACCGCCCTGCGCGTCGCGCGCCTCGATGTGCGTCACGTGCCGGGCATGGTCGCGCACCATGTAGCTGCCCGGGGTCCAGGCAGCCATGGCGAAGACCTGACCGTCGGCGGCCGGGCGGGGGACGGTCAGCGCGAGAGCGTATTCGCGCGCCTCGGGGCTGGCCGGCGCGATGCGATACTCGAGCGGGGAACCTCCCCGCGAAGCGGCCTCGGGCAGGACTCGCATCATTCGGCCTTGTCGGTCAGGCTCTCGTCATACGAGGAATCGGTCACCATCAAGTGGTGGCCCGCGGGGTGGACGCGGTGGTGCTTGACCTCATCCGGGTGGGCATCGCGGATCGCCCCCACCTCGACTTCAAAATGCAGGGTACGCCCGGCCAGCGGATGGTTGCCGTCGAGGATCACCATCTCGTCGTCGAAGCCGGCGATGGTGAACTCGATGCGCCCCTCCGGCCCCATGGCCTGGACATGATTGCCAATCTCGACCGCCACCTCTGCACTCAGGGTGCTGCGCGGCACCTCGATCATGCCGGCCGGGTCGCGCTCGCCGTAGGCCTCCGCGGGGGGCACCGTGACCTCGAAGCGGTCGCCGGTGCCGCGCCCCTCGAGCGCCCGCTCCAGCCCGGGAATGAGGTTGCCGTGGCCATGCAGATAGGGCAGCGCCTCGTCCCCGACATTGCTGTCGAGCACCTGCCCCTCCTCGTCACGCAGGGTGTAGTGGATGAAAACGACCTTGTCCTTGCTGATGTTCATGCAGACCTCAACGATAAACGGGCATCAGGAGCCGACCATGCCGTGCCAGAAGGGCAGGCTGAACAGGCTGAGCAGGGTGGAGAGGGTTGCCGCGGCGGCATACAGGCCGGTGTCGAGACCGTAGCGGTCGCACAACACCAGGCCGAGCACCATGACCGGCATGCCGGCCTCCAGCACCACGGCCGTCAATAATGGGGGCGAGAGGCCGAGCATCAAGCCCGCGCCCCAGACCAGGGCTGGGGCAAAGGCGAGCTGGATGACCAGCACCGGGCTGACCCGCGCGAGCGCGGCGGGCTGGAGGGCATCCAGACGCAAGCCCATGCCGAGGGCGATCAGCATGAGCGGCACGACCCCCGCACCGAGCCGGTCGAGGATGCCCCCGAGCATGTCCGGCAGTGGCACGCCCGACAGGTTGAGGGCGGATGCCAGCAGCGCAGCCCAGAGCGCGGGCACCTTCAGGATGCCGACCCACAGCGGCTGGTCGCCGTGGGGGCGGCCGTAGTACGCCGCGATGGCGATGCCGAGACTCAGCAGCAGGGGGGTGCAGGCAAACAGGTCGTACTGAACCGCCACGGCACGCCCGAAGTCGCCGTAAAGCGACTCCAGCACCGGCAGACCGAGGTAGGTGGCGTTGGGGAAGGCGGCGGCCAGCAGCAGCGCGCCTGTCTGCCCGCGCGAGAGCCGCATGAAGCGCGCGAGCCCGGCCATCAGCCCCATGCTCGCCAGCACCCCCAGGGCGGCAAGCCCGGCGATGCGCAGGCTGTCGCCCCCGAGCGGGGCGCGCCACAGCACCCCCAGCACGAGGGCGGGCAGCAGCACGTAATAGACGAGGGTGGTCAGGGCGCCGCGCGCCTGCGCGGCCTCCCAGCCACCGGGGCGCGCCCACTGCCACCACAGGCCGATCAGGACCATGGCGGCCATCTGGCCGATGACGAGGATCATTGCCCGGCGTCGCCCTCGGATGACCCGGCCAAGGCCGCATGCACCTCGACCATGTCCACCGCGCGCAGGTGACCAACCAGGGCGGCCAGGTCACCGGCCGAGAGCGCCCCCGGCTGCAGGTAGAGCACCACGCCCTCGCGCACCCCCATCAGCATGGGGATAGAGCGCACGCCAAACTGGGCCGCGAGGGTGGGTTCGGCGTCGACATTGACCTTGCCGAAGACGGCGTCGCCGGTCTCTTCCGCCACCGACTCGAACACCGGCGCAAAGGCCTGACAAGGGCCGCACCACGGCGCCCAGAAGGCGACCACCAGCACCTCATGCTCGGCAAAGGCGCGAGCGAGACCGGGCGCGTCGAGATGAATGACCCGGGGGATTGCCGACGAATCGCTCATGCCCCCTCCCCCCAAAGCCCCAGGCGGCGCGCGGCCTCCTCGACTACCACCAGGGCCTCGTCCAGCCTCGCGGCCTCGAGCACCGTCTGGCGCTCGGCCAGCCTGAGAGGCAGGCGCTCGGCCAGGCGGTAGACGACCCAGCGCGCATCGCTCATCGGCCCGACCGGCGGAGCAGTCTCGACCTCCAGCAGGCTGGCGAGCAAGCGGCGCATCGGCTCGGGAGGCGGCACGCGCGCGGGCCCCTCGGCCAGCCACTCAACCTCGGCCAGCACCAGTCGGTCGGGCCGCGCCTCCATGCCGCGGATGCGGAAGCGGCGTTGGCCGCGGGTGTAGATGCCGAGCAGTCCTTCGACCCGCATGCCGGTGTCGATGATCAGGGCGGAGGTTCCGACCTCGTACGGCATGGCCGGCTCACCGACCTCGCTGCCCTCGCGAATCAGGCACACGCCGAAGGGGCGGCCCTCGCGCAGGCAGTCGCGCACCATGTCGATGTAACGCGTCTCGAACACCCGCAGGGACAAATCCCCCTCGGGGAACAGCACGGTATGCAGAGGGAAAAGGGGCAGGATATTCGGGGCCATGGTCACTCCCCCCAGCGCGTCATCAGGCCATGCGGCAGCCGCAGATGGTCGAGGATGCGGGCGACGACGAAATCGACCAGGTCCTGGATGCTCTGCGGCCGGTGGTAGAAACCCGGGTTGGGCGGCAGGATCACCGCGCCGAGGCGGGCCAGCCCGAGCATATGCTCGAGGTGGATGGCGGAGAACGGCGCCTCGCGCGGAACGAGGATCAGGGTGCGCCGTTCCTTGAGCGCCACATCGGCGGCACGCTCGATCAGTGAATCCCCCAGCCCCTGGGCGATCGCCGCCAGGCTTCCGGTGGTGCAGGGGCAGATCACCACCGCGTCCGGCGGGTTGGAGCCGGAGGCCGCCGGCGCCAGCCAGTCCTCACGCCCGTGAACGCGCAGGCTGCCGGGCAGGCCTGGAAGACGTTCGAGGAAGAAGCGTCCCAGCTCCTCGGGCCGCGAGGGCCACGGCTCCCCCATCTCCAGTGCCGCGACCTGGTGCGCGGCCTTGGAGACGCACAGCTCCACCTGCGCCCCCGCGGCCAGCATGCACTCGAGCAGGCGCTCGGCATAGACCAGGCCCGAGGCACCGGTGATGCCGAGGAAGACGCGCATGGTCATGCCTCGACTTGCATGCGCAGGACCTCGAGTAACCGCACATGCGCCCCGCCGAAGCTGCCGTTGCTCATCAGCACGATGTGATCGCCCGGCCGGGCGGCTGCCGCGAGGTCGTCCACCATCGCCTCGACTACGCCGCCACTCCAGCTCGGGCGGCGCAGGGCCTCGGCCACGCGGCGCACGTCCCAGCCGGCATCCTCGGGCTGGAACAGCCAGACCGCGTCCGCGGCCGCCAGGGCAGGCGCGAGATGGTCGGCGTGCACGCCCATGCGCATGGTGTTGGAGCGGGGATCGAGCGCGACCAGCAGGCGGGCCGTGCCGATCCTCGCGCGCAGGCCCTCGAGTGTGGTGCGGATGGCGGTCGGGTGGTGGGCGAAGTCGTCGTACACCGTCACGCCACGCTCGCTGCCGCGCACCTCGAGGCGGCGCTTCACGCCGGAAAAACGCGCGAGCGCCTCGATGCCGACCGCCACCGGCACGCCCGCATGCCTCGCGGCTGCCAGCGCCGCGAGGCCGTTGTGCATGTTGTGGACGCCGAGCTGCCCCCATTTCACCTCGCCCACGGCCTGGCCATCGAGGAGCACCTCAAAGCGGGAGCCGTCCGCCGCCGCATCGCCGATCGCCCACTGGCCGGTGTAGCCGAAGGTCTCGACAGGGGTCCAGCAGCCGCGCTCGAGCACCGCGTCCAGCGCGGGATCCTCGGCCGGACGCACGATCAGACCGCCTCCGGGGATGGTGCGCACCAGATGGTGGAACTGGGTCTGGATAGCCGCGAGGTCGGGGAAGATGTCGGCATGGTCGAACTCCAGGTTGTTGAGGATCGCCGTGCGCGGCCGGTAGTGGACGAACTTGGAGCGCTTGTCGAAGAAGGCGGTGTCGTACTCGTCCGCCTCGACCACGAAGAACGGTCCCTCGCCGAGGCGCGCGGAGCAGCCGAAGTCGTTCGGCACCCCACCGATCAGGAAGCCGGGCTTGAGCCCCGCGTATTCGAGGATCCAGGCCAGCATCGAGCTGGTGGTGGTCTTGCCGTGGGTGCCGGCCACCGCCAGCACCCAGCGCCCGCGCAGGATGTTGCGCCCGAGCCATTCCGGGCCGGAGGTGTATTCCAGGCCGCGGTCGAGCATGGCCTCGGTGATCGGCATGCCACGGCGCATGACGTTGCCGACCACGATCTCGCCTGTGACGCCGTCGAGCTGGCCTGGGTCATAGCCCTCGACCCAAGGGATGCCAGCGGCAGCGAGCTGGTCGCTCATCGGCGGATAGACATTGCGGTCCGCACCGGACACCGCATAGCCCGCCGCGCGCGCGAGCTGGGCGATGCCCCCCATGAAGGTGCCGCCGATGCCGAGGATGTGGAGAGGACGCTTCATGCCGGCGCACCTGCAGGGAACACCGCGGCGATGATCAGGCTCGCGGCGATGAAGTAGGAGAAGGCGAGCAGCAGCCCCAGTCCGGCACCCAGTTCCAGGGCACTGCGCAGGACTTGCCCCTGTGCGATCAGTGTCCACAGCAGGGCCAGCAGCAACCCGATCTGGGCAGCGCTCAGGCGAGTGGCCTCCGGATCGTTGGGGGCCATGGCAAACAGCGGCCAAGACAGCAGGGCGAGCAGGAGGTTGACGCCGAGCAACGCGGCATAGGTCTGGATGAAGCGCTCGGGGAAACCGCGGAAACGCAGCACGCCCCAGGCGAAGGCGGCGAGGAGCAGGGCATCGAGGCCAGCCTGGGCCGCGCCCTCGGCGAAGCTCAGCTGCGAGGACAGCACCATCCCACCGACCAAGACATAGGCGCCCGCAAGCCAGATCGGTAGGCGAGGATCGACGGGCAGGTCCTGCGGACCCGCGCGCAGCAGGCAAATGGCGAATAGCTGGTGGAGGACGGCGTGCACGGGACGGGCCTTTTTTCCGGGTCGATCAGCGTAACCCATGGCCCGCCCCTCCGACAACGCAGCCCGATCTCAGTGATAGCGGCGGAGGTAGAGGCGCTCGAACAGACGCTTGCCCCAGTGCAACAGGCGGCAGGGAGGAAGTATCAGGCCTCGATTTTCGTTGCGGAAAACGAGGATTCCCTTGTCCAGGGTATCGATGATGCAGACCAGCTCCCAGCGGAAAGTCTTGACAGCCGAGGCCCCGCCCATCTCGGCGAGCAGGTTGTCCGCCGCCGCGACCGCCTGCAGGTCGGCCATGTGCGCCTGCTTGGGCGCCCAATCCGGACCGGGATAACTGCCCGAATCCCCCGCCACGTAGACCTTGTCGAATCCCATCACGCGGCAGTGCGCGTCGGCCTGGAGCATGCCCCCCGGAGAGAGCGGCAGGCCGGAGCCCTCCAGCCAGGCGGGGCCGGTCATGCCCGGCATGAACAGGATCAGGTCGGCGGCGAACTCGCCACCTTCGGTGACCACCTTCCCGCTTTCGAAGCGCACCGGCTTGTGGCCGAGGTGGGTCTCGATGCCAAGCCTGGCCATGCGGGAGAGCAAGGCATCGACGGCTGATTCGCCCAGGCGGTTGCCTGGGCGAGCCGCCGGGTTGAAGAACACCAGCCTGAACTTGTCGCGCCGCCCCTGGCGGCGCAGGAGGGTGTCGAGCCCGAACAGTAGTTCGAACATCGGCCCGCCACGCACGGCGGAGGGCTCATTGGGGTTGCCACCGAATCCCACTGCGATGGTGCCGCCCTCCATGCCCTCGAGCCGGTCACGGATCCTCTCGGCCGACTCGATCCCCTCGCACAGGGTGATGGCATGCTCGATGCCCGGCAGCTTCTTGATGAAGCGCCCACCGCTGGCGATAAGCAGGCCGTCGTTCTCGACCTCGCCGCTTTCGGTGACAACCACCCTGCCCCCGTCGCGCAGCCCGGTGACTCGCCCGGCATGAATGCTCACCCTGTGACGGGCAAGAAAGCGCTGCAGGTCGATGCGCAGGTCGGAGCCGGAACGCAGGCGCGAAGGAATCCAGATCAGGCTCGGCGCATAGACGAACTCAGCTCGCGGCGCGATGAGGGTGATCTCCGCCTCGGAGTTCTGACGGCGCAGCCTGCGGACTGCGGTGAGCGCCGCGAAACCGGCGCCGAGGACGGAGATGCGCGCCATCTCAAGAGGTCTCGCCGCACCGTTTGTTGGCCGGCACCGCGACATCGATGCGGCGCGGACGTGGCAGATCCAGCGCGCTCATCTTGGCGACGAAGGCCGTGCGATCAAGGCCCGCGACATAGGGGTTGATGCCCTTCTCCTGGCCGACGGTGCTGACTCGCCGGCCATTGTAGTCATGTCCCGGGAAGACCAGGGTCTCGTCGGGATAGGACAGCAGTTTCTGCAAGCTGTCGTAGAGCCGATCGGCGCTGCCCTCCTGGAAGTCAGTGCGGCCGCAGGCATCGATCAGCAGGGTATCGCCGGTGAACAGACGATCGCGCCAGCGATAGCTCATGCAGCCGTTGGTGTGGCCCGGGGTGGCGATGGCGTGGATCACCTCGTCGCCGAAGGCAAGCGTCTCGCCGTCGCCCAGCAGGACGTCGGTGCATGACAGCCCCGTCCCCTGGCCGGCCACGAACTGAGCGCCAAGCGCTTTGCGCAGGCCGCCGCCGCCGGTCACGTGGTCGGCATGCACGTGGGTCTCGAGGATGTAACGCAGGGTGACGCCCATCTCGCGGATGACCGCCAGATCACGCTCCACCTGCTCCAGCACGGGGTCGATGATGACCGCCTCACGGGTACGCGGATCGGCGAGCAGGTAGGTCAGGGTCCAGGTGGCTTCATCGAACAGCTGGCGGAAAAGGATCATGCGGCACCATCGATAGATTTTACTGATACGCGCATCATACATGATGCGACGTTTCCAATGGCATGCAGCTGGCCAAGGAAAATCCGCGCAAGCCTCCGCATAGCCCGACAGGGGGAGCATGGAACAACTCTCCACCCTAGACGCCCCTTTTTGAGCATAGCCCGCCCCACGATCGATGGACATCGCGCGCGACTCATGGATCGGGTTTAATTAGCTCATGGATCACCTCACCCTCCTGCAGCACCTCGGCATCGCCCTGGCCATCGGGCTACTCATCGGCACAGAACGCGGCTGGCACGAGCGCGCCGCCGCCGAGGGACATCGTGTGGCCGGCATCCGCACCTTTGGCTTGACCGGCCTGCTGGGCGGGGTGATCGGCGTGGTCTCGCTCAAGCTGACCGTTGCCTTTGCGGGGCTGGCCTTCGCAGGCTTTGCCGCGTTGGTCGTTGCCGGCCACTGGATATCCTCGAACCGCGAGGAAGCGCAGCTTGGCATCACCACCGAAGTCGCCTTGCTGGTCACCCTTGCCCTAGGCCTACTCAGCACGCTCGGCTTCCCACTCATCGCGGCGGCCAGTGCCGTAGTCACCACCATTCTGCTCGGCCTCAAGCCTGTCCTGCACGGCTGGCTGACGCAGCTGACCGAGGGCGAGCTGCATGCCGCGCTCAAGCTCCTCCTGATCTCCGTCGTCCTACTGCCACTGTTGCCCGATCGTGGTTTTGGCCCCTGGGAGGCTTTCAATCCCTATCTTGCATGGTGGATGGTGGTGCTGGTGTCCGGCCTGTCGTTCATCGGCTACTTCGCCATCAAGCTGGCTGGACCGAGGCGCGGGATCATGGCGACCAGCCTGCTGGGCGGACTGGTGTCCTCCACCGCCGTGACCCTCAACCTCGCCCGCTATGCGCGCGATGCCCGCTACCCCCCACAGCTGCTTGCTGCGGGCGTGCTGGCCGCCTGCAGCATCATGTTTCCGCGGGTGCTGATCGAGGCGGGGGTGGTCCATGCCGAGTTGATCCCCGTCCTTCTGCCCCCGCTGGCGCTCATGACCATCGTGACCCTCGGCGGAGCGGCCTATCTGTGGCGCGGCATCACCCTGGAGGGCGCGGTCGCGCAAGCCAACCTGCCCAATCCCTTCGAACTGGGCAACGCCTTCAAATTCGGCCTGCTGCTCGCCCTCATCATGGTACTCGCCAGCGGAGCAAAGGCTTGGTTCGGCCACGCCGGGCTCTATGCCCTCGCCCTCGCCTCCGGGCTGGCCGATGTCGACGCACTGACCCTCTCGGTCGCAAAACTGAGCCTGAACGGGCTGGACCTCGAAGTCGCGCGCAACACAATCCTTATTGCCGTGTTCACCAATACCATCGTCAAGGTGATGCTGGCCTTGGCCATTGGTGGCATGGCGATGGGCCGGCGTGCCGCGGCGGTCAGCCTCGCTGCCATCGCCATCGGCGTCGCTTCCCTGTTTTTTTTTTGAATGCCCCATGAACCATCGACTCGAACTGATCCAGCACTGGCTGCATGTTGAACTCGGCCTTGCCTCTGGCGAGCTGCTCCCCGCCTCGGCAGATGCGAGCTTCCGCCGCTACTTCAGGCTGTACCAGCCCGGGCGCAGCCTGATCGTCATGGACGCCCCTCCCGAGCACGAGGACATCCGCCCGTTCGAGCGCATCAACCGGATCCTGGAGGGGCATGGCGTACATGTTCCGCATATCCACGCCAGCTGTGCGGAGCGAGGGCTCATGCTGCTGGAGGATTTTGGTGCCACGCCCTATCTTGCCTGCCTGGACGACGTGAGCGTGGCCCGGCTGTATGACGATGCCATGGCCACCCTTCTGCTCATCCAGACCTGCCCGACCGAGGGCCTCCCCACCTATGACGACGAATTGCTGCTGCGGGAGATGCGCCTGTTCGACACTTGGTACCTGGAGCGGCACCTCGGCATGCGTCTGGGCGAGGAAGAACGCGAGCTACTGGAGCGGGTCTACGGAATGCTGTCCGAGCGCGCCCGCGCCCAGCCACAAGTTTTCGTGCACCGCGACTACCACTCGCGCAATCTCATGGTGACCAAGGAGCGATCTCCAGGCGTGATCGACTTCCAGGATGCCGTAGCAGGGCCCCTGACCTATGACCTGATATCGCTTCTGCGCGACAGCTACATCGAATGGCCGGAGGAACGGGTCATGAAGTGGGCTCGCACCTTCCACGGACGAGTCCGGGGGGCAGGCCTTTCGGATGCAGAGTGGGAGACGTTCAGGCAGGATTTCGACTGGATGAGCGCACAGCGCCACCTCAAGGTGGCCGGCATCTTCGCACGACTGCACCACCGGGATGGCAAGTCGGGTTACCTGAAGGACATTCCGCTCACGCTGCGCAACCTCAGACGAGCCGTGACCCCATACCCTGAATTCGCCGATTTCACCCAGTGGCTGGAGGCACGTCTGCCGCGTGAGGCGTGGGCATGAAGGCCATGATCCTCGCCGCCGGCAAGGGCGAGCGAATGCTGCCCCTCACGCTTACCACCCCGAAGCCCCTTCTCCCGGCCGGAGGCATGCCGCTGATCGTGCACCACATGCGCCGACTCGCTCGCGCAGGGGTGACTGAAATCATCATCAACACAGCCCATATCGGTCAGCGGATCCACGCCGAACTGGGAGACGGCGCAGCGCTTGGAGTACGCATTCGCTATTCGCACGAAGGAAGCCTCGGCCTTGAAACGGCCGGTGGGATCCGCCGCGCCATGCCCCTTCTTGGCCCCGCACCCTTCCTGCTCGTGAATGCAGATGTATGGACCGACTATGCGTTCGAACAGCTGCCGACGACGCTCCATGGCCTCGCCCATCTAGTGCTGGTTCCGAACCCTCCCCACAATCCGAGCGGGGATTTTGACCTTGTGGGTGGATGCGTAACCAACAAGGGGAGCACGATGCTGACCTACTCGGGTATCGCCGTGATCCACCCCCACCTGCTTTCCGGACTGCCATGCGGCCCCGCCAAGCTCGCCCCTCTCCTGCGCAAAGCGGCTGAGGAAGGGCTTGTGAGTGGCGAGATGCATTCCGGGGCATGGGACGATATCGGCACACCGGAAAGGCTGAGACAGCTTGATCGGCGCCTTGGTGCAGCAGATTAGCCTGCTGCCTAGGTCTAATGTCGAGCCAAAGAAAAACCCCCAGTCATTTGGACTGGGGGTTTTTGGGATAGGTGCTTGGCGGTGACCTACTTTCACATGGGGAAGCCCCACACTATCATCGGCGATGACGCGTTTCACTTCTGAGTTCGGG
>JBMOQP010000042.1:0-44979 GCA_049322715.1 Pseudomonadota bacterium
GTTCAAAGCCTATGAGCCGGGCTTCGTCCACATCGATGTGAAGTACCTGCCCCAGATGGCCGACGAGACCACGCGGCGCTACCTGTTCGTGGCGATCGATCGCGCCACCCGCTGGGTGTTCGTGCGTCGACCCGCACCAGTTCCTCGGCCTCGAGATCAACCCGCGCGCCGCCGCCATCGCCGAAATGGTGCTGTGGATCGGCTACCTGCAATGGCACTACCGCATCCACAAGAGTTTGGACAGCCTGCCCGACCCCATCCTGCGCGACTTCCACAACATCGAACACCGCGACGCCCTCATCGCCCATGATGGCGTGGAATACGTCACCGACGAGGCCGGCCGCCCGCTCACCCGCTGGGACGGCATCACCTACAAGACCAGCCCCGTCACCGGCGAGGAGATCCCCGACGAGACCGCCCGCGTGCCGCTGGAGCGCTACCGCAACCCGCGCAAGGCCGAATGGCCCCGGGCCGACTTCATCGTCGGTAACCCGCCGTTCATCGGGAAACTTAAGATCCGCGAGGCGCTGGGCGATGGCTACGTGGACGCCGTGCGCGGCACCTGGCCGGACGTGCCCGAGTCCGCCGACTTCGTCATGTACTGGTGGCACATCGCCGCCGAAACCGTGCGTGCGGGCCGCGCCCGGCGCTTCGGCTTCATCACCACCAACAGCATCAGGCAGACCTTCAACCGCCGCGTGGTCGAGGCCCAGTTGGGCGCGAGCAAGAGTCCGCTTGCGCTTGCCTTCGCCATCCCCGACCACCCCTGGGTGGATGCCGCCGACGGCGCCGCCGTGCGCATCGCCATGACCGTGGGCCACGCCGCCCCCGGCGAGGGATTGATGCTCAACGTCACCGACGAGCGTGTAACCGGAGAGGATGCCCACGACGTCACTCTGAATAAGCGCCAAGGCACCATCCATGCCGACCTCGCCATCGGTGCGAACGTGGCAGGGGCCGTGACACTGGAAGCCAACAAGCGCCTGAGCACCACCGGCGTGATTCCGCATGGCGCGGCCATGGTACTTACCCCCGAGCAGGCAGGTGCGCTCGAACCCGACGCCCCAATCAGGCCTTACCGGAACGGCAAGGACCTTACGGACCGACCGCGAGGCGTGTTCGCCATCGACTGTCACGGCCTGACATCCGAGCAGGTCAGGGAGCGTTATCCGAAGCTCTATCAGTGGCTGGTCGAGAGGGTCAAGCCGGAGCGGGACGTCAACCGGGACAAGGACCTGCGGGAGAAGTGGTGGCTCCACCGCAGGAACAACGAGGACATGCGCGAGTCCCTCGCGGGGCTCGGGAGCTATATCGCCACCGTTATGACCGCGAAGCACCGGCTATTCGTGTTCTTGGATGGCGCCATCCTTCCGGACCAAGTGCTGGTCAACATCGCCGTGGACGATGCCTTCCACCTTGGCGTGCTGTCCTCGCGCGTCCATGTGGCCTGGGCCCTGGCGGCGGGTGGCCGTCTGGGCATGGGCAACGATGCGCGCTACAACAAGACCCGCTGCTTCGAAACGTTTCCCTTCCCCGAGGCCACGTCCGAGCAGGCCGCCCGCATCACGGATCTGGCCGGGCAGATCGACGCCCACCGCAAGCGCCAGCAAGCCGCGCACCCGGAACTGACCCTGACCGGCCTGTACAACGTGCTGGAAAAACTGCGCTCGGGCGAGGAGCTCACGGCCAAGGAGCGGACCATCCACGAGCAGGGCCTCGTGTCCGTGCTCAAGGCCCTGCACGACGACCTCGACCGCGCCGTGTTCTCTGCCTATGGTTGGGACGACCTGGCCGAAAAACTCGTCGGCCGCCCCGGCGCCACCACCCCGCTGCCGGACAAGCCCGCCGAGCAGGCCGAGGCGGAGGAAGAACTCCTCACCCGCCTCGTCGCACTGAATGCGACACGCGCCGCCGAGGAGGCCCAGGGCCACGTCCGCTGGCTGCGCCCGGACTACCAGAACCCGCAAGGCGCGCAAACCGCCACGCACGTGCGAACCGAGGCCGACCTTGGCGAAGCCGGGGAGGAGGCGACCGAGACCCCCGCGCCCAGGCAGGCGGCGCGGAACTGGCCCAAGGACATGCGCGAGCAGATCCAGGCCGTGCGCGCCCTGCTCGCGGGCCAGCCGCAAACCGCCGAAACGCTCGCCTCCCGCTTCAGGCGCAAGCCATCCAGGGCCGTTCAAACCGTGCTTGAAGCGCTGGAGGGCCTGGGCCTCGCCCGGCGTGATGGCGAAGGCTGGCGGGTGTAATGGCGAGGAACGACCTTCCTCCACGCCCCGGCTTGGCCAAGCGCCGTAGTCGCCGCCTGCTTAAAAAGCTGCGGCTTGCGGAGTTCCAGCAGCGCGGCTTTGACCTTCGCTTCATCTTCAAGCCGGGTGTTAGCCCGGCGGAGGAGACGGCCTTCTGGGGGGCGTTCCTGGCCGAGGCCATCGACGCGAACGGCCTGCTCTTTTGCGGCGGGGCAGAAGGTTTCGTATATCGGGCAGGGCGTGCGTCATGCACAAGCAAGGACCGTTTCGCGGTTGCGATGTGGTTGTGCCGCCATCCTGAGGTATGCAATGAACATGTGGGGCGCTTGGTGGATGTCTGGTATGAGGAGCCTGACCCACCCTGCGCCATGGACATCTCCGCCATCGAGCGCCGCCTAGAGGCGTTTTCCGCACTGATCGGCGTGGAGACGTACTGGTTCGTCTGTCACGCGTGCGGTTATCCCCTTCTTGAAGAGATGCCGGAAGAAATCTGGCAAGGTGGTTGTCCCTTGTGCGGCTGGCATGCTTATTTCGACATCCAACCCCTGGAGCGTGACCGCGAGGAAGTGGCTCACTTGTGTGCCGTGGCTCGATGCCATGTGGCGCATCATGGCGATGTGCATCCTCGCTGGCTGCTGCATGACGGCTGGGATCATGAACGGGCGTGGTTCCGGAGGCCGGATGTTTCCGCCCTGCGCGCGGAGGTCAAGAAACGTTTCGATGCCTGGCTGGCCGATCCAGGCCGCACGCCTGAGATGTTGCCGTCAAGGTCCTGGGCGAAGCTGGACTGGTCCGAGAAAGACGTCGAAAAGCCGCTGCTCGATTTGCCGTGGATGCGGGAGGATGGGACAGATCAATGATTGACTGCCCAGAAGGGAGCTGGCTTTCCGAACCGCTCGACCACCGATGTGGTGGCAGGCAACTTGTTCGGCCCCCCCCATGATGTGATTGAGTTGCTGTCCATCCCGGAAGACGGGCAAAGCGTGGATGGTCTCCTGATCGAGCACCGCGAATTGCGACCGCACATGGAGTTTTTCCTCGAATGGCGGGCATTCATCCAACGGATGGAAGACGGCGACGAGTTGCGTCAGTTCGTTTCGCCCGAGGCGTCCTGGCGACATTGCGCCGGACGCGCGGGCTATGCGCGCGTACGCGAGGGCAAGGTCGTCGAAACGCTCATCACCTTGGGGAACCTCGAAAAACCCCTTCCATGGGATTTTTCGAGGGCGTTCGTCGCGGGAAACCCGCGGCGAACTTACGCCATTTCAATCGCTTACGCGATTGGGCGGCGTCCCATCCATGGGACGCACGGGCACCTCGAAAGGTTTTTCGAGGTGCCCCTTGATGAATTGAGCGGACGCAAGGGCCGTAGAGGGCCACGGACTGAATGTCGCCATCGGGCGGGTTGCCCCTTCGCTGTGACAGGCGGCGTTGTCGTGCAAGCCTGCTTTCCAGCTTGGGAGCTTCGAACAAAGCATCTATATTGGTGCTGTGAACAGAACCTGATAAAAGGTCAAGGCCATGAAATTCTCCGAAGACGTGGTGCCCCTGGCGGACATCAAGGTCAATCCAGGTCGCGTGGTGAGGCATGCCACCGAAAGCCATCGCCCCGTGTTGCTGACCAGCCGGGGGCGCGGCGTGGCCGTGGTGCAGGCGCTGGCGGACTATGAGCAGGCCGAGGAAGAGCGGGCGTTCATGCGCGCGGTGGTTGCGGGCCTGGCGGACGCCGGGGCTGGGCGAGTGGTCTCGCTGGCCGAAGCCAAGGAGGCCCTCAAGCTCTGAGTTGAGCATGGCGCATGGACGAACGCTTCGAAATCAAGCTGGCGCAATCCGCACTGGAGGATCTGCGCGACATGCTGGCATGGTACGCTGGACAGGAAGCCGATGAAGCCGGGCAACGCTTGGCCCGACGCATTCTGGAGCGCATCGAAGAGCTTGCCGGCCATCCGCGCATGGGGCGCGTTGTACCGGAGTTCGGCCAAGAGTCATTGCGCGAATTGATCGAGCCCCCATTCCGGGTGGTCTATCGCATCGCTTCATCCAGTACGGTCACGGTCATTCGGGTTTGGCGCGGCGAGCGGCTGCTCATACTGCCGTAGTCATCTTCAAGACGAGGGGCGAGGTGTCCTTCAGATCGCCGCACCGGGATGAAGGGCGCCCGCACAGTCCACGGACACAAACGGCAGCCTTGCATCATC
Source organism: Pseudomonadota bacterium (assembly GCA_049322715.1). Classification (GTDB taxonomy): domain Bacteria; phylum Pseudomonadota; class Gammaproteobacteria; order Halothiobacillales; family Halothiobacillaceae; genus Thiofaba. Next base: position 4,448 of record JBMOQP010000042.1, read on the forward strand.
CAGCCGCACCGCGGTCAGCTTCCCGCCCCACAGGCAGCCGGTGTCCAGGGCGATGGCAGCGGGCAGGCGGGTGCGGCCGAGGGTGGACCAGTGGCCGAACACCACCGTTGCGCCGAGCGGCGCACGCGGGGCGGCATACCAGGGGATCAGCCCTTCCGGCGCCTGTTCCGGCGCGCACTTGTACTTGAATTCCAGCCGCCCGTCCGGGGTGAGGTAGCGCATGCGGGTGAGGGCATTGACCGTGTAGCGCAGGCGCTCCAGCCCTTCCAGGCCCGCATCCCAGCGGTCCGGGTGGTCGCCGTACATCTCGACCAGGAAGTCCCGTACCCCGTCGCCCGCGAGCACCGCCTCCACCTGCCGCGCACAGGCCGCGGCGGTGGGGATATCCCAGTCCGGCGGGATGCCCGCATGCGCCAGGATCGCCCGCAGGTCCGGCTCGTGGTGCAGCAGGGGCTGGCGGCGCAGCCAGTCGACCAACTCGTCCCGGTCGGGGGCGGTCAGGATGGGGCCGAGGGTGTCCTTGCCCTTGGTCCTGTGTCCGCCGATCGCCACGGCCAGCAGGTGCAGGTCGTGGTTGCCGAGGACGGTGAGCGCCGCCTCGCCCAGGTCGCGCACGAAGCGCAGCGCCTCGAGCGACTGCGGGCCGCGGTTGACCAGGTCGCCGACCAGCCACAGGCGGTCGCGGGCGGGGTCGAAGGCGAGGCGCTCCAGCAGCCGCTGCAGCGGATCCAGGCAACCCTGCAGGTCCCCCACGGCATACACGGCCATGTCCTTACTCCTTGCGCAGGATGATGTGGCGGAACCAGCCCCCGAGGAAGGCCGGCTCGTCGTGCGCAAGGGTAAGGCCGGGACATTGCGCCAATGTGTCCTCGAAAACCACGTCGGTGCGCGTGGCGAGGCGACGGGTGAGCACGTTCAGGGCACGGCGCAGGGGGGCGCGCTGGCCGGGGCGGAGGAACTTGTCGAGGATCAGGATCTCGCCGCCGGGCCTCAGCACCCGCGCGGCCTCGCACAGCGCGCGAGCCGGGTCCGGCACCACGGCCAGGATCAGGTGCATGACTACCCGGTCGAATTCGCCGTCGTCGAACGGCAGGCTCATGGCGTTGCCGTTCATCAGCCGGATCGGGCAGCCACAGCGCTGCGCCCGGCGCCGTGCGCGCTCAAGCATGGCGGGGGTGATGTCGATGCCGGTGTAGTCCGCGTCATGAGGCAGGAAGGGCAGGTCCAATCCGCTGCCCACGCCGACTAGAAGCACCCGCTTGCCTCCCCAGTCACGCAGCAGTTCGATGCTGCGACGGCGGACGCGGCGGGTGGCGCGGCTGTCGATCAGCGCGTCGTAGATCGGCGCCCAGAGCGTGTAGGCACGCCGCAGGGGGAGAGTCGAGGGGGATGGGGATTGCTCGTCGGTCATCAGTGCAGCACGCGCGGGATGGAAAGGGTGAAGCGCGGGATGGGCACCAGGAATCTCTCTCCCTCGTCGGTGACGAACAGGTAGTCGCCCTGCATGGTGCCGACCGGGGTGTCCAGCACCGCGCCGCTCGAGTAGGTGTAGCTCTCGCCTGGCAGGAGGCGAGGCTGGGCGCCCACCACGCCAGGGCCGCGCACCTCCTCGACCCGCCCGTCGGCGTGGGTGATGAGCCAGTGGCGCTCGAGCAGCTGGGCGGGCACCCCGCCCGAGTTGCGCAGGGTGATGGTGTAGGCGAACACGTAGCGGTTCTGCTCCGGGTCGGAATGCTGCTCGAGGAAGGCCGGTTCGGGCGAGACCTCGATCTTGGCGGGGGATTCGGGGGCGTTCATGGCGCTCTGGACTGGAATGTCGACGATCATTCTAAACGCCCGCCGCCGGCTTTTCCCCCCTCGGGGACCACAGCCTGGTCGACGTGCCACTCCAGCGGGGCCTGGCGCCGCAGGCGGGCAATCGGCAGCACTGTAGCCCGCGTTAAGAGGAATGCGGGAGTTCCCCCTGATCGCGGCCTTCATCCGGGCTGGGGCTATTGTGGTGCGGCGGCCTGGTCGACATGCCATTCGAGCGGGGCCTGGCGCCGCAGGCGGGCGATGGGCAGCAAGGAGCCGGGCTCGTGCAGGACCTCGGCCAGGGCGGCCCGCTTGTCCGCACCCGTGACCATGACGATGCGTCGGCGGGCGGCGGCGATGACCCGGCGGCCGAGCGAGATGCGCCGGTGGCCGAGTTGCTCCTCCCGCACCGGCAGGACGAAGGCCTCGCGGTCCTCGAGCGCCGTGGTGCCCGGGAACAGGGAGGCGAAATGGCCGTCCGCTCCCATGCCGAGCAGGACGAGGTCGAGGGTCGGGATCGGCGTGTCGCCCAGACGGTCCCGCAGCAAGCCGGCGTAGCGCGCGGCGTCCCGCTCGGGGCGCGCCGGATCGCTCACCATCGGAAAGAAGGCCGGGGGGAGGGGCAGGCGCTCGAGCAGGGCCTCGCGCACCATGCGGGCGTTGCTGTCCGGATGGTCGGCGGGCACGCAGCGCTCGTCACCAAGATACAGCTCGGTCCTGTCCCAGGGCAGGCGCTCGCGCCATGCCGGGCTGGCCAGCAGCTCGTACAGGATGCGCGGGGTGCGCCCGCCGGAGAGGGCGACGGTGAAGCGGCCGTGCTCCGCGATGGCCCCCTCCGCGAGCGCGGCCCAGCGCCGGGCTACGGCGGCGGCGAGTGCTTCAGGGCCTGGATGGACGTGCAGTTCAGCGTTCATGGTGCATGTCCGCCCGCGCCGCTCAGCCCTGGACGGTGGCGCTGGCCACCCGGCTGAGCGCGGCGAATTCCTCCAGGCTCAGGGTCTCCGGGCGGCGCACCGGGTCGATGCCCGCCGCGGCGAAGCCGGCCTCGTCGACGAAGCCCTTGAGCCCGTTGCGCAGGGTCTTGCGGCGCATGTTGAAGGCCTGCGCGACCATGCGGCTGAAGATGTCCTCGTCGCCCACGCCCACCGGCGGTGCGGCGTAGGGGGTGAGGCGGACGATGCCGGACTCGACCTTGGGCGGCGGGTTGAACGCGCCACGGCCGACGTGGAACAGGTACTCGACCCGCGCATGGTACTGGGCCATCACCGACAGGCGGCCATAGTGCTCCGTGTTCGGCGCGGCGGCCAGGCGCTCGCACACCTCGAGTTGGAGCATGAAGGTCATGTCCTGCACCACCGGGCCCTGGGCGAACAGGTGGAACAGCAGCGGGGTGGAGATGTTGTAGGGCAGGTTGCCGATGACCCTGAGCCGCTCGCCCGGTTGGGCAAGATCGGCGAAGCGGAACTGCAGCGCGTCGGCCTGGTGGATGACGAGCTCGCCCTTGCCTCGGCATGCGGCCGTCAGGTGCGGGATGACGTCGCGATCCAGCTCGACCACGTCCAGCCGCCGGCAGCGCTCCAGCACCGGCACGGTGAGGGCGCCGAGGCCGGGGCCGATCTCGACGATGCGCTGGCCGGGCCGGGGGTCGATGGCCTGGACGATGCGCATGATCACGCCGTGATCGTGCAGGAAGTGCTGGCCGAAGCGCTTGCGGGGGATATGCGTGGTCATGCTGTCTTCGAGGAGGCCATGGTGAGCGCCATGAGCACGGCCTGGCGCAGGCTGTCGACGCGCGCCCGGCCGGTGCCGGCCAGTTCCAGCGCGGTGCCGTGGTCGACCGAGGTGCGCAGCAGCGGCAGGCCGAGGGTGATGTTGACCGCCTCGCCGAAGCCCGCGTACTTGAGCACCGGCAGGCCCTGGTCGTGGTACATGGCGAGCACGGCGTCGGCATGCTGCAGGCGGTCGCGGGTGAACAGGGTGTCGGCGGGCAGGGGGCCGGCCAGGTCGAGCCCCTCAAGGCGCAGGCGCCCGAGCACCGGCTCGATGACCTCGATCTCCTCGCGGCCGAGGTGCCCGCCTTCGCCCGCGTGCGGGTTGAGGCCGGCGACCAGGATGCGCGGGCGGGCGAGACGGAAGCGGGCGCGCAGGTCGTGGTCGAGGATGCGGCAGACCTTCTCGAGCAGAGGCTGGTCGATGGCGTCCGCCACCTCGCGCAGCGGCAGGTGAGTGGTGGCGAGGGCGACCCGTAGATGGCCTGCGGCCAGCAGCATCACCGGGTAGCCGCCGGCGAACTCGGCGAGGAATTCGGTGTGGCCGGTGAAGGGGATGCCGGCATCGTTGATCACGCCCTTGTGCACCGGCCCGGTGACGAGCCCGGTCAGTTCCCCCGCCAGGCAGGCGCGGGTGGCGGCGCGCAGGGTGTCGAGCACGTATTCCGCGTTGGCCGGATCCAGCCGGCCCGCCTCGGCGGGGGTGCGCAGGGGGACCGTTGCGACGCTCAGCTCGCCCGCATTGGGCAGGCGGGGCGGACGATGGGGTTCGTGGGGGATCAGGGTCAGCGGCAGGCCGAGCCTGGCGGCGCGCTCGCGCAGCAGCCCGGGGTCGGCGAAGGCCACCAGTTCGACCGGCAGGGCCTCCTGCGCGAGCTGGACGGCGAGGTCGGGGCCGATCCCGGCCGGTTCCCCGGGGGTGAGGGCCAGCTTCAGCGGGGCGGTCACTTGCCGGCGCCGTTGCCGATGAGGATCTCGGTGTAGGCCTCGTCCTTCAGGCGGCGCTGCCAGCGCTCGAGCTCCTCCTCGGCCTTGCGCCGGCCGATCGCCTCGCGCGCCTGCTGGCGCAGGAACTCGACGTTGCCGCTGGCGTCGCGGCGCTCGATCACCTGCAGGATGTGCCAGCCGAACTGGGAGCGGAACGGTTCGCTGAGCTGGCCGGGCGCGGTGCTGTTCATCACCTGCTCGAAGGCCTCGACCATCATGCCGGGGCGGGCCCAGCCCAGGTCGCCGCCTCGCTCGGCGGAGCCCTTGTCGTCGGAATAGGTGCGCGCAAGGGCGGCGAAATCCTCGCCCTTGGCGATGCGCTCGCGCAATTCGCCGAGGCGGCGGCGGGCCTCGTCGTCGGAGACGTTCTCGCGCGTCTGGATCAGGATATGGCGGGCGTGGGTCTCGGTCAGCGTGGCGGCCTGGCCCTGCGCGCCGCGCACTTCCGCCAGTTGGATGATGTGGAAGCCGCTCGGGGTGCGCAGCAGCTCGGACAGCTGGCCTGCCTGCAAGCCCTGCGCGGCCTCGGCATAGATGGTGGGCAGGCGGTCGAGCGGGCGCCAGCCGAGGTCGCCGCCCTCCAGCGCGTCGCGCGCGTCGGAGAAGCGGGCGGCCACGCCGGCGAAGTCGGCTCCGCCGCGCAGTTCGGCGAGAGCAGCCTCGGCCTTGGCGCGGGCCTTGGCGATGTCGTCCGGTCCGGCGGACTCGGGCAGGGCGACGAGGATGTGGCGGAGATGGAACTCGCGCGCCTGACCGGACTTGGCCTGCTTGCTCGCGAGGAAGTCGTCGATCTCCTTGTCGGAGATCTGCATGCGGTCGAAGACCTCGCGCTTGTGCAGGCGGCCGAGGATGATCTCCTGTCGTACCTGCTCGCGGAAGCCCGCCCAGTCGGTGCCTTCCTTCGCCAGGGCGGCACGGAACTGCTCCACGCTCATGCCGTTGTCGCTGGCGATGCCGCGCACGGCATTGTCCAGGGTCAGGTCGTCGGCCGTGATGCCGGTCAGCTTGGCGTACTGCAGTTCGGCGCGCTGGATCATCATGCGCTCCAGGACCTGCGGCAGCAGCACCTCGGTCGGCGGCACGGTACGGTTGCGGCTGCGCAGCTGGTTGCCGATGCGGGCCATCTCGGCCGCAAGCTCGCGCTCGGTGATCGCCTCGTTGTTGACGATGGCGACCACGCGATCAAGGGGGATCAGTTCATCCTGGCCCTGCGCCTTCGGCGCGGCGGAAGACTGGGGGGCGGCGTGCAGCGGGCCGCCGAGGGCGAGCAGGATGCCGGCCAGGAGGAGGGGCCGTGCGATCGGGAAGCGGGGCATGAATGGAGTCCGTTCAGGGGTGGAACGATGAGAATCCAAGAATATCACGTTCGAACTGCCTGTCAGCCTGCTGGCCAAGGCCGCCCAGTCCCTTCAGCTCGAGCTGGATCAGCACCGCGGTGTCCAGTTCGATCACGTCCGGATCGGGGACCTCGACCACATAGCGGCGCGCGCCGACGCGCAGCCTCCAGCAGCAACTGTCGTACTCCACCCCCGCCAGTGTCTGGATCACCGCCTCGCCCTTCAGGTCCTGCACCACACTGCCGAGCAGGCGCCACTGGCGTGAGACGGGCCAGGCGAAGGAGATGCCGGCCTGTTCCAGGTCGGGCAGGCCGGGATCATCCTCGTGCTTCGCGTAGTGCAGGTTGAGCAGGCGCTGGTCTGTCCCGCGGTAGCCGAGCAGGGCATAGGTCTGGGTGAGCTTGTCGAGCGCGGGGTCGGTCGCCGCGGTCAGGCGCAGGTGCCAGGCGCGGTTGAAGCCGAGGCCCAGTTCGCCCATGACCTCCCCGGCCCCTGCCTCATGGCCTTGGCCGGAGAGGGTGATCCGCTCGTCGCTGAAGCGGTAGCGCTGGCCGATGGCAAGGCTTGCGCGCTCATAGCCCTCGCGGGCGTCCAGGGCGCGCCAGGTCAGGGCTACGCTTATGGCATTGGCATCCCCCAGCCGGTCGCGGCCGGTGAAACGGTTGGGGCTGAAGAGGCGGGAGAGGCTGGGCGTGGCCAGGCTCGAGTCGAACAGCGGGCCGTCCTGCTCGCGATAGGGCACGTAGAGGTAGTACAGTCGCGGCTCGAGTTGCTGGTGCATCCGCTTGCCGTAGCGGTCGAAGAACAGCCGCGTGTCGAGGCTCGCGATGGGGGCCGTGCGGTCGAAGCTCTCGTCCTCGAGTTGGTAGCGCACCGCATCGAACGCGAGGCGCGGGGTGATGCTGTACCAGCTTTCCTCGACGGGCAGGCTGATCGCCGGCTGCAGGGCATAGCGCTCGCCCTGCGGCTTGAGCTCGAATTCATGGCTGAAGCGCACGGCCTCGCTGTCCAGGGCAAGGCGGAGCGGGCCGAGGTCCTCGCCGCCGGTCAGGAGGATCTGCGGCATGCGCCGGTAGGGGCGGCCCGCCTCGGTCACGTTGTAGGTGAGGGTCTGCCACTGCTGGGCATTGAGCAGCAGGTTCCAGTTGCCGAAGCTGCGCGAGGCGCGCGCGTGCGACTCGAGATAGTCGGTGATGCTGCCCCAGGGGGTGAGGCTGAAGTCGCGCATGAAGTCCATGTCGGAGGCGCGGCGCACCGCCAGCGAGCCCTTCCAGTCGCCCAACCGGCTGTCGGCCTGGGCACTCAGCAGGTAGCGGTGGTCGTCGTCGCGCTCGTTGTCATGCGGCAGCCAGTCGAGGTTGACCTGGCCGCGGCCTTCCCGCCACAGCTCGCGGTACTCGCCCTGCAGCATCAGGCCGCGCTTGCTCATTGGGCGCAGGGTGAGGGTGGCGTCGCGCTCGGGGGCAATGTTCCAGTACCAGGGCACCGCCACCTCGAAGCCCCGCTTGCCGCTGATGCCGACGTTGGGGTAGAGGAAACCGCTGGCGCGGCGGTCGTCGAGCGGGAAGTCGAGCCAGGGCGAGTAGAGCAGCGGCACACCCTTGAAGCTGAGCCAGGTATCGCGCGCGATGCCTCGTCCACGCTCGTGATCGAGCTCCATCCGGCGCGCCTGCAGTTCCCAGTCGCGCTTCGTCTCGGGGCAGCTGCTCAGACTGACCTGCTCGAGTTGGTCGTGCTGTGCGTCGAGGCGGGTGACGGACGCGCTGCTGCCGGACAGGTGGCCCTGCGTTAGCCAGAAACGAGTGGCCTCGAGCTGGCCGCGGTCCTCGCCAGGCCAGAAGGTGGCCTGGCGGGCGAACAGGATGCGGGTAGTGTCCCAGTAGCGCAGCTCCCCGCCCGCGGAGGCTTCGGCCTCGATCTGTTCGGGGGTCAGGGTGTAGCGGACGCGCTCGGCCAGCAGGCGCTGGTCGAAGCGCTGCAGACGGACGTCGCCCGCGAGGGTGGCCACCCGGCCATCGTGACTCGCATGGTCGGCCTCGGCCTCGGCGGGGGCGCCGGTGGCGAGGGCGGGGAGATCGGGCAGCTCCGGCCCGAACGGCGGGCAGAGAGCGAATTGCCGGGAGTAATTCGGGGCTTGCCCCTCCGGGGCAAGCCCGGAGGGGGTCGCCCCAGGACGGGCGGCATCCGCGTAGGGGTCATAGGCCCGTGCCGCCGGCGCCAGGGTCAGCGCCAGCAGCAGGGCGAGGGGCAGGTTCCTCGGGCGCCCCGGGATCATCGGAGCGGCGTCAGGCCAGGCCGTCGATGATGGCGCGGAAGTCCGCGAAGATGGCATCCATCGGACGCCGGCCGTCGACCGTGTGCAGCTTGCCCTCGGCCTTGTAGAAGTTGACCAGCGGGGCGGTCTGCGCCTCGAATACCTGCAGGCGCTTGCCCACCGTCTCCTCGTTGTCGTCCGCGCGCTGGGTCAGCTCGCCACCGCAGGCATCGCACACGCCTGCCTTGCGCGGGGCGTGGGTGTACTTGTTGTACACCGCGCCGCACTTGGCGCAGGTCATGCGGCCGGTCAGGCGCTGCATCAGGTCCTCGAACGGCACATCCAACAGGATGGCCGCCTGCAGCGGCTTGCCGAGCTCGGCAAGCATGGCGTCCAGTGCGCTGGCTTGCGCCAGGTTGCGCGGGAAGCCGTCGAGGATGAAGCCGTCGCGGGTGTCATCCTCGGACAGGCGCTCGCGGATCATGCCGAGCACGATGTCATCCGAGACCAGTTGGCCATTGTCCATGGCCTCCTTGGCCTTGCGGCCGAGCGGACTGCCGGCCGCCACCTGGGCGCGCAGAAGGTCGCCGGTGGAGATCTGCGGCACCTTGTAGTGCTCGACCAGGAACTTGGATTGCGTGCCCTTGCCAGAACCGGGGGCGCCAAGGAGAACGATGCGCATGTCGAGTGTCCTGTGTTGGATCGGTGTGCCGCATGGTCGGCACATATTCAAACCGCTTATAATACACGCCTGATTCGACATAACGAGGCATTCGGCATGCAGATTGAGCACATCCCGGCGGGCAAGAGCGTTCCCGAGGACATCAACGTCATCATCGAGATTCCGGCCCAGGGCGCCCCGGTCAAGTACGAGATCGACAAGGAGAGCGGCGCGCTGGTGGTCGACCGCTTCATGGCCACCGCCATGTTCTATCCCTGCAACTATGGCTTCATCCCGCACACCCTGTCCGACGACGGCGACCCGGTCGACGTGCTGGTGGTGACTCCGACCCCGCTGATGCCCGGCTCCGTGATCCGCTGCCGCCCGGTCGGCATGCTGAAGATGAGCGATGAGGCCGGCGTGGATGCCAAGCTGGTGGCCGTGCCGTTCGGCAAGCTGACCCCGCTCTACGACCACGTGCAGGAGGCCACCGACCTGCCGGAGCTGCTGCGCGGTCAGATCGCCCACTTCTTCGAGCAGTACAAGGCGCTCGAGAAGGGCAAGTGGGTCAAGGTCGAGGGCTGGGCGGACGCCGCCGCTGCGCGCGCCGAGATCGTGGCCTCGATCGAACGCTACAAGGCCGGGGCGCTTGGTTAAGAGGACGCTGGCCGGATGTCGCCCATCCGTGGGCGGCACCCTTCGGGTTGATCCCTCCCCTCCGATCCTTCCGACGTCCGTGTCGGAGGCCCCCGTGGGGTTGGTCCATCCTCTCCAGCCCATCGGCCATCCCTGGCCGATGTCCCTTCGGGGTTGGTCCTTCCTCTCCGTTCCTTCCGGCATCCATGCCGGAAGCCCCTTCGGGGTGCGGCCATCGAGATCGGTTCTCGAGAGCGGCCGTCGGGAGCGCCTCGCGGCGAATCCCGATGTGCTCCAGACACATCGGTCATGACCGATTCGTCCGGGGCGAATCGGGGAGGGGCCTGGCGGGGGCGATCCGCGGGGCGACGTTCATGGAGGGACGGAGACAGGCATCCCAGGCCGATGGAGGACGGGGTCCACATGCGGGGGCTTGTCCTGCAGCGTGCCGTCATCGCCGGCCTCATCTGCCTTCTCCTGCTCGGCGTGGTGACCGCGCGCGTGGCCTGGCTGCAGGTCACCGCGCACGAGCGTTTTGCCAGCCTGGCCGAGCAGAACCGGACTCGCATCGAACCCATCCCGCCCGCGCGTGGCCTGATCTACGACCGCAATGGCGTGGTGCTGGCCGACAATGCCCCCGCCTTCCAGGTCGAGCTCGTCCCCGAGCAGGTGCCGGACATGGAGTCCACCCTCCAGCATCTTGCCGGCCTGCTTGCCCTGGACGAGTCCGAGCTCGCCCGTTTCCGCAAGACGCTCCGGGCGAGCCGCTCGTTCGAAAGCATCCCGCTCAAGCTCAACCTCACCGAGGAAGAGGTGGCTCGGCTGGCTGTCGAACGCCCGCGCCTGCCGGGTGTGGAGGTGCAGGCCCGCCTGACCCGCGTCTATCCCCAGCGGGAGAAGGTGGCGCACGTGGTCGGCTATGTCGGCCGGATCAACGAGCGCGACCTGCAGACCATCGACCAGGAGGCTTACCGCGGCACCTCGCATATCGGCAAGACCGGGCTGGAGCGGTTCTACGAGGACCGCCTGCACGGCGATGTCGGCTACCGCAAGCTCGAGGTCGATGCCCACGGCCGCACCCTTCGGGTGCTGGAGGAGGTGCCGGCCACGCCGGGCGAGGACATCCACCTGACCCTCGACCTGCGCCTGCAGGAGGTGGCCGAGGCCGCGCTCGGCGACTTCCTCGGCGCCGTCGTCGCCCTCGATCCGCGCAATGGGGAGGTGCTGGCCTTCGTCAGCAAGCCGGGTTTCGATCCCAATCTGTTCGTCAACGGCATCCGCAGCGGGGACTACAAGGCGCTGGTCGAGAATCCCGACCGGCCCCTGTTCAACCGGGCCCTTGCGGCGGCCTATCCGCCAGGGTCGACGATCAAGCCGCTGATGGGGCTGGCGGGGCTCGAGCATGGCCTGATCACGCCCGAGTTCCGCATGTTCGCCGGTCCTTACTACCAGCTGCCGAACGATAGCCACCGCTACCGCGACTGGAAGAAGAGCGGGCACGGCTGGGTGGACCTCGACCGGGCCATCGCCCAGTCCTGCGACGTGTACTTCTACGACCTGGCGCACCGTATGGGCATCGATCGCATGCACGAGTTTTTTACCCGCTTCGGCCTCGGTCGGCCGACCGGCATCGACCTGCCGGGCGAGGTTTCCGGGCTGGTGCCCTCGCGCGCCTGGAAGAGGGCGGCGAGAAGCCAGTCGTGGTATCCGGGCGAGACCCTGATCGCGGGCATCGGACAGGGCTACATGCTGGCGACGCCGCTGCAGCTCGCGCAGATGGCGGCGACGCTGGCACGGCGTGGCCAGCCGGTGCGGCCGCATCTTTCCCAGGATGCCGTGGTCGAGCCCCTGGAGCCCTTCGTGGTGCGCAAGGATGCCCATTGGGATGCGGTGCTGGCGGGCATGGATCACGTGATCAACTCCGACTACGGCACGGCCAAGGTCATCAAGGGGGCGCCCTACCGCATTGCCGGCAAGAGCGGGACCGCGCAGGTCTTCACCGTGAAGCAGAGCGAGACCTATGACGAGAGGAAGCTCTCGCGCAAGCTGCATGACCATGCAGTGTTCATCGGCTACGCCCCGGTGGAGGCGCCCGCCATCGCGGTGGCGGCCTTTGTCGAGAACGGCCAGCACGGTTCGGGCACGGCCGGGCCGATCGTGCGCAGGGTCATGGATGGCTGGCTGCTGGGCGATTATGACCTCAAGGCGGCGGTGACCGAGAACCAAGCGGAGGCTGACTGATGTCGATGCTGCGTGAAGGCTGGAACCGGTCGCTGCAACCCTATCGCGAGGAGGAGGGGGTGCTGTTCCGCTGGCTGCGCCTGGACCCCTGGCTGCTATTCGCCCTGCTCCTCCTGCTCGGGGTCAGCGTGGTGACGGTGTACAGCGCCTCGCACCAGAGCCTGCAGCAGCTTACCAGTCTTGGCATGCGCATCGGGCTCGGCGTGGTGTTGATGCTGATCATGGCGCGCATCCCGCCGCGCATCTACCAGTTCTGGTCGCCCTGGCTGTTCGGGGTGGGGCTCGCATTGCTGTTCGCGGTCGAGCTGTTCGGCCACATCGGCAAGGGGGCGCAGCGCTGGCTGGACCTCGGCTTCATCCGCTTCCAGCCCTCCGAGATCATGAAGCTCGCGGTGCCGATGATGGCGGCCTGGTACCTGGCCCACCGGCCGCTGCCGCCGCGTCCGTTCGACGTGCTGGCGACCCTGGTGCTGGTGCTGGTGCCGATGGGGCTGATCATGCTCCAGCCGGATCTCGGTACCGCCCTGCTGGTGGGGGCGGCGGGCATCTTCGTGCTGCTGCTCGCGGGCCTGTCCTGGCGGTACGTCGCGGGCGGGCTGGCGGCCCTGGCCGCGATCATCCCGGTGATGTGGAACTTCGTCATGCACGACTACCAGCGCCAGCGGGTGCTGACCCTGCTGGACCCGGACGCCGACCCGCTCGGCACCGGCTACCACATCATCCAGTCGAAGATCGCCATTGGCTCCGGCGGCGTGTTCGGCAAGGGCTGGCTGAACAGCACCCAGGCCAACCTGAGCTTCCTGCCCGAGGGGCACACCGACTTCATCTTCGCGGTGTTCGCCGAGGAGTTCGGCCTGATCGGCGTGCTGCTGCTGCTCTCGCTCTACCTGTTCATCGTACTGCGTGGCCTGGTCATCGCCGTCAACGCCCCGACCGTCTACGGGCGCTTGCTCGCGGGCAGCCTCAGCCTCAGTTTCTTCGTCTACGTGTTCGTCAACACCGGCATGGTGACCGGCCTGCTGCCGGTCGTCGGCGTGCCGCTGCCACTGGTCAGCTATGGCGGGACGGCAATGGTGACCCTCATGGCGGGTTTCGGTATGCTCATGTCCATTCACAGTCATCGACCCTTCCTGGCCAGGCGCTGACCATGCATAGACTGCTTCCGACCATGCTGATCCCCGCCGTCATGACCACCCTGCTGGCGAGCTGCGCCACGCTGGCGTCCCAGGGTTTCGCCGGGCGTGACGACGTGCGGGCCTTTGCGCGCGAGATCAGCGAGCGCAACGGCCTGGACGAGGCGGAGGTGCGCGCGGCCCTGGCGCAGGCGCGGCCGCAGCCTTCCATCATCGAGGCCATGACCCGGCCGGCCGAGGCCAAGCCGTGGCACCAGTACCGGCCGATCTTCCTCACCGAGAAGCGCATCGCGGACGGGGCTGATTTCTGGCGCGAGCATGCCGACAGGCTCGCGCAGCTCGAGCGGCAGTATGGCGTGCCGGCCGAGATCCTGGTCGCCATCGTCGGCGTGGAGACCGGCTACGGGCGCAACGTGGGCCGCTATGCCGTGCTCGATGCGCTCGCCACCCTGGCCTTCGACTATCCGCCGCGCGCCCCCTTCTTCCGCAAGGAGCTGGAGCAGCTCTTCCTCCTGGCCAGGGATGAAAAGGTGCCGCTCGCCGAGGTGAAGGGCTCCTATGCCGGCGCGATGGGGATGCCGCAGTTCATGCCTTCGAGCTACCGCAACTTCGCGGTCGACGGCGATGGCGATGGCCGCCGCGACCTTTGGTCGAGTGCCGATGACGTGCTGGCGAGCGTCGCCAACTACTTCGTGCGCCACGGCTGGCAACCTGGTGGCGAGGTGGCCTGGCCGGTGCAGCTGGCCGAGCCGGCGCGCCTGGATGGCCTGATGAGCCGCGGGCGCGACCTTAAGGCCAAGACCAGCCTGGGCGAGCTGCGCAAGGCCGGCGTGCGGCTGCCGCCGGGCGACGATGCCATGCCCGCCATGCTGATCCCCTTCCGGGAGGAGGCGGGCGAGGCCTTCTGGGTCGGCCTGCCCAACTTCTACGTCATCACCCGCTACAACCACAGCGCCCACTATGCCATGGCCGTCTGGCAGCTCGGCCAGGCGGTGCGCGACCGAGTCGCCGGGTTCCCGACGGCCGATCTCGAGGGCCGATCTCGAGGGCCGTACCCCGAAGGGGCTTCCGACATGGATGTCGGAAGAAGGGACCGAGAGGAGGGACCAACCCCGCAGGGGGCGACTCGTAGGGTGACGTCCACGGATGGCCCGCATCCGCGCGTGAGCAGCACCGTCGGCAACAACGGCGCGGGGGCGTCATGAGCAGGCAGGGCATGCCGGAATGGCGCCCTCTGGCGCTGGCGTTGCTCGCCGGCACGCTCGGCCTTTCCGGATGCTCCTCCACCCCGACGACCCGCGATGCGGTGCCGCGTGCCGAAGCCTATAGCAAGTATGGCAACCCGGCCTCCTACGAGGTGCTTGGCCAGCGCTACGAGGTCATGAAGGACAATCGCGGCTACCGCGAGACCGGCATCGCCTCCTGGTACGGCCCGGGCTTCCATGGCAAGCGGGCCTCCGCCGGCGAGACCTACGACATGCACGCCATGACCGCGGCGCACAAGACCCTGCGCATCCCGTGCTATGTCGAGGTGACCAACCTCCAGAACGGCAGGCGCGCCGTGGTGCGGGTGAACGATCGCGGCCCGTTCCACGACAACCGCATCATCGACCTTTCCTTCGCCGCCGCGCAGAAGCTCGGGGTGGTCGGCTCCGGCACGGCCCTGGTCGAGGTGCGCCACCTGGACGCCGATCAGGCGCCGCCGCAGGAGAATGCTCCCGTCCAGCTGGCCACGCCGGTGCCGGAGTGGGGGCGCAACGTGTTCCTCCAGGTGGGGGCGTTCTCCGATGCGGCCAACGCCGAGCGTCTGCGCCTCCGCCTTGCCTCCGCCCGCATCGACCAGGTCGACGTGGCCCGCCGTCCCGACGGCCTGCACCGCGTGCGGATCGGCCCGCTGGGCTCGGTGGAGCAGGCAGACGAACTCGCGCGACAGCTGGATGCGCTGGGGGTGAGCGGCCGGCACATCGTGCTCGATTGAGACGCCATCCCCGCGGATCGGTTCCGGTCCGGCTTTCTGTCTTCGCATGCCCCGAGAGGCTGCGGCATTCGTCCCCCGGGGCATGCTTCCATGTGCTTTAAACATGGAGGACACACGGGCTGGGCATAATCCTGTTGCCTGTCGCCATAGATTTTAAGTATATTAGCCGTCACTAATTTACCGGAGCCGCGCAGGCGGTGCGAGAAGGACCCGACATGATTGAGAAACAAGCCCTCCGGCCCCTGGTTCTCGGCGTGATGCTCGCCATGCTGGGGCAGGTCGCCCAGGCCGAAACGCTGACCTTCCAGCAGTGCGTCGAGCGCGCGCTGAGCCAGAACCCGGACATCGAGGTCAGCCAGGCGCAGATCGACCAGGCCCAGGCGGCCGTGCGCCAGGCCGAGGCCAATCACCTGCCAAAGGTGAACCTGTCGATGACGGGGACCTACACCAACGACGCCCTCAACGCCTTCGGTCTCAAGCTCGGGCAGCGCCAGGCGACCTTCAACGACTTCGGCGCGGGCGAGTTCCTCCAAAATCCATCTCCCGCAGTGCTGGGGGTTGCGCCCGACAACCTCAACCACCCCGGCGGTACCGGCAACGTCAACACCCGCATCGAGGTGCTGGTGCCGGTCTACAACGGCGGCATGGTGCAGGGCTACGTGAGCCAGGCGCGCGCCTACACCCGCGCGGCCCAGGCGGGTGACGCCCATGCCCGGCAGATGCTGGTCAAGCAGGTTCTGATGGCCTACCAGGGCGTGCATTCCGCTCGCGCCTACGTGACTGTGGGCGAGCAGGCGCAGGCCGCCTCCGAGGAGTACGTTCGCATCACCGAGCGCATGCTGCAGCAGGGCATGGCGGTGAAGAGCGACTACCTGAGTGCCAAGGTCCACCTGGAGGACGTCAAGGTCCAGCTTGCGCGCGCGCGCAACGCGGAGGCCGCCGCCCTCGACCAGCTGCACCTGCTGCTCGGCATGCCGCTGGAGGCCCCGCTCGATGTCGGTCCGGAGGTCGCGCCGCTGCCGCTGCAGGGGGAGCTGCCCGAGCTGCAGCAAAAGGCGAAGGATGGTCATCCCGCCCTGCGGGCCATGCGCCATCAGCTCGAGGGCGTGACCGCCAACGTCGACGTCGCCCGTGCCGGCCTGCTGCCGCAGTTCAACGTCATGCTGCGCCAGGACTGGAACGACGAGGCCCTCGGCTTCGACTCATCCTCCTACACCGTGGCTGGCGTGCTGTCCTGGAATGCCTTCGACGCCGGCGGCACCAGCGCGGCCGTCGACCGTGCCCAGGCCGCGCGGATCGAGACCTCGGCCAGGCTGCGCCAGGCCGAGGAGGGCATCCTGTTCCAGGTGCGCGAGGCGGTGCGCAAGTCGCGGGAGGCCGACGAGGCGGTGGCGGCTCGTGAGCTCGCGGCCGAGCAGGCCGACGAGGCCCAGCGCCTGGTGAAGAAAAGATACGAGAACGGGCTTGCGACCATGGTCGAGCTGCTGGCCGCGCAGACCCAGCGCGACAAGGCCCATGCCGATCTGGTCGCCGCCCGTTACGAGCAGGTGGTCCAGCGCGCCGAGCTGAAGCGCGCGGTGGGCCTGCTCTCGGTCGAACAACTCTAAGGACTGTCCCATGCGCATGTCATCGACTCTTGCACTCACATCATTCGTACTGCCGCTGGCCCTGCTGATGGGGGGCTGCTCGTCGGACGAGAAGGCCGCTGCCCCTACCCAGGCCGTGCGCGACATCCCCGCTTCGATCGAGACTGCCCGCCTGGTCGAGATGCCGATCCTGGCGCCGGCTGCCGGCAGCCTCGTCCCGCTGGAATCGGTGCAGCTGTCCTCGCGCGTGATGGGCTACATCCGCGACCTCAAGGTCGTCGAGGGGCAGGCCGTCAGGCAGGGCGAGCTGCTGTTCGAGATCGACCCGGTCGACGTGCAGGGCGCCGTGGCTCAGGCCCAGCAGGGGCTGCTGCAGGCCGAGGCGGTGCTGAAGGACGCCAGGGCCGACTTCGAGCGTTTCGAGCAGCTGTACAAGGACGAGGTGGTCAACCGCCAGCAGTTCGAGAAAATGAAGCTCAACTACGAGGTGGCGCAGAGCCGCGTGGCCCAGGCCCGCGCCGGCCTCGCCCAGGCGCGCGGCCAGTTCGAGTACACCCGCGTCACCTCGCCGATCAACGGCGTGGTCACCGCCAAGTTCGCCAACGAGGGCGACATGGCGGCGCCCGGCCACCCGGTGGTCGCGGTGGAAGACAACACACGCCTGCAGGTGCAGACCTCGGTGCCCGAGTCGGTCTTCCGCCAGCTCAAGCCCGGCGACACGGTGCAGGTGGAGGTGGACGGCCAGCCGCGGCCCCTGCAGGCCACGGTCGCGCGCCTGAGCCCGGCCGCCGACCCGGTGGCGCATACCTATCCGGTCAAGCTGGATATTGCCGCCCCGGGGCTCAAGAGTGGCAGCTTCGCGCGCGTGCTTTTCCAGAGCGGTAGCCGTCAGGCGCTGGCGGTCCCGGCCTCGGCCGTGGTCGAGCGCGCCGGCATCCGTGGAGTGTTCGCGGTCGATGCCCAGGGGCTGGCCCGATTCCGCATGGTGCGCACCGGCAGCCGCGTGGACGGGATGGTCGAGATCCTCGCGGGCCTCGCCGCCGGCGAGCGACTGGTGACCGAGGGCGTCGAGCGACTGCAGAACGGCGACCGCCCGGTCGCGGACAAGGCCGGGACCAAGGATTGACGGGGTAAGCCATGCACAACACGACGCCCACCGCCGCGCCCGCTGACGGGGCCGAGCCGCTGAACATCGCGGGCAAGCTCGCCCGCATGTTCCTGCACTCCAAGATCACCCTGCTGATCATCATCGCGCTGTTCCTCACCGGCCTGCTGGCGCTGGCCGTGACCCCGCGCGAATACAACCCGAAGATTGTCGTGCCGGCGGCCAACATCATCGTCGCCAAGCCGGGTGCCAGCCCCGACGAGGTGCGGAGGCTGATCGTGCGCCCGCTGGGAGCGATCATGAACGCGATGTCCGGCGTCGACCACACCTACGGCTACGCGAGCCAGGACATGGGCCTCGTGACCGTGCAGTTCAAGGTGGGCGAGGACCAGGAGGACAGCCTGGTCAAGCTCTACAACCAGCTGATGCAGAACATGGACCGCATGCCGGCCGGGACGATGCAGCCGCTGGTCAAGCCGATCAACGTCGACGACGTGCCCATCCTCACCATCGCCCTCGGCTCGGCCGTGCATGACGACATGCAGCTGCGCGAGATCGGCACCCGCCTGATCGAACACCTGCGCAACGTGCCGGGCGTGTCCTTCACCGAAGTGGTCGGTGGCCGCCAGCAGGCGGTCAACGTGTGGCTCGACCCTCAGCGGCTCGAGGCCCGCGGCCTGACCCTCGACCAGGTCGGCGGCATGCTGCAGGGCAGCAATGTCTCGGCCCCGCTGGGCGAACTGGACGCGGACAACCGCGCCATCCCCCTGCGCCTGGAGGGATTCCTGAGCACGGCCGACGAGGTGGGCGACATCGTGGTTGGCGTGTCGAAGCAGGGGCGCCCCATCTACCTCAGGGACGTGGCGCGCATCGAGGACGGCCCGGCCGAGGTCGAGCAGGTGCACCGCCTGGCCTACGGGCCGGCGCATCCGCAGGCCGGCGGCGAGCTCCGCGCGGGCGGCGAGATGCCGGCCGTGACCCTGGTGATTGCCAAGAAGGCCGGCACCAACGCCGTCGTGGTGGCGGAGGCGGTGCTCGCCAAGCTGGACGAGCTCAAGCGCCAGGCCCTGCCGGCCGGCGTGGATGTCGTGGTCACCCGTAACGACGGCGCCAAGGCGGACGAGGCGGTGAACACCCTGATCGAGCACCTCGGCATCGCCGTCGGTTCGGTGATCCTGATCCTCATCCTGTTCCTCGGCTGGCGCGAGGCGGGCATCGTCACCCTGACCGTGCCGCTGATCCTGTTCGTGGTGCTGGCGGTCGGCCTGATGTTCGGCCAGACCATCAACCGCATTACCCTGTTCGCGCTGATCCTCTCGCTCGGCCTGCTGGTGGATGCGGCGATCGTGGTGATCGAGAACATCCACCGCCACATGCACAGCGGCCAGATCACCGATTTCTCGGCGACCCTGATCCGTGCCACCAACGAGATCGGCAACCCGACCAACATTGCTACCATCGCGGTCATCCTCGCCTTCATCCCGATGGCCTTCGTGACCGGCATGATGGGTCCGTTCATGCTGCCGATCCCGTTCAATGTGCCGGTGGCGATGATCGCCTCGCTGGTCATCGCCTACATGGTGGTGCCCTGGGCCACCCGCCTTTGGCTGGGCAAGAAGGTCGCGGCCATGCAGGCGCTGGCGGCCACGCCGAGCCTGGAAGAGCGCGGGCATGACCAGAAGGACGTGCTGCATCGCATCTACGTCGGCGTGATCACGCCATTGCTGAACCGGCGCGCCCTGCGCTGGATCACGATGCTGGTGGTCATCGCCCTGCTGTTCGGCGCCATGCTGATGCCGGCCTGGCAGTTCGTCCGCCCTGCCGGCATGAACGGCCCGCTCTCGCCGCTCGGCGTGGAACTGAAGATGCTGCCCAACGACAACACCAGCACCTTGTTGCTGCAGGTCGACATGCCGGCCGGAAGCGCGCTGGCGGCGACCGACCAGGTGGCGCGCGCGGTGGGCAGCGTCCTCGCCCGCCACCCGCACGTGACCGACTACAGCACCTTCACCGGGCTGACCGCGCCGATCGACTTCGCCGCCCTGGTGCGGGGCGACATGATCAAGCGCGGCAGCAATCTGGCGCAGATCCGCGTCAATCTGGTCGGCAAGCACGAGCGGTCCGACAGTTCGCACGCGATCGCCGAGCAGCTCGACGTGGCCCTCGATGAGGTGCGCGCCGTCTTCCCGCAGGCCAAGCTGAAGATCTACGAGACCCCGCCCGGACCGCCGGTGCAGGCGCAGATCCTCGCCGAGCTCTACGGCCCGGACTACGACAAGCTGCGCGAGGCAGCGCCCCATGTCGATGCGGCCTTCGAGCAGATCTACGGCATGATCAACGTGGACGATTCGGTCACCGCCCACGCCGACAGCTTCCATGTCCGCGTCGATGCGGAGAAGGCCATGCTTTCCGGCATCGCGCCGGGGCAGGTGGCGAAGCTTTTGCGCGATTACGTCAGCGGGCTTTCCATCGGCACCCTGCACGTCGAGGGCGCGCGCGAGCCCGTGGACATCACCCTGCGTCTGCCGCGCGAACTGCGCACCGACCCGGCGAGCCTGCTGGCCTTGCGCATCAGCAATCCGCAGGGCGTGCAGGTGCCGCTGTCGGCCATCGCCACCGTCGAGCGCGTCACCCAGGCCAAGCCGTACTACGGGCGTGACCAGCATTCGATGGTGATGGTGGGCGGCGAGTTGCTGCGCTCGAGCCCGGTCTATGCCGTGCTGAGCCTGGACAAGATGCTCGACGGGGTGGAACTGCCGAACGGGGTGAAATTCACCACCGGCAACCTCGGCTTCGTGCAGGCGCAGCCCAGGGACGTGACGGACTACACCCTGCTGTGGGGTGGCGAGATGCGCCTGACCCTGGACGTGTTCCGCGATCTCGGTTCGGCCTTCATCGTCGCCATCATCTTGATCTACCTGATGCTGGTGGCGTACTACAAGTCGTTCATGCTGCCGTTCATCGTCATGGGCGCCATCCCGCTGACCATGGTCGGGATCTTCCCGGGCCACTGGTTCACCGGGCAGGCATTCACCGCCACCTCGATGATCGGCCTCATCGCCCTGGCGGGGATCGTGGTGCGCAACTCGCTGCTCCTGATCGACTTCATCCTCGACTACCGCAGGCAGGGCTACAGCCTGGAGGCGGCGGTGATCGAGGCTGGCGCGGTGCGCTTCCGCCCGATCCTGCTGACGGCGCTGGCGATCATCCTCGGCTCGCTGATCATGATCACCGATCCGGTGTTCGGCGGCCTGGCCGTGTCGCTGATCTTCGGCACCTTCGCCTCCACCCTGCTGACCCTGGTGGTGATCCCGCTGATGTACTGGTGGTGGCAGCGGCCGCCGCGTTCAGCGGCTGGATAAACACGCCTTATCTTGTGGGCTGAATTTCGATACACTCATGGTCGTCTCACTCATCCGTGGAAGAAAACATGGCGGATCGCAGACTTAAGGTCTTCTACACGGTCGCCCGGCTACTCAGCTTCACCAAGGCGGCCGAGTCCCTGCACATGACCCAGCCGGCGGTCACCTTCCAGGTGCGCCAGCTCGAGGAACACTTCGATACCCGCCTGTTCGATCGCACGCACAACCGCGTGACGCTGACGGATGTGGGGCAGGTGGTGTACGAGGTGGCCGAGCGTATCTTCGAGCTCTACGACGAGATGGAGCGGCGGGTGCGGGAGATGACCGGCGAGATGGGAGGGTCGCTCAACATCGGCGCCAGCATGACCATTGCCGAGAACATGCTTCCGTCCCTGCTGGGCCAGTTCAGGAAGAAGCATCCCGATCTCAACGTGCGCCTGAAGGTGGGCAACACCGAGTCCATCGTCTCCATGGTCGAGCACAACGTGATCGACCTCGCCATCGTCGAGGGGACGGTCACCAACAAGAACCTGCTGGTCGAGCACTGCCGCAGCGACGAGCTGGTGGTCATCATGCCGCCGGACCATCCGCTGGCGAAACACAAGAGCCTGACCGTCGACCAGCTGATGCCCCACCAGTTCATCTGTCGCGAAGAGGGCTCGGGCACGCGCGAGGCCATCCTGAACTACCTGAACGAGCAGGGGTATCCGGACGGCTGGACCGTGTGCATGGAGCTCGGCAGCCCCGAGGCGATCAAGGGCGCGGTCGAGGCCGGCATGGGGCTGTCGGTGATGTCCAAAGCCGGCATCACCAAGGAGCTCAAACTCGACATGCTCACCGCCGTGCCGCTGGATCCCCCCCTGCTGCGCGACTTCGCCTTCGTTCGCCAGCGGCACAAGTTCCGCCTTCCGGCGATGGAGGAACTGCTCGAGTTCTCGCGCCAGTTCTGCCAGAAGGAGGGCTGAGGCGGCGGAATCCATCCCTGGATTCCGCCCTTCGGGTGTCGCCTTACGGCGACCCAAGGCCGTTCCCGACGGCGTTGTTAGGGCGGACAGTTCGCTCTCCCGGAAAGCGGAAAGGCGGCCATGGGCCGCCTTTTTGTTGCCTGCCGTGCAGGCAGCCTCAGAGGGTTTCCGAGGCGAATTCCGCCAGGCGCGATCGCTCTCCGCGCATGAGGGTGATGTGCCCGCCGTGCGGCCAGCCCTTGAAGCGGTCGACCACGTAGGTGAGGCCGGATGTGGTCTCGGTCAGGTAGGGGGTGTCGATCTGGGCGATGTTGCCCAGGCAGACTACCTTGGTGCCGGGTCCGGCGCGGGTGATGAGGGTCTTCATCTGCTTCGACGTCAGGTTCTGCGCCTCGTCGATGATGAGGAACTTGTTCTGGAAGGTGCGCCCGCGCATGAAGTTGAGCGAGCGGATCTTGATCCGCGCGCGCACCAGATCCTGGGTGGCCTGACGCTCCCAGCTGCCGCCGCCCTCGGTGCGGGTCAGTACCTCGAGATTGTCCATCAGCGCCCCCATCCACGGGGTCATTTTCTCCTCCTCGGTGCCGGGCAGGAAGCCGATGTCCTCGCCGACCGGCACGGTCACCCGGGTCATGATGATCTCGGAGAACAGGTTCTTCTCCAATGTCTGCGCCAGCGCGGCGGCAAGGGTGAGCAGGGTCTTGCCCGTGCCCGCCTGCCCGAGCAGGGTGACGAAGTCGATCTCCGGGTTCATCAGCAGGTTGAGGGCGAAGCTCTGCTCGCGGTTGCGTGCGTTGATGCCCCACACCGTATTCTTCGGCAGGGTGTAGTTGATGACGGTCTCGACGATGGCGGCGCCGTCCGCATCAAAGCCGCGCACGATGCCCTCGAACGGCGCATCGCCGTCGAGGTGGAGGAATTGGTTGGTCAGCCATTCGCCGGCCAGCGGGCCATGGATGCGGTAGAAGCTGCGGCCCTCCTCCTGCCAGGCGTGCAGGTCCTTGCTGTGCGTGCCCCAGAAGTCTTCCGGCAGGGCGGTGACGCCGGTGTAGAGCAGGTCGGCATCGTCCAGCACCTGGTCGTTTTCGTAGTCCTCCGCGCGGATGCCGAGCGCGGTCGCCTTGATGCGCAGGTTGATGTCCTTGGATACCAGCACCACCTGGCGCTCGGGCATCTGCTGCATGAGGGCGAGGGTGACGCCAAGGATGGCATTGTCTGCCTTGGCACCGGCGAGCATCTGCGGCAGCGGTGCATCGAGCGTGCGGGTCTGGAAGTACAGCCGCCCGGTGCAGCCGCGCAGATGGGCGTCCTGGAAGGGCGGGGTGATCGGCAGTCCGGCCTCGATCTCGGCGACATCGGCATCGGCCATCAGGTCGGCGAAAAAGCGGCTGGCCTGACGGACGTTGCGTGCGATCTCGGAGGTGCCCTTCTTGATCCCGTCCAGCTCTTCCAGCACGACCATCGGCAGGTAGATGTCGTGCTCGTGGAAGCGGAACAGGGCGGTTGGATCGTGGATCAGGACGTTGGTGTCGAGGACGAACAGGCAGGGACGGGGGCGTTCGTGATGGATCATGATCCGTTGTTTCCGTGTGGGTTCAACGTGCGGCCTGGAGGGCGGCCAGCACGGCCGCGGCGTGTCCGGCCACCTTCACTCCGCGCCACTCAAGGCGCACGACGCCCTGCGGGTCGATGAGGAAGGTACTGCGGTCGACGCCCAGGTACTCCTTGCCATACAGCTTTTTCGGCTTGATGACATCGAAGGCCCGGCACAATGCCTCGTCCTTGTCGCTGATGAGATCGAAGGGGAGGCCGTGCTTGGCGCGGAAGCTGGCGTGGCTCCTCAGGCCGTCGCGCGAGACGCCGACGATGCGGGCCCCGAGAGCGGCGAAGTCGGCGGCCAGGCGGGCGAAGTCCTGACCCTCCGTGGTGCAGCCGGGGGTGTTGTCCTTGGGATAGAAATAGAGCACCAGCCACTGGCCGAGCAGGTCGTCCGGGAGGTGCAGGGGGCCTGCCGTGCTTTCGACATCGAGGCGAGGCAGGGTGCGTTCGGTCATGCGGTCCTCCTTGGCGGGGGGACGCCTCAGCGTACTGGGTCGAGGGTGGCGTCCAGATTGTACTCGTCACACAGGTCGAAAAAGGCGTCCTTGAACAGGGCAAGGCGGCGGTCGGCGGGGATGTCGACCTGCATGCGCAGGGATAGCATGGAGGTGCGCTGGCCCGATGCCTGGTAGGGGATGGTCGAGAGGTCGCGGATGTTGACTCCCTGTGCGGCGAAGAACTGCGCCAGGACGTGGGTGATGTCAGGGTCGTTGATGCCGACGATGTCCACCACGTAGGGTAGCTGCGCGCCCTGCGCGGCGGGCGTCTCGGTGCGCGTCATCTGCAGTTCCATCTCGTACTGCGAGGCGAGCTGGCGCAGGGCGGTCTCGAGACGGGAAAGACGGTCCCAACTGCCGCCGACCAGCATGGTGGCGGCAAAGCGGTCACCGAGGGTGAACATGCGGGAGTCGAGGAGCACGCACTTGTTTTGCGCGACGGGACGGGTGATCCGCTCGACCAGTCCGATGGCATCCTTGGCGAGCAGATTGACGGCCAGATGGGTCTGCATGGTGTCCGTGACGATGGGGTTTGGATCGAGTGTACACGCCCGCCCGGATGCGCGAAACATCGCATGGGGAAGGCTTTCCGGCGCCTTGCAAGGCGCGCCTCGCGGCGGGTAGTATGGGTCTATTTTCCTTACTTGGGTGATGCAATGTTTCACGGGAGTATGGTGGCCCTGGTGACTCCGATGCGGGCGGACGGGGCGCTGGACTTCGGGGCCCTGCGCCGGCTGGTCGACTGGCACGTGGCGGAAGGCACCGACGCCATCGTTGCGGTCGGCACCACCGGAGAGTCGGCGACGCTGGATGTCGCCGAGCACATCGAGGTCGTGCGCCGCACGGTCGAGTACGCCGCGGGAAGGGTGCCAGTCATCGCAGGCACCGGCGCCAACAGCACGCGCGAGGCCATCGAGCTTTCGAAGGCCTCGGTGGAGGTCGGCGCGGATGGCTGCCTGCTGGTCACCCCCTATTACAACAAGCCGACCCAGGAAGGCCTGTACCGCCACTACATGGCGATCGCCGAGGCGGTGCCCGCGCCGCACATCCTCTACAACGTGCCGGGCCGCACCGCCAGCGACATGCTGCCTGCCACGGTGGAGCGGCTGGCCGATGTGCCGAACATCGTCGGCATCAAGGAGGCATCCGGTTCGCTGGAGCGCACCCGCGAACTGATCGCGCGGGTGGCCGGTCGAATGGATGTGTACAGCGGCGACGACGACCTGGCGCGCGAGGTCATCCTGCAGGGCGGCAAGGGCGTGATCTCGGTCACCGCCAATGTCGCCCCGCGCGCCATGCACCTGATGTGCGAGGCCGCGCTGGCCGGTGATGCCGCCCGTGCCGAGGAGCTCGACCAGCCGCTGCGCGGACTGCACAAGACCCTGTTCCTGGAGTCCAACCCCATTCCGGTCAAGTTCGCCCTGCATGCCATGGGCCTGATCGAGGACGGGATTCGCCTGCCGCTGACCTGGCTGTCCGCGGCGCACCACGAACCGCTGCGTCAGGCCATGCGTGCCGCCGGCGTGTTGAACTGAGAGAGGTTGATATGCAATTGAAGGCGCTTGCGCGGATCGCAGTTCCGGCCGCCGGCCTCGTATTCCTGGCGGGGTGCTCATCCATCCCCGGGCTGGGCAAGGATGATGCCCGCGAGGCGCGCCGTACCGGCAGCCTGCCCAGTCTCGAGGTGCCTCCCGCCTTCACCGCCCCCGATCCCGCCCTGGTCACCAGCGTGCCGCGCGCGGCCACCGCCTCGGGCGAGGCGGCGAAGAGCGGGGTTCCGGGGAGCAGTGTCCTGCTCAAGTCGGCCACCGTCAGTGTGGAGGGTTCGCCTGATGCGCGCTGGCTGAAGGTTGAGGCCGCGCCGGATGCGGTGTGGCCGCGCCTGGCCAGCTTTCTTCAGGAGGAAGGGTACAGTCTCAGCCGCCAGGATCCCAAGCTTGGCATCCTCGAATCCGACTGGATCGGTGGTAGCGCCGACAACCCGGAGGTGGGCGGCCTGCAGGGCCTGTTGAAGGGCATCACCCGCCTGTTCTTCGTGCCGGACCACATGGACCGCGTGCGCCTGCGCATGGAGCGCGGCGAAAGCGATGCCGAGACTCGCGTCTTCCTTACCAGCCAGCGCATGGAGCGTGTCGAGGATGCTCCGCTGGTGCCGGGCACTCCGTCCGACACCTTCAAGTGGCAGATGGGCCAGGCCAGCACCGACTTCGAGGCGGAGATGCTCAAGCGCCTGGTGGTCTACCTGTCCGGCGATGACGCGCAGGCTCGCGCGCAGCTTGCAGCGAGCCTGCAGCCGCGCGCGCGCATGGTGTTCGATGCCAACAAGGACCAGCGCTATCTCGTCGTGCAGCAGGCCTATCCGGTGGTGCTCAACCGTACCAGTGCAACGGTCGAGCGTCTTGGCTTCGATGTGGTGAAGAAGGATGCCGACAATGGCGTGCTGCAGGTTCGCCATGCCCGTCCGCGCACCTTGTACGAGGGCGTGATCCTGCGTGGCGCGGAGCTCAAGCAGGGCGGCGGCGAGAATCCGGTCGCCCTCACCCTGCAGCTCAAGCCGCAGAAGGATGGCACCACCCGCATCGACATGGTGGACGTGGTGGGCGACAAGGATCTGCCCAAGTTCAACGCGGTGCTGGGCGAGCGCCTGACGCAGTCGCTGCGCTGATTCCCTACGCGGTCGCGTGACGTGACGAACCCGGCACAAGCCGGGTTCGCTTTTTTTTTTTTTTTGGGGGGGGGGGGCATGGACAGGCGGGATCCGTCCCTTGCTCGTTTCCTCCCTTCGGAAACGACAGACCCGGCTCAAGGCCGGGTCCGGGCGTCGTCAGTCCAGAAAGCTCAACGGCTCAACCGCGCATACGCCGAATGGTTGTGGATCGACTCGAAGTTCTCCACCTCGACGGAAAAGCCGTGGATGCGAGGCTCCTCGCCCAGGGCGTGGGCGACGTCGCGGATCATGTCCTCGACGAACTTCGGGTTCTCGTAGGCGCGCTCGGTGATGTACTTCTCGTCGGCGCGCTTGAGCAGTCCATACAGTTCGCACGAGGCCTGCGCCTCAAGCAACTGGATCAGCTCGGCCAGGCTAAGGGAGGGATCGCACTCCACCTCGGCACGGATGTGGGAACGCTGGTTGTGCGCGCCGTACTGCGAGATCTCCTTCGAGCAGGGGCAGAGGCTGGTGACCGGCACCTCCACGCCCATGGTGACGTGCGTGGTGCAGCGGTCGCCGGTGGCGGTGAGGCGCGCGCCGTAGTCCATCAGGCTGGAGACGCCGGACTTGGGCGCGACCTTGCGCACGAAGTAGGGGAAATTCATCTCGATGGTGCCGAAGTCGGCGTCCAGCAGCTCGAGCATCTCGCGGTGCAGCGCGGCCAGGCCCGCGGGAGAGATCACGCGCGGCGCATCGCCCAAGAGGGCGACGAAGCGCGACATGTGGGTGCCCTTGCGGTCGTGCGGCAGGTTGACAGTGAAGGTGCAGGTGGCGATGGTGGACTGGGTGGTCCCGTCCGCCTCCTGGAGCACCACCGGATGGCGCAGGCCCTTGATGCCGACTGCATCGATGGTGATGCGGCGGGTGTCGGCCAGGCCCTGGATATCCGGAATAACTTCGCTCATCGGCGCGCTCATGCTTGGGTCTCGCGATAGGTCACGCAGGCGCGGTCGGTCTCCCAGAGGGTGACGGCGGACACCCGCGCGTGTTCGCCGTTCAGGCGCTTGCCCACTTCCTGGTAGAACCAGGCGGCGATGTTCTCGGCGGTAGGGTTGATGTGGTCGAACGGCGGGATGTCGTTCAGGTAGAAGTGGTCGAGCAGGCCGGCCACCTCGCGCGCGGCGCGCTTCATCTCCTTGAAGTCCACCACCATGCCGACCCCGTCCAGGCGGGTGCCGGTGACCTCCACCTCGACCTTCCAGTTGTGGCCGTGCATGCGGGCGCAGTTGCCGGCGTAGCCGTGCAGCTGGTGCGCGGCGGCGAATTCGGTGTGAACCTTGAGGGTGTATTGGGCGGCCATGGCGGATAAGGGAGGGCAAAGCGGGGATGTTACGGGCGCGAACGACTTGAGGCAAGGAAGTCCCTGATTTGTTTCAGGATACCCGCCGCATCCAGGCCGTAGTGGCGGTGCAGTTCGGCCTGGCTGCCCTGTACGGTAATGACGTCCGGCAGGCCGAGGCGCAGGACGGGCAGGACGATCCCCTCGTCGGCCAGCGCCTCCAGTACCGCGCTGCCCGCACCACCCATCAGGGCGTGGTCCTCGAGGGTGACGAGGCGGGCATGGTTCGTCGCGGCCTCGCGCAGGGCATCGACATCGAGCGGCTTGACGAAGCGCATGTCGATCACGCTGGCGTCGAGTTCCCCGGCAGCCTTCAGAGCCTCGTGCAGCAGCGGGCCGAAGGCGAGGATGGCGATATCCCTGCCTCGGCGGCGCCAGGCGGCCTTGCCGAGGGGAAGGGGCTCGAAGTCCTGCGGCACGCTTGCACCGCAGCCTCCGCCGCGCGGGTAGCGCACCGCGCTCGGACCCCCGAGGGTGAGCCCAAGGCCGAGCATGCGGTGTAACGAAGCCTCGTCGGAGGGGGTCATGATGACCATGTTCGGCACGCAGCGCAGGAAGGCGATGTCGTACAGCCCGGCATGGGTCGCCCCGTCCGCGCCGACGAGACCCGCGCGGTCGATGGCGAACAGCACTGGCAGGTTCTGCAGGGCGATGTCGTGCACCGCCTGGTCGTAGCCGCGCTGCAGGAAGGTGGAGTAGATCGCCATCACCGGCCTCATGCCGGCCGCGGCGAGCCCCCCGGCGAAGGTCACCGCGTGCTGCTCGGCGATGCCGACGTCGTAGTAGCGGTCGGGGAAGCGCATGGAAAAGTCGACCATGCCTGAGCCCTCGCACATGGCGGGGGTGACTCCGACCACGCGCGCGTCCCGTTCGGCCGCGCCGCACAGCCAGTCGCCGAACACGCTGGTGAAGGTCACGGCCGGCTTGCCGGGGGGGGGCTCGATCTTGTACGGATTGAACTTGCTGACGCCGTGGTAGCGCACCGGGTCGGCCTCGGCCGGGGCGTAGCCGCGCCCCTTCTGGGTGACGACGTGCAGCAGGCGCGGCCCGGTCTGCGTGCTGAGGTTGGCGAGCACGTCGGTCAGGGTGTCGAGGTCGTGGCCGTCGACCGGACCGACGTAGCGGAAGCCGAGCTCCTCGAACAGGGCGCTGTGGGTGAGCATGCCCTTGACCTGCTCGCGCGCGCGGCGCACCAACTCGCTGCCGGGCAGCAGGTCGAGCAGGTGTTTGCCGCCCTCGCGCACGCGGTTGTAGGTGCGGCTGGTGATGAGCCGGGCGAGGTGCTTGTTGAGCGCGCCCACATTGGGCGAGATCGACATGGCGTTGTCGTTCAGCACCACCAGCAGGTTGGCCTTGCCGGCACCGGCATGGTTGAGGGCCTCGAAGGCCTGACCGGCGGTCAGCGCGCCGTCGCCGATCACCGCCACCGCCTGGTGCGGCAGGCCCTGCATCCTGAAGGCCTTGGCGAAGCCGAGGGCGGCGCTGATCGAGGTGCTGGAGTGGCCGGCGCCGAACGGGTCGTACGGGCTTTCCTCGCGCTTGGTGAAGCCGGAAATGCCGCCGAACTGGCGCAGGGTGGCCATCGCCTCGCGCCGGCCGGTGAGGATCTTGTGCGCGTAGGCCTGGTGGCCGACGTCCCACACCAGCACGTCGCGCGGCAGGTCGAGCACGCGGTGCAGGGCGAGGGTCAGTTCGACCGTGCCGAGGTTGGCGGCGAGGTGCCCGCCGGTGGCGGAGACGCTGTCGATGATGAAGCGGCGAAGCTCGCCGGCCAGCTGTTTGAGCTGGTCGGCAGGCAGGCCCTTCAGATCGGCGGGTGAATTGATGGTCTCGAGCAAGCTCATGCCTGGCGCTCGACGATGTAGAGGGCCAGGGCGCGCAGGAGGTCCGCACGCGGCAGACCGTCGAGCGCGGCCTCCGCCTCGTCGCGCAGTTCGCCGGCCAGGGACTGCGCGGCGTCGAGGCCGAGCAGGCTGACGTAGGTCGGCTTGTCGTGGGCCGCGTCCTTGCCCTGGGTCTTGCCGAGGGTCTGGCTGTCGGCCGTCACGTCGAGGATGTCGTCGCGCACCTGGAAGGCCAGGCCGATGGCGCGGGCGTAGCGTGCCAGGCGCCGCAGCATGGCCTCGTCCGCTCCGCCGGCGAGGGCGCCGAGGGTGATGCTGGCCTCGATCAGCGCGCCGGTCTTCATGCGATGCATGCGCTCCAGGGCGGCGAGGTCGGGGCGCTGGCCGATTGCACCGAGGTCGATGGCCTGTCCGCCGACCATGCCCTGGCTGCCGGCGGCGCGGGCGAGGGCGGCGATCATGGCAATGCGGGTCTCGGTGGACAGGCCGGGCGCCTCGGCCAGGAGCTCGAAGGCGCGGGTCTGCAGGGCATCCCCGACGAGGATGGCGGTCGCCTCATCAAAGGCTCGGTGGCAGGTCGGTCGCCCCCGGCGCAGGTCGTCGTTGTCCATTGCCGGCAGGTCGTCGTGTACGAGGGAGTAGGCGTGGATCATCTCCAGCGCGCAGGCGGGAGCATCGAGGGCAGTCGCATCGGCACCGGCCAGCTCGCCCGAGGCGTAGACCAGGAAGGGGCGCACGCGCTTGCCGGGGCCGAGCGCGGCATAGCGCATGGCATCGACCAGGCGTGCCAGCGGGGAGTGAGCGGGCTCGGCGGGGAGGGCGTGGTCGAGGGCTGCCTCGACCCGCGCGCCGGCCGCCTTCAGCGCCAGGTGGAGGGCATCAGCGGGCATCGTCGTCGGGAATGAAGGGTTCGGGCTGGCCGGTCCGGTTGCTTAGCATGTCGACCCTGGCTTGCGCACTTGCCAGCATGGTCTGGCACTGGCGGGACAGCTGCACGCCGCGCTCGAAGTCGCGCATGGCTTCTTCCAGCGGCTGTTCGCCCTGCTCCATGCGCTGCACCAGGGCCTCCAGCTCCTTGAGCGAGGCCTCGAAGGCGGCGATGTCGGGGGCATCGGTCTGAGTGGGCTTGCGGGGCTTGGTGGCCATGGATGGATGCCGTTCGAAGGAACGGGAATCTTAGCACGCCCGGGGCGGGGCGCTTCTTAACCCGGATTGTCCATTGGGACGCGGGAGTATGGCACAGCCAAGGGCGAGCGGATTTGCGCACGGGCGACGAGACCATAGTCGGACTATGGGTGAGGAGCATGGGCGCATCCTGGCCTCTCAAGCCCATCGGCCATCCATGGCCGGCCCCCTACGGGCGGGCTTCGCCAGCTTCGCGTAGCGCCTTCGGCGACCTCCGATTTGTTCCCGACAAATCGGTTAGGCCAGGCGCCAGCCCATTTGCCCGGCGCAAAGGGATGTAGGCCGGCCCAATGGACAGTCCGGGTTTAAAGCAGGCCGAGGGCCTCGGTCAGGCGGGTCACGCCGTGCAACTCCATCTCCTTGGGCGGATGCCCCTGCAGGTTGGCCTTGGGCACGATGGCGCGCCTGAAGCCGTGCTTGGCGGCCTCCCTCAGGCGTTCGAGGCCGTGCGGCACCGGGCGTAGCTCGCCGGCCAGGCCCACCTCGCCGAAGATCACGGTATCGGCCGGCAGCGGGCGGTTGCGCAGGCTGGAGATGGCGGCGCACAAGAGCGGGAGGTCGGCGGCGGTCTCGTTGATCTTCACCCCGCCCACCACGTTGATGAACACGTCCTGGTCGAACATGGCCACCCCGCCGTGGCGGTGCATCACCGCCAGCAGCATGGCCAGTCGGTTCTGCTCGAGGCCGAGGGTGACGCGGCGCGGCTGGCCGAACGGGCTCTCGGACACCAGCGCCTGAACCTCGACCAGCAGCGGGCGCGAGCCCTCGCGCGTGACCATGATCACGCTGCCGGACACCGGCTCCTCGTGGCGCGAGAGGAAGATGGCGGAAGGGTTGCTCACCGGCTTGAGGCCGTGCTCGGTCATGGCGAACACGCCGAGTTCGTTGGCCGCGCCGAAGCGGTTCTTGACCGCGCGGATCACGCGGTAGCGGCTGCCGGGCTCGCCCTCGAAATACAGCACGGTGTCGACGATGTGCTCGAGCAGGCGGGGTCCTGCGATCGCCCCCTCCTTGGTCACGTGGCCGATCAGAAACACGCAGATGCCGCGCTGCTTGGCGAGACGGGTGAGCAGGGCGGCCGCCTCGCGCACCTGCGACACCGAGCCGGGCGCGGCGGTCAGGTTCTCGGAAAACAGGGTCTGAATCGAGTCGACCACCATGACGCCGGGACGCAGGACCTCCGCCTGCTGCACGATGCGCTCGACGGAGGTCTCGGCCAGCAGCTGCAGGTCCTCGGCCTCGAGGCCGAGCCGCTGGGCGCGCAAGGCGACCTGGTCGAGCGACTCCTCGCCGGTGACGTACAGGCCGGGCAGGGTGGGCTGCAGGGCGACCAGGCTCTGCAGCAGCAGGGTGGACTTGCCGATGCCGGGGTCGCCGCCGAGCAGGATGACCGAACCGGGCACCAGGCCGCCGCCGAGCACGCGGTCGAGTTCGTCCAGGCCGGTGGCCTGGCGCGGGGTCTCGGCCAGCTTCACTTCGCCGAGGCGGCGGGCTTCCTGTACCCCGGCGTACTGGCCCCCACGGCGCGTGGGGGCGACGGGGGCGGCCTGTTCGGCCAGGCTGTTCCACGCCCCGCACTCGCCGCACTGGCCGGCCCATTTGGGGCTGGTGGCGCCGCATTCGGAGCAGACGTACTGGGTCCTGGGCTTCTGGGCCACGTTAAGGCTCGAGCTCGATGGCGTGCTCGAGCGAGGGCCACAGGCGCGCCTGCTCGACCACCTTGCGCGCGATGCGGGTCACTTCCACCGTGCAGCCGGCCATCTCCAGGCGCACGCCCGCCTCGGGAAGGCTCTGCAGGTGCTCGAGGATCAGGCCGCTGAGGGTGTTGGCGGTGTCGGTGGGCAGGTCGGTGCCGAGGCGCTTGTTAATCTCGCGCAGCGGGGTGGCGCCGTCGATCAGGAAGCTGCCATCCTCCTGTGGCTGGATCTCCGGGCTTTCCGCGGCCGGCTGCGAGGTGAACTCGCCGACGATTTCCTCGAGGATGTCCTCCAGGGTGATCAGGCCGAGGATGTCGCCGTACTCGTCCACCACCAGGCCCATGCGCTTCTTCTCGCGCTGGAAGTTGAGCAGTTGGGTGTGCAGCGAGGAGCCCTCGGGCACGTAGTAGGGCTCCTCGACCGAGCGCATGAATGTCTTCAGGTTCAGCTCGCCCTTCTGCGCGATGGGCAGGAGATGGCGCAGGTTGACCGTGCCGACGATGTGGTCGAGCGTGCCGCGGTAGACCGGCAGGCGGCTGAAGGGGGTGGAGCCGATGGTGCGCAGGATCTCGTCCCAGTCGGCGTCCAGGTCGATGCCGCCCATCTCCTGGCGCGGCACCATGATGTCCTCGACCGTGGCTTCCTCCAGGTCGAGGATGCCGATCAGCATGGTCTGGTAGCGCTCGGAAACGAGGCCCCCGGTCTCGCCTAGCAGGGTGCGCAGCTCGTCGCGCGAGAGGTCGTGCCCACCGGCGGCGGTGACATGCACGCCGAACAGGCGCAGCAGTCCGTTCGACAGCAGGCCGACGGCCCACACCAGCGGACCGAGCACCTTCTGCAGGGCCGTGTAGACATAGGCCGCGGGCCAGGCGATGCGTTCAGGGTGAAGTGCGCCCATGGTCTTGGGCGCGACCTCGCCGAAGATGAGCAGGGCGAGGGTGAGGGCGCCCGCCGCGATGGCGATCCCGGCCTCGCCGAAGAGGCGCATGAAGATCACGGTGGCCAGGGTGGAGGCCATCACGTTGACGAAGTTGTTGCCGAGCAGGATCAGGCCGATCAGCTTGTCCGGGCGTTCGAGCAGGCGCTGGGCCAGCCGCGCGCCGCGATGGCCCTCCTGCGCCAGGTGTCTCAACCGGTAGCGGTTGAGGGTCATGAGCGCCGTCTCGGAGCCCGAGAAGAAGGCGGACAGGAGGATCAGGGTGATGAGTGTGCCGATCAGCACACTTAGGGATATGTCGTCCAAGAAGGATGTGGTGGTTGTGGAACCAAGCTTGGATGATAAGGCATCAGCGGATGATGCCCAACACCCATTCCAGCACGATCTTGCTGCCGAAGTAGGCGAGCAGCAGCACGCCGAAGCCGCTCAGGGTCCAGCGCACCGCCGTGCGGCCGCGCCAGCCCATGAAGGCGCGGCCGAGCAGCAGGCCGCCGAACACCGCCCAGGAGACGAGGCTGAGCACCGTCTTGTGCACCAGGTGCTGGGCGAAGATGTCCTCCAGGAACATGAAGCCGGTCACCAGCGCCAGGGTGAGCAGGACGAAGCCCGTGCCGATGAGGCGGAAGAGCAGGGTCTCCATGTGCTCGAGCGGCGGCAGGATATGCGCGAAGACTCCCGGCCGGCGCTCGTGCAGGGCGCGATGCTGGACCGCCAGCAGCCAGGCCTGCAGCGCGGCGAGGGTGAACAGGCTGTAGGCGAGGATGGAGAGCAGGATGTGCACCTCCAGCGCCGGCTGGGTGCCGACCAGGCTGCGCGGGGCGCTGGGCCAGCCGAGTTGGGCGGTCAGGGCGAGCATGGCCAGCGGCAGCACCGGCAGGGTCAGGTTCTCCAGCGGCTGGCGCAGGCTGGAGACCAGCACCAGCAGCAGGGTGACGAGGCCGGAGAGGGAGAGGGCCTTGAGCACGCCCAGGTCGATGCCTTCCAGGCAGCACACGTCGCTGGCCAGAGCCACGGCGTGCAGCAGGGCGCCGAGCAGGCCCAGGCCGAGGGCGAACCCCTTGCCCGGAGTCTCGCCCGCGCGCAGGCGCGGCAGGCGTCGCCACAGCAGCAGGGCGGCGGCGGCGTAGGCAGCGAGGGCGGGAATTCCAAACCAGAGTGCGGCGGGCATGGGGCAATCCTTCCGGGGGCCGTTCAGTCTATGTCGCGCTGCCGTGTCCGGGCAACGGCAGGGTCTTGTCGGCGTTGAGGATGCCGGCCGGGTCGAAGACCCGCTTGATGCCGCGCATCAGGTCGATGGCCGTGTTGCCCAGTTCGCGCTCGATGAAGTCGCGCTTTTCCAGCCCCACGCCATGCTCGCCCGAGAGGGTGCCGCCGAGGGCGAGCACCAGGGCGAACACTTCGTCCAGGCAGGCATGGGCGCGGGCAAGCTCCCCTGGCGCGTCGGGGTCGAGCAACAGGTTGACATGGATGTTGCCGTTGCCGGCGTGACCGAAGTTGATGATCGGAATGGCGTGTGCGGCGGACAGTCTCTCCAGTCCCCCGATCAGTTCCGGGATGCGTGAGACCGGGACCACCACGTCCTCGTTGATCTTCTTCGGCGCGATCTTGCGCAGGGCGGGGGAGAGGGCCTTGCGCGTGGCCCACAGCG
This sequence comes from Pseudomonadota bacterium, assembly GCA_049322715.1. Classification (GTDB taxonomy): domain Bacteria; phylum Pseudomonadota; class Gammaproteobacteria; order Halothiobacillales; family Halothiobacillaceae; genus Thiofaba. The sequence continues at coordinate 39,712 of JBMOQP010000042.1, forward strand.
ATTCGACCTCGTGCCTGTCGCGCGCCTCGCGCCATTCCAGCAGGCCGTCCACCTCCGCCGCCTGGCGGATGGAGGCGATGGCCGGTTCCAGGCAGGCCGCCGGCCCGTCGACCTCGATCATCAGCATGGCACGAGCCTGCCTCGGGAGGTCGGTGTCGGTGTGGCCGCGGATCATGTCCATCGCCGCGCCGTCGATGAACTCCAGCGCGCAGGGGGTGACCGGTTGCGCCATCAGGCGGGCGACCGCGCGTGCGGCGCTGTCCATGTCGGCGTACAGGGCGCGCGCGGTGCGGATGGCCTCTGGCAGCGGGGTGAGCCTGAGAGTGGCCTCGGTGATCACCGCGAGGGTGCCCTCGGAGCCGATCAAGAGGCGGGTGAGGTCATAGCCGACCACGCCCTTGGTGGTGCGGGTGCCGGTGCGAAGCTCCTCGCCCCGGCCTGTGACGGCGCGCAGGCCGAGCACGTTCTCACGCACCGTGCCGTACTTCACCGCGCGCGGCCCGGCCGAGTTGTAGGCGAGGTTGCCGCCCACGCTGCAGAACGGCGAGCTGGTCGGATCGGGCGGCCAGAAGAAGCCGTGCTCGCGTGCGGCGGCCTGCACCTCGCCGTTGGTCACGCCCGGTTCCACCACCATCAGCCGGTCATCCGGGTTGATCTCGAGGATGCGGTTCATGCGCTCGAAGCTGAGCACCGCGCCGCCATGGATCGGCACGGTGGCGCCGGTGGTGCCGGTGCCGCGACCGCGCGCGATCAGCGGAATGCGGTGCGCGTGGCAGGCGCGCACCACCTCGCGCACCTGATCGTGGCCGGTGGCGTAGACGACGGCATCCGGCGGGGCGTGGCGGCGGCTGTTGTCCATGCCGTAGGCCCACAGTGTGGCAGGTTCGGTGATGACATGGTCGGCGCCAGCCGCCGCGCGCAGGGCCTCGAGTTGTGCGGGGTCGAGCATCAGGCCAGCCCCAGCAGGCGCTGGTCGAGGGCGTCGCACAGTGCGTGCACGGCGGCGAGGCCAGCCTCGTGCTGGCTCGCCGGGCATGGGGTGTCGAGCCGGATCACCAGGTCGTCTTCCCGCAGGCGGCTGGCCACGCCCTCCGACACGGGGCCGCCGAGGAGGATCAGGCGCATGTCGTGCAGGCGCGCGGTGTCGATCAGGGCCTCGAGGCCGTCCGTCCGGACGCCGCTGAAGGCGAGCAGGGCATCCCCCGGGGCCGCCAGGCTGCCGATCTGCTGTACGCAGCCCGGGCCCTCGCCCGGCAGGGGGTGCAGCAGGATGACCGGCAGGCCTGGGCGGGGCTGGATCATCCCGCGCAGCAAAAGGCCGGCGGCCCGCTCGGCCAGGGCCTGGGTCTCGGGCTGGGGGCAGAGGTAGACCCGGTGCCCCTGCAGGCAAGTGGCAAGCAGGCTTTCGGCGGCGGTGGCCAGGTCCGGGGCGGCGGCCTCGAGGGCCGTGCGGACATGCTGCAGGCGCGCCTCGGCATGTTGGATGAGCAGTAGAGACAGTTCGGTTCCTTCGGCGTGGCTCAGGACGGGCATGGCTGGGGGTCTTCACAAAACGGAGCCGCATGGCACAGGTCACGCGGAGGCTTCAAAGGCATTGGGTGCCCATTCTAGCGTGGTTCGGCCGCCATCGCGGCTGATCCCGATCACGTCGAAGCGGCAGGGGCGGGATGCATGCTGGGGGTGGCGGCCGAGATACGCGCGGGCGGCGGTCAGCACGCGCCGCTGTTTTGCTGCGGTGACGCTCTCCAGCGCCCCGACCAGGCCGCGGGCCGAACGGCTGCGCACCTCGACGAACACCAGGGTGGCGCCGTCGAGCATCACCAGGTCGATCTCTCCCCCGCGGGCGTGGACGTTGCGCGCCAGCAGGCGCAGGCCGCGGCGTTCGAGGTGCTCGAGTGCGAGTTGTTCGCCGGCCTCGCCCGCGGCACGCCGCTCGCTCAAGGCAGGATGACCTCCAGGGGATTGGCGAGGCCGCCACGGAACAGGGCCCAGGTCGGGGTGCGGTGGACGCGGTTGTCCGCATCCAGCCGCAGTGTGCCAGTCTGGCCGCGCAGCCCGCCCGGCTGCCTCGACTCGTCGAGCCTGGTGGCCAGCTGGTAGGCGTCGTAACCGAGGGCGAAGAGGCGCGGCTGGCCGCTGAGCGCCGCCTGCTCGAAGCGGTTCGGGCCGGCTTGCCCGGGGCGGCGGGCGTAGTTGAGCACCAGCGGCATGTCGCAGAACTGCAGCCCATCCTTGTCGCGGTCGCTCGCCGGGCGCGGGGCGCCGTCGTAGACATGCGAGGTGGCGAGGATGGGTAGGTTGCCGCCGCCGTTGGCGCGCAGCAGCGGCACCCAGGCCTGGGCGTCTTTGGCGCGGGCGATCAGGAACAGGGCATCGGCATCCTCGCGCATGCGCTGGCTGCCGTCGATCGGGTCGGGCGCGGGGCGGAGGAGCTGGCGGGCCTGCTGTTCCCACATCGGGGAGCGCTGGCCATAGTGCAGAGTCTCCACCAGCTGTCCTCCGCCGGCCGCATAGCGGCTGGTGAAGGCGCGCAGCATGCGCTCGCCGAGGGCGTCGCTCGGGGCGAGCACCAGGGCGCGCAGGCTGCCCTGGGCCAGCATGCGCTCGGCAACGGCCTGCGCCTCGTCTTCCGGCGGCAGTCCGAACTGGATCAGGTTGGGGCTGGTCGCGGCCGCGTTCTCCAATGTGTTCAGGGCAATCATCGGTACCCTGGGCTGGAAGCGCGTCAGCGACTGGAGGGTCTCGCGGTCGAGCGGGCCGATCACGGCGGTGGCTCCGGCGGCGACGGCCTCGTCGACGCTGCGCCGGAAGCCCTCGGGGTCGCCGGTGCCGAGATATTCGCGCACCTCGGGGGCCTTCTCGCCGGCCTCCTCGCGGGCGAGCATGACGCCGGCCTTGACGGCGCGGGCAGCCTCGGCGAGGCGCGGCTCCTGCGAGAGGATGAGGGCGATGTGCGCCGTGGTCTGCGGCACGCGTGCCGCCGCCTCGCGCTGCAGCCGCTCATACAGGGCGGGCAGCAGCGGGTGGGCCGGATGGGTCAGGCGCCACCGGGCGAGCGGGTCCATGCCTTCGCGCTGGGCGTGAACAAGCTGTAGCCAGCCGCCGACCTGCGGGTCCATGGTCTCGAGCAGGGCTTGTTCGAAGGCGGCCTTGTCGAGGGCGCCCAGCAGGCGAAGGATGGCCTCCTGGTTCCCGGGCCGGCGCTCGTCGGCCAGCAGGCCGTCGAGCGCGATGCGCTGGCGGGCGGCCTCCAGCGGACGCTGGTCGGCCTCCAGGGCGCGTGCCAGCAGCTCCAGCCGGCGGGTGGCCTCGGCCACGCCGAGCGGGGCCGGGATGTCCTGCAGGGCGCGGATGGCTTCTCCCTGCCGGCCCTGCTGCAGCCATTCGAAGCCCTGCACGATGCGTGCGCGGCGCGGCTCGAAGCGCTGCCAGGCCTCGCGGCCGGCGGCGGGGTCGCGCAGTAGAGCAAGTGCGTTCTGCGGCTTGTCCGCGTCGATCAAGGTCTCGATGGCGCGCAGTTGCATGCCAGCCTGCTCGGCCCCTTGCAGCACGGATGCCTTGTGCCACAGCGCGCTGGACAGTCGCACCGGTTCCTGGCTGCGTTCGGCCTCGGCCAGCGCCCGGTCGAGCGCGGTGGTATCGGGGCGCGGAGGCTGCTGCGGGGCGCAGGCGCTCAGCAGACCGGCGAGGAGGGCGAGGATGATGGCGATCGAGTGCCCGCGGATCAGTCCTGTCACGGCGGTTTCCCTTTGGGATAAATCTGGGGTGCTGGCGGCTTTCCTGGCGGCGACAAGATCGGCACGACTTGCCTGCCGAGGGCCGGCCCTAGAGTATAGCCCAGTCAGTTTTGCGCATTAGGATCAACTTATGTCTTTCGGCACCCTGTACGTCGTCGCCACGCCCATCGGCAACCTGGGGGACTGGAGCCCGCGGGCGCGGGAGTTGCTTGCGGCCGTCGACCTCGTCGCCGCCGAGGACACCCGCCATAGCCGCAAGCTGCTGCAGCACTTCGGCATCGCCACGCCGCTCACCGCCATGCACGCGCACAACGAGCAGCAGCGGGTGGAGGACCTGCTCGAGCGCCTGCTCGGCGGGCAGTCCGTTGCCTTGATCTCGGACGCGGGCACGCCGCTCGTGAGCGACCCCGGCTTCCCGCTGGTGCGCGCGGCGCTGCGCGCCGGCGTGCGTGTCTCGCCAGTCCCCGGCCCGAGCGCGGCGATGGCCGCCCTGTCGGTCTGCGGCCTGCCGAGCGACCGGTTCACCTTCGAGGGGTTCCTGCCGGCCAAGGGTTCGGCACGCAAGGCACGCCTGACCGAGCTCGCGGACGAGACCCGCACCCTGATCTTCTTCGAGGCCCCGCACCGCCTGCTCGACTCCCTGCGCGACATGGCAGCGGTCCTTGGCGGGGGGCGTGAGGCGACCCTGGCGCGCGAGATCACCAAGACCTTCGAGACGGTGCGCCTGGACACCCTCGAGGCGCTGGTGGACTGGGTGGCGGGGGACGAGGACCAGCAGCGTGGCGAGTGCGTGATTCTGGTGCGCGGGGCAGTGCCCGTGGCGGCAGGGGAGACGGCCGGGATAGGTCAGGAGGCCCTCCTGCGCAGCCTGCTGGCGCACGGCGTGCCGGTGAAGGGGGCGGCGGCGATTGCGGCCGACCTGCTGGGGGGCAGCAAGAAGACGTATTACCAGGCTTGCCTGGACCTGCAGAAGCAGGAATGAAAAAGGCCCCGCCGTGCGGGGCCTTCGACTATCGGCGCATGTCGGTCAGCGGATCAGGAAATCCTCGAGGCGCGCGCCCTTCTCCAGACGCTCGCGCAGCCAGACCGGCTTCTGGCCGCGGCCGGTCCAGGTCTGCTCGGGATTGGACGGATCGCGGTATTTCGGTGCCACCTTGGAGCCGCCCTTGCGGCCGGGCTTCCTGGCGCCTTTTTCCAGGCCCACCAGTTCGGCGACGGAGATACCCAGCGAGGCGGCGGTCATTTCGACCTGGCGACGCAGGTCGCTGGCACGCTTGGCCTTGGCCTGTCGAATGGCTGCCTCGGCGCGCTTGATCAGCGTTTCCAGTTCCTCGATACCGAATTGGCTGAGGTCGATCGAATCGATATTCATGGTTGTGACCTTTGATGGTGGGGGTTATTTAACAGGCCGTTGAAAAATTTCCGAGATTATCCGGCGGGACGTTGTGTCCCCTGCCGATCCGCGGGGCAAGGCCCGCTGATATGGGCCTCTTGACCACTCGGAGAGCGGTTTTCACGACTCCCCGGCGCA